>DRHT01000022.1 GCA_011053055.1 Halopseudomonas sabulinigri | reverse complement strand
GCACTGGATTGATATCGCTGACGGAGTCGTCGAGGCTTTCGGGAAGCAAGGTGCTTTGACCTCGGTGTTCACCCTGGATAAACCGTTTCATTGATTTCCCTTGCAATGAGATTCTCAGAAATTATAGCAAGGGTCTGAGATAGCGTTTTTACACACTCTGGGCCGATACCAGCCGTGCCGATCCCTGGGCGCCCTCAGTTTTAGGCTTGGCGTTGCTTTGTTTGATGATTTGGCACTCGCGTGCGCTCGTTTAGAGCCGCAGTTACTGCCGAATGCCAAGCAGGCTTGCTGGCGGAGTGCACTCTGACCTTGGAAGTGTCGGCATCTGGTGCAGGCGCGGGAATTGATAGGCTGCCGTTGTGCGCTAGCCGCTTGTCTCCATAACGTTCAATCGATCGGGTCGATTGATGCCCCATGATATAAGCCATGACCTTTGGATCGAGTCCGGAAGCCTTTAGGTTGGAGCCTAGCTGATGACGCAGGCTTTTTAACGTGAGCTGTACTTTACGCTGCGGCCACAATTGCCTGCACTGCTCTCTCAGAGAATTCCGTACGGCTGCCAGGCTACGATAGGTGTTTTGATATACAAACACGGCGTTAGCTACCAGGTCGGCGGTGTCCTCATCGCTAAAAACCAGCGTTCGGTCGGCTCCTCGTATGCCTTTTTCATCCTGCTTTGCGCCGGTGATATGAAACTGAGTCCCTTCCACGCGGATGGAGTACATTTCAGAAGGTCTCGCTCCGAGATACCAGGCTAGGATGACAGCTGCAAAAGCATCATGTTTGCCTGTCCGAGCCAAGCGCTCGCTAAGCTTGCGAAAGTCTTCCTGGTTGAGCGCTTTAGTAGCGGGCCGCTTTGCCTTTACAGGGTGGGTACTGTTCGGTCGCGTGGTCGGGTTTTGTATCTTCAAGATCTTTTCGGCTACCGCCGGGTAGCCACGTTCACGAACGTCGAAGGCGAGTGCGTTTTTTACCACTCGAAAATAGTCTGGACGGTAGTTTGGTGCGGCTTGAATGAGCGCTGAACGTATTCTTCCGGTGGAGAGCCCTTCGTTGTTCAGCTGGGTTCTGTAAAAGTGTTTGGCTAATTTCAGGTAACGCTGTTTCGTACTATCAAGCATGTTGTCATCCTTATTTTTATTGTTGTTTTTTTGATGTCAAACGTAGCCGCTTCGCGAAGGGCGCTTGGATTTTTCGCTCTTGGCCAGAGCGAAAAATCCATGTCAGCCTGGCATTGGCTGGGCTTCACCTCACCTTCGTTCGTGATGCCTTTACCAATGCCACGCTGCCACTGCGCCCCCATACTCGAAGCGCGAGTATGGTTTGTGCGCCCGTACCCGTGCGCATCGGCCCGCCCTGCGGGTACGGGCCGGGCAGCAAGCTGCCTGCTTGGTTTGACATCAAACGCGGTAGGCGTCCTGCGGACGAAGGTGAGCGACAGACTATGCATGAGTCTTGGGACGACGACCGCGCCGGCTACGACCTTGCTGTGACTCGATGATGGCTTTGTAGTGCTGCCAATGTAGATGCGAATAATCGACGCCGAATTTTAGGCCCTTCTCAAGCGCTTCTTTTAAGAAAACGCTGTAAGGTTTGTCGAGGTAGTGCTTTTGAGTTACTTCGCAGGTGCCGCTGCGGTGTCCGAGCAGGTGAGCAATAGTGATTTCGGCGATACCTGAGAATTGAAGCCGTTGAGCAAAGATGGTTCGGCAGCTTTTGAAATTCAAGGCACCTTCCTGAGCGTGTTCGCAGTGCTCGCCAATATAACCTGTGCCCGTTGAATAACCGCAGAAAAATCGGCTGGGCATTCTTGAGTAAAGATGTTCCTTGGAATAGCTCAACTCTTCGAATAGCTGCCCGTTTTTACCTGATTGTTCACTGCGTTCTTGTACATATTCCAGAAACCCCATGTCCAGTAGCGCAGAGCAGATGGGTATGTCGCGGCGTGACTGTTCGTTTTTCAGTTGTTTGTTGAAGCCGTTGTCATTGATGCTGATGACATTGACGTTATTATCATCACGTTGGATGTCGTGAACACGAAGCTGACAAAGTTCGTTTAGGCGTGCGCCGGTGAAGATACCAAGTGGCAATAACCAAAATCGGTATGGATGAGCGTCGCGCGATATTTTTTTCGCCTGCTCAGATGTTGGTTGCGAGTAAGGCCAGCCATTAAATAATGCTGCCAGGTCATCCACAGTGAAGGGCTTGGTTTGAACCTGACTTTTAGTCTTTGAGCTTTTTATGTGCAGCTCCATGCAAATAAAGCCGTCGTTGCGCGCCTCAGCCATTACCCGATTGAAAAGCTGGTAATACGTTTGAAAGTTTTCGCCTTGGCTTTTTGAGCGCTTTTGCTTTTTTAAGGCGACGGGCAGCTGGCGCTTAACTCGCGGAATATCCTGTAGGGACAGATCAGCCATCACACGCTTCGGATCATTCCCACTGACTACCCCTTTCAGCTTTTCCATGCGCGCTATCAGCATATTTTTCCCTTTTGCTGAGTAGCCGTTTGCATCGATGAAACGTTGGCGGACTTCATCAAAGTAATCCTGAATGCTCGGCGAGTTGTCCAGCTGTTGAAGCATCTGTGTGATGGGCAGCATTTGCTGCAATACAGTTGGGTAAAACTTATCGTACTTACTGTCGTACTGAAGATGAAAACCCTCAGTAATCGAGATCAATTTTGTCTCTGAAACTATCGCTGTCATCTGCTGCCTCTTATTTTGATGAGGCGATAGTAGTGATTAATTGTTTGTGCTGTAAAGTATATTTTTAGGGGAAAAGCGTGGCGCTGGTCATTTTTTGTTGCGGCTCTATAGATATCTGAAATCTTGACAATTTGTCAATTTATTGGGCTGTAGCGACATTATGCAGTAAATAAGGTAACAATCTAACCGCAGCGAAGCGCGAAAGAGTAAATTTTCAGCCCAGAAATATGCTTATATGTGTAAACAAAAATTAGTGAATTATTTTAGTTGTTGAAGCCTCGGTCAGCGCTCCAAACGCTAATCGAGGCTTTGTGTTTGGCTAGCGGGGCGGGCGGCCTATTTGTCTGCTGCCTTGCCGTTCTTGCATCGCCTGATAGCGCTCATAAGAGATGTGCGTGAGGTCTAGTTCAAAGTCGAGCTTGTCGATCTCTTCTTTCAGCACGCTGAGCGGGTAAATATCGCCATAGCCTCCAGTGGTGCTGTTGTCGACATGCCCAACCAGCGCCTTAGCAATCAGGATATCGAGCCGCTGCACGCGAAATTGATGGATGAACGTGTGGCGCAGGCCGTGAAAGGTAGCGTTGTCGTCGGCCAGGCCGCTTCTTTCTTTGTTAAAGCCAAACCATCGGCTCGCGACATGGCTGTCAGGTAAGGCCCGATAAAGACGCAGGGAGTCGAAAAGTAGGGCTTTCCCGCCTGCTTTCGCGCGTTTGCGGCTATTGATGAAGTCGAGAAAGCCTAGCTTGATCAGTTGGTGATGGATCGGCACCTGGCGCACCGAGCCGGCATTTTTGACCCGCTTGCCGTCAGCGTCATCGATGTTGATTATCCAGATGCCATTGCAGCAGCGGATATCGGTTAGCCGAAGTTGGCAAAGCTCCGCCAGGCGAGCTCCGGTATACAGCCCCAGCAGAGGGAGCCAGAATTTGTAGTCGTCCAAGCGCCATCTAGGTTGGGCAGACGAGTACGCCGGGCTGTTGATGAGCTTAACCAGCATTTCATGGCTGTATGTGCGGTTGGTCGGAGGCGAGGCATTGCGGGTTTTAAATAGAAGGTTGGAGGTGACGTCATACTCGACTAGTTCCTCGTCCAGTGCATAGCGCATCATAGCCTTGGCGAGCTCGAAGTAACTCTTGGCGGTTCTCGGATGAACGGCTGGACTGGTTCTGTCGGTGACCAGGGCAGGTAGTGAAAGCCTGCGTTGGAGAGCGATCTGGCGGGCGTTTTTGGGCAGGTTGCGCAGTTGATCTCTAAGCGTTAGAAAATCTGCGCGGCGCAGCGCTTTCAGTCGTTTGTGAGAGCCAAGCAGCTCGGTCAGGGTGGCTAATCGAGCCTGGCACATCGGCAGCGTTTTTACATGTGTCCAGTTGCCTTCGTTGACCTGAGCCTGTTCGAAGCGCTTGGCAAGCTCGCCCAGGGTAATACCATTCAGCTGTTCGGCTTTGCTCTCGATGGTGATGCCCTTTGCGCCGTTTATCAGTGCGTCGAGCTGAGCGCGTTCGGCTTCAGGCAGCAGGGCACTTAACGCTGATGCCAGTGCTTGCTTGGCTGGGTCGACGGGGGTAGAGCTTTCCTCAGTCAGGGGGCGTGCTTGTGGCAAGCTGGGCAGCGGGTTTTTTTCTAACGCGCTACCGATGAGCTGGCTCACGAGGCCTTCCAGCTGCTGGTGCGCCTGCGCCAGTGAGGTTTCCGTTGCCGCTCGTCGGAGGTTCAGGTGCAAGGTGCTTTCAACAGCTGATACGAGACGCTCTTTCAACAAGGTCGCCACGATTGCCGACGTGGTAGGCAAGGTCAGCTGAAAGCTGCGGGTGGCCAGGATTGGGTATTGGTCTTTCAGGGCGCAGGAGGTCATCTCAAGGCGATATAGGCCTGAGGTAAGCTGGCGGGTAAAGAACGCTGATTTCTTCGGCGTTGGCCAGCTCAGTGAGGTCAGTGTGCTGTGGATGCGAAAAGCCGCAAGGGAGCCGGGTAGATCAGTCGGAATTTCCGACAACGCCGCACCGCCGTCGGGTCGCGCGTAGCAAAGGTACTCATACAGGGCGAGGGCGTGGAAGGTAGCGGGGTGCCTGAGGCCTGCATTTGGCGTGTGCTGCTCAAGCTGAGCGACTGCTGCGAATGCATAGACAGCGGCATCTTGGCCCTGCGCGTGATCAGTGATGCCGAGCGGCCAGTCGAGGCGGTCAAACTGTAAATCGAGGGCAAGCTGGAGAGTTTGGCTGGGTCTGATAGACAGAATGAGTTCGCCGCCGGGCGTGTGGCTGAACAGCGTGGCTCGCTTTGCGCTATCTTCGACCAGGCGTCGCTTGCCAATCGAC
The DNA here is from genome assembly GCA_011053055.1 of Halopseudomonas sabulinigri. GTDB lineage: Bacteria > Pseudomonadota > Gammaproteobacteria > Pseudomonadales > Pseudomonadaceae > Halopseudomonas > Halopseudomonas sabulinigri_A. The sequence continues at coordinate 94,132 of DRHT01000022.1, read as the reverse complement.
AAGTCGGTTTGAGCCAGCTCTGCAGGCGTTGGCAGTGTGCCCCATGGGTTTCTGGCATTGTCCAGGGTGCGCTTGAGCCAGGCGTTGGCTTGCGTCAGACGCTCACGCACTAGCTCCGGCGTGATGAGCGTCGCGCCGGGTTTCAGGATAAGCGAGAGCTCAGCATCCAGTAGTCGGGCAAGCGTGCGCGCCAAGGCGGCATCACGGCCAAGTGACCAGCGAATCTGGGCAGGGAGTCGGGGGTTGCTGCTGAGGTATTTGGGTAAGGTGAGGTAGTACTGATACACCCCGCTGGGCGAGGTGATCAGGTGCTGCTGATTACTTAAGTTGGACATGGTAGAGCGCCTTTTTAAAGTCTCAGATGGACTTTGTGCGATCTACCAAATCCGTTTCCCGCTGAAACCCCCGTTCTAGAGGGCTTCCTTTGCTAATTGGTGGAGCCGGGGGGATTTGAACCCCCGTCCGCCAGTCCGCCGCTATCGGTTCTACATGCTTAGCCATCTCTACTGAGTTAACTCCTCACCGCCCGAGTGGCAGGGTGCTTGGAGCGAGTTGTGTAATGTTTAGCCACGTCGTCCACAACGTACTAGGCGGCGATCCTGTTCTATCTGACAATCACTTCGAGTTTACAGGCATCCTCTAATGATCGCTGGAGCCGAAGCTACCAGAAGTGCTATCTAGGCTGCTTACGCAGCTAGTTGAGCACCATAATTGTCGTCATTGGCAATTATATAGTTTTGCAACAGTGGATTTACGAGTTCTGTTACCAACTCGGCATGCCCCTCCAGTTTTGTAACCGTCGTCGAATCCAAATCGGCCCCAAATCTTTCAGGTGTAGTACTGAGACGCGATTGTACGCTAAAGGTTCCGGGTGTCATAGGGCGTAAAGCGGTCTTGGAGTATGGGGGCAGGTAATCGCGGGCAAAAAAATACCCTGACGAGCAGGGTATAGGATGTTGCTTGCTTTAAACCATAAACCGGACTGGTGGAGCGGACCAGCCCTGTTACTTAATAGGACGGGGCGTTTACCGATTGGTTCAAAAAGTTTTAAAAATAATTTAACGCTGGTTATCACGTACCACGCGCTGCTTTTCGCGGTCCCAGTCACGCTCTTTTAAGGTCTGGCGTTTATCGAAGTCTTTTTTGCCGCGCACCAATGCGATCTCGCATTTGACTAGGTGGCCTTTCCAGTAAAGCGCGAGCGGGACGCAGGCAAAACCCTTCTGCTGGACGCCGGTTACCAGCTTGTCCAGCTCCCGGGAATGCAGCAACAGCTTGCGCGTGCGTGTTGGATCGGCGACCACGTGGGTGCTGGCGGTTTTCAGTGGGCTGACGTGTATACCCAGCAGGAAGGCTTCGTCGTTTTTCAGTAGTACATAGCTGTCGACCAGCTGCACATTGCCTTCGCGCAGACTTTTGACTTCCCAACCGGTCAGCACGACGCCGGCCTCGAAGCGATCTTCAACGAAGTAGTCGTGTTTGGCCTTTTTGTTCAGCGCGATGGTGCCGCTGTTGGCCTTGGCGTTTTTTTGCTTGCTCATAGGCGGGGCATTATACCTGTATTTGCGGGTAAAACATGTGTCGTTTGCTGTTTCAGTGACCATCCAGGCTACACAAAGTGCCCATCGGCTAATCGTGGTGCGGCGTAGTGAATTAGACTCACTTGTGGCGGCTGGTCAAAATCTGGACAATGCCGTTCTTTTTTTCAGGGTGAACCGGGAACGGATATGACCGACGAGAAAGTATCGATTCACGGGATCTGGGCGAGTCGCTGGGTGTTCATTTTGGCTGCGACCGGTTCGGCTGTGGGCCTGGGTAATATCTGGAAGTTTCCTTATATGGCCGGGGCCTATGGCGGTGGCGCTTTTGTGCTGGTTTACCTGGTTTGTATTGCGCTGATCGGGCTGCCTGTGATGTTAGCGGAAACCCTGCTCGGGCGCCGTGGCCGGCAAAGCCCAGTGAATACTTTGCGCAGCCTGGCACGTCAGTCTGGTGCGTCGGAGCGATGGTCCTGGGCTGCGATGATGGGCATGCTTGCCGCCCTGTTGATCCTTTCGTTTTATAGCGTGGTGGCCGGCTGGGCACTGGATTACATTTTGGCTATGGGGCGTGGGGATTTCAATGGCATTGATGGGGCTGGCGCCGCTGCACGCTTCGACGCATTGACTGGAGATCCGCTGCGCCTAACTCTTTGGCACACGCTCTTTATGCTGTTAACTGCTTTTATTATCGGCCGCGGAGTGGTCGCAGGGCTGGAGCGTAGCTTGCGCATTCTTATGCCGCTGCTCTTCGTATTGTTGTTAGTGCTACTGGGTTACAGCTTGACCACTGGCCACTTCATGCAAGGCGTGCGTTTTCTCTTCCATTTCGACTTGGCCAAAGTGCCAGAAGGTATTCTGGCGGCAATGGGGCACGCCTTCTTTACCTTGAGTGTTGGGGTGGGTTCAATAATGGTATTTGGCGCTTACATGCCGCGAAAGGCGTCTTTGGGCTCAACTATTCTCACCGTTGGCTTGCTGGATACTGTGGTGGCGTTAACAGCAGGCATGGCGTTGTTTCCGGTGGTGTTCGCCGCCGGATTGGAGCCAAGTGCGGGCCCAGGCCTAATGTTTGTTACGCTGCCTATCGCCTTCGGTAACGTGGGTATGGGTGCGGTGTTTGGCGTGGTTTTCTTTGTTTTGGTAGCTGTGGCTGCCTGGAGTTCTGCCATTTCCATGTTGGAACCTGCGGTTGCCTATTGGGTGGAGCGAAGTGGCAAAAGTCGCCCGGTGATCACCGCGTTTATGGCGCTTTTTTGCTGGGTTGTGGGGCTAGGTACGGTGTTTTCATTCAACCTGCTCGCGGACGCCCGTTTCTTCGTCAACAATGCCGATGGTTGGCATTTCTTCCTCTGGACAGAGGAGGGCGGCAAGACGTTCTTTGAGAGCATTGATTATCTGACTAGCCGAATATTCTTGCCGCTCGGTGGCATGTTCTTTGTGCTGTTTGCCGGTTGGGTGTTGGACCGAGAGGTGTTTCGGGGTGAGTTGGCGCTGAAGCATCCTCGCCTGTTCCCGATGGTATATTGGCTGTTACGCTATCTTGCTCCTGCAGGTATTCTGATTATCTTCGTTACGGAACTGATTAAGTGATAACCGCATGACGCATATCCAACGTTCGGCCTTGCTGCCCTATCCGGCAAGTCAGCTATATGATTTGGTTAACCGGGTGGAGCGCTATCCCGAATTTTTGCCTTGGTGCTCCAAGGCTGAAGTTATCAGTGAAAGCGATATTGAGATGTGTGCCGAGCTCACGGTCTCCAAAGCAGGGTTTTCACAGGCGTTCACTACGCGTAATACGCTGATCCGTAATGAGCGGATTTGTCTGCATCTAGTAGATGGACCGTTTAGTAATCTGGAAGGTGTATGGGAGTTTAAGGCGCTGGGCGAATCGGCCTGCAAGATCACGCTGGATCTGAAATTTGACTATGCGGGGCCGCTGGTGAAAGCCACTTTAGGGCCGCTATTTAATCAAGCAGCCAACACCTTGGTTGACGCCTTCTGTAAGCGCGCCAAGGAGCTGCATGGTGGTTGAGAAGATCATGGTGGTGGAAGTTGCCTATGCGTTGCCGCATAAGCAGAAAATCATCAGCTTGAGTGTGCCTGAGGGTACCAGCGTAAGCGAGGCGGTCACGCTGTCGCGTATGGAAGATCAGTTTCCTGAACTGGAGGTTTCCAGCTGCGCTATGGGGATTTTTGGCAAGTCAGTACCCAAGCCGGCTGAGCGCATATTGCAGGCGGGTGAGCGGGTGGAAATATACCGTCCGTTGATTGCCGACCCTAAGGAGGTGCGTAAGCAGCGCGCCGCTAAGGCCAAGGCCGCCAAGGAAGAGGGCGCGTAGCAGGGAGCGGGCAGCTTGAAGGGCGCCGATTGGCGCCCTGAATGAAGCGTCGTTACTCGCCGGTGCCCAGCGGTGCGCCGAGATCAACCGGGTAGCTTTCAGTATCGCTGTTTTGTTCGCCACTCATGATTTCGTCATCGGTGCTCGTGCCCGGCACAAAGTCACCCGATAGGCCAACCAGCTTATTATCTTCAAAATTCAGACTGATGCGTTCTTGTTCACGATCGCTGCGGCCTGATTTCATGCTGTATAGATAATCCCAGCGATCAGGGTGGAACGTGTCCTGCAGCAAAGGCGTACCCATGATGAAGCGTACCTGGCGCTGAGTCATGCCTGGACGCAACTGGTCCACCATGTCTTGTGTTACGACATTTCCCTGCTGAACGTCGATTTTATACACCCCGGGGATAAAACCGCATCCGCTGAGGGTGATAGAAGCAGTGCATAGCAGCAGGAGAAGTATTTGATTAATTCTTTTTGGCGTCACGTGGTAACATCCACTATCTTTAGATGGCTAAATGGCCTTGAATCATACCCGACTGATCCCGCCCTGCGAAGCGCTGAACGAGAAAGTAACCATGGTAGAAAATCAAGAACTCCGCAAAGCCGGCCTGAAGGTAACCTTGCCTCGGGTTAAGATTCTGCAAATGCTCGATGGTTCACAAGAGCGTCACATGAGTGCCGAAGATGTATACAAGGCGCTTATGGAGGCCGGTGAAGACGTCGGTTTGGCAACTGTGTACCGTGTTCTGACGCAATTTGAATCGGCTGGTCTGGTGGTGCGCCACAACTTTGATGGCGGCCACGCTGTATTTGAACTGGCTGATGGTGAACATCATGATCACATGGTGTGCGTTGATACTGGCGAGGTAATCGAGTTCTTCGATGCGGAGATTGAGCGTCGTCAGCGAGAAATTGTTGAGAAGCACGGTTTTGAAATGGTTGACCACAACCTGGTGCTTTATGTGAAAAAAGCAGGCAGCAAGTAGTAAGCAAGTGCTATAGCTGTCCGTTTTAACAGCAAAGCCAGACCGTTTAGGTCTGGCTTTGCTGCTTACAGTGTCTGCTTTTAGCTCACAGCTGAGAGCAGCTTGCGTGCGTGCGCGAGGGACTCATCGGTCAAGTCGATACCGCCGAGCATGCGTGCAACCTCCTGCACTCGGGCCTGCTCATCAAGTTGGTCAATACAGGTGCGAGTTTCGTGCTTGGTCTGCTGTTTACTTACAAACAAGTGCTGATGGCCTTGCGCTGCAACCTGCGGTAGGTGCGTCACAGTGAGTACCTGGCCGCGAGCGCCCAGCTGGCGCAGCAGCTGGCCAACGATCTCAGCGGTGGGGCCGCCGATGCCCACGTCGACCTCATCGAATACCAGCGTAGGCACACGAGAGGTTTGCGCGGTAATCACCTGAATGCCCAAACTAATACGTGATAGCTCGCCGCCGGAGGCCACTTTGGCTAGCGGCTTGGCTGGCTGGCCTGGGTTGGCGCTGACCAGAAACTCGACCGTTTCTTGCCCGGTAACTGAGTAACCCGCAGCGTCGAGCGGTGAGAGCTGTAGCTCCACGCGCCCGCCCGGCATGCCCAGTTGCTGTATTTCTTTGGTGACTGCTTTGCTCAGGCGTAATGCTTCTTTGTGTCGGCTAGCAGAGAGCTTGTCGGCCAGCTTTTTATAATGCTCTTGATAAGCGATCAGCTCTTCCTGTAATTGCTCGGCATCCGCGCCACGTTGTTGCTGTGCTTCCAGTTCGTCGATCAGGCGTTGTTGCAAGGCAGGCAGTTCTTGCGGGGTAGTGCGGTGCTTGCGCGCCAGTTCAAAGATCGCGCTCATGCGCTCTTCTACATATTGTTGGCGCTCTGGGTCCGCTTCGAAGTGGTCCAAATAGCGCGTCAGCTCGCCGACGGCTTCCTCAATCTGTATTTGCGCACTGGCCAGCAAATCGTTGGCTTCGCGCAAGTGGGGGTTGTGCGCTTTCACACTGTCCAAGCGCTGTAAGCTGACCGTTAGGGCTTCCAGCACGCTGCCGGCATCGTTCTCGCTGCAGACATTGATGACCTGCTGGCAAGAGTGTTGGATCTGATCGGCATTGGCCAATTGGCGCTGTTCGTTCTCCAGCGATTCTTGCTCACCGTCTTGCAAACCCAGGTTCTCTAATTCGTCGAGCTGGTAAGCCAGTAGCTGCTGGCGAGCAGCCTGCTCATCGCCTTGCTGGCTGACCTGCTTGAGCGTTTTCTCTGTTTGTTTGCAGCGCTGTGCGGCGAGATGAACCTGGCGCGCCAGGTCGCCTGCGCCGGCGAACTCGTCCAGCAGGCGGCGATGGGTGTCGGTCTTAAGTAGGGATTGGTGTTCGTGCTGGCTGTGTATATCGATCAACATTTCGCCAAGCGCGCGTAGGTCCTGCTGCGGGCAGGGTGCGCCATTGATATAGCCGCGAGATCGTCCCTCTGCGGTAATCACGCGGCGCAAGATCACCTGGTGATCTTCTTGTTGCAGGTCGCGCTGGTCTAACCATTCACGTGCTTCGGTAATCTCGCTTACATCGAAGGTGGCGAGAATGTCGGCTTTGTCTGTGCCGGGGCGCACGGCACCGCTGTCGGCACGGCCGCCCAAGGTCAATGCCAAGGCATCCAGCATGATCGATTTGCCTGCACCGGTTTCGCCCGAGATCACACTCATTCCGCCGCGCAGCTCTAGTTCGAGGTGGTCGACGATGGCGTAATTATTGACCGCAAGGTGTACCAGCATGACTCGCGCTCCCTGAGAAAGTGTTCTGGTTATTTATACAGTAGTTTGCTTCGCGTCGACAAGAGGGAGTGTAAAATCAACGTCACTTGCCTAATTCCCCTTGAAGCCGCGAATTGCGACCCCATATAGATTGCCAGTAAGGCTTAAATAGACCTGGGCTGGGCGGTGCAGCGTTCGTATCGACTCTCGCCGTACGCCCCTTTTTTGCATGACAGGAGAAACAGATGGCAGATGAACAGAGACCCGATCTGCAGGATCAGGATGGCCTGGTAGACGAGACCCTGGATACGCCTGAAGGTGATCTTGCGGCCCGCATCGCTAGCCTGGAAGATCAGCTCGCAATTGCTCAGGATCAATCTTTGCGCGCAGCAGCTGACGTGCAGAACGCACGTCGCCGAGCGGAGCAAGAAGTGGAAAAGGCGCATAAGTTTGCATTGGAGCGTTTTGCCAATGACCTGCTGCCGATTCTCGATAGCCTAGAGCGTGGTATGGAACTGTCTAATCCGGACGACCCAGCCATCAAACCGATGCGTGAAGGCATTGAGCTGACGCTGAAGATGTTTGCTGACACCCTGAGTCGTTTCCAGATTGTGCCGGTGGTACCTGAGGGCGAGCCCTTTAACCCCGAATTCCATCAAGCCATGGCGATGGAAGAGCGCGACAGCGTTGAGCCCAATACGGTCATCAAGGTGTTCCAGAAGGGCTACACCCTGAGTGGGCGTTTGTTGCGTCCCGCCATGGTAGTCGTCAGCAAGGCGCCTGTAGAGCCCGCGCCGTCGATTGATGAGCAGGCTTGAAATTAATTTTGATGACCCCATCTAGGGTTCATACACAGAATAAACCTCGCCGCTGGCTAAACGCGGCAGCAATACTCGGAGAATAGAATATGGGCAAGATTATCGGTATCGACCTGGGGACCACCAACTCCTGTGTCTCCATCATGGAAAACGGCGTCGCCAAAGTTATCGAGAATGCTGAGGGTGGCCGCACTACACCTTCCATCGTCGCTTACACTAATGATGGCGAAACCTTGGTAGGTCAGTCGGCCAAGCGTCAGGCTGTTACCAACCCGCACAACACTCTGTACGCAGTAAAGCGTCTGATCGGTCGTCGCTTTGACGAAGAAGTTGTGCAGAAAGACATCAAGTTGGTGCCTTACAAAATCGTTAAAGCCGACAACGGCGACGCTTGGGTTCAGGTCAACGACGAGAAGATGGCGCCACCGCAGGTGTCTGCTGAAGTCCTGAAAAAAATGAAGAAGACCGCCGAAGACTACCTTGGCGAGCCGGTTACTGAAGCGGTTATCACCGTTCCAGCCTACTTTAACGACAGTCAGCGTCAGGCTACTAAAGACGCGGGCCGGATTGCTGGGCTTGAGGTCAAGCGCATCATCAACGAACCTACCGCAGCGGCTCTTGCATACGGTATGGACAAAGCGCGTGGCGACTCCACTATCGTTGTTTATGACCTGGGTGGCGGTACTTTCGACATCTCGGTAATTGAAATTGCTGAAGTGGATGGTGAACACCAGTTTGAAGTACTGGCAACCAACGGTGACACCTTCCTGGGTGGCGAAGACTTTGATATGCGCCTGATCGACTATTTGGCGGATGAATTCAAGAAAGAAAATGGCGTTGACCTGCACAACGATCCGCTAGCCCTGCAGCGTTTGAAGGAAGCTGCGGAAAAAGCCAAGATCGAGCTGTCATCTAGTCAGCAAACCGACGTTAACCTGCCGTACATCACAGCAGATGCAACGGGGCCTAAGCACTTGAACGTGAAAGTGACCCGCGCCAAGTTGGAATCGTTGGTTGAAGAACTGATCAAGCGCAGCATCGAGCCTTGCCGTGTTGCTATGAAGGACGCAGGTTTGGATATCTCCGAAATCGACGACGTGATTTTGGTTGGTGGTCAGACGCGTATGCCGCTAGTACAAAAAACCGTCTCCGAGTTCTTTAATAAAGAGCCACGTAAAGACGTTAACCCTGATGAGGCGGTTGCCATTGGCGCCTCCATTCAAGGTGCGGTACTGGCTGGTGATGTAAAAGACGTGCTGCTGCTTGATGTGTCGCCGCTTTCTTTGGGTATCGAAACCATGGGTGGTGTAATGACCGCTCTGATCGAGAAAAACACCACTATTCCGACTAAGAAGTCTCAGGTGTTCTCGACGGCTGACGACAACCAGACAGCCGTGACCATTCACGTGCTGCAAGGTGAGCGCAAGCAGGCTAGCCAGAACAAGTCGTTGGGTCGTTTCGATCTGGCCGATATTCCGCCAGCACAGCGCGGCGTGCCGCAAATTGAAGTCGCTTTCGACATCGATGCTAACGGTATTCTTAACGTGTCTGCGAAAGACAAGGCGACCGGCAAAGAACAGTCCATCGTGATCAAGGCTTCTTCCGGTTTGACGGATGAAGAGATTGATCAAATGGTCCGTGACGCTGAAGCCAATGCTGACGAAGATCGCAAGTTTGAGGAGCTGGTAACCACCCGCAACCAAGCTGATCAGTTGGTACACGCGACACGCAAGACGTTGGTTGAGGCGGGTGATAAGGCCACTGAAGAAGAGAAGACAGCAATTGAAGCAGCGCTGACTGATCTGGAAGCAGCTATTAAGAGCGATGATAAAGACGCTATTGAAGCCAAAATCAATGCGCTGTCTGAAGCATCAGGTCCATTGGTACAGAAGATGTACGCCGACCAGGCCCAAGCAGGCCAGGCTGATGCGCAGGCTGCTGACGCCGACGCAGGTAATGATGGCGACGACGTTGTCGATGCCGAGTTCGAAGAGGTCAAGGACAACAAGTAAGTCTTTGATGAACCACGGTTTTGTGGCTCTGTAGCAATGCTGCGACAGAGCTGCACGCCGACTCTGCCAGGCAACGCGGGAGCTTCTCCCGCGTTGCCGTTTGTGCTGAGCGAATGTGAAGGGAACTGAGTAAATGTCCAAGCGTGATTATTATGAAGTGCTGGGTGTCGAGAGGGGCGCCAGCGAAGCCGAGCTGAAAAAGGCTTATCGCCGCTTGGCGATGAAGTTTCATCCGGACCGTAACCCGGATGATGAAAAGGCTGATGAAAAGTTCAGGGAAGCAACTGAAGCCTATGAGATTCTGACCGACGCCAGCAAGCGTGCGGCCTATGATCAATACGGTCATGCTGGCGTTGATCCGAGCATGGGCGGTGGTGGCGCCGGCTATGGTGGCGGCAACTTCTCCGACATTTTCGGCGATGTATTTGGCGACATTTTTGGGGGAGGTGGCGGCGGTGGTCGTGGCCGCTCCAGCGCTCAGCGCGGTAGTGATTTGCGCTATACCCTTGAATTGGATTTGGAAGAGGCCGTTCGCGGTACCTCTGTGACTATCCGCGTACCGACGTTGGTGGGTTGTGAAACCTGCGATGGTTCAGGTGCGAAGAAGGGTACTACCCCGAGTACTTGTACGACCTGTGCCGGTCATGGCCAGGTGCGTATGCAGCAGGGTTTCTTCTCTGTCCAGCAGACGTGTCCGCGCTGTCACGGTACCGGCAAGATGATCACCGATCCGTGTAAAGACTGTCATGGTGATGGTCGGGTCGAGAAACAGAAAAACCTGTCGGTCAAAGTCCCCGCGGGTGTCGATACCGGCGATCGTATTCGCCTGGCAGGTGAGGGTGAGGCCGGGGTTAACGGTGGTCCGGCGGGTGATCTCTATGTGGTTGTATCAGTGCGCGAGCACAAGATATTCCAGCGAGATGGTAAAAACCTTTACTGCGAAGTGCCGATCAGTTTTGTTGATGCGGCCTTAGGTGGCGAGTTGGAAGTGCCCACGTTGGATGGGCGCGTCAAGCTGAAGATACCTGATGGAGCGCAAACCGGTAAGTTGTTCCGCTTGCGTGGCAAAGGCGTGACGCCAGTACGTGGCGGCTCAGCGGGTGATCTTTTGTGTCGTGTCGCGGTGGAAACGCCGGTCAACTTGACCAAGCGTCAGCGTGAGCTGTTGGAAGAGCTGCGCGAAACCCTGGAAGAAGAAGGGTCGAGCCAATCACCGCGTGCCAAGAGCTGGTTCGACGGCGTGAAAAACTTCTTTGAAGACATGAAATTCTGAGGCGGGAGCGCAAGATGGTACGCATAGCGGTAATTGGCGCAGCAGGGCGCATGGGTAAAACCCTGATCGAAGCTGTTGGTCAGGCGGAGGGCGCCGCGCTTACTGCTGCCATCGAGCGTCCGGAAAGCTCTTTAATCGGAGCGGATGCCGGTGAACTGGCCGGCGTCGGTCGATTGCATGTGGCGATTAGCGGTAGCCTTCAGCATGTGTTGAACGACTTTGATGTGCTGATCGATTTCACCCATCCCACCACTACGCTCAACAACGTGCAGCACTGTCTCGCTGCTGGCAAAGCAATGGTCATTGGAACGACGGGCTTCAGTGAGGATGAGAAGATGCAGCTGGCTGAGGCCGGTAAGCGTATCCCTATCGTTTTTGCACCGAACTTCAGTGTAGGTGTGAATCTATGCCTTAAGTTGCTGGATATGGCGGCACGGGTCATGGGGGATGATGCTGATATCGAGATCATTGAAGCTCATCACCGGCATAAGGTTGATGCGCCATCCGGAACAGCCCTGCGTATGGGTGAAGTCGTCGCAAAGGCGCTGGATCGCGATTTGGCTGAGGTGGCCGTGTATGGTCGCGAAGGCCAAACAGGCGCGCGCGATGCCAAAACAATAGGTTTTGCGACTGTGCGTGCAGGTGACGTGGTCGGTGATCACACTGTGCTTTTTGCCACTGAGGGTGAGCGGGTAGAAATTACCCACAAGGCTTCTAGTCGTATGACCTTCGCTAAAGGTGCAGTGCGCTCCGCGCTCTGGCTTGAGGGGCGTGATTCGGGCTTGTTTGATATGCAGGATGTGCTCGATTTGAAGGGCTAGTTAAAGGCTAGCCCATAAAAAAGCGCGTATCTGCTTAGGCAGTACGCGCTTTTTTTATGTCTTGCTGCTGACCGGCCTAATTTTTGGCTAGGCTAGCTTGCTCGCTGGATAAGGTATCCAGGGTTTCGATGTTTTTGTGTAAGTAGAAGGCAGCGATAGTCGGTACCCAGTCAGTGTGGTGATTGATCAGGCGTGGCTGGATAAAGCTGTATTGCTTATCCAGTTGGTTAAATGTGTCTTGATGGTCAGGCAGTAAGCTTTTAAGTTCTGCCGAGCCTTCTGATATGCGCGCGTCCAGGGTGTCGAAAACACCTTCTTGGGCTTGGATGAAGTAGATGCCTACTGAGCTGAACATGTTGTTTTCATACAGCAATAAGATACGACTAATTTCAGTACTCTGTTTGTGCAAGGCCAGCAATGGTGCGGGAGCATCGGTGGTTTCTGCGTTATAGAGCTCGGCCGCGGCGTTTTCTAGCTTGCCGTGGGCCATCATGATGCGATTGACCGTCGCTAGGCCGTAATAAGCTTGCTCGCCTTCGGGGAGTTGCTCTAGCTCGCGGGTCAGGCTGGCAAAGTCGTTATACAGTGGGCGGAGTTCGCCGGGATCGCCCATTTGCCTGAGCAGGCTGTCCATGTCACCTAGGGCTTCACGATATATCTCGCGGTTGCCGGGCTCCCGTACGCGTTCAAAGAGATTGTTGTCGATCAGAATGTACGTGCCTGCGAGGAATCCCTGGCTGCGAAACTCATGTAGTTGCTGCAGTCGCTGGATATCAGCATGGGCGAGTGGCGCCATGAACAGCAATGCCAGCACAAGGATACGTTTCAAGTGCAATACCATGGTGGAAAATCCCCGAGTCCATTTTTGTTTTTGTTGTGTAGCTCAGGCGTTCGGCGATGCTGCCTGAGAGACGGTCTACGCCGCCTACGTCGGGCTGTCGCCCGGCTACAAATGTTCCAAGCCGTGTTTTAACACAGAAGCAGATGAGAATGAAGCCACGTTCTGAGGCATTACGCTGCATCATCCTGTATGGGTATGCTGGTCTCGGGTATGGATATTTTGGGGTCAAGCCGTTAAACTATTGCGCTAATCTGTCTATTCAGCGCGTATCTGACAAAGCCTTTGTGAGCGGGATGTTGTGTTTTACACACTACATTCCCGCTTTTGTGCAGCCCGCGTTTGGTGAAACGTGTCAGTCCTTTCGGAGGTTTTCTTGTCCAAGCCAGCCATTCTCGCACTTGCCGACGGTAGTGTTTTTCGTGGTGAGTCCATCGGCGCCGACGGCTCCAGCGTCGGCGAGGTCGTTTTCAATACGGCCATGACCGGTTACCAGGAGATCCTTACTGATCCCTCTTACTCACGTCAAATCGTTACTCTGACTTATCCGCATATCGGCAATACCGGTGTAACGCCGGAAGATGTCGAGTCAAACAAGGTGCAGGCGGCGGGTTTGGTTATTCGTGACCTGCCTCTGCTAGCGAGCAACTGGCGTAGCAAGCAGTCGCTGGATGAGTACCTTAAAGACAACGGTATTGTTGCCATTGCCGGCATCGATACCCGTCGTCTGACCCGTATTTTGCGTGAGAAAGGCTCGCAGAGCGGCTGTCTTCTGGCCGGTGATGATATATCCGACGAGCAGGCTCTCGAGTTGGCGCGCGGCTTTCCTGGTTTGAAGGGGATGGACCTGGCCAAAGAGGTGTCGGTAAAGGAGTCTTATCAGTGGCGCTCCAGCGTTTGGGATTTGGCGACCGATAGCCATGCTGAGCGTGCAGATGCAGACTTGCCTTATCACGTGGTGGCTTTCGATTACGGCGTGAAGTTCAATATTCTACGCATGCTGGTTGCGCGTGGCTGCCGTTTGACCGTGGTGCCAGCACAAACATCCGCTGCCGACGTGCTGGCGATGAAGCCCGATGGCGTGTTTCTGTCCAACGGTCCGGGCGATCCTGAACCTTGTGATTACGCTATTAAAGCTATTCAAGATATTCTGGAAACCGATATTCCGGTGTTCGGTATTTGCTTGGGTCATCAGCTGCTGGCACTCGCTTCCGGCGCCCAAACAGTGAAAATGGGCCACGGCCACCACGGTGCCAATCACCCGGTTCAAGATCTCGATAGCGGCGTAGTGATGATCACTAGTCAGAACCACGGTTTCGCGGTTGACGAGAAGACGTTGCCGGCCAATCTGCGGCTGACCCACAAATCGCTGTTCGACGGCACTCTGCAAGGCATCGAGCGAACCGATAAGGCAGCTTTCAGCTTTCAGGGTCACCCTGAAGCGAGCCCTGGCCCGAACGATGTGGCCCCTTTGTTCGACCGTTTTATCGATGCCATGAGCAAGCGCGCCTGAGCCCCGGAACACCCAAGGATTTGTTGAAAAGACTATGCCAAAACGTACTGATATCAAAAGCATTCTGATCCTCGGCGCTGGCCCCATCGTTATTGGCCAGGCCTGTGAGTTCGATTACTCCGGTGCGCAAGCCTGTAAAGCGCTGCAGGAAGAGGGGTTCCGGGTCATCCTGGTGAACTCCAATCCAGCCACCATCATGACCGATCCTTCGATGGCTGATGCTACTTACATCGAGCCGATCAAGTGGCAAACAGTTGCCAAAATTATCGAAAAAGAGCGTCCTGATGCTGTGTTGCCCACCATGGGCGGTCAAACCGCATTGAACTGTGCGCTAGATCTTGAAAAGCACGGCGTGCTGGAGAAATACAACGTCGAGATGATTGGTGCCAACGCTGACACCATTGATAAAGCTGAAGATCGTTCGCGTTTCGATAAAGCCATGAAGTCCATTGGTCTGGCTTGCCCGCGTTCGGGAATCGCTCACAACCTCACCGAGGCATACGGCGTACTGGATCAGGTTGGCTTTCCTTGCATCATCCGCCCGTCATTTACTATGGGCGGCACCGGTGGTGGCATTGCATACAATCGCGAAGAGTTCGAAGAGATCTGTAACCGGGGCCTGGACCTGTCGCCCACCAGCGAGCTGCTGATCGATGAGTCACTGATTGGCTGGAAAGAATATGAGATGGAAGTGGTTCGCGACAAAAATGACAACTGCATCATTGTCTGCGCGATTGAAAACTTCGACCCAATGGGTGTGCACACGGGCGACTCCATCACTGTGGCACCGGCGCAGACGCTGACCGATAAGGAATACCAGATCATGCGTAACGCCTCATTGGCGGTGCTGCGTGAGATTGGTGTTGAAACGGGTGGCTCTAACGTCCAGTTCGGCATTTGCCCGGATACTGGTCGTATGGTGGTTATCGAGATGAACCCGCGGGTATCGCGTTCCTCGGCGCTGGCTTCCAAGGCTACGGGCTTCCCGATTGCGAAAATCGCAGCCAAGCTGGCGGTGGGTTACACCTTGGATGAGCTGCAGAACGATATCACTGGTGGTCGCACGCCAGCCTCTTTTGAGCCGTCAATCGATTACGTGGTGACCAAGATCCCACGCTTCGCTTTTGAAAAATTCCCCAACGCTGATGCGCGTCTGACTACGCAGATGAAGTCGGTAGGTGAGGTTATGGCCATTGGTCGCACCTTCCAAGAGTCGATGCAGAAAGCGCTGCGTGGGTTGGAAGTGGGCGCTTGTGGCTTTGATCCCAAGGTTGATTTGACTGCGGCTGATGCGCAGACCGAATTAACCCGGGAGCTGACCGTTCCGGGTGCGGATCGTATCTGGTATCTGGCGGATGCGTTCCGCGCCGGTATGAGCATGCAGCAAATTTTTGATCTGACCAAGATCGACCCTTGGTTCCTGGTGCAGATTGAAGACTTGGTTAAAGAAGAAGAGAAGCTCAAGACGCTGGGTTTGGCTGATGTCGACTATAGCTTGATGTGGCGCCTGAAGCGTAAGGGCTTCTCCGACACTCGCTTGGCTCAGTTGCTGGCGGTCAGTGAGAAAAGCCTGCGCCGTCAACGTCACAAGTTGAACATTTTCCCGGTCTATAAGCGGGTGGACACCTGCGCGGCTGAGTTTGCTACCGATACGGCCTACATGTACTCAACCTACGAGGAAGAGTGTGAGGCCAACCCATCCGGGCGTGACAAGATCATGATCCTGGGCGGCGGTCCAAACCGTATTGGTCAAGGCATTGAGTTCGACTATTGCTGTGTACACGCTGCTCTGGCGTTGCGCGAAGATGGTTACGAAACCATCATGGTTAACTGCAACCCGGAAACCGTATCGACTGACTACGATATTTCTGACCGTCTTTACTTCGAGCCAGTCACCCTGGAAGACGTGCTAGAAATCGTTCGGGTTGAGCAACCCAAAGGCGTGATTGTGCAGTACGGCGGGCAGACTCCATTGAAGTTGGCGCGGGCACTTGAAGAGGCCGGCGTGCCTATCATCGGTACCAGCCCAGAGTCTATCGACCGGGCGGAGGATCGTGAGCGCTTCCAGCAGATGGTTGAGCGTCTGAATCTGCTGCAGCCACCGAACGCTACTGTACGCAGCGAAGAAGAGGCCATTCGTGCCGCCAACAAGATTGGTTACCCACTGGTGGTGCGTCCATCTTACGTGCTGGGCGGGCGCGCAATGGAGATCGTCTATCAAGAAGACGAACTCAAGCGCTATCTACGCGATGCGGTGAAAGTCTCCAATGACAGCCCGGTGCTGCTGGATCACTTCTTGAACTGCGCCATTGAGGTTGATATTGATGCAGTGTCCGACGGCAAGCAGGTAGTCATAGGCGCGATCATGCAGCATATCGAGCAAGCAGGCGTTCACTCTGGTGATTCCGCTTGTTCGCTACCGCCATACTCGTTGCCGGCCCATGTGCAGGATGAAATGCGCGATCAGGTCAAGCGCATGGCATTGGAGTTGGGCGTTATCGGCCTGATGAACGTGCAGTTGGCGCTGCAGGGCGACCGTATCTACGTTATTGAAGTTAACCCGCGTGGTTCGCGTACTGTGCCTTTCGTTTCCAAGTGTATTGGTCAGTCATTGGCCAAAATTGCAGCGCGAGTTATGGCGGGTAAAACGCTGGAAGAGATAGGCTTTACCGAAGAGGTAGTGCCGAATTATTTCAGCGTCAAGGAAGCTGTCTTCCCCTTTGCCAAGTTCCCAGGCGTTGACCCTATCCTTGGGCCAGAAATGAAATCGACGGGTGAGGTAATGGGTGTTGGCGATAGCTTCGGTGAAGCCTTTGCAAAGGCGCAGCTTGGCTCGGGCGAGGTATTGCCAACCAGCGGTAGGGTGTTCATCAGTGTGCGCGAAGACGATAAGCCGTTTGTAGTTGACGTGGCGCGCGACCTGGTCGAGTTAGGCTTCGAAGTGGTCGCTACCAGCGGCACTGCCAAAGTGATTGAAGCTGCCGGCTTGCCAGTGCGTCGCGTAAACAAAGTGACGGAAGGGCGCCCGCATATTGTCGACATGATTAAGAATGACGAGATTGCCTTGGTGATTAACACCACTGAAGGTCGTCAATCCATCGCTGACTCTTACTCGATTCGTCGCAACGCGCTACAACACAAGGTTTACTCAACCACCACACTGGCTGGTGGGGCGGCGGTATGTACCGCACTACAATTTGGCCCGGAGCGCGCTGTGCGTCGTCTCCAGGATCTGCACAAAGGAATTTGATCGATGAAATACCCGATGACAAAGCAGGGCGCCGAAGCCCTGGAAGTCGAGCTGAAACACCTCAAGACTGAGATGCGTCCGCAGATTACCCAAGCAATCGCAGAAGCGCGCGAGCTAGGCGATCTGAAGGAAAATGCCGAGTACCATGCTGCGCGCGAGCAGCAAGGCATGGTTGAAGCGCGTATTCGAGATATTGAAGGTCGCTTGTCGAATGCGCAGGTGATTGATGTCTCTACTATCGTGCCTACGGGCAAGGTGATCTTTGGCACCACTGTGACCATCGCTAACGTCGATACCGAAGAGCAAGTGGTTTACCAGATCGTTGGTGACGACGAGGCTGATATCAAGCTGCGCAAGATTTCTGTTAGCTCGCCCATTGCCCGCGCCCTGATCGGCAAGGAAGAAGGCGAAGTGGTTGCCGTGAGAACGCCCGGCGGTGTGGTGGAGTATGAGTTGGTCGAGGTGAGCCACAAGTGACGCCGGCACCTGCTAGTCGCCGCGGACGAGTAGTCTGGCAGCTGGCATTGACGCTATGGGTGGGTGGCGTCTGGGCTGCTCACTTTGTGTTGCTGCCCGCGCTTGAGCATATTGGTTTGGCGCCGTTGCTGATTGATGATGTCAGCAGTCTGCTGCGTCCGATCATGCTCGGTTTTGCGGCAGTGTGTGCGGTATTGCAGTTATTGGTATTGGTGAGCCATCAAGGTGGTCGTTTTTGGCGGGATTTGCGGGGGCAGTTGCTGCTGGTGGTATTAGTGGCAGTGGCATGTTTTTTCGCCGTGCGCGCGTCCTCGCAAGAGCTGTTCTTGTCGTTATTCTGCTATTTGGTGGTCGCTTTTGCCGGCCTAGTGTTGATACTGCAGCCGAGGCCTGACGAGGGGCGCTGAGCGCCCCTTTTTACTGTCGCGCCTTAGAAGTCCTTGAAGCGCTTCAGGTTTGACAGGTTATCGTTGGGGGTCTTGGCGCGGCGCAGCAAAATTGCCATCTTGCCGATTACCTGCACCAATTCGGAGCCACTCTGCTTGCAGGCGTCGTTGATCAACGCTTGCTTAGCGTCGCGGTCACTGACCGTCACGCGGATCTTGATCAGCTCGTGATCGTTCAGTGCTCGATCCAGTTCGGCCAGCACACCTTCGCTGATCCCCTGCTCACTGATGATGACGATCGGTTTAAGATGGTGGCCGATGCGTTTAAGATCTTTTTTCTGTGCGGAACTGAGCGCCATAATGGTCCGTTTGATGATTTAATGAGTGTGAAGACACTAGTCTAACCGGCGGCGCGTCCCGCTGCACGAGGTATTCCGTGGCACAATCAAAGACCAGCAAGCGCTGGCTGAAAGAGCATTTTGATGACACCTTCGTTAAGCAGGCACAAAAGGACGGTTATCGTTCGCGTGCCAGCTACAAGTTGCTGGCAATTCAGGAGCGCGATCGCCTTCTTAAGCCAGGCATGACGGTGTTGGACCTGGGGTCGGCCCCCGGTGGTTGGTCTCAGGTGGCTAGTCGCCTGATCGGCGAGAAAGGACGAATTATTGCTTCCGATATTTTGCCGATGGACAGCATTCCTGATGTCACCTTTATTGAGGGTGATTTTACCGAAGATAAGGTTTTCGAAGAGATTCTCGCGGCCATCGGTGATACGCAGGTAGACCTTGTTATTTCCGATATGGCCCCCAATATGAGTGGTACACCCGAAGTGGATCAGCCGCGCGCTATGTATTTGTGTGAGTTGGCACTGGATATGGCGGGTCGCGTATTGCGCCCTGGTGGTGATTTTTTGATCAAGGTGTTTCATGGTGAAGGCTTTGACGACTATTTCCGTTTGATGCGCGATCAGTTCGACAAGCAGGTCACCCGCAAGCCCGACGCATCACGTGGTCGTTCACGCGAAACCTACTTGCTTGGCCGTGGATTCAAAGGACGGTCGTGACAGGTTTGTGCGACTTCGTACCTTGGGGAATTACCTCTGTAAGCGGCGGTCTATTAAAGGCTAAACGACACAGGGCGTTACACAGCGCTAACTGCCGGCATCACCCAAACTGGTGTAAGGTAGTCAATTGGAACAAGACTCAGCGAGGCTCCCGTCTTACGGACGATGGAGCAAGAGGGTAACGATTTGAACGATATGGCGAAGAACCTGATCCTGTGGTTGATCATCGCGGCGGTGCTGGTCACGGTGATGAACAACTTCAGCAAAACTAGTGAGCCCGATGCGCTTAACTATACCCAGTTCCTGGAGCTGGTGAAGGATCGTCAGGTAGAGCGCGTGACTGTGGACGGTTACATCATTACCGGCAAAGAGCGCGGTGGTGAAACATTTAAAACAGTCCGGCCCGCCATTCAAGATAATGGCCTGATTGGCGATCTGCTGAATAACGACGTCATTGTTGAAGGTAAGCAGCCAGAGCAGCAAAGCATCTGGACTCAACTGTTGATTGCCAGCTTTCCGATTCTGATCATTATTGCCATTTTTATGTTCTTTATGCGCCAGATGCAGGGCGGTGCGGGCGGCAAGGGTGGCCCCATGAGCTTTGGTAAGAGCAAAGCGCGCATGTTGACTGAAGATCAGGTCAAGACAACCTTTGCTGACGTTGCTGGTTGCGACGAGGCTAAAGAAGACGTGGCTGAGTTGGTTGAGTTTCTGCGCGACCCTGGCAAGTTTCAGCGCCTGGGTGGTCACATTCCACGCGGCGTACTCATGGTCGGCCAGCCTGGTACCGGTAAAACGTTGTTGGCCAAGGCCGTTGCCGGCGAAGCCAAAGTGCCGTTCTTTACCATCTCGGGTTCTGATTTCGTCGAAATGTTTGTCGGTGTCGGCGCGTCCCGTGTGCGCGATATGTTTGAGCAGGCGAAGAAGCATGCGCCCTGCATTATCTTTATTGACGAAATTGATGCTGTTGGTCGCCACCGTGGCTCCGGAATGGGCGGCGGTCACGATGAGCGCGAGCAAACGCTTAACCAGTTGTTGGTCGAAATGGATGGCTTCGAGCCAAACGACGGCATTATTGTCGTTGCGGCTACCAACCGCCCTGACGTGCTGGATGCGGCACTGTTGCGCCCAGGCCGCTTCGACCGCCAGGTTGTGGTAGGGCTGCCGGATATTCGCGGGCGTGAGCAGATCCTTAAGGTACACATGCGCAAAGTGCCAATGGGTGATGATGTGGTGCCGGCGATGATTGCTCGGGGTACTCCTGGTTTCTCCGGCGCAGATCTGGCTAACCTGGTTAACGAAGCTTCTCTGTTCGCTGCGCGCTCCGATAAGCGTGTGGTAGACATGCATGAATTTGAGATGGCCAAGGACAAGATCATGATGGGCGCTGAGCGCAAATCAATGGTTATGTCTGATAAAGAGAAGCTGAATACCGCTTATCACGAGTCAGGTCACGCTATTGTCGGACGCTTGGTTCCTGAGCACGACCCGGTTTATAAGGTCACCATTATTCCACGCGGTCGTGCGCTGGGGGTGACCATGTTCTTGCCTGAGGAAGATCGCTACAGCTTGTCCAAGCGCGCTCTGATCAGCCAGATATGTTCCTTGTTTGGTGGTCGCATTGCTGAAGAGATGACGTTGGGTTTTGACGGCGTCACTACCGGTGCGTCCAACGACATCATGCGTGCGACTCAGTTAGCCAAGAATATGGTGACCAAGTGGGGCTTGTCGGAGAAGCTCGGTCCGCTGCTTTACGCCGAAGACGAGGAACAGAGCTACGGTCGAGGTGGCGCTAGCGCTGCCGTTTCCGGGGAAACCGCCAAGATGATCGACGAAGAGGTTCGCAGCATCATTGATGACTGCTATGCCACTGCTCGCCGGATGCTTGAGGAGAATCGCGACAAACTGGATTTGATGGCTGAAGCGTTGATGAAGTACGAAACTATCGATGTGAAGCAGATCGATGACATTATGTCCGGCCGGCCGCCGCGTGAACCAAAGAACTGGCAGGGTGACGACAAGTCGGGCCCAGGTTCTATAATCACACCTGACGATGCCGGTGACAGCAAGCCTGATCAGCCACCGAAAGACACGGGTGCGATTGGTGGGCCTGCCGGGGAGCATTGATTTAGCAATGAGTTCCTCCCTCCAAAGCTCCCGGCTGCCTTGTGGCAGTCGGGAGCTTGATCTATCCCGTGTACATATCATGGGTATCCTCAACGTAACGCCTGATTCCTTCTCTGATGGTGGTCGCTTCGACCGACTGGATGCTGCGCTTGCGCATGTGGAAAGTATGCTCAATGCCGGCGCGACCTTGATTGACGTGGGTGGTGAGTCCACTCGGCCGGGTGCGGCGCCCGTTTCGACCGAGGAAGAGTTGCATCGCGTTGTGCCGATGGTCGAGGCGATAGCCTCGCGGTTTGACGTGGTGATCTCGGTGGACACCAGCACCCCCGAGGTAATGACTCAGAGTGCAGCAGTTGGCGCCGGTTTTATCAACGACGTGCGTTCACTGGAGCGTGATGGAGCACTGCAGGCAGCGGCTGCTACTGGCTTGCCGGTGTGTTTAATGCATCGCCAAGGCGAGCCTGGCAATATGCAGGACCAGCCTCGTTACGCCAGCGTGGTGGATGAGGTAAGCGCGTATCTGGTCGCTAGAGTCGCGGCCTGTGGGCTTGCAGGAATTCCGAGTACTCAATTAATACTGGACCCGGGATTTGGCTTTGGTAAAACACTGGAGCACAATTTACAGCTCTTTGCGCAATTGAAAAGCCTGCGGCCCGTTGGGTTGCCGCTGTTGGTCGGCGTTTCGCGCAAAAGTATGATCGGCCAAGTGCTGGATAAACCTATCGATCAAAGGCTATACGGCAGTCTTGCTTTGGCTGCCCTTGCTGTGCGCGACGGTGCGCGAATTATCCGTGCGCACGATGTTGCGCAAACCGTGGATGTTGTACGGATGGTCGATGCTGTTATGAGCGCGACTTCCTGCAGCGCGGAAAAATAATCAGGAATATACCGAAAATGGAAAAGCGTTATTTTGGGACTGACGGCATTCGTGGTCGGGTGGGTTCCTCACCTATTACCCCCGAATTTATGTTGAAGCTAGGCTGGGCGGTCGGGATGGCCTTCAAGCGACAAGGTGCTTGCCGCGTGTTAATCGGCAAAGACACCCGCATATCGGGCTATATGTTCGAGTCTGCGCTAGAAGCTGGGTTGTCTGCTGCGGGCGCGCAGGTTCAGCTTCTCGGGCCGATGCCGACGCCAGCCATTGCTTATTTGACGCGGACCTTTATGGCGGATGCAGGCATTGTTATCAGTGCATCGCACAACCCATATTATGATAACGGTATCAAGTTCTTCTCTGGAGATGGCAGCAAGCTACCCGATAGTCTGGAGCTCGAGATAGAGGCGCTAGTCGACGCTCCTATGCAGGTGGTCGAGTCAGCGGATTTGGGTAAGGTGGCGCGCGTAGAAGATGCTTCTGGGCGTTATATCGAATTCTGCAAGAGTAGTGTGCCTACTAGCACCAGCTTCAAGGGCATGAAAGTGGTGCTGGATTGCGCCCACGGCGCCACTTACAAAGTGGCCCCCAGTGTATTTCGCGAGCTGGGCGCAGAAGTGCATGTTATTGGTGCCCAGCCAGATGGCCTGAATATCAATTCCGGGTTCGGCTCTACTGATTTGAAAGCTTTGAAAGCTGAGGTTCTGCAGCGTAAGGCGGATATTGGTATTGCCTTTGATGGCGACGGTGATCGCGTGATGATGGTTGATCATGAAGGTTGCGAAGTCGATGGGGATGAGCTGCTCTATATCATCGCAGTGGAGCTGCAGCAGCGAGGCTTGTTGCAGGG
Source organism: Halopseudomonas sabulinigri (assembly GCA_011053055.1). Taxonomy (GTDB): domain Bacteria; phylum Pseudomonadota; class Gammaproteobacteria; order Pseudomonadales; family Pseudomonadaceae; genus Halopseudomonas; species Halopseudomonas sabulinigri_A. Next base: position 71,228 of record DRHT01000022.1, on the reverse strand, counting down.
TGGTGTGGTCGGCACCTTGATGAGTAATTTGGGGCTGCAATTGGCGCTTGAAAAGCTGGATGTGCCCTTTGTTCGAGCCAATGTTGGTGACCGTTATGTAATGGCTGAGTTGCGCGCGCGTGGCTGGATTGTGGGCGGCGAGGCTTCCGGACATTTGGTGTGCTTGCATCATACTTCTACTGGCGACGGTATTATCGCTGCTCTGCAAGTCCTAAAGGCTTTACAGCGTTCTGGTCAGACACTGTTCGAAGCTAGGCAGGGTATGTTCAAGTGCCCGCAGAAGCTCATCAACGTTCGTTACACGCCGAGCGCTATCTCGCCCGTCGAGGACGCCAGTGTATTGGCAGCCGTTGCTGAAAGCGAAGCACGCATGGGTGAGGCTGGTCGGGTGCTACTGCGCTTGTCTGGTACCGAGCCCTTGGTGCGGGTCATGGTTGAAGGGCAGGATGCCGCGCTGGTCGAGCAAGAAGCGGCTTACCTCGCCGAAGTAGTTGCACAGGTATTCGCCGAGTAAAAAGGCGGTTGTGTCCCTGTTGCAACTTGGTTAAGATTGGCGCCCGCTTGGGTAGAGAGGTTAGGCATGCGTCGTCCGCTAGTTGCCGGAAACTGGAAAATGCACGGTTCACGGCAGTCGGTAGAAGTGCTGCTGCAGCAACTTGCTGCCCAAGATTGGCCAGAGCAGGTTGAGCTGATGATTGCGCCCCCTGCGTTGTATATAGGTCAGTGTCATGAGGCTTTACAGGCCACGCCGATTCGAGTTGCTGGTCAGACCTGTGCAACTCAGGCCGAACCTGGCGCGTTGACTGGTGAGATATCACCAGCGCAGTTACGCGACGCAGGATGTGAATTTGTTCTCGTGGGGCATTCTGAGCGACGCGCGTTGTTTGGTGAGACCGACGAGGTAGTATGCCGAAAGTTTGCTGCTGCGCTGGCTTGTGGTCTACGTCCGGTGCTTTGTGTCGGCGAGACGCAGGCTGAACGTGACGCTGGTGAGACCACGTCGGTAGTGGCTCGTCAGTTGCAGGTAGTCTTGGACGCCTTCGGTGTTGGTGGTTTGGCTGAAGGGGTGGTTGCTTATGAGCCCGTTTGGGCTATAGGTACAGGCCAGACTGCGAGTCCTGAGCAAGCTCAGGAAGTGCACGCAATGATTCGCGCTCGACTGGCGATGCTGGATGACGAGCAAGCGCGGAACGTACAGATTGTATATGGCGGTAGTGTGAAGGCTGATAACGCCGAGGCGTTGTTTTCCATGCCGGATATCGATGGGGGGTTAGTGGGTGGGGCCTCCCTCAACGCAGATGAATTTGGCGCGATAGCACGTGCCGCGGGACGAGTGTAATGATTGAGACCGTAATTATAGTACTGCACCTGCTGGTAGCGATCGGCCTGGTTGGCCTGGTTTTGATGCAGCAGGGCAAAGGTGCTGAAACTGGCGCTTCTTTTGGTTCTGGCGCGTCAGGCACCGTTTTCGGTAGTCAGGGTTCCGGTACTTTTCTGAGTCGCCTAACTGCGGTTCTGGCAACAATTTTCTTTTTGACTTCGCTGGGTTTGGCTTATTATGCCAGTCATAAAGCGTCAGCAGGCCAGGAGGCTGGTTTGCCAGCCCCTGCGATGCAGATTGAGCAGTCCGATCTTGAGCAGCCGCTGAGTGAAGATGTTCCAGTCATTGATGAGCAGGTTTTGCCCGCTCCTACTGGTCAAGATGTACCGCCAGCAGCAGAGTGAAGCAACAGTAGTTCCTCGGTAAACAGTTTTGCGGAAGTGGTGGAATTGGTAGACACGCTATCTTGAGGGGGTAGTGCCTTAGGGTGTATGGGTTCGAGTCCCATTTTCCGCACCAATCAAGTAAGGGCCTGTATCGACAGGCCCTGTTCTTTTCAGGGGTGAGCGCACCGGTTGTCTTGTTTGGCTTCCGGGCGTATAATTCACGCCCTAGATTCGACGCGGGGTGGAGCAGTCTGGTAGCTCGTCGGGCTCATAACCCGAAGGTCGTAGGTTCAAATCCTGCCCCCGCAACCAGTCAAAGGCCCCTTTTTAGGGGCTTTTTGTTAGGGCGCTTGTCGCAAGGCTGGCGCCAGTTCTGGACTTCGTTGCGATGAAGTGGCCAGAGGCACTATGGGCTATAGGCCCATTTTTTATTCATGGATCAAAAGGGCGGTGAACGTGTCCGGCAAAGTGACTGAGTTGGAGAGCCTGCTGGTCCCGATTGTCGAAGCATTGGGCTACAGCTGTTGGGGCATTGAATACCTGTCCCAGGGGCGGCATACCTTGTTGCGGGTGTATATTGAGCATCCGGACGGTATCAGTGTTGAGGCCTGTGCTGCAGTCAGTCGGCAATCCAGCGCCGTGCTGGATGTTGAGGATCCGATTTCCGGTGATTACACCCTGGAAGTTTCATCCCCTGGTATGGATCGCCCTCTGTTTCGGCTTGAACAGTACGCTGACTATGTTGGTGAACAGGCCAAAATCAAACTGCGTGTGCCCTATGACGGGCGGCGCAATTTTCAAGGTGTGATTCGCGGAATTGAAGGGGAAGACGTCATCCTGCAGGTAGAGGATCACGAGTACCTGTTGCCGATTGATTCGATCGACAAAAGTAATATCATTCCGCGTTTTTGAGCATATTTCGGGCTCTTGTAGCCCCAATGGATGGCGTTAGGCGAGGCAGACGATGAGCAAAGAAGTGTTGCTGGTTGTGGAATCCGTTTCCAACGAGAAGGGCGTTCCGCCCGATGTGATCTTTGAAGCACTTGAATTGGCGTTGGCAACAGCGACCAAAAAGCGTTTCGAAGATGAGGTGGATGTCCGCGTGGCGATCAATCGCCAGACCGGCGAATACGAAAGCTTTCGTCGCTGGACCGTCGTGATCGATGAAAACTTCGAAGAGCCCGATATGCAGCTGACGCTGGATCAGGCTCAGGAGCGCGATCCCGCACTCACCATTGACGACGTGATCGAAGAAAAGATCGAGTCGGTCGAGTTCGGTCGTATTGCTGCGCAGATTGCCAAACAGGTGATCGTGCAGAAAGTACGTGAAGCCGAACGGGCGCAGGTGGTTGATGCCTATCGCGATCGCCTGGGCGACATCATCAGCGGCACTGTTAAGAAAGTGACCCGTGACAGTGTGATCGTCGACTTGGGTAATAACGCCGAAGCGGTACTGCCGCGCGAAGAGATGATTCCACGCGAGACGTTTCGTACCGGAACTCGTATTCGTGCGCTATTAAAAGATATTCGTACCGAAAATCGTGGCCCGCAACTTGTGTTGTCGCGCAGCTGCCCGGAAATGATCATCGAGCTTTTCCGTATTGAAGTGCCGGAGATTTCCGAAGAGTTGATCGAAGTCATGGGCGCTGCCCGTGACCCAGGTTCGCGAGCCAAGATCGCTGTGCGCTCCAAAGACAAGCGTATTGATCCGCAAGGTGCTTGTATCGGTATGCGCGGTTCACGCGTTCAGGCGGTTTCAGGCGAGCTCTGTGGTGAGCGTGTTGATATCGTGCTGTGGGACGACAATCTCGCGCAGTTCGTAATCAATGCCATGGCGCCGGCTGAGGTGGCCTCCATCATCCTTGATGAAGACACTCACACAATCGATCTGGCAGTAGCAGAAGACAATCTGGCGCAAGCCATTGGCCGTAATGGTCAAAACGTTCGTTTGGCCAGTCAGCTGACCGGTTGGACGCTGAATGTTATGACCGAGGACGATATTCGCGCCAAGCAGGAAGCCGAAACTGGCGATATTCTGCGTAACTTCGTTGACGAGTTGGATGTTGAAGAAGAAGTCGCGCAGATGTTGGTGGACGAAGGCTTTACCACGCTGGAAGAAATTGCCTACGTACCGATGGAAGAAATGCTCGATATCGACGGCTTTGACGAAGATATCGTCAATGAGCTGCGTGCCCGGGCCAAAGATCGCCTGCTTACCAGGGCGATTGCTAATGAAGAAAAACTCGAAGAAGCACAGCCTGCTGACGACTTGTTGAATATGGATGGTATGGACCGCGCGTTGGCTTTTAAGCTGGCTAGCAAGGGCATCCTGACAATGGAAGACTTGGCTGAACAATCCGTCGACGACCTGCTCGATATTGAAGGTATAGACGAAGCCCGCGCCGGCACCCTGATTATGGCTGCCCGCGCCCCCTGGTTTGAATAACCGGTCGGATTAGGCGACATCACCCTGCGCAAAAACAGGGAACCGACTGAGGAGAGAAGTGAATGGCGGAAGTGACGGTCAAAGAATTAGCTCAGGTAGTAGGTACACCTGTGGAGCGCCTGCTACAGCAGATGCGCGAAGCAGGCTTGTCCCAGACTGCCCCCGAGCAGGCGGTGAGTGACGACGAGAAGCAGACTCTGTTGACGTTCCTCAAGAGCGCACATGGTGATTCCGGCTCCGAGCCGCGCAAGATCACACTCAAGCGTAAGACAGTCAGCACCCTGAAAGTAGCAGGCAGCAAGACCGTCAATGTCGAAGTGCGCAAAAAACGTACTTACGTCAAGCGCGAGCCTGGCGAGATTGAGGCTGAAAATCAACGCGAGCAAGAAGAAGCGCGTGCGGCTGAAGAGGCGCGCTTGAAGGCTGAGGCAGATGCTCAGCGTCAGGCTGAAGAGGCTGCCAAGAAAGCTGAAGAGCAACCCTCTCAGGCCGCAGAGCCCGTTGCAGCTGAAGAGCCTGCGCCTGTTGCTGCGCCAGTTGAACCTGTTGCTGCGCCGGTCGCTCCGGTTGCGCCTGTGGTTGAGCCGGCTCCGGCACCTGCCGAGCTGCACAAGAAGAAAGAAGAGAATCGCCGTAAAGCCCGCGAAGATGAAGAAGAGCGTGGCCGTAAACGCGCTGGTGGGCACGGTAAAGATAAAGGGCGTCATGCGCCCCGTATCAATGACGAAGACGAGGCCTCTCGTCGCCGCGGTGGCGGTGGCAAGCTCAAGGCGAACAAGAAACGTAACCAGCACGGCTTCGAGAAGCCGACAGGACCGCTTGTGCGAGAAGTTGTAATCGGCGAAACCATTACCGTGGCTGAGCTGTCCCAGAAGATGTCTGTGAAGGCCGCTGAGGTCATCAAGTACATGTTCAAGAACGGCAACATGGTGACTATTAACCAGGTGCTCGACCAGGACACGGCAACCATCCTCGCTGAGGACATGGGCCACAAGGTCAAGCAGGTCAAAGAAAGCGCACTGGAAGACAGTCTGGTTGAGTCCATGGTGCATGAAGGCGATCAGGTAAGCCGTGCGCCAGTGGTTACCGTTATGGGTCACGTTGACCACGGTAAAACCTCGCTGCTTGACTACATTCGTCGTGCCAAAGTGGCTTCCGGTGAGGCGGGTGGTATCACCCAGCACATCGGCGCTTACCACGTTGAAACCGATCGCGGCATGGTTACCTTCCTGGATACCCCCGGTCACGCGGCGTTCACCGCCATGCGTGCACGTGGTGCCAAAGCTACTGACATCGTTATTCTGGTTGTTGCAGCCGATGACGGCGTAATGCCACAGACCGAAGAAGCCGTGGCGCACGCCAAGGCTGCTGGTGTTCCGCTGGTCGTTGCCGTCAACAAGATCGATAAGGAAGACGCTGATCTGGATCGTATTAAGAACGCGCTGTCTGCGCTTAATGTGATCCCGGAAGACTGGGGTGGCGATACCATGTTCATGCCTGTTTCGGCCAAGGTCGGTACGGGTATTGACGAGCTGCTTGAAGCTGTATTGCTGCAGGCTGAGGTATTGGAACTCAAGGCTCAGCCTTCTGCCCCAGGTCGTGGCGTAGTGGTTGAATCGCGCCTCGACAAGGGTCGTGGACCGGTTGCTACTGTGCTCGTACAGAACGGTACGCTGCGCCAGGGCGACATCGTCCTGGCCGGCGTCAACTATGGCCGTGTGCGCGCCATGCTTGACGAAAATGGCCAGCCCATCAAGCAGGCAGGCCCGTCGATTCCGGTAGAGATACTGGGTCTGGATGGTACGCCTGATGCTGGTGATGAGCTGACTGTGGTGCTGGACGAGAAGAAGGCGCGCGAAATTGCCTTGTTCCGTCAGGGTAAGTTCCGCGAGATCAAGCTAGCGCGTCAGCAGTCGGCTAAGCTGGAAAACATGTTCGAGAACATGGGCCAAGACGAGAAGAAGACACTGAACGTTGTGCTTAAAGCCGACGTTCGGGGTTCTCTGGAAGCGCTGCAGGCCTCTTTGACTGAGCTCGGTAACGACGAAGTTCAAGTCAAGATCGTTTCCGGTGGTGTCGGTGGTATCACTGAAACCGACGCCAACTTGGCACTCGCGTCCAATGCTGTCGTTTTCGGCTTCAACGTGCGTGCTGACGCTGCTGCTCGCAAGATCATCGAGAGCGAAGGTCTTGATCTGCGCTATTACAGCGTGATCTACGAGATCATTGACGATGTGAAGAAAGCGCTTGGCGGTATGTTGGGTAGCGATGTTCGTGAGCAGATTCTCGGTGTGGCTGAGGTGCGTGATGTGTTCCGTTCGCCAAAGTTTGGCGCTATCGCAGGCTGTATGGCGATCGAAGGTACTCTTTATCGCAACCGTCCAATCCGTGTTCTGCGCGAAGACGTGGTTATCTACGAAGGCGAGCTGGAATCTCTGCGTCGCTTCAAAGATGACGTCGCTGAAGTCCGCAACGGTATGGAATGTGGTATCGGCGTGAAGAACTACAACGACGTTCGCAGCGGTGATCGCATCGAAGTGTTCGAGCGTGTACAGGTTCAGCGTAGTCTGTAACCCGACAGCGGTGGCCGGCCCCGGTCACCGCCTGAAATTCGTAACAAACTCCGGCCTGTTCAGCAGTCCGGAGTTTGTTGCTTGAGATAGGTAATATGGCAAAAGAATATAGTCGTACTCAACGGGTAGCCGATCAGATGCAGCGCGAACTGGCGCTGCTAATCCAGCGCGAAGTACGTGATCCGCGTCTCGGCATGGTTACCGTCACTGCGGTGGAAGTCAGTCGCGATCTGGCCCACGCCAAAGTATTTGTTACCTTAATGAACAAGGATAGCGCAGAAGATATTGCGCTTAACCTTGAGATCCTCAAGGATTCTGCAGGGTATCTGCGCATGTTGCTTGGCCGCTCAATGAAGCTGCGCAGCATTCCCGCGCTGCACTTTCATTATGATGAAAGCGTGCGGCGTGGCGCGCATCTTTCTTCTCTGATCGAGCGGGCTGTGGCGGAAGACGGCCAGCATCCTGACGATAAAGAGGATTGAAGGTGACAGGCGCCAAAATCAAACGTCGTGGGATTGATGGCATTCTGATTTTCGACAAGCCGCTGGGCATGAGCTCTAACGCGGCGTTGCAGAAAGTACGCTGGCTATTCAATGCTAACAAAGGTGGGCACACCGGCAGCCTGGATCCATTGGCTAGCGGCGTGTTACCGCTTTGCCTGGGTGAAGCCACCAAATTCTCACAGTATTTGCTGGATGCCGATAAAGCTTACGTAACCGAAGCGCGTTTGGGCATGACCACTACCACCGGTGATGCCGAAGGTGATGTTCTGGAAGTGAAGCCGGTTAACGTTAGCTTGGCGGACGTGGAGGCGAAGTTGCCGCAGTTTACTGGCGACATCGAACAGATACCGCCTATGTATTCAGCGCTCAAACACGAAGGTCAGCCGCTGTACAAGCTAGCCCGTGCCGGCGAGACAGTTGAGCGCAAGGCGCGTGCGGTGACTATTTCACAGCTCAGAATATTGGGCTTGGAAGGTGATCGTCTGCAGCTGGAGGTGCATTGCACCAAAGGCACTTACATTCGTACGCTGGTCGAGGATCTAGGCGCAGCGTTGGGTTGTGGCGCACATGTGTCAGCGTTACGCCGGACCATCGCCGGACCCTTCGATCTCAGTCAGTCGGTCACTCTGGAAACACTTGAAGCCATGCATGCTGAAAGCGGTCCTGAGTCGTTGGATCACTTGTTACTGCCGATGGACAGTGGCCTGCACGACTGGCCTATTCTGGAGTTGACCGAGCAGACCGCTCACTACTTGAACCACGGACAGGCGGTGCGTGTACCCGGTAGCCCGGCTTTCGGTAAAGTGCGTTTGCGTGATGCCAGTGGTCGCTTTCTTGGCATTGGCGAGATGACTGAAGACGCCAGAGTGGCGCCTAAACGACTATTGCGCTTCAATGCATAATATTTCGCTGACTGCGTAAGCGGTCAGCTTGTTTCATCGGCTGAGATCCGCGAACCATGCGGGCATTATTCAGTCCAAGAGTTGACCCGATAGCGGGTCACCACGAGGGTGGCTGTCAACAGGCGCGGTCATACCTCGATATAAAACACGGGACATTGGTCCTGGCCTGTTACCTCAGAGGAAATACGAGATGTCACTGAGCGTTGAAGAAAAAGCTGCAATCGTTGGCGACTATAAGCGCGATGAAGGCGATACCGGTTCTCCTGAAGTCCAAGTAGCTCTGTTGACTGCAAACATCAACAAGCTGCAGGGTCACTTTAAGGAAAACAAGAAGGATCACCATTCACGTCGTGGTCTGATTCGTATGGTTAACCAGCGTCGTAAGCTGCTGGATTACCTGAAGTCGAAAGACCTGTCGCGTTACAGCGATCTGATCGGCCGTTTGGGTCTGCGTCGCTAAGACCATTCCCGTTTGGACATGGCCGGGTCCGAATCCCGGCCATGCCCAGAGTTTCCCCCAAAGGCAAAAAAGAGAGAGAAGACACCGTGAAACCGGTTATCAAACAGTTTAAATTAGGTAACAGCACCATCACCCTGGAAACGGGCCGCATTGCCCGCCAGGCAACGGGTGCCGTTCTGGTCAGCATCGACGACGCTGTCAGTGTTCTGGTCACAGTCGTGGCCGCTAAGCAGGCCGACACTGGCCGCGACTTCTTCCCTCTGTCTGTGCATTACATTGAAAAGACTTACGCAGCTGGCCGCATTCCCGGTGGTTTCTTCAAGCGTGAAGGTCGTCCTTCCGAGAAAGAGACGCTGACCTCACGTCTGATCGATCGCCCGATCCGTCCGTTGTTTGCAGATGGCTTCATGAACGAAGTTCAGGTCGTTTGTACCGTAGTGTCTACCGACAAGACAACTGACCCCGACATGGCCGCCATGCTCGGTACGTCTGCTGCGCTGGCTATTTCCGGTGCGCCTTTCAACGGCCCCATCGGTTGCGCCCGTGTCGCCTTTGATGATGAAAAGGGTTATGTACTCAACCCTAATTACGAGCAGCTTAAAGGCTCGCGTCTGGACATGGTTGTCGCCGGTACAGAAGATGCCGTGTTGATGGTTGAATCCGAAGCGAAAGAACTGACCGAAGACCAGATGCTGGGCGCGGTGTTGTTCGCTCACATGGAATTCCAGCCTGCGATTCAAGCGATCAAAGAACTGGCTGCTGAAGCGGGCAAGCCAAAGTGGGACTGGCAGCCAGAGCCAGAAAATACCGCGCTGTTGGACGCTATCAAAGGTCAGTTTGGTGCTGGTATTGCTGAAGGCTACACCACGACCGATAAGCAAGCCCGTTACAACCGTTTGGGCGAATTGCGCGATGCTGCGATTGCTGCTCTGTCGGGCGACGAAGCAGGCAAATTCTCCGCCGGCGACGTTAAAGATGGCTTCAAAGAAATCGAATACCGCACCGTGCGTCAAAGCATTGTTAACGGCAATCCGCGCATTGACGGTCGTGATACCAAAACCGTTCGTCCGTTGAACATTGAAGTGGGCGTACTGGGCCGTACCCACGGTTCCGCTCTATTCACTCGTGGCGAAACTCAGGCACTGGTTGTTACCACCCTGGGTACAGCGCGTGACTCTCAGCTGCTGGATCAGCTGGAAGGCGAGCGCAAAGAACCCTTTATGTTCCATTACAACTTCCCTCCCTACTCGGTAGGTGAGTGTGGTCGTATGGGCGGTACGGGTCGGCGCGAAATCGGTCACGGTCGTTTGGCCCGTCGCGGTATTCAGGCTGTGATGCCTGATATGGAGCAGTTCCCTTACTCCATTCGCGTAGTTTCCGAGATCACCGAGTCCAACGGCTCCAGCTCCATGGCTTCCGTGTGTGGTGCCTCCCTGGCGTTGATGGATGCTGGTGTGCCGTTGAAGGCGCCGGTAGCCGGTATCGCTATGGGCCTGGTTAAGGAAGGCGAGAAGTTCGCGATCCTGACCGACATCCTGGGTGACGAAGATCACCTCGGCGACATGGACTTCAAGGTAGCCGGTACCGAGAAAGGTATTACTGCACTGCAGATGGATATCAAGATCAACGGTATCACCGAAGAGATCATGGAAATTGCTCTGCATCAGGCACACGACGCGCGTCTTTGCATCCTCAAGCAGATGAACGAGGTGCTGCCGGCTTCGCGTAAGGAAATCTCTTCCAACGCGCCGACCATGATCAGCATGAAGATCGACTCCGACAAGATCCGTGACGTGATCGGTAAAGGTGGCGCGACTATTCGCAGCATCTGCGACGAGACGGGCGCTTCTATCGACATCACCGACGATGGCACCGTGAAGATCTTCGCTGCCAGCAAGGAAGCCGCAGACGCCGCCAAAGCGCGCGTAGACGGCATCACTGCTGAAGCTGAAATCGGCAAGGTCTACACCGGTAAAGTTGAGCGGATCGTCGACTTCGGCGCATTCGTTAGCATCCTGCCCGGCAAGGATGGTTTGGTACACATTTCGCAGATCGCCAACGAGCGTATCGAGAAAGTGACCGACGTATTGCAGGAAGGCCAGGAAGTGAAAGTACTGGTACTCGATGTCGACAATCGCGGCCGTATCAAGCTATCGATGAAAGACGTAGAGTCAGCTGAAGACAGCGGCGTGTAAACGTAGCGACTCAGTAATAAACAAAAAGCCGGCATATGCCGGCTTTTTGTTGTCTGGTGATTTTCCGATCATGCGTTCGTCAGCGTGATTACCTTGCCGGGAGTAAGCGCAATGAACTGGAACACAGATGTGCCGAAAGTGCGGGTGTGGTTGATAACGCTGTTTTTCCTGCTGGGCGGTGCAGCGCACTTTTTGATTGTTGAGCGTTTTGTCAGCGTGATGCCGGCATACCTGCCTTGGCCGCGTGAGTTGGTACTAATTAGTGGGGTCTTCGAACTGCTGGGCGCTGTGGGTGTGCTGTTCGCGTGTACCAGGCGTTGGGCGGGGTGCGGGCTGGTGCTACTTTGCCTGGCCGTATTTCCGGCCAATTTGAATATGGCATTGCATGCCGAGCGCTTTAACGAGATCCCGGCGTGGTTGCTTTATCTGCGGCTACCGCTGCAGGCGTTGATCATACTGCATATTGTCTGGGCGACTGAATTGCTGCGTTGGCGTGGCAAAGTTAGTGCGTGACTTTGTGTTGATATAAGCAGACATAAAAAGACCCGCCAATGGCGGGTCTCTTGGGTTACGGAGCAAGTAACGGTTAGCTGCCTTTGACTCCATTGGCTATGCGATCACCAATATTCTGATCAATGTTACGCCAGTATTCGAGTGCGCGAGATAGTACGGGCTCCTCTACGCCGCCTTTGAGGTGACCTACCACGTTCGAGACCAAACGTTCGCGCTCAGCGTCATCTAATACTTCACGGACCATAGTGCCGGCCTGGCCAAAGTCGTCATCTTCGGCATGCAGAGTATAAGCTTTGCGTACCATGTCGCCGCTAGCACTCCACACATCCACAGGCGGGTTTCGCGATGGGTCAGCCGCTGGTCCGCCTTTTGAATTGGGCGCATACACCGGGTCGGTGACGTTGTCCATGCGCATGGCGCCGTCTTTGCTGTAGCTGTGTACAGGGACCTTCGGACGATTGACCGGGATTTGTTTGTAATTAACGCCCAGGCGAGCACGGTGTGCGTCGGCATAGGAGAATACGCGTCCTAACAGCATTTTGTCTGGGCTAACCCCAATGCCAGGCACGAGATTGCTCGGTTCAAAGGCCGCTTGCTCGATCTCAGTGTGGTAGTCGGTCGGGTTGCGGTCGAGAGTTAATTTGCCAACCGGAATCAGCGGATAATCGCCGTGCGGCCAAACCTTGGTCAGGTCGAAGGGATTGAAACGGTAGGTCTCGGCATCCTTGAATGGCATTATCTGCATATGCAGGGTCCAGCTTGGATGATTGCCCTGCTTGAGCGCCTCATACAGGTCACGAGTATGGTAATCGGCGTCTTGGCCAGCCAGCTTGTCAGCTTCTTCCTGCGTGAGGCATTCAACGCCTTGATCGGTCTTGAAGTGGTATTTCACCCAGAACTTCTCGCCCTGCGCGTTCACCCACATGTAAGTGTGGCTGCTATAGCCATTCATGTGACGCCAGCTTTTTGGAATTCCCCGATCACCCATCAGCCAAGTCACCTGATGTGCCGATTCGGGCGATAGGGACCAGAAGTCCCACTGCATGTCGTGATCGCGCAGATTGGTATCGGCACGACGCTTCTGCGAGCGAATAAAATGTTGAAACTTCATGGGGTCACGGACAAAGAACACCGGAGTGTTATTGCCCACCATGTCGTAGTTGCCTTCGCTGGTGTAAAACTTGATTGAGAAGCCGCGCGGGTCGCGCCAGGTGTCCGGGCTGCCGCGTTCGCCAGCAACAGTTGAAAAGCGCATCAACACATCGGTCTTGGTGCCTGGTTGAAATACGGCTGCTTTGGTGTAAGCGCTGATGTCATGGGTTACTTCGAAATGACCAAAACCGCCGCCGCCTTTGGCATGCGGTTGACGCTCTGGAATGCGCTCGCGGTTAAATTGGGCCATCTGTTCAATCAGGTAATGATCATGCAGCATGATCGGGCCGTCTGGCCCGATCGTTAGTGAGTGTTCATCACTGGCTACCGCGATCCCTGCATCATTGGTGGTGTGCTTTGGTTTCTCATCAGACATTATCAGGTCTCCATTCTCGTTGTTATTGATTAGACGGCGGGGGCTGGTGGTCTCACGAGGTCTAATCAGAAGTAAAGTAAGCGCCGTGATTACTAAGCGGCTTGCTTATTTGAAGTGGTCTGTTGGTTATAGTTCAGTGCGGAAGGTGTAACAAGCGACTGCTGATTCATTTTGCCTATGGTGGCGATTGAGAGCTTTTCATAGCCTGGCATCAATATGAAAAGATCGGTGGGATGCGACTAACCTAAGGCGCAGGCTGTCTGCGTCGATGTTCGTGAACATCGCAGCTGGGGTGGTTATCCTATGGCTAAACAATAATTGGGCTGTAAACGGCCCGCGTAACGTCGTTCTCAACAAGGGATATAAGATGAAAATCGACAGCATGGAGCAGCTACGCGACATTCTTGGCAGCCCACACCCAGCCACGCAAGACAAAATCTATGACTACCTTAATCGCGGAATGCAGACCTTTATCCAGCAGTCTCCGTTATTGCTGATGGCGACCCTGGATGAGGACGGCTTCCCAAGCATTTCTCCCAAAGGTGACGCACCGGGCTTTGTGCACGTGCAGGATGCTCTCCATCTGCTGATTCCGGAGCGTAAGGGCAACAAGATGGCGTTGTCCTTTAGCAATATCCTTGCGGGCTCGCGTCTGGGCTTGCTGTTCATTGTGCCGGGAGTCAGCGAGGTGCTTAGAGTGCAGGGGGCGGCAGAGATACTGCACGATCCCGAATTGAACGCGCGGCTGGCTTCGGATAGTCAGCAGGCGTTAGTAGTTACTCGGTTGCAGGTGCAGAGTGCTTTTTTCCATTGTGGTAAGGCATTACTGCGCAGTAAGTTGTGGGCGGAGGATTTGCAGCATGCCGATCTGAAGGTCTCTTTTGGTGAGCAGATTGCAGATAATCCACGCAAGCAGTCAGCTTTGCTGGCTAAGCAGGATATCCCGGCTTTCGATGCCGGTTTACGCGAGCGCTATCAGTCCGATCTTTAGTCGCCGTTAATGCATACTTACAGGAGTTGATCGTGCTGCTTTACGCCGTGCGCGCTGGTATGACTTGAAGCGCCGGATCTGTCAGCGCGGGACGCTGACATGCTGCCCAGACCCGGGTTATCGCCTGTTGACCACAATCGGTGCTTAGGCCGGCTTGCGATTTTTCTCTTCCTCGGTTTTGCCATCCCGCGCGCTTGCGCTCGCAGTGCTGCTTTGGCTGGTGCTGCTGCCTTGCGGATTGCTGACTCGCTCCTTGCTGTCATCCGCTTGGGCTACCGGGCTGGAAGCAAGGAAAGACGCAACGATCAGTGCAGAAAGATTTCTCATGATGCTCTCCTAAAGGTGTTATTCAACCTCTATAAAAAACCGCGTTGCGCATGAAACATTATGAAACTGTTTCCCGTGATACGATCTTTAAAGAAAACGTATTTCGGCAAGCACGCTATGTTCTATGAGGTGTTGATGTCCACTATAGGGAGCGGCAAAGTGTCACAGTAGCACTCGTTTTTGCTACACACCGTTTCGTTTTTGGAAACGATGTGGGCAAAGCTGCCAACTCAGCTAGTGGCGTGCTCTTCTAACTTGGCTGTTTCTGCCTGTTGTTCGGTATCGTTATTACTGGTTTGGCCACTGATTCGGTCAAGCATATGGCTATAGCGCTCGGCACCATCTTCTGCTTGGGCAGTGGGCGCGGCGACAATAAAGGATGCGATGACTAGTGCGGATAGATTTCTCATGACGTTCTCCTATTGGGTGCAAGGCTGAAATACAAGCGAGCGTTGTTGCCTTACTGTTTCCCTTTTTGATTTAACTTCAATAAGGTTGGTTTAGCTGTAGGCGCCGCTTCAAATGCCTCGGTGGTTATATTATTGAGTTGGGGATTTTGTCGGTAGTCCGATATTTCCCTACTCATAGTTTCTTTTTTGGAAACGTCAGGGTGGTGTGATGCAAGACCTGAATGACCTTATCTGCTTTGCCCGCGTGGTGCGCTTTGGTGGCTTTGCTGCGGCTGAGCGCGCTACCGGGGAGCGTAAGTCCAAGCTGAGTAAGCGGGTAACCCGATTGGAGCACTATTTCGGCACCCGGCTGATAGAGCGCTCAACCCGCAGTTTTCGGGTCACCGATATGGGGCGCGAGGTGTATCGCCAGTGCGAGGCCATAGTTGATCGGTTGGAAGCAACCGAGGCATTGGCGATGACGGCCAAGGACGAAGTACGCGGCACGGTACGTGTTAGCTGCTCATCCGGGATGATGGAGTATCTGGGGCGTGAGGCTTTGGTTGATTTTATGCAGCGCTATCCTGAGGTCCGCTTACAGTTGCTACTGTCCAGCCAGCGGGTGGATCTGATCAATGAGCGTATTGATGTTGCGTTCCGCGTGGCCACCCGTTTTGACACCGATCAATCGCTGGCGATGCGCTCGCTTGGAGTGAGCGCGCGCATTCTGGTTGCCAGCCCTGAACTCTTGGCGAACCATGGTGGCGAGCCTCTTCAGCTTGATCAGTTGACGCAGTTCCCCACGCTTTCGGTGGGTGAAATGCTTGAGCGTGATCGTTGGGAGTTTGCGAACGACAGTGGCGAGACGCGCGCCCACGCGCATGTGCCGCACTTCAGTTGCGGTGATATGCAGTTACTCTGCGAGTCAGCAGTGGCGGGGCTTGGGGTGGTGTTGCTGCCAGAGCACGTGTGCGGGCCAGAAATAAAACGAGGCCGGCTGGTGCACATACTGCCGGAGTGGCACGCGGTGGAGGGCAATATTCATATGGTGTTCACTACGCCCAAAGGCATGTTGCCGCCTGTGAGAGCTTTTATCGATCATTGTGTAGGGGTGTTTGCTCAGCGTCGCTGAGGTTGATTGCGGGCTGCGCTCGCGGATTCAGGCCATTCGGCTGCTGTATGGCGTTGGGCAGTGGTCACATACCATTCGAATTTGTAGGTTAAGTCGGGAGAAATTGATGTCGTCTGAGCTTCCTTTGCTGCAGTGTTCTTTGCGTTACATCAGCGTCTATCTGCTGCTCGCAGTATTTTTTGGCGCGGTGCAGGTGATCTTTGATCTCAACCTGGGTGTTGTGGCCACCGCAAGCACCCTGGCGGGCGCCACTTGTTACGTCGCGTTTTGGGTAGTGCGCCGGCGCCAGTTGCCGCTGGCCGCCATGCAGGCGTTTAACCTTGCGTTGTGCTCGATGCTGACGACGTTTCTGGTCGCATTGTTGATCGTGGGTGCTGTGTTGCTGCGGGAAGAGGTGAGGGCTTTTCTCGCCTTGCTGGATCGCGGCGCACTGGTGCATGCGGGCGTTGTTATGCTGGTCTATTCGGTGTTTGTGTTTTTTCTGCAATGGGCGCTCTACTACTTCTTTGCGCGCTTGTACTACCGTGGTTTGCAAAAGAGCGGCCGTTTGAATGTGTCCCCCGAGGCAGGAGAGCAGCAATGAGCTGGTTTACGGAGTTGGTGCTGGAAACAGAGCTGGTTCAGCTCCGGCCGTTGCGTGCGGCTGACAAAACCCAATTGGTGGCGGCCGCTGCAGACGGCCGCTTGTGGGAGCTTTGGTACACCCAGGTGCCGAGCGCCGAGACGGTTGATGCTTACGTTGATTATGCGTTAAGTGAACAGGCCGCCGGTCGTGCCTTGCCTTTCGTCGTGGTCGAGAAAACCAGCGGTGAGGTGATAGGTACGACGCGCTTGTGCAACGCGGACACGGCAAACAAGCGGTTGGAAATTGGTTACACCTGGTATGCCAGCCGAGTACAGCGCAGCGCCATCAACAGTCAGTGCAAGCTGGCATTGCTGGCGCACGCCTTCGAGCAATTGGGTGCCATTGCCGTGGAATTTCGCACCCATTGGCACAATCAGGCTTCACGTGCAGCGATAGCCCGATTGGGCGCTAAACAGGATGGCGTGTTGCGTAGTCACCGGTTGGACCCGGACGGTGCGCTTCGCGATACCGTGGTGTTCTCCATCCTCGACAGCGAATGGCCGACAGTGCGTAAATCCCTGCAATTCAAGCTGGCTCGTCGCGCGGCTGATTAATCAGCCGCCACTGAGTCCTGCTGTTTCACTACCTTGTGCTGGTCTTCATTGCTGCCCAGTTTCCAGTAGCTGGAGGCGTAAAGGTCGGCCTTATCGACTTGGCGCTCCTCGCGGAAATAGCGCCGTAGCGCCCGCATGCTGCTGAACTCACACGCGGTCCACACGTTGGGCTTGCCCTCTGGCCAGACCAATGTTTTTACCTGCTCGACCAGCTGCTCTGAGTTCTCGCCCGGGTGCGGATTGACTACCCAGATTAGTTCGATATTGGCCGGCGCCTTGAGTGGCTGAATATCAGCCTCGCTGATGACCTCAAGCACCGCGTAACCGCGTGCATTGTTGGGCAGTTGCTCTAAATTGACGCTGATGGCGGGCAGGGCGGTCATGTCGCCGACCATGAGGAACCAGTCGCCTTCTGGGTTCATCAGCTTTTTTGGCCCCGGGCCGCCAATTAACACCTTGTCACCCGTCTGCGCCTGCTCCGCCCAGGTCGCAGCGGGGCCGCCGTCTTCGTGTAGCACGAAATCCACGTCCATTTCGCCGTCACGCTGGTGGCGTACGGTATAGGTGCGGACGATGCCTTTGCCCTCACCCTTGGGCGGAAACATAAGTTTGATATAAGCGCCATCCTGCTCGGTAGGGAAAGCGTGCATGCCTTCACCGCCAAGGGTTATGCGGAGCATGTTGGGCGTGATTTTAGCGCTGCGGATAACCTGCAGCAAGCGAGGTTCAGGTCGTTTCATACTGGATTCTCGAGTGAGTTCAATGGCTGGACGGGGCTGGCGTCCAGGTTATCTGTCATCCGCCGGGCCAGGCAGATGAACAGCTCCACTTCATCAGGATTCAGGTCACGGGTCATGCGCGCCAGAGTCTGTTGCTCCAGCTGTTTTATGCGTTGCATCATGGCTGTGCCGGCGATGCTGGGTTCGAGCAGTTGGCTGCGTCGATCAGCAGGATTGCCACGCTTATTTATCAATCCGCTGGCCAGTAGTTCATTAAGCACGCGGGTAATCTGCGCCTTGTCACGACGCATGCGCTGAGCGATCGCGTTGGCTGTGCAGTCGGACATATGACTTACCGCTTTGAGCACTCGTACATGGGTAACCGGCAGCGGCACCTCGGCTTCGCGAATGGCCTGCGTCATTGCTGAGCGATAGGCATGAGTGACTTTTTGTAGGGCGTCGCTGAGAGAGTTGATTGGCATGCCTTGGCTGCTGTTTTGATTGATATTATCAACCATATGCGGCTTGGTTGATAATGTCAATCAATTGCGAGGATGATATTGATTGCTTGTCTGGGTACCCCGAGAGCACTGGGTAGCGCTCGCGATTAGCAGGGGGCTGGCGCTGTGCTTTGCTATGCTGCCACCATCACTCTATGCATCAGGATTGTGCTAATGCCACGACTCTTTCTAGGCTTTGAGTTACCGCCCCAGCAGGCCGCTGCGCTGGTTGCGTTGGCCGAGCCCATCAAGGGGCTGCGCTGGCAAAGTGTGGAGCAACTGCATCTCACGCTACGCTTTTTCGGCGAGGTGAGCGAGCAGGGTACAGCGGACTTGCAGTCTATTCTGCGGGTACTGAGCGGCTCGCGTTTTGCGCTACAAATAAAGGGAGTGGGGTATTTCGGCTCGCCAGCCCGGCCATCTATCCTCTGGGCTGGAGTTGCTGACCCCGCTGCTTTGCAAGCGTTGCGAGCTGAGCTGGACCAACTGCTGGAAGGTCACTGCGCGCCTGACCCGCAACGTTTTGTCCCGCATGTGACCCTTGCGCGTCTAGGCAGTGGGGCAGGCAAATTGAATAACTTTTTGGCCAGGCATAAGCAACTGCAATTACCTGATTGGCGGGCGGCTGAGCTTTGTCTGTTTTCCAGTGAGGCGGGCGCTGAGGGTTCACGCTATGCGGTGCTCGCGCGTTACCCGTTAGGGTCAGTTGGTGTTCTTGAGCACCACCTGTGACCTTTATTCCACCCGGCCGTGCGCAACAAGTTGGCCCGTGTTAATCAGGATTTTTATCAGTACTAGGAGTTTGTCTGAGCCTGATCGACCGACGCGACCTCAGCGGTCGTCAACGCGCGGTATTCACCGGCCGCCAGCGCAGGGTCCAACACGATGGCACCCATGCTCTCCCGATGCAGGCTAACGACCTGATTGCCCACCGCATGGAACATCCGTTTAACCTGATGATAACGGCCCTCATAGATAGTCAGCCGTGCTTCACAGGGGGCTAGCTGCTGTAGCTGGGCAGGCGAGGTGGTGAGCTGCTCTGTGGTCATATAGATGCCTTCCCCGAAGCGCTCAGCTGTCTCTTGGCTGATCGGTCGCAGGGTTGTTACCCGGTAGGTTTTTGGCAGCTTGATGCGCGGCTCGGTCAGGCGACGTGACCAGAGGCCGTCATTGGTCAAGATCAATAGGCCAGAGCTGCTGCGGTCGAGCCGGCCACCAATATGCAGCTGTTCGCGCAAGGGGCCGGGGATCAACTGCATCACGGTAGGGTGCTGGGGGTCACTGGTGGCGCTGAGATAACCAACAGGCTTGTGCAGCATTAGAAAATGCGCCTGACGTGCCTGCAGCAGCTCACCATCCAGGCTGATGGCGACAAACTGATCTACTTCGTGGCGCGGGTCGTGGGTGATGCACCCGGCAACGTGGACGCGACCGCTGGCGATCAACAAGCGCGTGGCCTGGCGACTGTGCGCGGTACGGTTGCTGATAAAGCGGTCGAGTTTCATGGCGAGCGATTATACCTGCTGTGGCACAGTCTGCGCTCAGTGCTCGTCGCGCTCCCATTCCGGTGGTTTCCACAGGTGCTTCAGGCGCTGTTTCAGCGAGCCACGTTTACGCATGTCGCGAAACAGATCGCGGTACTCGTGCAGCCAGTGCATCCACAGGCGGTTGTTGTGGTGCGGTGGTCGGGTAATGCCGTATTCAATCGGCTGGTCAGCTTGCTCGACGGTAAAACTGCCAAACAGGCGGTCAAATAGGATGAAGACGCCGCCGTAGTTGGTATCCAGGTAGTCTGGATTGCGCGCGTGATGCACGCGGTGATGATTGGGCGTGTTGAACACAAATTCGATAGCCGGGTGCAGTCGACCTACCAGCGTGGTGTGGATAAAAAACTGGTAGACCAAAGAGAGCGCATAACAGACGCCAATCCACACCGGGTTGAAGCCGATCAGCGCCAACGGTACGTAAAACAACCAGCCGCCATTAAATATATTGGTCGCGTTTTGCCGCATCGCTGTTGAGAAGTTCATCCGCTCAGAGGAGTGATGAGTCACATGCGCAGCCCAGAGCCAGCGCACTCGGTGAGATGAGCGGTGCATCCAATAGAAGCAAAAGTCGGTTAGTAGCCACAACAGCAGCGCGGTAAATAGGTTCAGCGGAATATCCAGCAACCGGTAGTGGTAAGCGAGGGCGTACACCGGAAAGGCAATCAATCCGGCGAACAGTAACTCGGTGGTTTGGTAGCCCGCGCCCAGGGCAAAGTTGCGCATGGCTTCACGGCCATCTACCCGGGCTGGGTCGTGGCGAATCGTCAGGTACTCCCAGGCAAATACGCCAATAAAGACGGGCGTGGCCAGCATGAATACCAACTGGCGCTCGTCCAGTGCCAGCCAACTAAAGCCGGCGTCAGCGAGTACCTGTTGCAGCATCTCGAACAAGCCCATGGCAGCTTTGCTCCGGTGGTGTGTTGTGTTTGTGATCCTGATGATGAGCGCAGCATAGGATTTATTATTGACTTTATATGCCTTATTTTTGACTCTATACGTCACGAGCGGAGATAAAACATGGCCACACCCCTGCGGGTAACCGGTGCCTGGGTACAGTTGTTGACGGATTGGCTGGACGAGCGGCAGTTGGCCGCGCCTCAGTTGCGTCTGTTGCTGGATAGTCGCGCACCAGCAGATCTGGTACCAATGCCGTTATGGCAGTCGGTGCTGGCGCAGGCGGTGGCACTGCAGCCGGAGCAGCCTGCTCCGGCATTGCAAATAGGCGCGCAGATTCAGCCACGGCACGTAGGCGTGCTCGGTTATCTGCTGTTGGCCTGCTCCAATCTGGCTGAGGGCATGGCGGCCTACCAACGCTATGAGCGCTTGTTCTATGGGGACGATCTGGTGCAGATGAGCTCCTCTGCCACTGACGTGACGCTGGCTTGGCCTGCGCAGGCATCCACCGGTGAGTTGGCCGATAGCGTGGCCATTGCTGCTTTGCTTAGTTTGTTGCGTCGCCTACTGGACACCCCCCCGGTACCACTGCGGGTGTGTTTTGTTTTCCCTGAACCGCCGGATGAAAAAGTTGTGGTTGCCTACCATGACTTTTTCGCCTGCCCTGTGCATTTTTCGGTAGACAGTACTCAAGTGGTTTTTCCTACTAGCGTGCTGACGTTGCCTCTGCCCCGCAGCGATCCCAGTGTGCGGCGGTTGCTGGACCGCCAAGCCCAAGCCGCATTGCTCGCGTTACCAGAGTCAGACGCCTTTGCCCGCGCCTTACAGCAATGCATGTTGCGGTTGTTGCCGGAGGGAGCCTTGAATTTGTCGCAGGTGGCGGAGGAATTGCATGTTTCGGTACGCAGCCTGCAGCGGCGACTGGACGCCCGGGGCCAGAACTGGCGCCAACTGCTGGACAGGTTACGACAGCAGTTGGCGCAGCAGTACCTGGCTGATCCTGCGCTACTGTTGAGCGATATTGCCTTGTTGTTGGGGTTTTCCGAGCAAAGTGCCTTCAACCGCGCTTTTCGCCGCTGGAGTGGGGAAACGCCCGCTAAGGCACGCCGCAGGCTGTTGCTGCCAGGCTGATGGGTTTACAGTGAGGCAACACTTAAATAAGGGCTCACCATGTACACCCTCGCTTCTTTGGTCACCTTGTTGGTCGCGCTGATGCACGCGTACTTTCTGTTGTTGGAAATGTTCCTCTGGGACAAACCTTTGGGGCTCAAAACCTTTGCTCAGAGCGCAGAAAAAGCAGCGGTGACCAAGGTGATGGCAGCCAATCAAGGGCTGTATAACGGTTTTCTCTGCGCTGGGTTAATTTGGGGTGTCGCTTTAGGGCCAGCAGGCGACGGCATTAAGCTGTTTTGTCTGAGCTGTGTGGTCATCGCCGGCATTTTTGGCGCGCTGACAGTCAGTCGCAAAATACTCTATGTGCAAGCCGCACCCGCAGCACTCGGGCTGGTGTTGGTGCTGCTGTCTTGAGCGTGGTCGTCTTGTCTGCACTAAACTCGAAGCTTGTTTACGTTCCACGACGGGTTGGCTGAATGCAGATTTATTACCGTCCCTTGCTGCGCTCTTTGCTGGCGATGCTGCTTATCGGGGTGTTGGTCATTGAGGTGCTGGTTTTGCAGATCGGTATGTCGGCCCGCAGCCAGACGGGGCAGCAATTGTTATCGCGCGCTGCTGAAGTGCGTGCGGCACTGGAAACCCGCTTGCGCGACGGCATTTATCTTAGCCGTGGGTTAGTGTCGTTCCTGCAGAGTCAGCATGGGCTGCGCGACCCGGACCGGGTTGAAGCATGGTTGGCAAGCATGCAGCAAGAGGTCGATTACCTGATCAGCATTGGCATAGCACCAGATAACCGTATCGCACTGATTTACCCGCGTGAAGGTAACGAAGCGGCCTTAGGGCTTGCTTATCGCGAGGTGCCAGAACAGTGGCTTGCGGTGCAAGAGATCATGCGGACCGGTAAACCTGTTTTGGCTGGGCCTTTATCGTTAGTGCAGGGCGGCAGCGGGTTGATTTATCGCTCACCGGTTTATCTGGATGGGCGTTATTGGGGGCTGGTCAGCACCGTTATGGATGCTCCGACGCTACTTGGCATGCTGCAGAGCGAGCCACGCTGGCAAGATCTAAACCTGCAGCTGCAGCGCGTGAGTTCGCAAAACTCAAATGAGTTTACCCGTATATGGGGAGCTGACCTGAGAGTTGATGCTGCGCAGCAGGCCATGCTGATCGAGCTGCCCGGGGCGACTTGGCGTTTGGTTGTGCAGCAACGGGTCGAAGGCTTTCAGCTGTTGTACTACCGTGTGGGCTTGTATGCGCTGCTATTGTTGATTTTGTTTGCCGTCGGCTTCACTCGCGCTGCGCGTATTCGCGAACAACGCGAGCGCGAAACCCTGCGGGCCGAAAGCGAGCAGATGAAAAATGAATTTATCTCCACCATCAATCATGAGTTGCGTACGCCGCTAACCAGCATTCTCGGCACTCTGGGGCTACTGCACGGTGGGGCAGTCGGCCAGCTGCCTAGTGAGGCTGAGCGGATGGTGTTATTGGCCAAACGCAATGGCGAGCATCTGCTCAAGTTGATCAGCGATTTGCTGGATATAGACAAGATAGTTGCGGGCAGGATGCAACTGGACTTGCAGGAGGTGGCGCTCGACCAAGCGTTGACTGGAGCCCTGCAAGATTTAGACGGCGTGCTTAGCCAGAGAGAGTTAAGTATTGAGTACCACAACCCCTTTGCCGACGCGCGGGTGCTGATTGACAACACGCGCTTCAAACAGGTGCTGGATAACCTGTTGTCGAATGCTATCAAATTCTCCGCAACGGGGGGTGTCATCGCTGTGCGAGTCAGTCGTGTGAGTGGTGGTGAGCGGTGGCGGATTGAGGTCAGTGATCAAGGTGAAGGCATACCTGTGGCATTTCAGGATAAGGTGTTCGAACGCTTTACCCAGGCAGATGGTTCGTCACAACGCAAGGCAGGTGGAACCGGGCTTGGCTTGGCTATTACCCGTGGTTTGGTACAGCAGATGGACGGAGAAATCGGTTTTACTACATCGGACGCGGGCACCTGCTTTTACGTCTTATTGCCTGCGTTGTAATGGCTGGCGCCACGCCTAATACAGGGAGGAGTTATGGAAAAATTAACCGCGCAGGAAATTAAGGCATTTGTACCCGCACGTGATTACGCCGTGAGCAAAGCGTTCTACCGCGATATGGGCTTCACCATGGCCTCTGACATGGGTGATGTCGCCTATTTTCACTTGGGGGGTTGCAGCTTCCTGTTGCAGAATTTCTATGAGCCTGTCTTGGCTGATAACTTCATGATGCACCTATTGGTCGAGGACGCGCGTGCCTGGCATGCCGAAATGACCAAAAGGGATCTGGCCAAGACTTACGGCGTGCGCCTCACTGAGCTGGTTGAAGAGCCTTGGGGCATGCTGGACTTCACTGTGACTGACCCCAGCGGCGTGCTGTGGCGTATCGGACAGAACATGTGAGTGAATGAACCATGGATTTACGCCGTTATCTGCTCAGCAAACCCGAGGCTGAAGAAAGCTTCCCGTTTGGCCCCGAAGCTGCCGTATTCAAAATACAGGGCAAAATGTTTGCCCTATTGTTAGAGCGCGACGGTGTGGCGAGTGTCAATCTCAAGTGCGACCCGGAACAGGCGATAGGGTTGCGCGATCTGTTCACCGCCGTAACTCCGGGTTATCACATGAATAAGCGCCACTGGAATACGGTGCGTGATGACGGCTCAATCCCTGTGGGTGAGCTGCAACGTATGATTGATCATTCGTATGCTCTGGTGGTTAAGGGATTGAATCGCACCCAGCGACTTGGGCTGGAAGCCCGCCATGGCCAGGCCGTTCTTTACGTCCGCCAGCTCGGTGCCCAACCTGACGGTCGATGAGGTCAGGTTTGACTGCATGCCGCGTTGAAGGCGACTTGCTCTTGGTGGGTTAAGTGGAAAGTGGGGTAACCGATGCAATTACGTGAAGGCACCCCCGCAGATACCGCCGCCTGCGTCGCGCTGTTTACCGCCTCGGTACATCAGCTGGCGGCGAGCCATTATACGTTGCAACAGCGCCACGCCTGGGCACCGTTGCAAGCCAATATGGCCTTCTGGCAGTCGCACCTGAGCGGCCTCAACTTGCTGTTAGCTGAGGATGCGCGAGGCCTGCTGGGTTTTATTGGTTATGCCAACGATGGGCATATCGACATGCTGTTTTGTGCGCCGGACGCGGCGCGAAGCGGGATAGCTAGCGCACTCTATGCCGAGGCTGAAATAAGTCTGGTGGCGTTCGGGGTTACCTATCTGTACACCGAGGCTAGTTTGCTGGCGCAGCCATTTTTTCAGCGCCAGGGTTTCCACAGTCTTGAACCGGAGAAAGTACAACGCGGCGATATTAGTCTGCTGCGTTACCGCATGGAGAAGCATCTGTATTGATGTGATTTAGTAAGCTGCCGGGCTGTTGCCGTCAGCGCAGCGGGTCGCTATCGTGACGACTCTAAAGCCAAGGGAATAACAACAATATGAACGCCCAATTTATCCTGTTGCCGTTACTGCTGCAGATTGCGCTGACGCTAGCGATGTACATCGCCCTGACCCGCGCCAAGCTTAGGGCCGTGGAGCTGGACCAAGTCGACGAGGCGCGGCGCGCCTTGCACGACGATGCCTGGCCCGACAGCGTCATCAAGATCAACAACAATATCCGTAACCAATTTGAGGCACCGGTCCTTTTCTACGTGCTGGTATTCGCTTTGCTGCATCTAGGCGCCGTGGGCTGGTTGGCGCAGTTACTCGCCTGGCTGTTTGTGCTCAGCCGTATAGCCCATGCAGTGGTGCACACTGGCGCCAACCGGGTGCCACTGCGTCGCCGTATTTTCACCTTTGGCTGCGTCATCCTCATACTTATGACGGCGCTGGCAGCTTGGGTGCTGGTGGTTCACTGATGGCGGGGTTTGTGGATTTATTACGGGATCGTGGCCGAGTTTATCTGCTGGAAGCGGTGGTGTGTTTTGGTAGCTTGGTCATTTTGTTGGGGCTGGGCCTGGTGGCCTTGCCGCTGGCCTTTGCTGAAGATGCGGACCGCCTGTTTCGCTGGCAATTGGTGGCGATGTTGGTGGGTGGAATTATCGGGTTCTGGGGTGTGATCCAGTTGGTGCTCAAGGTGACCTATTCGAGCAGACAGGTGGCCTCGCCTCAGGCAATCGTGATTACTCTACTGATGGGCATAGGTGCGCTACTGGCTTTTTATCAGCTGATGCAGCTGTCCCGAGCAGCGACCATGATGCTGGTGGTCTTGCCGTTGTTGGGTGTCGCACATTTTCTGTTTCTCGGGCGCGGCTATCTGGTGCGTCAGCGCTGATCCCGGTTGACAGCGCAAGCGTGATCCGGTCGACTGCTCGCTATGTCCTGCCTTGTCGGAGTTTGCTGTCGTCATGTCCCAAAGTACCCACGAAATACAGTTGCTCAGCATTAATGCGGCCGAGCCACAGCCGTTGCAGGTAGGTAATCGGCATACCCGTACCGGCCATTTCAAACAGCCGTTGCAGGGCATCGTAGCAATAGAAGAAACGGGCATTGATGGCGACTTTATCGCTGATCTCAAGCACCACGGTGGCCCGGATCAAGCGTTGTATTTGTATAGCCAGGAAGACATCGACTGGTGGAAACAGCAATTGCAGCGCGATATCAGCCCCGGTTTTTTTGGCGAAAACCTCACGGTGTCGCATTGGTGGCCAACGCTGCGCATTGGTGATCGTCTGCAAGCGGGTGAGCTATTGCTGGAAATCACCGCGCCACGGATTCCCTGCTCCACATTAGCGGCGCGCGTGGGCGACAAGCTGTTCCCCAAGGCTTTCGTTAAAGCCGAGCGCTGTGGAGCTTACGCCCGCGTACTGCAACCGGGCACCCTGCAGGCAGGCCAAACGTTCACGGTTCTAAAGGCCGATGTTATCTATCCGACTATCAACGAGGTATACCGCTACTGTCATTCCAAGGGCCATAACCTGGATTTTGTGCAGCGGGTTTTGCATTCGCCGGTGGCGGAGAAGATGCGGGTGGAGATGGAGGAGCGCAAGGCTCGGGCTGAGCTAGCGACCGGGCAGTTGCCGGGCATTTGAGATGTTCGTCAGGCTTGGTCGCTCGCATGTCTCATTTTGCGGTGGATACGAGAACGGCGCTTTGTAGAGATTTAAAGCTCTAGCTCGTTCATGGTGTTATTTTCTAGCACGCCTTTCGCCTTTGCCGGCGAGTTACTTTTCTTTGAATGGCCAAAGAAAAGATAACCAAAAGAAATTCACGCGACCAGCTTGGACCACCAAGCTGGCCTTCGGCTTCTCTGCGTCACTCGGATTTGAGCGCGCCTGCGGAACTCGCTTCGCTCAGGCTAGGCGCCCCCAACATTCCTCGGCTCAATCGCTCAAATCCTGCGTTACTCGACAGCTTGGAACGGGGATTTATGGCGAGCCACCGCGTGATTTTTGAATTTGATATTCTGGCCTGATCTCTTACACAAAAGGCCTGTGATCGCACGGACCATCCAGTCCCATCTGAGCGGGCGAGCAACGCAGCGAACCCGCAGGGCCGCGCAGCTGGGTGCCCTGGGGGATTGTTAAGGGGGCATGGGCAAACATGCCCCCTTGACTCGCCTAGAGGCGAAAACGGTAATGAGCTGATCTGCTAACTAAAATACAACGCTTGGCTGATTCTTACGGTGCGATGTTGCCTTACGCCGAACTAGCAGGGCAGTGTAGCCAGCAAAAGCGCTCGATAAACGCGCTCACGAACACCGCCAGCTTCGGCCAAACCCATTCGGTGCAACGCAGCGCGCTGGCGCCCGCTGGCGCTAACCCTCACACCCCGCCAAAACAACGAAAATAGCGCCCGCTTGCTACCTATCTGAACTTTCAGCACGCTCAATGCTTGTGCTAAATCTTCTTCCTCGGCACTCATGCCACTGCCCAGTGGAAACGCGGGTAGCTCGCCCTGTTGTTGCACGGCTGCCAGACTGGACTCCAGCTGCTCGGGCGTATTACGGCTGTACTCGACCGGCAGTTGATAGTCCGCTGGTAGCTTGCCGGCCTTCTTTGCCTGCGCCATCAGCTCCTGCTGAAAATGCGCATCGCTGACCGATAACATGGCATCGATCACCTCGGCATCACTCTTGTCGCGCAAGTCAGCCACGCCGTACTCGGTCACCACCATATCGCGCAGATGGCGCGGAATAGTGGTGTGCGGATACTGCCAGCAGATGTTGGACGAGATTTTGCCCTTGTGGGTGCGGGTCGCGGGCAGGGTGATAATGGCGCGAGCGTCCGGTAGCGCGAAGGCCTGGGCGACAAAATTGTACTGACCGCCCACGCCGCTGATCACCTGTGCATCGGCCAAGCCGTCGGAGACCACGGAGCCGGTCAGGGTCACCATAACGGCGCTGTTGATAAAACGGGCCTTGGGGCGAGCGGCACGTTTGGCTTGCTCATCACCGTACAGGCTGTTGGTGTAAGAGACCGGCATCATGGCGATCTTGTTGCGGGTACTCTCGGGCAGGCGCTCAAGAATCTCGTACAGTACTGGGCTACCAATGAAGAAGCCGGCGTGAATCAGCTTACCGTCAACTTCGCGTTTGACCACCCCCGCCTCGATCAAGGCTAAAAAGCCCTCGACCAGCATCTCGGTAACGCCGTACAAACCTTGTTCGAATGGCTCGCAATGACGCGAAGGCAGGGTATCGGGAGTTTCCAGCGTGCGTAGCAGGGCGTGAAAGCGCTGTGGCTGCTGCTGGCGCAAACGCAGGGCATGGGCGATGGCGTCGCCAATCGAGCCGATGCCTATCTGCAGTGTGCCGCCATCCGCAATCAGGCTGGCGACGCGCAGGCCAATGGCGTGATGCTTGGTGGCGGCCGGACTGTGCGGCGGCGTAAATAGCGGAAACTCGTATTGTTCGCTCTGCAGGATACAGTCGAAGTCGCTGGCGGGACGATCCGCTGCGCCGCCCATAAAGGGCAGGGCATGGTTAACCTGCCCGACGCTTAGCAGCGGCATTTCACCCAGCCGCCGGCGTTCCAGCAAATCGGCACTGATGTCCGGATTACAGCTCAAACTGTAGCGCGTAGGCTGGCCGTCCGCTGACTGCTCGCCCGGCGCGACCAATTGCAGAACCAGGTTTACCTTCCAGCGCAGCAGCGTATCCAGTGCATGGGTGTAGTTGAGGCTGGTGTACTCCTGTTGCGCCAATGGCACGCCAAGCCAACCGCCAGGCTGCATGAAGAACTCACGCACGGTAATGTTGCTGGGCAGCGCGCCGCTGCGCATGGCTTTGGCATACTCGAGCGCAGGATAATCATCAAACAGCCGCGCCGACAAAGGGCCGATAAAGCGCTGCTCTAGGTCGCTCTTGGCGCTGGGTTTCTCCAGCGTTAGCGCGGTGCAGATGGTCAGGGAGATTTTCGGGTTCACCTGGGCCCTCTGAAACAACGCATTGATTAGTTGATTGGCCTTGCCTAGCCCCAGGGGCAGGCCGACCACCAGAGTGTTGCCAAGCCGCTGCAGTATTTCATCGACCAGGGCTTCGGCATCGTCAAAACGGCGCGGCAGCTCACTCATCTGGCACAGCCGTCCAGCCGGGGTCCGGGGTGAAGCGAGGGCCGTGTTTTTCGCTTAAGTGCTGCAGCTGCTGCTCAATGGTGTCGAAGCCAAGTTGTTCTGCATAGTGCATGGGGCCGCCACGGAACGGGGGAAAGCCAGTAGCAAAGATCATGGCGCCATCGAGCTGATCAGCATCGTCGATTACCTGTTCACGCAGACAGGCCATGCACGCATTCAGCATAGGCAACAGCAACCTTTCCTGAGTGCCGCGGGGGGCTTGTTTGCGGCGGTATTTTTTCTGTACCTTGCCATCCTTCCAGCGGTAGATACCTTTGCCAGTTTTGCGGCCAAGGTCGCCATGTTCCACTTTCTTTCGCAGCCATTCGGGCGCTTCGGGTAGATTGCTGTCGAGTTGCTCGCGCAACATGTCGGCAACTCCCAGGCAGATATCCAGCCCCACCTGGTCGGCTAGCTCAAGTGGCCCCATCGGCATGCCAAAATCAATGGCAACCTGATCGATTGCCTCGGCGCTCAGTCCTTCATCCAACAGGCAGATGGCTTCGATCAAATAGGGTGTAAGGGCACGATTGACCAGGAATCCGGGGGCGCTGCTGACCGGTGCCGGCAAGCGGTTGATCTGACCCACAAAAGTGTTGGCTCGCTCCAGCGCGCTACTGCGCGCGGTAGAGTGGGCCACCACCTCGACCAGTTGCATCTGCGCCACCGGGTTAAAAAAGTGAATGCCGACCAGCCGGCCTGCATCGGCCAGCCCGCTGCGGAGTTTGTCCAGTGGGATGCTCGAGGTATTGGTGGCCAAGATCGCGTCCGGCTTCATGCGCGGCTCCACCTCGGCGTATACCTTCAGTTTGATGTCGAGATCTTCCGGCACCGCTTCGAGCACCAGGTCAGCCACAGCTACGCCGCTGTTATCTGGGTCAGGAATCAGGCGGTCGAGAATATCGCGG
Source organism: Halopseudomonas sabulinigri (assembly GCA_011053055.1). Taxonomy (GTDB): domain Bacteria; phylum Pseudomonadota; class Gammaproteobacteria; order Pseudomonadales; family Pseudomonadaceae; genus Halopseudomonas; species Halopseudomonas sabulinigri_A. The sequence continues at coordinate 41,117 of DRHT01000022.1, read as the reverse complement.
GTTTGCGCGGGGCTGCGGTGCTTTTTGCGGCACAGTTTGGCGAGGTTATGCACCGCCTTGCCGATGCTCTTGGGCTCGGTATCAAACAGGCTAACGCGCAGCCCTTGCAGTGCGCACCAACCGGCAATATCGCCGCCCATGGCACCTGCGCCAATCACATGTATGTGGCGAATGGGCGCGGGTTTGTGGCGGCCTTTGCCCGGATCACCCAGCGCCTTGAGCTGCTCACGCAGGAAAAATACACGCACTAGATTGCGCGAGCTGGGCGTGTTCAGCAGGTGGGCAAAAGAATAGATTTCGCGATGCAGTACCTGGTCCGGGCTGTTGCCGTGCCGTTCCCACAGTTTGATCAGTGCGTGTGGCGCAGGATAATGCTGCGGCGAAACCTTGGCGTCGGCCTGTTTACGCATACGCCAGGCCGCCAAGCGCCTTACCCAATCGAGGCGGAAGGGGCGCGCGCGCAGGTTGCGTCTGTCCACTTTGACCTGCCCATCCAATACCGCACTGACCGCTGCGCCAAGATGGCGCTCCTCGAGTAACTGGTCGATTAAACCCAGCTTGCTGGCCTGCGCGTCGTGAATAGTGCGGCCGGTGAGCATCATGTCCATCGCCACTAGCGGGTCAATCAGGTCGGGCAGCCGTGCGGTGCCACCGAGGCCCGGATGCAGACCTAACAATACTTCAGGCACGCCAAAGGTTGCGCCCTTGACCGCCAGGCGATAGTCGCAACACAGCGCGAGTTCAAGCCCGCCACCCAGTGCTGCGCCGTGGACAATGGCGATGGTTGGACAGCTGAGGTCAACCAGATGCTGGGCCAGCAGGTGCGCATCAACCAGCTTGCTAATGACATCGGGCTCGGTGTGCAGTTGGCGGAACTCGCTGATATCCGCGCCCACGCAGAAGCTGCCAGCTTTGGCTGAGCGGATAACCAGCGCGCTCGGCATATCGCTCTTGAGTGCGGCGATGATTTCGCTGAGTTCCAGTAGTACGGCTTCGGAGAGGACGTTGGCGCTGCTGTCGGCTTTGTCCATCAGCAGCCAGGCAATGTTTTGCTCATCCCGCTTGAGGTGCCAGTGCTGCCAGGCGCGCGGGCTGGATTTGAGTTCGGCCAGACTGAACGGGCCGATTTCCATCAGCCGGGGCGTCAGGGCGGAAAGAACGGAGGCGGTCATCGGGTCTGTCTCCTTATAGCGTTTCAATCAGCATGGCGCCCGACTGGCCGCCGCCGATGCATTCCGTGGCGATACCGCGGCGCATGCCGTGGCGTTGCAAAGCCTTGACCAAGTGCAGCACGATGCGGTTGCCGCTGGTGCCCACCGGGTGACCGAGGCTGATGGCGCCGCCGTCGATATTCAGTCGACCGGGATCTAGCCGGCCCATGGGATGGTCGAGCCCCAGAATGTGTTTACAGAAGCTCGCATCTTGCCAGGCCTCCAAACAGGCCAGAACTTGAGCGGCGAAGGCTTCGTTGATTTCCCATAGATCAATATCGGCCAGCTGATGGCCGTGGCGTTGCAACAGCGCGGTGCTGCTGAGCACGGGGCCCAGCCCCATGATTTCGGGTTCTAGCGCGGCCCAGTGGCTGTCAACGATGACTGCCAGCGGCGTGAGGTTGTGTTTTATCAGCGCCTGTTCAGAGGCCAAAACCACCCAGCTGGCGCCATCGGTTATCTGCGAACTATTGCCTGCAGTTACTTGGCCATAGGGTTTTTCAAACACCGGCTTGAGTTGGCCCAGCGCGTCCATCGAATTATTCGGCCGTACACCGTCATCTTGGCTGTATTGCTTGCCCTGCTTATCGAACAGCGGCACAACCTCGTCCTGCAGCCAGCCGGCTTCCTGAGCGGCAGCTAAGCGCTGATGACTCAGCAGCGCGTAGGCATCGGCAGATTCACGCTGGACGTTGAATAGCTGCGCCACGACTTCGGCGGTTTGTCCCATATTCAAATCCACAATCGGATCGGTTAGGCCGCGTTCCAGACCAATAACGGGTTTCATCAGGCTGGGCCGGAAGCGCGCCAACGCCTTCAACTTGGCTGGCAGGCTGCGCGCTTGGTTGAGTTCAGCAAACCAATCTACCGCGCGGCGCTTGAACAGCAGCGGCGCGTGGCTAAGGGCCTCGGCACCGCCGGCCAGAATCAGGTCTGCGCCGCCGTCGCGGATGTAGCGGTACCCGGTATCGATTGATTGCATGCCAGAGCCGCAATTGAGCTGCACGCTGAAAGCCGGCATTTGCGCGCCCATGCCAAGCCGCAGTGCGGCGATGCGGGCGGGGTTCATTTCTTCGGAGACCACATTGACGCAGCCGAGGATGACCTGATCAAAAGCGTCTGGCGAGAGCCCTTGGCGCATCAATAGCGGACGGCCACACTGCACGGCAAGATCCACCGGAGTGAAGGGGCCGGGCTTGCCGCGCGCCTTGAGAAAGGGCGTACGAGCGCCGTCGACAATATACACAGGTTGATGACTGGGAGCGGTAGAGCGCGGCTGGCTATCCATAAGGAGCCCTTGTCTTGATGATTCTCAGAATAATAAAGGCGCGGGCCTGACGGCGGCGCTTCAATCAAGCATAGGACAGAATGTGCGGGTTTCAGTTCAGTGCAGAAGGGTTGTTTAACTGATGAGAAACATCAGGTGTGCGAGCTGGCATGCAGCCCTGAGACGCGCTGTTCACGCCTCAGGGTGCAGGAGGGATATCAGTCGCGCTCAAGCGCCAGTGCTACGCCTTGTCCGCCACCAATACAGAGCGTGGCCAGGCCTTTTTTGGCGTCGCGTTCCAGCATACTATGCAGCAAGGTCACCAACACACGGCAGCCGGAGGCACCGATGGGGTGGCCAAGGGCAATGGCGCCGCCGTTGACGTTAACCTTGTCCATATCCCACTTTAGCTCTTTGCTGACCGCCAGGGCTTGCGCGGCAAAGGCTTCGTTGGCCTCGATCAGGTCCAGATCACTAATCTGCCAGTTGGCTTTGGCCAAGCAGCGTTGCGTGGCCGAAACAGGGGCTATACCCATGATTGCAGGATCAACACCCGCATTGGCGTAAGCCGCTATTTTGGCCAGCACCGGCAAACCGAGTGCCTTGGCTTTCGCTGCGCTCATCATGAGTACGGCAGCGGCTCCGTCGTTCAAGCTGGAGGCGTTACCAGCAGTGACCGTACCGTCTTTTTTGAACGCGGGCTTCAAGCGGCCTAGGCTGTCCGCGCTAATACCGTCGCGTGGTTGCTCATCCTGCGTAACGACCACCGGGTCGCCTTTGCGCTGCACAATGCTGACGGGGGTAATCTCCCGATCAAAACGGCCTGCTTTTTGCGCGGCGACGGCTTTCTGTTGCGAGGCAGCTGCGAAAGCATCCTGCTCTTCACGGCTGATGCTGTACTTGTCGACAAGGTTTTCCGCCGTGATGCCCATGTGATAATCGTTGAAAGCATCCCACAAACCATCATGAATCATGCTGTCGATCATCTTGCCGTGCCCCATGCGCAGACCGGCACGCGAAGTTGGGATCAAGTGCGGCGACAGGCTCATGGATTCCTGGCCACCAGCAATCATAACTTCCGCATCACCACAGCGGATTGCCTGCGCGGCAAGGTGCAAGGCCTTGAGGCCGGAACCACAGACCTTGTTTAGCGTCATTGCGGGTACAGAGTGAGGGAGGCCGCCATGGATCGCCGCCTGACGTGCGGGATTCTGACCGCAACCGGCAGTGAGCACGTGGCCGAGGATGACTTCATCAACAATGGCAGGATCGATTTTGGTTTGATCCAGTAGGGCGCGGATAACAGTCGCACCCAATTCGTGGGCGGGAACATGGGCGAACTGGCCCCCAAAGCTGCCGATGGCAGTACGGGTGGCGGCAACAATCACGACCTCTTGCATGAACGGACTCCTCTATGCGGCACTTTTTTCGAGTGCACAAGCATAGAGGCGGGCCACGTTCAGGACAAGTTGTCTCAGGCCTGATTCAATCTATTGGCAATCAGGTCGTCGACTACCGATGGATCAGCCAGAGTCGAAGTGTCGCCCAGCGAATCCAGCTCGTCGCAGGCAATCTTGCGCAGAATACGCCGCATAATCTTGCCCGAGCGGGTCTTGGGTAGACCCGGTGCCCACTGGATATAATCAGGGCGAGCAAAGGCGCCAACCTGGTCGGCGACAAAAGCCTTGAGCTCTTTGACCAGCTCATCCGAGGGCGTAATGCCGTTCATGGGTGAGACGTAAACGTAGAGACACTGCCCCTTGATGTCGTGCGGGCAGCCGACCACGGCGGCCTCGGCGACGGAGTCGTGCAATACCAGTGCGCTCTCTACCTCGGCAGTGCCGATGCGGTGGCCAGACACGTTGAGGACGTCGTCTACGCGGCCGGTGATCCAGTAATAACCATCTTCGTCGCGGCGTGCGCCATCGCCGGTGAAGTAGACATTTTTATAGGTGCTGAAGTAGGTGTCGATCAAACGCTGATGATCGCCGTAGACCGTACGAATCTGGCTCGGCCAGGAGCGTTTGATCACCAGGTTGCCGCTCGCTGCGCCTTCCAGCTCATTGCCTTCCGGGTCATACAGTGCTGGCTCCACTCCAAAGAAGGGGCGGGTAGCTGAGCCCGGTTTGAGATCGGTACAGCCAGGCAACGGAGTAATCATCGCGGCGCCGGTTTCTGTCTGCCACCAGGTATCGACGATCGGGCAGCGGCTTTCGCCGACGATGTCGAAATACCATTCCCAGGCTTCCGGGTTGATCGGTTCTCCGACCGTGCCGAGTAAACGCAAGCTGGCGCGCGAACTGCTCTTGACCGGGTCGTTACCTTTGGCCATGAGCGCGCGTAGGGCGGTGGGTGCGGTGTAGAAAATGTTGACCTTGTGCTTGTCAATCACCTGCCAGCAGCGCGAGGCATCCGGGTAGGTGGGTACGCCTTCGAACAGCAGTGTGGTGGCGCCGTTACACAGTGGGCCGTAAACAATGTAGGAGTGGCCGGTAATCCAGCCCACATCTGCTGTGCACCAATAGACTTCACCGGGGTGATAGTCGAACACATAGTGGTGAGTCATGGAGGCCATCAGCAGGTAACCGCCGGTGGTGTGCAATACGCCCTTGGGCTTACCGGTTGAGCCGGAGGTGTACAGAATGAATAACGGATCTTCGCTGTCCATCGGCTCGGCTGGGCAATCGGCGCTAACGGCTTCGATGGCTTCGTGGTACCAGATGTCGCGATTTTCAGTCCAGGGAATATCCGCGCCGGTGCGGCGTACTGTCACTACCGTATGCACGTTGGGGCAGTCTTTCAGTGCTTTTTCCACGCTGGTTTTCAGGGCTACTGCTTTGCCGCCGCGTACGCCTTCATCGGCGGTAATCACCGTCTGGCAATCGGAATCGAGAATGCGATCACGTACAGCATCCGGGGAGAAGCCACCAAAGACCACCGAGTGCACCGCGCCGATGCGCGCGCAGGCCAGCATGGCGTACGCCGCCTCCGGAATCATCGGCATGTACAGGCACACACGGTCACCTTTCTTCACGCCGCGGGCCTTGAGAACATTGGCCAGGCGGCAGACTTTTTCATGTAGCTGGCGGTAGCTGATATGCGCGTCGTCTGCGGGATCATCGCCTTCCCAGATGATGGCGGTGGCATCGCCGCGCTCGGCCAGGTGGCGGTCGATACAGTTGACGCTCACGTTTAGCTTGCCGTCGATAAACCAGGCCGCCTCACCCTTGCTCAGATCGCTTTGATGAACCTTGCTCCAGGGCTTGTCCCAGGTCAGAAAGCGTTCCGCCTGTTCGGCCCAGAATTGGTCAGGTTCCTCTAAGGACTGGCGGTACATACGTTCATAACCGGCTTCATCGAGATGGCTGACCGCGCGTGCGGCTGCGGAGACCTTGTGGTTTTCGATCTTGTACATGGGTGGTTCCCTGTTGTTATTGAAATCAGGCAGTCGCGGCGTCAGCCGGAGTAGGCACGGTGCAACCGAAACCTGAACGCGGGCCTAAAGTATAGGCAGGCGTTCATTTCATGCCATACAGCGTCGGATATCCGCGCAGCCAATTCAACCCTTCTTTGGTATGAGATGAGCTGCTAGCGCGGGAGCTGGGTAACAGGGGGTAAGTAAGCAAGAGCGCGGCAATGAAGGTTTCACCGCCGCGCTCAGAGGATCAGCTAATGGTGAATTGCAGGTTGTCGATAAGCCGGGTCTTGCCAAGGTATGCGGCCGCTAGAGCGACTACTTCCTGGCTCTGATCGTTTACGGGCTGGAGGCTGTGCGCATCGCGCAGATCAAGGTAGTCGGGTTGTAAGCCGGCGGTGACCAGTTGCACACGAGCCTCTTCGATTACTGAGGCAAAATCCCTGCGACCGGACTGCAGTGCGGCGGCAATCTGTTGCAGGGTTTTATACAGCTGCGGCGCACTAGCAAGCTGCTCTTCACTGAGATAACCATTGCGTGAAGATAACGCCAAACCGTTTGCGGCGCGCACCGTTGGCTCGCCCATTATCTGTACCGGCATACACAGCTCGTGGGCCATCTTGCGGATAACCGCAAGCTGCTGAAAGTCCTTCTGGCCGAAGATGGCCAAGTCTGGCTGCACTATGTTCAACAACTTGCTGACCACAGTGGCAACGCCCTCAAAGTGCCCGGGACGGCTGGAGCCGCAGAGGCCTTCGGAGACAACAGGCACGGCAACGCGGGTGTGGCCTTCCATACCATCGGGGTACATCTCGCTGACGTTGGGCGCGAAAATCATGTGCGTGCCGATCTCGTGCAGCTTGCTCTGGTCTTCCGGCAGGGTACGTGGGTAGCTGTCGAGATCCTCGCCAGCGCCGAACTGCATGGGGTTGACGAAGATGCTGACCACCACATAGTCAGTGCGCTGCAGCGCCTTCTCGACCAATGCAATGTGACCGGCGTGCAGGTTGCCCATGGTGGGAACCAGACCTATGCGCTTGCCTTCCTGGCGGGCACGACTAACCGCAGCACGCAGCTGCGCAATGGTGTGCAGGGTGTTCATCTATTCAGAACTCGTGTTCAGCTGCTGGGAATTCAACCTGTTTGACGGCGTTGACATAGGCGCTAATCGCGCTCGCTATATCTGCCTGGCCGATCATGAAGTTTTTCACGAAACGTGGCAAGCGTCCGCTGATGGATAGCCCGAGCAAATCGTGCATCACCAATACCTGGCCGTCGGTGCCACTACCAGCGCCGATACCGATCACCGGAACGCTCACCGCAGCGGTTATTTGGCTTGCCAAAGCAGAAGGCACGCATTCGAGTAGCAGCATGCTGGCGCCGGCAGCTTCCAATGCCACAGCGTCGTCCAGTAGTGCCTTGGCTTGTGCCTCTTCGCGACCCTGTACCTTGTAACCGCCGAGGATGTTGACGGTTTGCGGCGTCAGCCCCAAATGCGCACAGACCGGTATTCCATTGCGGCTCAGCATGCTGACGTTCTCCGCCAGCCAGCCGGCACCTTCCAACTTAACCATGTGAGCACCGGCCTGCATCAGCTGAGCGCTGTTACGCAGGGCGTCGTGCAGGGTGGCGTAGGCCATGAAGGGTAGGTCAGCCATAATGAGTGCGCCACGATTGCCGCGCTTGACCGCTTGAGTGTGATAAGCCATATCCGCGACGCTGACCGGCAAGGTGCTGTCGTGGCCTTGTAAGACCATGCCCAGCGAGTCGCCAACCAGAATCACTTCGACACCGGCAACGCTTTCTACATGGGCAAAGGTCGCATCATAGGCAGTAAGGCAGACGATCTTCTCGCCGTTCTGCTTGAGCTTGTTCAGCGTGGTCAGGTTTACGTCAGGCATAGCAGTTTCCAGTATTCGGCCTCACAGAGGCGCCGGTTCAGTGGGCGATGCGGCTGTTATTACCCGCACGGCATCGCTCTGGATACTCAGGATTGTGTGAACCTGATGAGTATAGTCTTGGTGCCGCAAAAAACCGGTCGAACCATCTGCGGTGAAGCATAACGCAATGGGTTCGACAGAGAACGGCATCCTACGTGTCAGCCGTTGGGTGTCAAGCCTGTTTGTGCATCAAGCTGTTGTATAAAAACCGGCAATGTTTCTAGATCACCGCGCGGGCAGTCATTAAGCAGCTGTTGCAGGGGTGTGCCGTCGGGCATTTGCAGTTCAGGTTGCAGTTCTGCGAGGGGGTAGAGCACAAAAGCACGAGCATGCATGTGGTAGTGAGGCACCTGCAGTCGCGCAGTACTGATTTGTTCTTCACCAAACAGCAGGATATCCAGGTCCAATGTGCGTGGGCCCCAGCGCTCAGCCTTACGCACGCGGCCTTGCTGCTGTTCTATCTGTTGCAAGCTATCCAGCAACTGTTCTGCGTTGAGGTCGGTGTGCAAAGCAACAGCGGCGTTGATGTAGGCAGGCTGGTCCTGTGGTCCCATAGGCCTGCTGCGATAGAGTGATGAACAGGCAACTACGCGTGTCAGAGGGATTCGAGCAAGCGCGACGCAGGCAGCATTGACCTGCGCCTGCGGGTCAGCCTGATTGCTGCCCAAGCCTATGTAACAGCGGGTCATCAACTATCCGACGGAGCGTTGTTGCGAGGCTTGCGACGTGAACGCGAGCGTGATTTTTTTGGGCCGCTTTTGTCGCCACCAAGGTCGCGAATCATGCTACGGCGATGGTCTGGGTTGGCATCCTGATAGCGCGTCCACCAATCGCCAAGGCCATCGGTTTGCTCACCGGCGCTTTCGCGCAACAGTAAGAAGTCGTAGGCAGCGCGGAAGCGCGGATGTTCGAGCATTTGATCAGCACGCCGACCGCTGCGGCGTTCAAGGCGCGGCTGTAAATCCCAAATCTCGCGCATGGGAATACTGAAACGCTTGGGTATCGCTGTGTGCCGACACTGCTCGGAAAGCAGCTCTTGTGCGGCCTGCTGATGCGCCGGAATGCTTGGAATACCTTGCGCTTCAAGATCCAGCACGCGCTGTGGTAGCGCTGGCCAGAGTAATGCGGCGAACAGGAAAGCTGGGGTCACCGGCTTACCCTGAGCAATGCGCTCGTCAGTATTGGCCAAGGCTTGGCGTACCAGAGTCAGGGTGTAGTCTGGACGATCAATAATTGCCTCGTCGGTATCCGGAAACAGCGGCGCGAAGAGATCATATTGGTACAGCAGATCAAAGGTATTTTGCCCTTGCCCACTCATTAACAATTTAAGCACTTCGTCGAATAAGCGCGCGGCAGGAATGTCGTGCAACAGGGGCGCCAAGGATTCGATCGGGGCGGCGGTGTGCGGTTCTATCTCGAAGCCCAGTTTGCCGGCAAAGCGGATCGCACGGAGCATGCGTACAGGGTCTTCCTGGTAGCGCTGCTCAGGCTGGCCGATCAGGCGTATTTGCTGGTTACGGATGTCGTGTACGCCGTTGGCGAAATCATGGATTTGGCCGCTGGTGACATCGTAATAAAGCGCATTGATAGTGAAGTCGCGACGTTGTGCATCTTGTTCAAAGGTGCCGTAAACGTTGTCGCGCAGCAGTCTGCCAGATTCACTTTGCCGCGATTGCTCTGCGTTGGCTTCTTCTTCGTGATTAGCACGGAAGGTGGCCACCTCAATGATTTCTCTGCCGAAGTGCACGTGCGCAAGCTTGAAGCGACGGCCGATCAGTCGCGAGTTGCGGAAGGTGGCGCGTACCTGCTCGGGTGTGGCGCTAGTTGCGATGTCAAAATCTTTGGGCTCGATATTTAACAGTAGATCACGCACGCAGCCACCAACGGCAAAGGCTTGATAGCCTGCCTGTTGCAGACGCTCCACCACGGTGACTGCATGCCGGCTCAGGCGCTCGCGACGCAAGCTGTGCTGGCTAGCAGGGATGACAGTCGGGGTGGTTCGCTTGCGCTGTGGCAAGCCGAACGGGGAGGGTATTTTCTGCAACAGCTTCCGAATCATAAAGGTTGGTTTTCCAACAGTCCGTCAATGCCCCGCTACCGTAATGTTGTCGGCAGAGGACAGTAAAATGAATGTATGAGGGTCAGCCCTTTGCTAGGGAACAGCCGTGTGGCGGCGTTCGGACATTCGCTGAATTGACTCAATAGACGAGCATTCTAGCCTGAAATGGCTTGAAAGGTAAGGAACAATAGGATATGGAACTAGGATGTGCAGCTGGAGGGTAGTTCGAGAGTGATGCGGGAGATAAAGCTCAAGGGGAGCATTCACTCCCCCTAATGGTATTTTTTATTGTTGTTATTATCAGAGCTATAATTTTTCTTTTAGACAGCAGCGGCAAATGCCGCTATTTGATTAACCCATCTCGGGTTGTCAAAAACAAACGGATTGCTTTGGAAGCTTAGGTTCAGTGTCGGCCTTCTTGTGACTGTGGACGGTAGGTTGCTTAGGCAACTTTTATTTTTCTCTTGTCCAATAGAGCATCCTGCTCGCGACCTGACTGCTATTCTCCAAAAAAATCAGTTTGATGCGTCTCGCACGTTTTATTTTTATTGTCTGTGGAGTCGAATATTATTTTTATTATTAGGTTTGGTTTTTATTATTGTTGTACGAGATATATAGCATTCGTCGTGCCAACTTTTTAAATCCCTTTAAAATCAGCTGCTTGGTAAATATTCAAGGTTTAGCCGCCCTCGCTACTCTTCCAGTTGTTACCGTAAACCTCGTAAAAGTGTTACCTCGCACACGCCGTGCGGTAACAGTTTTGGCAGATTGGGGTGGGTAACAGGTAACACTTGCTGGCCTTTGGCTGTTACCTGAGCAGAAAACCGCTCTGGCGCAAGGCCTGCTTACTTGGAATTGAGCGCCACGAATGAATTCGATAGCGCTATTTTAAAGATGATGAGAGGCGGGGCCGATCAGCTGTTGGCGGTTTTCTTGCGTGGCATGCCGAGGCGCTGGCGGCGCTCCCAAAGGCATTTGCGGCTGATGCCTAATTTATGCGCCAGCTGGGTCTCGGTCATGTGCTCCTGATGCTCAAGCACGAAGTGCTGAAAGTAATCCTCGAGCGACAAGTCTTCAGCTGGCTCCTGTCCGGGCCTGTCATCGTGCTGCATGTTTTGTAGTGCATTCGCAGCCTCTGAGGCGCGCTCGTACTCGGCGTCTAGCTCTATGCCGAGCAGGTCGGCTGTGATTTCATCGTGATCGCAGAGAATCGCAGCGCGCTCGATGGCATTCTCCAGCTCACGCACGTTGCCGGGCCAGGTGTAATTGAGAATCGCGTGGCGGGCGTCGTCGCTAAAAAACAGGCCTTGCTGATTGGTGCTGATGGCAGCGCGCTGAAGCAGCGCCTCGGCAATCAGGACGACATCTTTGCCACGGTCGCGCAGTGGTGGCAGACGCAGCTCAATGACGTTCAAACGATAGAACAAGTCTTCGCGAAACAGACCTTGGCGCGCCATGGTTTTTAAATCACGGTGCGTTGCGGCTACCAGCCGCACGTCGACTTTATGTGACTGCACTGAGCCGACGCGACGTATCTCGCCTTCCTGCAGTACCCGCAACAGGCGGGCCTGTGCTTCCAATGGCAATTCGCCGATCTCATCGAGAAACAAAGTGCCGCCGTCAGCGGCTTCCACGAGACCGGTACGACCGGCAGTGGCGCCGGTAAAGGAGCCTTTCTCGTGGCCAAACAGCTCCGATTCGATCAACGTTTCGGGAATGGCCGCGCAGTTAACCGAAATAAGGGGCGCTTTGGCACGTTGTGAGCGCTCATGCATAGCACGGGCAACCAGTTCTTTACCGGTGCCGGACTCACCTTGAATCATCACGGTAGAGTCAGTAGGCGCGACTTTGCTGATGCGTTTGAACAGCGTCTGCATGGATTCACAGGAGCCAATGATGCCCATGTCATGGCCTTCACCGGGCGTAGCAGGCGCTTTTGGCGCAGAGCTGGCTGGCTTGCTGGGGGCTGCCTTTGGGGGGCTACTCGCTTGGGCCTGTTCACGCTGACTACGGGCAGCAATGATGCGCTGCACGGTTTCGACCATTTCATCGTGATCAAACGGCTTAGCAATGTAATCCACCGCGCCTAGCTTCATCGAGTCCACTGCCGAACGCAGGCTGGCATAGCTGGTCATGATCAGCACTGGGGTGTCAGGCGCACGCTTGATCATTTCGGTGCCGGGTTCGCCCGGTAGCCGCAGGTCGCTGATGATCAGGTCGAACGATGTGAGATCGTATTGCTCCGTTTCTGCAACGGAGCCGGCTTCCTTGACCTGGTATTGGTGCCGCTCCAGCAGCCGCTTAACGGCAGTACGGATAATGGCTTCGTCTTCAACTACCAGTATGTGTGACATGTAAACCTCATACGTGACGGCGCCAATTGAAACTTCATGCGTTGGGGCCGTTACTGATATTGCTGTAACGCGGCAAGGTAATGGTGAAGCGGGTGCCGCGCTGGGGTGTATGCTCAATCGGGCTGTCGATAGTTATCTGCCCATAATGCTCTTCGATGATGGAGTAAACCAGTGCCAATCCAAGCCCGGTTCCTGTCCCCGGCTCCTTGGTGGTGAAGAAGGGCTCGAACAGGCGATCCATAATTTCCTTGTCGATTCCGCTGCCCTGGTCCTCGATCTGCAGCAGTACCTGATGCTCGTTTTGCTGGGTGCTTATGGTGATGCTGTCACCGTTTTGACTGGCGTCGCGAGCGTTGCCCAGCAGGTTGATCAGCACCTGCACCAATCGTTGTGAATCACCGGATGCTCGGTGTGCAGGATCACAGAGGTTAACATACTTAACCTCGGGGCCCTGACGGTTGAGCGAGAGAAGGTGAACTGCTTCGTTGGTGCACGCCGCTAAGTCCACGTCTTCGTTGGGGTTTTGATGGCGGCTGCCGACGTGGGCGAAATTGACCAGTGATTGCACGATGCGCGAGACGCGACGGGTCTGCTCAATGATTTGCTCGGAGGCTTCGCGCGCTTCAATCTGCTCTGACTCGTCGCGCAAATTTTGCGCAAGGCAGGCGATGCCGGTAATCGGGTTGCCTATCTCGTGGGCAACGCCGGCAGCCAGGCGGCCAATGGAAGCCAAGCGCTCAGAGTGCATTAGCTCTTCTTCCAGCATCTGGTTTTCGGTCTGGTCCTCGATCAGTAGCACGAGGCCGCTACCACCAACGTAACCGGGCTCATCAATCGCCGCCTTGTGCAGGCTGAGCCACTGAGTTTGTCCGGCTACCAAGAGTTTCTGTTTATGCAGGTGAGAGGATTGATCCTCGACAAAGCGTCCGAGCAGCTCACTCCAGGGGGCTGGCAGGTTGGCGAGGCGCGAGCCAATCACGCTATCTGCTTCGATACCCGTTAGCGCCTGCATGGCGCGGTTCCACATTAAAACCTCATTATCTTGTGCCAGCGAACAGACTCCCATAGGCAGATCCTGCAGGGTCTGTCGGTGATAGCGGCGCAAGGCGTCCAGTTCGGCGGCAAGGCCAGTAAGGCGCGAGTGGTAGTCTTCCAGGCGGTTTTCGATGAAGTGAATGTCTTCGGTCACATAGCCATCGCGGCCCATTTTGAACGGCAAGAAGGTTTCAATGATGTCTTGCGCCACGGACGGACCCATCAGCCCCGACAAGTTGGCTTCGAGGCGGTCGCGCAGCCGGCGCAGGGCATATGGGCGGTGCTCGTCGAAGGGCAGCTTGAGATCGTTCAGCGCTTGTTCCACCTCGTATTGCGCAGTCTTGTTGCCAAGTGGTTTGGCCAGCTGCTGGGCGAATTCCTGTGGCGAGGAGGCCATTAGTTGTATGCGCTGTGGGCGGCTGACGTTGTCGACCGAACACGCTTCCGCGGCGCTTTGCTCTTCATTGCTGCGCTTGGTAAATAACGAGATCAGCGTAAGCACCACCACATTCACCGCCAGCGAGCTGATGGCTGCCAAATGCCAGGTGTCAGCATTGAAGCTCAGTGTCAGACCAAACACCCTTAGCTCAGGCATGTTGGTAACGAGCGGCAGCAGCAGCGTCAGTGCCCAGACCAGCATGCCCGCGATCAGGCCGCTAATGAAACCGCGCCTATTGGCTTGTGGCCAGTAGAGTACCGAGAGCGTGCCGGGCAAAAACTGCACGGTCGCAACGAAGGAAGCGATGCCCAGATTGGCCAGGTCTTGCTCGGCACCCAGTAGTCGATAAAAGCCATAACTGGCCATGATGATGGCCGCTATCAAGGTTCGCCTTGTCCATAGCAACCAACGGTAGATATTGTTATCGGCGCTGGGTTGATAGAGCGGTAGCACCATGTGGTTGAGCACCATGCCCGACAGCGCCAAGGTGACCACGATGATCAGGCCGCTGGCCGCTGACAGTCCGCCGACGAAGGCCAGTAACGATAGCCACTCGGAGCCTGCAGCAACGCCTAGACCCAAGGAGAAATATTCGGGGTTAGTCGGCACGCCGAGGTGTAGGCCGGCCCAGAGGATCGGCGGAACCGCTAGGCTCATCAATAGCAAAAATAGCGGCAAGCCCCAGCTGGCGGTGCCTAGTGCGCGCGGATTCAGGTTCTCGGTAAAGGCCATGTGGTACATGTGTGGCATCACGAAAGCGGCAGAGAAAAACACCAGCAGCAGAGTCCGCCAAGGGCCTTCCTGCAATGGGGTATGCAGGGTTTTGAGTGCTTCCTGATTGCTGTCGAGCCAAAGCTGCAGCCCTGAGGGGCCATCAAATACCACAAAGAGCGCGTACAGGCCGATAGCGCCGATGGATATCAGTTTGACCAGTGATTCAAAGGCGATGGCGATAACCAGCCCTTCGTGCTTTTCGCGGGCAGATATATGCCGCGCGCCGAACAAAATGGCGAATAGTGTGATCAGTACACAGAAACCCAGCGCGACTGTGCCTTGGCCGGATTCCTGCGTGAGTATCTGTACCGAATCGGCCACCGCTTGAATCTGTAGTGCCAGCAGCGGCAATACGCCAATCAACATAAACAGTGTGGTTAGGGTGCCGGCCCAGGTGCTGCGAAAGCGGAAAGAGAATAGGTCGGCGAGTGACGACAGCTGGTAGGTGCGGGTGATGCGCAGGATCGGGCTGAGTAGAACCGGGGCCAACAAAAACGCGCCGCAGACGCCCAGATAATAGGTTAGGAAGCCATAGCCGTACTGGTAGGCCAAGCCTACGGTGCCGTAAAAGGCCCAAGCGCTGGCGTATACGCCTAGCGACAACGTATAGATCGCCGGGTGGCGCAGGACCGCACGTGGCAGCCAGCCGCGCTCGGTAATCCAGGCGACGCCAAATAGCAGAATAAGGTAAACAATACTGATCAGCAGTAGCTGACTGAGTTCAAAGCTCATCGGCATCTTTTGGACTCTGTAGCAGCATGCCGGCGATGATCAGAATCAGCCACAGCACATAGGGACGGTACCAGGCACCCTGGGGCTCTATCCACCAGTCCATGATGGCTGGGGAGAACAGGTAGATACCGATTACCAGCAGCAGTACCAGTCGGTAGATATACATGGGTATCCGTTGGGTTGCGGGCGGCCTTGGTGCGCTGGGCCGCATGAGTCAGGCACTGATGGTAATCAGGCGGCTGCTCCTTGCCAAGGGTGTCAGTCAAACAGACTGTCTTGTTGCAGGTTTTGGGTGGGGCTGAGTTGTTGTGGCCGCCAGTGTGCGATAGCCCATTCCAGTTGCTCGGCAATGTTTGCATTGCGCAATGCTAGCGGTGGTTGTTGGGTCAGTGCTTGCAGTGCGCGGAATAGCTCGGTGGGGGCTTGGGCAGGGTCTAGCGGCGTTGAGCCCAAGCGCTTGCTCAGCTTTTCGCCGTCGGCGCGCAGCAGTAAAGGTATGTGCAGGTAGCGCGGCAAGGGTTGGCCGAGTAATTGGTAAATCCATTGTTGGCGCGGCGTCGAGTCGAGCAGGTCGGCACCGCGTACAACATCGGTCACGCCCTGCGCGATGTCATCCAGCACCACGGCCAGTTGATAGGCATAGATGCCGTCCCGACGACGGATAATAAAATCCCCAGTCGCGGTGGCCAGATCCTGGGTGAGGGGCGGCTGCAGGCGATCCAGTGCGGTGAGGGGCTGCTTTGGCGCTATCAAGCGCACTGCGTGATCTGCTGCGGCCGGTAACTGGCGATGCCGACAAGTGCCGGGATAAATGCCGTTAAACTCAGCCAGCTGACGCCGGGAGCAATCGCAGTAATAGGCTTGGCCGGTTGTCAGCCACTGGTCTATTTGTGCTTGATAGGTGGTCAGCCGATCTTGCTGGAAAATAATCTCGCCATCGCTGTACATGCCATAGCATGCGAGGGTTTCGATGATGTGTTCGCTGGCGCCGGGTATGCTGCGTGGTTGATCCAGATCTTCGACGCGAATTAGCCAACGGCCTTGCTGGTGGCGTGCATCAAGATAGCTGGCGAGTGCCGCTAATAGAGAGCCAAAGTGTAGATAGCCACTGGGAGTAGGAGCGAAGCGTCCGATGTAGGGAGTTGCTGAGTGCATATCGGCCGGTCAAGCGGGGAATGAGCGCAGGCTGCACGGGGCAGCCTGCGGACCACAGGTAAGGCTTAGCTGCCGACCTGCTTTTCCTTTATTTCTGCCAGCGTCTTGCAATCGATGCAGAGGGTGGCAGTAGGGCGTGCTTCAAGACGTCGAATGCCGATTTCAACACCACAGGAGTCGCAGAAGCCGTAATCGTCTTCTTCGATGCGCTGTAATGTCTGGTCGATCTTCTTGATCAGTTTACGTTCGCGATCACGGGCGCGCAGCTCCAGGCTGAACTCTTCTTCCTGGCTGGCACGGTCGGCCGGATCTGGGAAGTTGGCCGCTTCGTCTTGCATGTGGTGCACGGTGCGATCAACTTCTTCCATCAATTCCTTTTTCCAGGTATTGAGGATGCCGGCGAAATGCTCGAGCTGCTGCTCGTTCATGTATTCCTCGCCCTTTTTGCCTACATAAGGGACGAAGCCACGGATCAACATAGATGTTTTTTGCTTGGCATTGCTGGGCATGAGAACCGCCTCACTTTTTGCTCGATCTTCCTGTTTCAGGACCCACAAAACGACCTGAATTATTTGGCCAGTGGCCTGCAAGCGGGCAAAGCTACCAGAACCTGATCACCTGCGCTACTGTTTAGCGCCAGAAGGTGTGTCGGCGGGTATTCTCGGGCCTGCAGAGCTGCCTCTGGCACGGTATGATCGTGGCACATTCAGTTAGTTCAAGGCTTTATATGTCTCAGCATCGCTGGGCCCAGCGGGTTCAGGAAATTCAGCCTTTTCATGTCATGGCTGTACTCGCACGGGCGCGTGCATTGGAGGCCGCGGGGCGGGATGTTATCCATATGGAAATTGGCGAGCCGGATTTTACTACCCCTGAGCCAATCATCCGCGCCGGGCAGCAAGCGCTGGCCGATGGGCACACTGGTTATACGCCTGCGCTAGGGTTACCAGCACTGCGCGAAGCTATCGCCGGTCTCTACGCGCAGCGCTATGGCATAGCGCTTGACCCCGCCCGAGTGGTGGTAACCCCGGGGGGCTCTGCAGCGCTGTTGTTGATCAGTGCATTGCTGGTCGAGCCCGGTAAAAAGGTGTTGATGGCTGATCCTGCCTATCCGTGCAATCGGCACTTTCTGCGCTTAGTTGAAGGGCGCGCAGTGCTGGTGCCCACGGGGCCGGAAACGCGTTACCAGTTAACGCCCGAGCTAATCGAGCAGCACTGGGACAGCGACTGTGTGGCGGTGCTGGCGGCTTCTCCTGCCAACCCCACCGGCACACTGCTTGAGCGCGAAGAGTTGGCGGCGCTCTCTGCAGTCTGCCGGCGCTTGGGCGGTGAATTAATTGTCGATGAGATCTACCACGGCCTCACCTATGCGGTGGACGCCTGCTCGGTACTCAATGTGGCAGACGATGCTTTCGTGCTGAACAGTTTCTCCAAGTATTTCGGCATGACCGGATGGCGGCTCGGCTGGCTGATCGCCCCAGAAGCAGCTGTGCCTTCGTTGGAAAAACTCGCACAAAACCTCTATATCTGCGCGCCACACATGGCGCAGCAAGCCGCTTTGGCGGCTTTTGGTGAGGAAAGTCGAGAAATTTGCGAAGTGCGCCGGCATGCCTTTCAGGTACGTCGAGACTTTTTGTTGCCTGCGCTACGGGAGCTGGGCTTCAGTATTCCGGTGACGCCGCAGGGCGCCTTCTATCTATATGCCGATATGCAAGCGCTTGGTGGTGATAGTCAGCAGCTGTGTCAGCACGTGATTGACACCGAGTTTCTGGCGCTCACACCTGGGCTGGATTTTGGTCATCATCGCGCCGATCAACACTTACGATTTGCCTACACCACTTCGTTAGAACGTTTGGAACAAGGCGTTGAACGCTTGGCGCGCGCGCTGCGCAGCTGGCCAGCATGTTAATTCCTTTCGAAGTGACACTCATTCCCGCGCACTTGATCAAACGCTACAAGCGCTTTCTCGCCGACGTGCAGCTGGAGGATGGGCGTGAGCTCACGGTGCATTGCCCGAACACCGGTTCCATGCGCAACTGCGGTCAGCCCGGCGACCGGGTGTGGGTGCGGCTGGAAAATAAGCCGGGACGCAAACTGCCGGGCGGTTGGGAGCTGGTCGAAGTGGCGCCGGGGCAGCTAGCTTGTATCCACAGTGCACGGGCAAATAAAGTTATAGCGGCGGCGTTACGGGCTGGTTTGATTACCCCACTGGCTGGCTACGCGCAGCAACGGGCGGAGGTGAGCTTGCGCAATGGCGGTAGTCGTTTTGATTTTCTTTTGTCTGAACCGGGCGAGTGCGTTGTTGAAGTTAAGAGCGTGACGCTGGCGCTGGGTAGGGGGGAGGGCGCGTTTCCGGACGCGGTCAGCACGCGCGGGCAAAAGCATCTGCTTGAGTTGACTGAAATAGCCGTCAGTGGCCGGCGGGCATGCCTATTATTTTGTGTGATGCATTCGGGCATTGATCGGGTGCGGCCCGCCGATGAAATTGACCCTGAGTACGGGCGTTTGTTGCGGGCGGCTGTAGCGGCGGGAGTCGAGGTGCTGGCGTGGTCAGTCTGGCCTACACCGGAGGGGTTGCAGGTGCGGGGTGAGTTACCGGTACTTCTTTAACCGGTCAGCCGACCCAGAGCTGATCATGGCTGATGTAGCAAGGAAATTGCCGCAATGACTGCCCCACGCAGGGGCCGGCGACACATTCGCCTGACTCCGGCAAGAACAAGGCCCCGTGGGTGGCGCACTGAATCAGCCGGCCAGAGCTGTCGAGAAACTGATCAGGCACCCATTCTAACGGCACCCCACGATGTGGGCAGTTGTTTTCGTAAACGAAAACCTGCTCGCCTTGGCGCACGGCGAACAAAGCCTGGCCCTGGTGTAGGAAGCCTTTGCTGCCGTGCAGCGGAAGCTCATCCAGATGACAAAGCGGGGAGGGGGTATTGTGATCGGTCATCCGCCAATTATCGCTGCCGCTTGCATGCTTGACCAGCTTGCTGTCACGACACATTTTCGGCCTCCGTTCTTGGTGACAGCATGTACAATCCGTTGGTAACGCGCGCCTCATCACTACTCCACATAACGGGCGTTGCCGCTGCTGCCGCAACGCTTGATAACTATCACGTAAAGCCAGGATAGTGCGGTGGCGGGTGTTGTTCGGTGGTGTTACTCCGGAGGTTGTCGAGATGCTGAGTTAATTATGCCAAGCAGCTGTGTTTCTGCTGGCGCAGCGCTGACTGCCCACAGGAATTAAGAAAGTAAGGAATAAAGATGACTACGGTTTACCGCTTCAAGCCCGTGGTGACGCTGTTGCTACTGGCTCTGCTGCTGGTTGCGGTGCTGTTGTCGCTAGCGTTGGGCCCGGTTGCTATTCCGCTTGACGATACCTTGCGTGTGTTGTTGCGCCGTTTTACGGCTGCCGAGCTACCGGCGGACCAAGTGTTAATCATCGAACACATTCGTTTGCCGCGTACGCTGATGGCCATCTTGGTTGGTGCGACACTGGCGTTGACCGGCGCGGGTATGCAGGGCCTGTTTCGTAATCCACTGGCTGATCCGAGCTTGATCGGGGTCTCCAGCGGCGCGGCGTTGGGCGCGGCGCTATTCATCGTATTGGGCAGTGCTCTGTTGTCGAGCGTACCGGCTTTTGTGTTGCCATATGCGACTGTGCTGGGCGCCTTCCTCGGTGGCGTCGCTACCACCTGGTTGGTCTATCGTCTGGGGCAATCAGTACAGGGCACATCAGTGGCCAGTATGTTGCTGGCCGGGATCGCGATAGCCGCAATCAGCGGCGCAGTCATCGGCTTGCTCAGTTACCTAGCGGATGATGCCATGCTGCGTACCCTAACTTTTTGGAATATGGGCTCCCTGGGTGCTGCCAGCTATCAGCGTGTGGCGGTTTTGGCGTTCTGTTGTTCTCTGGTCTGGTGGCGGCTGCCATTGCAAGCCAAAGCTCTGAATGCACTCCTGTTGGGTGAGTCGGAGGCCCGTCATCTGGGCGTGGATGTCGAGCGCGTCAAGCGCGAACTGGTTCTGTTGACGGCGTTAGGCGTGGGTGCCTGCGTGGCGATGGCAGGGCTGATTGGTTTTGTCGGACTGGTGGTGCCGCATCTGGTGCGCTTGCTGCTGGGCGCGGATCATCGTCGCGTGCTGCCGGCATCCATGTTGCTTGGTGCTGGCTTGCTAGTGCTGGCTGACGTGGGTGCGCGTCTTGTAGTCGCGCCCGCTGAATTACCGCTGGGCATCATCACCGCGCTGCTGGGCGCGCCGTTTTTTCTTACCTTGCTGATGCGCGCGCAGCGTCGGGGAGGCGTCTGATGCTGCGAGTCGATGAGTTGGATTGCGCGCGCGGCGGGAGGCGGATCCTCGAGGGCATTTCCTTTCAGTTAAACGCTGGCGAGGTGTTGGCGGTGCTGGGCACCAATGGCGCCGGAAAAAGCACCCTGTTGGCCAGCCTGACCGGGGAGTTGGCGCCGCTCAGGGGCAGTGTCGAACTGGCCGGCCGGGCGCTCGGTAGTTGGTCTGCGCAGGAGCGGGCAAGAAGAATGGCGGTAATGCCGCAAAGTTCATCATTGGCGTTTCCGTTCAGTGTGGCAGAAGTGGTGGCCATGGGACGCCTGCCACATGCCACTGGGCGGCACCAGGATGAGCTGATCATTGATCAAGCGTTGGAAGCCACCGATGTGGTTCAGCTGCGTGAGCGCAGCTACTTGTCGCTATCCGGGGGCGAACGACAGCGCGTGCACCTGGCGCGCGTGCTGGCGCAGGTTTGGGACGCGGAAGAACAGGGCTGTTTGTTGCTCGATGAGCCAACGGCGTCGCTGGACCTCGCTCATCAACAGTTAATTTTGCAACAAGCGCGCAATATGGCTGCGCGTGGCCTCGCGGTAGTGGTTGTGTTGCACGACCTTAATCTGGCTGCGCGTTATGCCGATCGACTGCTGTTGTTGCACGAAGGCCGCATCGGCGCGTTGGGTGCGCCTTGGGATGTGTTGAGCGCGGAGCGCATAGCTGAGGTATTCGGGGTTGAGGTGCGAATCGAGAAGCATCCGATGCAAGATAGTCCTCTGATTATTATTTGAGGTATTAATGAGAACGCTGCTGTTGGTTTTGCTGGTTTGCGCGTCTTTCTCGCTGAAGGCTGAACAGTTACCTGCTTGGCGGGCCACTAAGGGTCTCGATGCGCCCCATCTGGGGCAAGTGTGGGATACCCACGCTCAGCGCTGGTTGTCTGCCGATCAACTGGTGACTGCGCTGGCGGGGAGCGCCCACGTGGTGGTGGGTGAGAAACACGATAATCCGGATCACCATCAATTACAGCTTTGGCTACTAGAGCAATTGCAGGAAAGACGTCCGCAGGCTGCGTTAATTATGGAGATGCTGGAGCCGAGCCAACAGGCAGCGGTGAACGCGTTGCAAGGCCAGCCGCTGCCTGACTCGTCTTTGTTGCAGGAGCAACTGAACTGGCAATCAGGCTGGGACTGGTCGCCTTATAGCCCTCTGGTGAGCTGGGGCCTGCAGGTGCCGCAGCGCTTGCTGGCAGGCAATCTGGGGCAGCAACAGATGCTGCACCGTTACCGCAAGCCGCCGCCGGTCAGTGCGCGTTACTCCGCTGCAGCTCGGGCCGAACTGGAGCAAACGCTGCTGGATAGCCATTGCGGCAAGCTGGGCGCGGAACGTATGCCGTCTATGTTGGCCATTCAGCAGGGGCGCGACGAGCAGATGGCGAGGGCACTGGCTGAGGCGCCAGCGCCTGCTTTGCTACTGGCGGGTGCTTATCACGCACGGCGTGACCTCGGTATGCCGCTGCACTGGCAGCAGCAGTGGGGTGAAGCTCCGACTGTGGTGCTTTTGCTTGAAGCCGGACAGGGGCAGTTGCCAGGGACGGAACAAGCTGATTTCGTATGGCTAACTCCGGCGTTACCGGAGCAGGATTACTGTGCCCAATGGGGTCAGAATTAAGTCGCTGCCTTGCCTGTGCGCATAGCGGGGCTCAGTTTCAGCATATCCAGAATGGCATCGGCTACCTCGCTGGCGCGCTCGCTCAGGCTTAATCTGCTAGGCACCATTAACCATTGATTGATAACGCCGATAATGAAGCTGTGTACGCAAAGCAGCGCCAATTCGATATCCAGATCGCTGGGTAGTTCTCCCCGCGCGATAGCCAGTCGCAGGGTGGTCAGTAGCTGGTTGTCGTGTTCCTGGCGCATGGCTTGCAGGTGTTTCTTTGGACCGCAGGGCTCATCGGTGTATTCGCATTTCAAGAAAATGATTTCATGGACCCGGCGCGTGGTCGGGTCTGACTCTACGCGGCGGAATACCTCCGTCAGCAGTTCGCGGAAGAGTTCCAGCGGATGAGGTTCATCGGGGTTGCGGGTCGCTTCACTGAGTGCTTCTAGGGGCATGTTGATGCGCTGAAACAGGGCATCCAGTAAGTCAGCCTTGTCTTGAAAGTGCCAGTAGATGGCGCCGCGGGTAACCCCGGCGGCTTGCGCAATATCGGTCAGTGAGGCGCGTGAAACGCCTTTTTCATGGAAGCATTGTTCCGCGGCATCAATGATGCTTTGGCGGGTTTCAAAAGCTTCTTCTTTGGTGCGTCTGACCATGTTCTTCCAGTGCGTATCGAGTGATCTAAGCCCGCGAGGACTTGGTTTGTGAGCTAATGTTAACTGATGCTGAAAAGTACTTACAAACATTAATGAATGTAAGTATATTGTCCGCCATTATCGCTGTCTCTCGCTTTGTGCTGAGCGAGTGTTTCGGTTAAAGATCAAATATTCTGCCTTCACGAGGTTTTCCCATGCCGGTCAAGCCAGCTTACGCTGCACTGATTCCCTTACTAGCCATCACCTTGTTGATCAGTGCCTGCCAAGACCAAGATCAAGAGCAAGGCGCTGGCGGCGCCCAGCAAGGCCCGCCCAAAGTGGGTGTGGTGACCCTCCAGGCTGAACACTTTTTGCTGACCACCGAGCTGCCGGGTCGTACCACCGCTTACCGCATTGCTGAAGTACGGCCACAGGTAAACGGCATTATCGAGAAGCGCTTATTTGACGAAGGTGCCGTGGTTAAGGAAGGCCAGCAGTTGTATCAAATTGATGACGACGTTTATCAGGCAACCCTGAAGAGCACTGAGGCCAGCAACCTGGCCAGCCGCTCATTGGCAGAGCGCTACGGCATCCTCGTGAAGGAGCGCGCTGTCAGTCAGCAGGAGTTTGACGAAGCACGGGCGAGCAGCTTGCAGGCGCAAGCAGCGTTAGACCAGGCGCGCATCAATGTGCGTTACACCAAGGTGCTGGCGCCGATTTCCGGCCGCATCGGTCGCTCGGCAGTCAGTGAGGGCGCTTTGGTAAGCAATGGGCAATCACAGGAGCTGGCGACTATTCAGCAGCTTGATCCTATCTATGTCGATGTTACCCAGCCTGCGCGCGACATGCTGAATCTGCGTCGTGACCTTGAGGCGGGCCGGCTGGAGCGTAGCGGCGATAACGCTGCCAAGGTGGTCTTGAAGCTGGAAGACGGCAGCGTTTATCCGCTGGACGGAAAGCTGGAGTTCTCTGAAGTGTCAGTCGATTCGGGCACCGGTTCGGTGACGCTACGCGCGGTTTTCCCTAACCCTGACGAATATTTGCTGCCGGGCATGTTTGTACACGCGCAGTTGATTGCGGGTACCAAGAGCGACGCGATCCTTGCTCCCCAACAGGGTATTACCCGCACTCCGCGTGGCACAGCTACCGCCATGGTGGTTAATGCCGAAAATAAAGTGGAACGGCGTGAAGTGGAAACTGAGCGTACCGTCGGTAATCGCTGGCTGATCAACTCTGGGCTCAACGACGGTGATCGTTTGATCACTGAGGGTTTGCAGTTCGTGAAGCCGGGTGTTGAAGTGACTGTTTCACCGGCTACCAACGTCTCTGAAGAGCCGAAGCCAGGGTCATCTGACGCAGATGAAAAAGCGTCTACCGCCGACCAGGAAGGGTAACCGCCCATGTCTCGTTTCTTTATCGATCGCCCTATTTTTGCTTGGGTAGTCGCGTTGGTCATTATGTTGATCGGCGGTCTATCTCTGCTCAAACTACCGATTAACCAGTACCCGAGTATCGCGCCTCCCGCTGTAGGGATTTCCGTGGCCTATCCAGGTGCTTCTGCACAAACAGTGCAGGACACTGTGGTACAGGTTATTGAGCAGCAAATGAACGGTATCGATGGCCTGCGCTATATCTCATCGGAGAGTAACTCCGATGGCAGCATGGCTATTACGGTGACCTTTGAGCAAGGCACTGACCCTGACATCGCGCAGGTGCAGGTGCAAAACAAACTGCAGCTGG
The DNA here is from genome assembly GCA_011053055.1 of Halopseudomonas sabulinigri. Taxonomy (GTDB): domain Bacteria; phylum Pseudomonadota; class Gammaproteobacteria; order Pseudomonadales; family Pseudomonadaceae; genus Halopseudomonas; species Halopseudomonas sabulinigri_A. The sequence continues at coordinate 16,424 of DRHT01000022.1, read as the reverse complement.
CCACCCCTCTATTGCCGCAGGAAGTACAGCAACAAGGCATCCGGGTAACCAAGGCTGTACGTAACTTTCTGCTGGTTATTGGTGTTGTGTCGCAAGACGGCAGCATGAATCGCGACGATTTGTCTGACTATATCGTGTCCAATATTCAAGACCCGATCTCGCGGACCGCCGGGGTAGGTGATTTCCAGGTCTTCGGTGCGCAGTACGCCATGCGTATCTGGCTCGATCCCGCCAAGCTGACCAATTTTAATCTGACACCAATGGACGTTAGTGCTGCCATTCAGTCGCAAAACGTGCAGGTTTCTGCTGGTCAATTTGGTGGTTTGCCAGCGGTGCCTGGGCAACAGCTGAACGCCACCATTTTGGGTAAAACGCGCCTGCAAAAGCCGGAAGAGTTCCGCAAAATTCTGGTTAAAGTGCAGAGCGATGGCTCACAGGTACGCCTTGAAGACGTAGCTAGAGTCGAACTCGGCGCACAGGATGCCAGTATTTCTGCGTTGTTTAACGGCAAGGCCGCCTCTGGCTTGGCGATTAAGCTGGCGACGGGTGCCAACGCGCTGGAGACCGGCAAAGCCATTCGTGCCACCATCGCTGGTCTGGAACCCTTCTTCCCTGAAGGCATGGAAATCGTATACCCCTACGACACCACGCCGGTGGTCGCTGAGTCCATTTTGGGCGTGGTGCATACGCTGCTAGAAGCCATTGTGCTGGTGTTCTTGGTGATGTATCTGTTCCTGCAGAACTTCCGCGCCACCTTGATTCCCACACTGGCGGTGCCAGTCGTATTGCTGGGTACGTTTGGCGTGCTCTCGTTGTTCGGCTTTAGTATCAACATCCTGACAATGTTCGCCATGGTGTTGGCCATCGGTTTGTTGGTGGACGATGCCATTGTGGTGGTCGAAAACGTGGAGCGGGTGATGGCCGAAGAAGGCTTATCACCACTTGAAGCAACCCGTAAATCGATGCAGCAAATATCGGGTGCGCTGGTGGGCATAGGCTTGGTGTTGTCTGCAGTATTCCTGCCGATGGCATTCTTTGGCGGTTCCACCGGGGTCATCTACCGGCAATTCGCGATCACCATCGCTTCCGCTATGGGCTTGTCGGTGCTGGTTGCTTTGGTATTCACACCGGCGCTGTGTGCGACCATCCTCAAACCGATCCCTAAAGGGCAATCCCACGAGAAACGCGGTTTCTTTGGCTGGTTCAATCGCACCTTTGATCGCGGTATCCATCGCTACGAAAAGGGTGTGGCGAGCATCCTGACTCGCAAAACGCCTTATCTCATTCTGTATTTGCTGATCGTCGGCCTGATGATCTTTCTCTTTACCCGCTTACCTGCAGCGTTTTTACCCGATGAAGATCAGGGCGTGTTGTTTGCACAAGTGCAGACGCCGGTGGGTTCGAGTGCAGAGCGTACGCAGCAGACAGTCGATGCCATGCGTACTTACCTGTTGGAGGAGGAGTCCAGCACCGTTAAATCTGTATTTACCGTGACCGGTTTTAACTTTGCGGGTCGGGGGCAGAATGCAGGTCTTGCGTTTATTGGTTTGCATCCTTGGGAAGAGCGCGGGGGTGATGGAGAAGATGTGTTCTCTCTGGCCCAGCGTGCGCAGCAGCATTTTGCTGGCTTCCGTGATGCCATGGTGTTCGCTTTTGCGCCGCCTGCGGTAATGGAATTGGGTACGGCAACCGGCTTCGATTTATTCCTGCAGGACAATTCCGGCGTAGGTCATGAGGTGCTGATGCAGGCGCGCAACCAGCTGCTGGGTATGGCGTCCCAGAGCCCGGTGCTGGCTAGCGTTCGTCCTAACGGCATGGATGATCAACCGCAGTATCAATTGCTGGTGGATGATGAGAAGGCGCGTGCGCTCGGTTTGTCCTTGGCCGACGTTAATCAGACGCTGTCGATTGCCTGGGGCTCCAGTTACGTCAACGACTTCATCGACCGTGGTCGAGTGAAGAAGGTGTATTTGCAAGGTGAAGCCGAAGCGCGAATGAATCCGGAAGACTTGCAGAAGTGGTTTGTGCGCAATGACGTTGGCGAAATGGTGCCGTTCAGTGCCTTCGCAAGTGGAGAATGGGTTTACGGCTCGCCCAAATTATCACGTTACAACGGCGTTTCCGCGATGGAGGTGCTAGGTGAACCTGCGCCTGGCTATAGCACCGGCGATGCGATGGCAGCAATTGAAGAGATGGCAACCAAGCTGCCCAAGGGGGTAGGTATTGCCTGGACAGGACTGTCTTACGAGGAACGTCTGTCCGGCGATCAGGCGCCCGCGCTCTACGCCTTGTCGTTGATCGTAGTATTCCTGTGTCTCGCAGCGCTCTACGAGAGCTGGTCGATTCCGTTGGCGGTCATGCTGGTTGTGCCGCTCGGGGTGATTGGTGCCTTGATGGCGACACTGGGTCGGGGGCTGTCAAACGATGTGTTCTTCCAGGTTGGCCTGCTCACAACCATCGGCTTGACCGCAAAGAACGCGATCCTAATCGTAGAGTTTGCCAAGGATTTGCATGAAGAAGGCATGAGCATCTTTGATGCGGCAGTAGAAGCCTGCCGTCTGCGCTTGCGTCCGATCGTAATGACGTCGCTAGCCTTCACGCTGGGCGTTGTGCCGCTGGCTTTGGCTACTGGCGCGGGCGCAGGTAGTTCGCACGCAATTGGTACCGGTGTGATTGGCGGCATGATGACCGCCACCGTATTGGCGATTTTCTGGGTGCCGTTGTTCTATGTGATGGTTACCAATCTGTTCAAGGGTAAAGAAAAGCCGGCGACGGATGTGAAGGAGGAGCAACAGTGAAGCGCTGTTTATTGAGCTTGGCGGTTGTGGCCGCCCTGAGTGGTTGTTCGCTGATTCCTGATTATCAACGGCCCGAAGCACCCGTACCGTCCGCGTGGGAAACCGGCGATGAAGCAATAGCAACTGACACAGCGCTGATCGGCTGGCAGGCTTTCTTCAAGGACCCGGAGCTGCAGCGTCTGATTGGTGTGGCTTTGGAAAACAATCGTGACTTACGCGTTGCTGCGTTGAATGTGGAAGCCAATCGCGCGCTTTACGGTATTCAGCGTGCCGATGTGTATCCGCAAGTGGATATTAACGGCGACGGCAGCCGTATGCGCTTGCCGGCAGATTTGGCCGACGGTAACAGCAGCATGATTACCAGTCAGTATTCGGCCACAGTCGGTGTGTCCTGGGAGCTGGATTTGTTCGGGCGCATCAGCAGCCTCCGTGAGCAGGCTCTGCAAGAGTTTTTGGCTAGCGACGAAGCGCGACGTGGCGTGCAGATCAGTCTGGTAGCTAATGTTGCGAGTACTTATTTCACTTGGCAGGCGGACCAAGCCTTGCTGGAAGTGACTCAAGAGACCTTGAAAGCTTTCGAAGAGAGTCTTTCGCTTACCTCCAGAAGTTTCGAGGTGGGCGTAGCGTCGTCCTTGGAGCTGTCACAAGCGCGTAGCTCGGTACAAACAGCCCGCGTTAGTCTTGCGCAGTATCGCCGGTTTGTTGCACAGGATCGTAATGCGCTGACTGCGCTACTGGGTCAGGCTGCGCCACGTCTGCCGGTACAAAGTGCTTCGTTAAACGAAGAGCTGCTGGCCGAGTTACCGGTTGGCTTGCCGTCTGAAGTGTTATATCAGCGTCCTGATATTCTTGAGGCTGAGTACCAACTGTTGGCAGTCAACGCGAGTATCGGTGCCGCCAAAGCCGCGTTCTTCCCGAGTATCAGTTTGACTGGTGCTGGCGGTACGGCCAGCAGTGACCTGGATGGGCTTTTTGACGGCGGCTCCGAGTACTGGAGTTTTACTCCAAGTATTAGCATACCGATCTTCCGCGCTGGAGCTTTGAAAGCCAGCCTCGACTACGCCGAAATCATCAAGAACCAGCAAGTGGCGCAGTATGAAGGTGCCATTCAGACTGCCTTCCAGGAAGTTGCGGATGGCTTGGTGGCGCGTGAAACCTACGTTGAACAGGTAGCTGCTCAGCGTGCTTTGCTGGAGACCAGCGAAGATTATTACCGTTTGGCTGAGCGTCGTTACCGCACCGGTATTGACAGCTACCTGACGCTGCTTGACGCGCAACGCCAGTTGTTTGATGTGCGCCAGGGTGCGGTGACTGACCGGTTGAGCCAGTTGATCAGTGAGGTCAATTTGTTCAAGGCGCTGGGTGGTGGCTGGTATGAAGAGCAGGAGCCGGAGCAGCGCGAGCCGGAAACCTGATTCGCTAATGCGGTAAATAAAACGCTGATCTCCCGCCGGGGTATCAGCGTTTTTTTATGGGCGCTTTCGATAACAAGATTGGATCAAAGGGGGGGCTGAATTGCAGGCAAAAAAATGCCCACTCATGGAGTGGGCGAAATCCGTGATTAGCCTGATGAGGAGATAACCGTTTGTCTCGCGACAATCTGTTATCAAAGCCATCTCGCGATGACTTGCCGCTAATGATAACGCATATCATTTACACGTCAAGTGTAAATGAGAACTATTTTCCATTGCCTTGCTTGTAGTGCGTTAATTCCTTGTTCATCAGGTCAATCCGGCGCGCCATGCTTTCGATCAAGCTATGCGCAATACGTGGATTGCTCTGCATCAAAGCAAGAAACTGCTCCTTCGGAATCATCATGACGGTAGTAGCTGCACTGGCGATGACGGTAGCGGAGCGCTTTTCACGAGTGAACAGCGCCATGGCGCCAAATATCTCGTCTTTTTGAACGTCACCCACCTTGATGCCTTCGACGAACGCTTCAGCATGACCTTCAGTGATGATGAATACATGATCAGCGTCGTCGCCCTGACGAATCAGTTCAGCGCCCGGAGCAAAATGCTGAAAGCCTGTGACCGGGCGAACTTCCGGTTGCTTGCTGTGAGCTAAAGCATCCGACATCAGCGCGGCTTGGCCAAGAATGTACTGGGTAAACTGTTCCTGACGCTGACTGTTGCTGTGGATATGTTTGAACAGCGCATCGCGGTCGTAGGGGATCAGTGTCAGCGGCTCCTCACTGAGGTAGCTGCAAGGCGCAGTGTTGAGGCCTTGGCGCAAGCCAATGAGGTCGCCTTCTTGAATATAAAATAGCGGCTTGCCGTCGATCAGCGCATGCAAGAGACCGCTTTTCAAAAGATACAAACGATTGTGGCCAATATGCTGATAAAGATCCTCGACTGCGTCCAGCTCTATGGGGGCGTCACAAGGGTCGAGGCCTACCAGGAGTTGCTCTGGGATGCGCTGCAGGGTGTTGATGAGTTTCTCAGCGTAGGGGGGCTGATCACCTATAAGGTACATAACTGAATTCCTTTTAATTGGATCCTGGTCTGCCAATACGAGGCGGTGCTCCATTTTGGCAGATACCGGCTGGGCCGCAGCGCCAGACATACATTACTGCAGTGTCCCCTCTGCTCGTCAACATAAAAGCCTCTAATGGGCTCTGGCAACCGCTTTACGCTGACCTTGTGAGGTGTGTCGCGGAAACAAGCCGTTCACCGCAAAGTGCTTAGGGCGGGGACTGTTCCTGCAGTTGCTGAAGCAGCTGTTCTTTATAGAGAGGGTCCAGGTCGTTCCAGTGTACATTTTGCAGCGCGCCAGCAATCGAGAACATCAACGCCTTGGAAGCGTGAAAGCCACGTGCACGCACAGCGCTGTATGCGCCGACAGGGCCCAGCTGGCGTAGTTGTTCAAGATCGTGAATGCCGGTTGCATGCAGCCACTGGGCAGAAGTCTTGCCCAGGTTGCGTAAGCCGAGTAGCTCATCCTGGTTCATGTGCACCCCGCGTTGCTGGACAGCAAGGACTGGAAGTGGCAACCAAAGAGTAGGAGCTGGTATGAGTGCCCGGTATGGCAACCGAGCGGAGATCTGTTTTGCAGCATGGTATCGGGCTTCTTTTTATTGGTATCCCGATACCAGTGTAGATAGCTCTATTGAATCCGTACAGAATCGCTCTGGTACGGGTTATAGGCGCCTCTTTAGCTGCTCAGAGAGTGCCTGCATACTTTTGCTGCTGCTGGTGTCGACTTGCAGGCTGATCTGTTGCTCCGATTCATCCAGCGGCTCAGCTTGCTGCTGTTGTTGCTGTACCACCGCAAGAGTGGCGTCGGAAGGGTCGTTGTTGGCACTGCGACGTTGTTCAATCCACTGCTCGATAGTGTCCATGGGCACGTCACAGTGCAGGATCATGCAGGGCGCGCACTGTTCTTCAATGGCATCACGCATCTGCTCGCGTTGAGCGCGTTTGAGATGGGTAGCGTCGACAATGACTGAAAAACCACAACCTAGAATCAGCCTGGCCAGACCGGCAAGGCGATCATAGGTCTTGGCGCTGCGCTCAGGCGCATAAAGCCCCTCATCGGCGGTTGGAGTATCGGCGTCGCCAAACAGTCGCTTCCGCTCAATATCGGAGCGAATACGAATAGCGCCGAGCTCGCCAGCCAAACGCTGTGCCAAAGTGCTCTTGCCAGTGCCGGACAAGCCAAAGGTGAGCAAACCAAAGCGTACCGGCACATTGGTGTAACGCTCGGCTAGATCTGCGTAGCTGCGGTAGCGCTGGAATATTTGTTCGCGCTCGGCTGCGCTGCTGTCGTCACTCAGGCCAAACAGGGCGACCTTCGCGCGCACCATCGCGCGGTGAGCTTTGTAATAATTAAGTACGGCAAGGCCTTCATAATCGCCGCTATTTTCCAGGTAGCCGCTGACAAAACGCTGGGCCAGGCCTGGTAGGCCACGATCTTCCAGGTCCATGGCCATGAAGGCCACATCACTCATTACATCGATCCAGCGGAACTCCTCATTGAACTCAATGCAGTCAAACAGAGTCACTTGTCCGTCGATCAGTGTGACGTTGTCGAGGTAGATGTCGCCGTGGCACTCGCGAACCAAGCCAGCCGCTTTGCGTTCTGCCATTTGGGGAATCAGGCGCTGATAGGTAGTATTCGCCCACTGTTCTAATTGATCGAGTTGGCTAAGGTCTTCTGCGCTGGTGAGAAAAGGACGGATTTGCTGAAAGTTTTGCGCGGTCGGAGCGTAAACCTGATCTGGGTTGCCATGAGGCATGTCGCTGGTGGCATGTGCGATCTGTGCATGAAAGCGCGACAGCGTATTGGCCAGTTCGTCGATATGCCGGTTCTCCAGCCGACCTTCGCGTTGCATATTGCCCAGCAGGTCCTGCTGGCGGAACTGGCGGGTTTTTACCAGGTACTCGATGATCGGGCCATCGCCTTGAAGAGTAGGTGACTCCAGACTGCCGCGTACGGCAATGACATCGAGATACATGCTGGGCGCCAGGCGGCGATTTAGACGGACTTCTTCAGCACAGAAATGCGCGCGCTGCTCCAGGCTGGAGTAGTCAAGAAAACCAAAATTGACTGGCTTCTTGATTTTGTATACATAGTCGCCGGTCAACAGTACCCAGGAAATATGGGTTTCCATCAGGGTGAACTCGCCCACCGGGTGGTCGTAGAGCGCGGGGTTTTGTAGGGCTTTTAATAAGGTTTGGCTCACGGAGTTTCCTTGCTGGGGCTGACAATGAGAACATTATGCGGGTTGGCTGGTCTCAGGCCAACCATGGCAACAGGTCGTTAGTGTGCTGACGGTCTCAACGGGTGTGAGGTAAAGCAGGGCGATATGGCTAAAAAACGCAAGGCGCGATCAAAAAAGAAAGCGAGTATGAAGCAGCGCCTGGGTGGTTGGGTGTTGAAGCTGGGCTTGGTTGGTCTGGTTTTGCTGGCGGCACTGGCTATGTATCTCGACGCCATAGTGCAGGAAAAATTTTCCGGCAAGCGTTGGTCTGTGCCAGCCAAGGTTTTTGCTCGCCCGTTGGAGTTGTATGCCGGTCAGCATCTTACGCACGATGATTTTCTGACCGAGCTCAAAGCGCTAGGTTATCGTCCAGTCAACTCGGTTAGCGGTCCGGGACAGATGGCCGTGAGTGGCAGCCAAATTGATGTTTATACCCGCGGTTTCCAGTTCTTTGAAGGCACGGAACCTGCGCAGCGCGTGAATGTGCGCTTCAATGGTGAGCAAGTTGCCAGTCTCAGCGGTTCTGCCAGCCTGGTGATGGCGCGGTTGGAGCCGATGATGATCGGCGGTATTTATCCTGCGCACAATGAAGACCGCATCCTGGTGCGCCTGGATCAGTCTCCGCCTTATCTAGTTGATTCACTGGTGGCGGTTGAGGATCGCGAGTTCTTCCAGCACTTCGGGGTCTCGCCCAAGGGCATTGCTCGAGCGATGTACGTCAATCTGACCTCTGGCAGTTTGCGTCAGGGCGGTAGTACTTTGACCCAGCAGTTGGTCAAAAACTTTTATCTTTCCAGCGACCGCAACATCATCCGCAAAGGTCTTGAAGCGATGATGGCGATGTTGCTGGAGTTGCATTACTCCAAAGAAGAAATTCTGGAAGCCTATCTGAACGAAGTTTTCCTCGGACAGGATGGTAGTCGCGCGATTCATGGTTTTGGTCTTGCCAGTCAGTATTACTTCGCGCAGCCGCTGCAGGAGCTGCAACTGCACCAGGTGGCTTTGTTGGTGGGTATGGTCAAGGGCGCGTCTTACTACAATCCGCGCCGTAACCCCGAGCGCGCAACGGCCCGTCGTAATCTGGTGATCGATTTGATGGCCGAGCAGGGCATGGTCAGCGATGAGCAGGCTGTGCAGGCCAAAAACAAGCCGCTGGACGTCTCGGCCGGCGGCAGCATGGCGGATACCAGTTACCCTGCCTTTATGGATCTGGTTAAACGTCAGCTGCGCGCCGATTACCGTGATGAAGATTTGACCAGCGAAGGTTTGCGTATTTTCACCAGTCTTGATCCGTTGTTACAGCACAAGGCTGAAGAGGCCGTTAAAACTACCTTGAAACGTCTTGGGCCGGCAGCGGAAGACGTGCCGCTGGAGTCTGCGATGGTGGTCTCAGGTGCGCAGACTGGCGAAGTATTGGCGGTGGTGGGCGGCAGTGATCCGCGCTTCTCCGGCTTCAACCGCGCGCTGGATGCGTCGCGGCCGATTGGCTCCTTGATCAAGCCCGCTATTTACCTGACCGCGCTTGAGCAAGCTGATCGCTATTCATTGGTTACGCCGATTGATGATGCGCCCATTGAGCTGGAGGCTGAGCCCGGTAAGACCTGGTCACCGCAGAACTATGGCCGGCAAAGCCACGGTCTGGTGCCGCTTTATCTGGCGCTGGCCAAATCCTATAATCAGGCTGCGGTGCGTCTGGGTATGGATGTTGGAGTCGACAAGGTGCTTAACACCGTGCGTCGCTTGGGTGTGGAGCACGATTGGCCAGCTTACCCATCAATGTTGTTGGGCTCGGGTGCGATGACGCCAATGCAGGTTAGCGATATGTATCAAACGCTAGCTAACGGCGGTTTCAACACGCCGTTGCGCTCGATTCGCAACGTACTGACAGCGCAAGGTGAGCCACTCAAGCGCTACCCGTTCGAGGTGCGTCAGCGTTTTGATTCGGCGAGCATCTTCCTAACCCAGGAAGCCATGTCGCACGTGATGACTGAGGGCACAGGTCGTTCAGCTTACAACCGGGTGCCGTCCAGCGTTCGCTTGGCCGGCAAGACGGGTACCACCAACGATCTGCGTGACAGCTGGTTCGCCGGTTTCTCTGATGATTTAGTAGCTGTTGCCTGGGTAGGCCGTGACGACAATGGTCGCACCCGCCTGACCGGCGCCACGGGCGCACTGCAGGTCTGGAGCACGTTTATGGGTGAAGCGCATCCACAAAGTCTTTCGGCCATGCCGCCTGGTGGCATCGTCAAGGCTTGGGCCGATCCGGCGACAGGTTTAGGTAGTGACCCATCTTGTGTTGGCAGCATTGAGATACCATTTAAACAGGGTTTTGAGCCGCTGCCGGGGCCAGGTTGCCGGCCGGTGATTGATACCGAAGCACTGCAAGATGGCGCCAGTAAGGTGCTGGATACCATTCGTGGCTGGCTGCGTTGAGCAGCACTGCGTACACTGCCGCGATCAAAGTTGGTACACGAGCGGTTGTAACGAGAGGATGAAGCAAATGGGTATCAGACAAATTGCGCCGCTGGCAGCCATATTGGCAGTGCTGGCGGGTTGTGCCGGTTCGGGTGGCGCAATTCCGGTGGTCGACAATGGACGTCCTGTGTCCAACGAAGATTTGCAGACCGGCGCCGGCAGGGTTACAACGGCTACGCCGGTCACCGATCAGCGCCGCGACAGTGGTGTTGTGGTGATGGTGCCGAATGCCGAAGGAGGTTCCAGTCAGGTTGAGTCTTACCCGCTTGACTCGCAGCCCGCTCTGCAAACCGGTTCTGGGGTTACTTCGATACCGAGCTCTGCGAATTCCAGCTCTAGCTCCAGTAATGGTAGTGGCGGGCTGCAGCAGGATGAGCAGCTTGACGGTCCGGTATTGGCGCTGCTCACCACCGCGCGGCAGCAAGAGGGTAACGGCGATTTGAACGGCGCTAACGCCAGCTTGGAGCGCGCTATGAGAATTGCTCCGCGCGAGCCGCAGGTTTTGTATCGTTTGGCGCAAGTTCGGCTGGGGCAGGGTGACGCTGCCCAAGCTGAGCAGCTCGCTCAACGCGGCTTAAGCTACGCTTCAGGCAGGCCCGAGCTGCAAGCGGGTTTATGGGAGCTAGTAGCGCAGGCGCGTGAGCAGCAGGGCGATGCTGCGGGTGCTGAGCAGGCCAGGCAGCGAGCTAAAGTCTCGTCTTGAGACCGGACCAATGGGCTGCACTGGCAGATGCGCTGCTGGCGCTGGAGTCCGAACTGCGTAGCTTAGGGTTATGGTCGGAGGTACGTCCAGAGCCAGAGCGTTTGAGCAGCACGACGCCTTTTTGCGTGGATACCCTGGATTTTGAGCACTGGCTACAGTGGGTTTTCATTCCACGCATGGTCACGGTGATCAATCAGCGGGCCAGTTTGCCGGCTAAATGCGAGATTCAACCTGTGGCCGAGGTGGCCTTCGCTCCTTTCGGACGCCGCAAGCTGGCGTTGCTGCTGGTGATTGCAGAGGTAGACCGGCTGACATCCCTGCTAGCCCAATCCAAGCCTATCTCACAAGGCTAGTTGCAGTAGCTCGCCAGCTCTTCACGCGCGGTGGTAATCATGCTTTGCCGTTCGTCCTCACCTATGCGCTCCATCTCGCCATCTGCATTGGTCCTGCCAAGGCGCGGGTTGTTTTCTAGCGTAGTGAGGTCTTCGCGCAGTTTCGCGCACTGTGCGACGCGCATCGCTTTCTGTTCACTCTCGGCTTTTTGCGCTGCAGCGTTTTCATTGCCCGGATCAGGCTCAGTCGCTGTTGATGTCTCGGCGGTGGGTGGTGGTGTGCTGCCCAGCGCGGGAGGCGGGGTCACGTTCATGCGCTCGTACTGATTGCTGGCTGGCGGTTGTTGGCTGAACTGAGTGACGCCATTTTCGTCTACCCACTTGTAGAGTTTTTCTGCCATCACGTGCGTGCAGGTCAGGCCCAATGCAATAGCGATTACCGTTTTGCGCATGCTGTTTTCTTCCTTGTTGTGGTGCGGTTGTGGCGAGTTGCCCTGCCACTATAGCTAAAGCCACTGTTTCGGGTACATCCCGCTGTGCGTAATTGTGCAACTTGGCTTGACTTGTCGGCCTTGAGTGTAAACAATTCGTGGTTCTCATAAGCCAGCTGCTATTGGTGCTCACCCGCAACCGATGCGGCAGGCTTTGTTGCTCAATCCGGGAGGCGAAACCCGCCAACTCCTGGCCTGGCACCCGCACGCGCTACCTCGCGCTGGGGGAGGCAGCTCCAAATATCAGGAGTAAGTCTCCAAGCACGTAGTCAAGCTGATGCATGGCAACTACCGTTGTCACTGCGCTGCCGAGCAGTAAACAGGTACCCGGCTGCCCACCTATGGTGGACGGCATGCTAGAGGTGATTCAAAAGTGGAGCTTTTATCCGGCGCTGAGATGGTCGTCCGCTCATTGCGTGACGAGGGTGTTAAATATATTTACGGGTATCCGGGTGGTGCCCTGCTGCACATCTACGATGCGATTTTCCGTCAAGACGATGTTGAACATATTCTGGTGCGCCACGAACAGGCCGCCGCTCATATGGCCGATGGTTATGCGCGCGCTACCGGCAAGGCCGGTGTTGTTTTGGTTACCTCCGGTCCGGGCGCGACCAATACCATTACCGGTATTGCGACGGCTTATATGGACTCGATCCCTATGGTGATCATTTCCGGTCAGGTTGCCAGTAACGTGGTGGGTACCGATGCGTTCCAGGAAACCGACATGGTGGGTGTATCCCGTCCTATCGTGAAGCACAGCTTCATGATCAAGGACCCGCGTGATATTCCTGAGACCATTAAGAAGGCGTTCTATCTGGCGCAGACAGGTCGCCCTGGTCCCGTCGTGGTAGATATTCCCAAGGATATGGGTAATCCGGCCGACAAGTTCGAATACAGCTATCCGAAAAAGGTCAAGCTGCGCTCTTACAACCCAGCGACTCGTGGTCATTCTGGTCAGATTCGTAAAGCTGTCGAGATGATGTTGGCAGCCAGGCGCCCGATCATCTATTCCGGTGGCGGCGTGATTCTGGGGGGCGCGTCCAGTCAGCTCACTGAGCTGGTCAAGTCGTTCAATGTGCCGATCACCAGCACCTTGATGGGGCTGGGTGCCTATCCTGGCACTGATCGTCAGTTCCTCGGCATGCTGGGCATGCACGGTAGCTATACAGCTAACTTGGCTATGCATCACGCTGATGTGATATTGGCAATTGGCGCGCGTTTTGATGACCGGGTTATCAACGGTGATACGGCAGCCAAATTCTGCACGAATGCCAAGATTATTCACATCGACATTGATCCGGCCTCCATCTCCAAGACGGTAAAGGCGGATATTCCAATCGTTGGCCCGGTTGAAAGCGTGCTGAGCGAAATGATTGCGATCTTTAAAGAGATCAATCAGCAGCCGGATCAGGAAGGGCAGGCTGCGTGGTGGAAGCAGGTTGATGAATGGCGTGGTGATGGCAAGTTGTTCCCCTATGATGCAGGTGACGGTTCCATTATCAAGCCGCAGAACGTTATCGAAACCCTGTGGGAAGTGACCAAGGGTGATGCGTACGTGTCTTCGGACGTCGGGCAGCATCAGATGTTCGCTGCCCAATATTATCCGTTCGACAAGCCTAATCGTTGGATTAACTCTGGCGGTCTCGGCACCATGGGCTTCGGTTTTCCGGCAGCGATGGGCGTGAAAATGAACTTCCCTGAATCAGACGTTGCCTGCGTGACCGGTGAAGGCAGTATTCAGATGAACATTCAGGAGTTGTCGACCTGCTTGCAATACGACTTGCCAGTGAAAATCATCAATCTCAACAATGGTGCGTTGGGTATGGTGCGTCAGTGGCAAGATATGCAATACAGCAGCCGCTACTCACACTCTTACATGGACTCACTGCCTGATTTTGTTCGTTTGGCTGAGGCGTATGGTCACGTTGGTATGCGTATCACCGAGCTCAAGGATCTGAAGCCGAAGATGGAAGAAGCCTTCGCCATGAAAGATCGCTTGGTCTTCCTCGATATCGCCGTGGACACCAGTGAGCACGTTTACCCTATGCAGGTTCGGGGTGGCACCATGCGGGATATGTGGCTGAGCAAAACGGAGCGCACCTGATATGAGTATGAGACACATCATTTCCGTATTACTGGAAAACGAACCAGGCGCGTTGTCTCGTGTGGTTGGGCTGTTCTCACAGCGTAACTACAATATCGAGACCTTGACCGTGGCACCCACTGAAGACCCGACTCTGTCGCGCCTGACGTTGACCACCGTAGGCAAAGACGAGGTAGTGGAGCAGATTACCAAGAACCTCAACAAGCTGATTGAGGTGGTGAAGCTGGTCAACCTGTCGGAAGGCCCACACATCGAGCGAGAGCTGATGCTGGTGAAAATCAAGGCGACGGGTGCACAGCGTGCAGAAGTTAAGCGTACAACGGATATCTTCCGTGGGCAGATCGTTGACGTCTCGGCGAGCGTTTACACCGTGCAGCTGGCAGGTACGACCGATAAGCTGGAAAGCTTTATTGAGGCGGTTGGTCCGACGTCGGTGCTGGAAGTCGTGCGTACCGGTGTCTCTGGTATTGCACGTGGCGAAAAAGTTCTAAGTATTTAATTGATTTGTTGTGGTTTTGAAAAAAACGCGGCCTTGGGCCGCGTTTTTTTATGTCTGTAGTGGCGAGCACTGGTTATTTATACGCCTTGTTGCCACACTGTTCAGCTCGGTATTCTTGATAAGGTGATGTCATGACAGAGCAGCAAACCAATAAACCGGACTCCGATCAGGATGTACCTTCCTCGATGCTGCCTATTGATGAGCATGTAGAAGAGAGTCATGGTCCGGACGGCAAAAAAGTGCGGCACAAAGGTATATACCTGCTGCCCAATCTGTTCACAACGGCCGCGCTGTTTTCTGGCTTTTACGCCATCGTAAGCGCGATGGACGGTAACTTTGCCCATGCGGCAGTCGCTGTGTTTGTGGCGATGGTGCTTGATGGCCTGGATGGACGCGTGGCGCGCCTGACAAATACCCAGAGCGCTTTCGGTGCGGAATACGACAGCCTGTCGGATATGGTGGCGTTCGGTGTAGCGCCGGCCGTTGTAGTGTTTAGTTGGGCGCTGACCGATATGGGTAAAGTCGGTTGGTTATTCGCTTTTATCTATGTGGCCGGCGCAGCATTGCGATTGGCGCGCTTCAATACCCATATAGGTGATGATGACGGCAGGTACTTTACTGGCCTGCCTAGTCCTTCCGGTGCTGGCCTGGTAGCAGGCATGGTTTGGTCATTGTCTGACTTCGGCATAGATGGCAGTAGCATCTCGGTGTTGGTCGGCATTATGACTGCGCTGGGCGGCTTGTTGATGGTTAGTAACTTCCGCTACTACAGCTTTAAAGACTTGGACTTTAAGGGGCGTGTGCCTTTCTTCGTGATTCTCGTGGTCGTCTTAGTGTTCGCAGTGATTTCTTCAGACCCATCGCGGATCCTTTGGGCGATCTTTGTAGGCTATACCGTATCGGGTCCAGTGATGTCACTTTGGCGCTGGCGGAAGCGGAATAAGCAGCCTGTAGAGCAGGCTGAGCAGTAATTGTAATTATTCTGTCATTTGGGGCTTGACGCGGCGTGTGAGATCTCTATAATTCGCCCTCTCGCTGAGCAGGAAGCTCTAAGTAAAGCGCTTATGAATCAATAAGTTAGCTTGAAAATAAGGGTTGACAGGCAAGCGAGATGGCGTAGAATGCGCCGCTCTGGTTCGGGGCTGAAGTTAAGGTCTGAATCAGTCGATGAGAAGCTCTCATCAAGTTTGACGGAAGGTGTTGACAAGGGGTTTAGCTCCTGTAGAATGCGCCTCCCTGACACGCAACGGCAAAGCCGGAGCGAGTCACTCAAGCAGTGTTTGAAGCGGTTAAAAACTTCAAATAAAAGCTTGACGGAACAGAAGGTTAGCGTATAATTCGCGGCCTTGGTTAGGCGGAGACGCTGACCGAATCGCTCTTTAACAATTTGAATCAAGTAATTCGTGTGGGTGCTTGCTGAATGGATGTGATGATCCGAAAGATTATCAGCCTAGCAAGTTACTCTGTGAATTCTAGAGTTTTTTGTAAAAGCTGAGCCTAGTTTAGGGTTTTCACAAAACCCAATCAGTATTAAAACTGAAGAGTTTGATCATGGCTCAGATTGAACGCTGGCGGCAGGCCTAACACATGCAAGTCGAGCGGTAGAAGGAAGCTTGCTTCCTTTGAGAGCGGCGGACGGGTGAGTAATGCCTAGGAATCTGCCTGGTAGTGGGGGATAACGTTCGGAAACGGACGCTAATACCGCATACGTCCTACGGGAGAAAGCAGGGGACCTTCGGGCCTTGCGCTATCAGATGAGCCTAGGTCGGATTAGCTTGTTGGTGAGGTAATGGCTCACCAAGGCGACGATCCGTAACTGGTCTGAGAGGATGATCAGTCACACTGGAACTGAGACACGGTCCAGACTCCTACGGGAGGCAGCAGTGGGGAATATTGGACAATGGGCGAAAGCCTGATCCAGCCATGCCGCGTGTGTGAAGAAGGTCTTAGGATTGTAAAGCACTTTAAGTTGGGAGGAAGGGTTGTAGTTTAATACGCTGCAATCTTGACGTTACCGACAGAATAAGCACCGGCTAACTCTGTGCCAGCAGCCGCGGTAATACAGAGGGTGCAAGCGTTAATCGGAATTACTGGGCGTAAAGCGCGCGTAGGTGGCAAAGTAAGATGGGTGTGAAATCCCCGGGCTCAACCTGGGAACTGCATCCATAACTGCTTCGCTAGAGTACGGTAGAGGGTAGTGGAATTTCCTGTGTAGCGGTGAAATGCGTAGATATAGGAAGGAACACCAGTGGCGAAGGCGACTACCTGGACTGATACTGACACTGAGGTGCGAAAGCGTGGGGAGCAAACAGGATTAGAT
>DRHT01000021.1 GCA_011053055.1 Halopseudomonas sabulinigri | reverse complement strand
ACATCTTGGGTCTACCATAGCAACGTAGTCGGGTTGCCCTGTGAATTACCGGGGCGACGACATGACTGAGCAGAGCGACCAGCAGTTGGTCGAACGTGTTCAGAAAGGTGATAAACGAGCTTTTGATCTGCTGGTATTGAAGTATTGTGAGGCAGACAGCTTCTATATACTAGGTCGTCGTGACCGCGCATTTTGCGCCCGCCAATGGCAAGACGAGAGATTATGACGCAGCAACAGGAATATGACGTACTGGTGATTGGTAGCGGCGCTGCCGGTCTCACGCTTGCTCTACATCTGGCCAGCAACCTAAGGGTGGCGGTGCTCAGCAAGGGTCAATTATCAGAAGGCTCTACTTTCTGGGCTCAAGGCGGAGTGGCCGCGGTGCTGGATGACAGCGACACCGTAGACGCTCACGTACAAGACACCCTGATTGCCGGCGGTGGGCTTTGCCACGAAGACGCAGTAAGGCAAATAGTCGGTGACAGTCGCGACGCTATTGGCTGGCTGGTTGAACAAGGCGTACCATTCACCCGCGAGCGACGCGAGGATGGCAGCGAGGCAGATGATTTTCACCTTACCCGTGAAGGCGGCCACAGCCACAGGCGCATCATCCACGCGGCTGACGCCACTGGTGCCGCTATTTTCAACACGCTGCTAAAACGCGCCGAAGCCCACAGCAATATCGAGCTGCTGGACAATCGCGTCGCGGTCGACCTAATCACTACGCAGAAGCTGGGACGCCCCGGTAACCGATGCCTTGGCGCCTATATCCTCAACCGCTCCAACGGTCATGTGGAAACAGTCGCTGCGCGCTTTACCGTGCTGGCCACCGGCGGCGCCAGCAAGGTTTATCTCTACACCAGCAATCCAGACAGCGCCTCAGGCGACGGTATCGCCATGGCATGGCGAGCCGGCTGCAGGGTGGCCAATATGGAATTCAATCAATTCCACCCAACTTGCCTATATCACCCTAAAGCCAAAAGCTTTCTGGTCACCGAGGCCCTGCGCGGTGAGGGCGCGCTGCTCAAGCTCCCCAACGGGGAGCGCTTTATGCCGCGCTTTGATGAGCGCGCCGAGCTGGCGCCGCGCGATATTGTGGCGCGCGCTATAGACCACGAAATGAAACGCCTGGGCCTTGACTGCGTGTACCTCGACATCACTCACAAGCCCGCAGACTTCATTCGCAGCCACTTCCCGACAGTGCATGAGCGCTGCCTGGCGTTCGGCATCGACATTACCCGCGAACCCATTCCGGTAGTACCTGCCGCGCACTACACCTGCGGCGGCGTGATGGTTGAGCCCAACGGGCGCACCGACGTACAACAACTCTATGCCATCGGAGAAACCAGTTTCACCGGGCTGCATGGCGCCAACCGCATGGCCAGCAATTCGCTGTTGGAGTGCATTGTTTATGGCCGTTCTGCCAGCAAAGATATCCTCGCGCAGCTTGATCAAGTGGATATGCCACATGATTTGCCGCACTGGGATGAAAGCCAGGTAACCGACTCCGACGAGGACGTCATCATCTCGCACAACTGGGATGAGCTACGCCGCTTTATGTGGGATTACGTAGGCATAGTGCGCACGTCAAAGCGTTTGCAGCGCGCCAAGCACCGAGTGGATATGTTGCGCGGGGAAATTCACGAGTTCTACAGCAATTACCGCGTCAGTCGAGATCTCTTGGAGTTAAGAAACCTGGCGCAAGTGGCCGACCTGATCATCCAATCGGCCATGCAGCGCCAGGAAAGCCGCGGGCTACACTACACCCTGGACTACCCAGGCCAACTGGACGAAGCGCTGGATACTATTCTACAACCGCCCAGCGCTGCCGACTAAAGCGTAAGCGCAAACGCAAGCGACGCAGGCTCTCTTCCGACGCCGCGTCGCTGGCCAACACCACCAATACGGCGCGCCAGCGGCCCTGCTCACGCAACCGCACCACTGTGAGCAGGGCACTAACATAGGTATCTGCCAGCAATTGCGCCGCAGCCTCCGAGCCATCACGGCGCAAAATATGCCATCCATCACTATCAAACCGCAGCCCGGTCACCGAATGCGGGTGCTGGAGGCTAATCTGCCGCGGCCAAATCCAGAGCGCATAACTGCACACCAGCAAAACACACAAAATGCGTGGCAACAGGCTGAGCGCACTCTGGTATACCGCCAGGCAAGCCAACAAACTGCTGGCGAGCAATAACACGGCTAACCAACGCGATGGCTGGCGAGACATAACGAGATAATCAGTTTGGCTGTACACGATCCAATATCATCCTCACGATGCGCTTCAAACCAGGGTCATCGGGCTCGTTACGTTGCATGAACCAGCCGAACATGTCTTGGTCTTCTGATTCCAGCAACAATCGATAGAGCTCTTTGTCAGCGGCTTCCAGCGTTGGATAGGCCTCTTGTAAAAAAGGTATCAACAACACATCAAGCTCCAGCATGCCGCGACGGCTATGCCAGTATAAACGCTTCACTTCTATATCGGCCGACATCGGCAACTCCACACTAAGGATTGAACTGCAGTACAAAAACCGCATTATAACGGCACCGGCGCCTGACAAGCACCCAGCATAGCCCCTATGATGTATCAACAACCCCAAAGGGAACAATCTTCGGCATGACTGCACTCTCCACTATCGCCACCGAGCTAAGCCAGCGCTTTGGCAACACCGACTCCGAGAACACTGGCACCAGCCTCTGCTGGCTGACGCATGAAGGGGTAATCGCGGTGGATGGCCAGGACGCCGAGCGTTTTCTGCAAGGCCAGTTGACCTGCGATGCAGCAAAGCTTGCGCCGGATCAGAGCACGCTTGGCGCACGCTGCAACCCTAAGGGGCGTATGCAGTCCAGCTTTCGACTTCAGCGCACAGACTCCGGTTTCTTGCTCAGCATGGCGCGCGAACTGATAGCACCGCAGCTGGCAGACCTCGGCAAATACGCGGCGTTTTTCAAGACCGCCCTGAGCGACCAATCTGATCACTGGATCCGTCTTGGGTTGTGGGGAGAAGCTATAGAGCAAACCCTTGCCGCCGCTGCATTGCAGCTACCAGCTGAAGCCAATCAGCTCAGCGTACAAACTCGCGCGCGCGTACTACGTCTGTCCGATGGGGCCTGTGAAATCTGGTTAAGCGCAGAAAACGCACTGGAGATCACAGATCAATTGCTGCGGCACAGCAATGCAGATAGCACAAATCACTGGCTGCTCAGGCAGATCCAGGCTGGCATCGGCCAAGTGACCGGACCCACCCTAGAGCTTTTTATCCCGCAGATGCTGAACATGCAGCAACTGGGCGGCGTGAGCTTTAAGAAAGGCTGTTACACCGGGCAGGAAATCGTTGCGCGCATGCAATACCTCGGCAAGCTCAAACGCCGCATGTATCGGTTGCTGATGGCAGGCGACGTACCGCCCGATGCAGGAACACCCATCATCAATGGCGACAGCGGAAAAACAGTAGGCGAAGTCGTGATTTCAGCCAAGGGACGCCAGCGAGTAGAAATGCTGGCTGTTTTGCAGAAAGATGCGGCACAATCGGTCACATTGAGCGCAGGAGATAGCCAAGGGCCACTAGTAACGCTCGGCGACCTGCCCTACGAATCAGAACTCACAGCCAACGAAGAGGCTGCGCAGTAGCAATCACTAAAGGACTACCCATGACAGATCTGGCACAACGTGTACAAGAAGAACTGATCCAGGCGATAGAAAAAGACCAGCTGGTGCTGCCTACCCTGCCTGAAGTGGCCTTACGTGTACGCGAGGCTGCGGAAGACCCGAATGTCAGCATTCCTCACCTAGTCAAAGAGATCAGTAACGATGCAGCCCTCAGCGCGCGCTTGATCAAGGTAGTCAACAGTCCGCTACTGCGCAGCCGCCAGGAAATTACCGACCTGTCGATGGCCGTCAACCGCATGGGTATCACCTACACCGCCAACTTGGCCACTGGCCTGGCAATGGCACAGATGTTCCAAGCGACCTCCGACGTGATCGACCGCAAAATGCGTGAAGTCTGGAACCGCAGCACTGAGGTTGCCGGTATCAGCCATGTGTTGTGCCGTCATTACACGCGCCTTAAGCCAGATCAAGCCACCTTGGGCGGACTGGTACACCAAATCGGCGTTCTGCCAATTCTTAGTTACGCAGAAGAGAACAACCAATTACTGCGGGATTCATTCAGCCTGAACCTGGTAATCGAAAAAATTCACCCGATCCTCGGCGACCGCATTTTGCAGGCCTGGGACTTCCCTCAGCCGCTGCGCCATATTCCCACTGAGCATCTGGACTTCCAGCGCGACTCAAGCAGCGTGGACTACGCCGACGTCGTGCAAGTGGCCATGCTGCAGTCACTGGCTGGCAGCACGCATCCCTATGCGCAGATGGATTGGAGCGACATCGCCTCCTTCGCCAAGCTGGGTCTCAACTCAAGCGAAGAGCAGGAAGACGAAGATCTCTCCGCCGAGATGGAAGCCGCCATGCAGCTGCTGGGTTAAACAGCCGCTGCACTCGCCTTATTTTCCCGTCCATTGTGGCGGGCGTTTATTCAGAAAGGCATTAACACCTTCGCGGGTATCTTCCAGAGCAAAGAGATCAACAAAGCGCTCGCGCTCTTTCGGCAACATGCTGTTCATCGGTTGCTGCCGCGCACCCTGTATCAGCTCCTTGCTATAACGCACCGCTGCTGGGCTTTGGCGCCCTACCTGCGCTGCCAGGCGTAGCGCGACGCCCAATGCCTGCCCCTGCTCAACACACTCCTCAACCAAACCGATTCGCTCGGCACGCACGCCGTCAACCTGCTCACCACATAGAATCATGCGTTTGGCCCAGCCCTCACCTACCAGCCAAGCCAAGGCCTGGGTTCCGCCAGCACATGGCAGCAAGCCAACGCTGGTTTCAGGCAAACCCAACTGCGCCTGCCGCTCGACGATCCGAATATCACACGCCAAGGCGCACTCCAAACCACCGCCCAAGGCATAACCGTTGATCGCCGCGATGGATACCCCGGTAAAATCCCGTAGCGCCTCAAAAGCCTCACCGAACAAACGGGCCATATCTCGTGCGTGAGCAGGGTCGCCATCGGCAAACATATTCAGGTCTGCACCGGCGGAGAAAAATCGTTCGCCGCGCCCGGTGATGACCAATGCATAGATATCGCTGTCACGGGTCAGGTGCCTGACCAGCTCAGGCAAACCGTGCAAGGTGTCCGAATCCCAAGTATTGGCCGGTGGATTATCGATGGTCACCAACGCAGTGTGGCCCACCTTCTGTACAACCAACTTATCTGTGCGCGGGACCAGTGCAGTGTAGGGTTGCAATGCATGTTCCATAACACCTCCAGAGACAATCAGGGGGATTATTCGGCAGCGGGTAGACGCCAATCCACAGGCGACATGCCCTGCTCTACAAGATAGTCGTTTGCAGCGGAAAAGTGGCCATTACCGATAAAACCACGATGAGCTGACAAGGGGGAAGGATGTACCGACTTGAGAACGCAGTGACGTGTCTCGTCAATCTGCTGCCCTTTGCGCTGAGCATAGTTGCCCCAGAGCATGAAAACGCGATGACTATACTGCTGACTGACCACCTCAATTATCTTTGAGGTAAATACTTCCCAGCCTCGATTGGCATGCGCCCCAGCATTGGCTTGCTCCACGGTGAGCACCGCATTGAGCAACAACACACCTTGGCTGGCCCAGGATTGCAGGCAACCATGCTCCGCAATCGGCAGATCCAGATCGCGCTGCAATTCCTTGAAGATGTTTTTCAGCGACGGTGGCGGCCGCACACCTGGCGGCACCGAGAAGCTTAAGCCGTGCGCTTGACCATCACCGTGATAAGGGTCCTGGCCGATTATCACCACCTTGACCTGTTCCAGCGGTGTTGAGTTCAACGCATTAAAAATAAGCGGCCCCGGCGGATAAACGACTTTGCCGGCGGTTTTTTCAGCCTGCAAAAACGCCTTCAGAGACTGCATGTAGGGCTTGTAGAACTCGCCTTCCAGTGCCGCCAGCCAACCTGGCTCCAGCTCAATGCGTCGCTCAGCCATGGTTACTTGGCCGCCGGTACTGTCTGCTCAATACAACGCACAACACGGTCACGGCTGTCTTTGAGCACACCGGCAAGACCGTTCATGTGGCTGGCGTGCAACACCAAAATGCCGTCTACACATTCGGCTTCATGTTTGGCTGGATTGCTGCGTAACTGACCAGCCTCTTCCGAACCAACGGTGACCAAACGATAGTCTTCCAGCTCCATGCCTTCTTCAGGCTGGACAAAACTTAGATAACCATAAAGATGCAGTACCAGTACGGTAAAAATGACCGTACCAATCGCCGTCAAAATGAGCGGTAACTTACTTACTTCCTGGGACTCCGACATCAACAGCTCCAGTTATAGGATATTGGCGTAGTCAGCTTCGACTCGCTCCAGACTCAGGTTATTCAAGAACCCGGAAAAACACATCCAGGCACTCAACGCATTCAGATCGGCGAAGGGCGCGGGTAAGTAACGAGGTGGTACCACCAAGCCCTCCTCTACCAACTGATTCAAGGTGCGCATGTCTTCCAAGGTAGTCTTACCGCAGAACAGCAAAGGGATCTGCTGTAGCTTGCCCTTGCGTACGGCCAGCTGGATGTAGTTGTAGGTCAGGATAAAACCCTTGAGGTACACCAGATCCTTGGTGAACGGCAGGCCGCTGCTGCTGGAGCCGCGGAACACCCGACTGGCGTTGTTGTAGCCATCTTCGCGCGAGTAGCCTTCGTCACGATAGAACTGAAACACATCCATGAAGTCACCGCCGGTCTCGGCAATCTGGATTGCACGGGTACGGTCGGTCAGCTTGCGCAAGCGCGCCGGATAAGAGTTAAAGGTCAGCACTTCCATAAGAATGGCCAAGCCTTCTTGAGTCACCGTTGAAGACGGTGGCCCCTTGGCCAGGAAGGTGCAGATGGGTTGATGTTGACCATTCAGGCTGGTTGCAACGTGCACCATACCCTCGTGCACAGCAAGAATATTCAGATCACGTTGGTTGAATTTAGCATCGCTGCGAATTTTGATGTAATCCGCGCCAGCGGCGGCGTCGGCAACAATGCCGTCGGACTCAAACACTCGCACTGCCTGATCGTCCGGAAAGGCCTCGTTCATACGACCCTGCAGGATATCTACCGCGTCAGCCGCCGCAATGGTTTTGGGCTCGCGGGCGATGTCGGTACGAGCAATATTGCTCAACGACTCACTCAAAGCGATGCCCAAATCGGTCAGCGTGGGATCACCCGCATGAAAAGCATCTGAGGCTGCGCCATAGAGCTCCTGCGAAATCAAACCAAAATCTGCGTTACCGCGCGCCTCAAGCATGCGAATCACCATGCGGTATTCACGGCACATACGACGCATAATTTGCCCAACCGGGTTAAAAGTACCCAGCTGGCGGGTTATATCGCGCTCTATGTCCTGAAATACCTGCCGCAGCTCGCCAGGGTTATACCCCAAAGAGCGCTGGGCGTAGTAATCCGCCGTGACATCCGGAAGCGCCTTGCAGCGCTTTTGAAAGAAGGTATCGCGAACACTATCATCCCACTTGATCGCATCCAGCACCCGAATCGGCGCTTGCGCCTCAACGATGCGGTCCGAGAGACTCCGAATCACCAGTTGGTATTGCTCGTTCTGTTTCACGGGTTGGCTCCCTCCGGTCGCAGCTGGAAGCATCAAGCTTTAAGCTGCAAGCAGTACGTGCGTTTCACGATCCTGAAGACCGCCTGATAGCGCAGTAAAACTCATCGATCCAAACACGCAAACTGCTTTTAGCTTGAAGATCAAAGCTAAAACGGCTACGCCGCTTCAGGCCTCTGGCCGCATATGCGGGAACAGAATAACGTCCCGAATAGACGGCGCATCGGTCAACAACATCACCAGACGGTCAATGCCGATACCTTCGCCCGCTGTCGGTGGCATGCCGAACTCAAGCGCACGGACGAAATCAGCGTCGAAGTGCATGGCCTCATCGTCACCAGCGTCCTTGTCCTTAACCTGCGCGTGGAAACGCTCGGCCTGATCTTCGGCGTCGTTAAGCTCCGAGTAGGCGTTAGCAATCTCACGACCACCGATGAACAACTCAAAACGGTCGGTCACGCTCGGATCATCATCACTGCGACGTGCCAGCGGTGATACTTCGAAAGGATAGCGGGTAATGAACGTAGGTTGCTCCAGCTTGTGCTCGACCAACTCTTCAAAAATCATCGTCTGCAGTTTACCCAAACCTTCAAAGCCCTTAACGGCCGCACCGGCCTTCTTGGCAATAGCGCGGGCCTTGTCAATATCCTGAAGGTCGGCTGCCGTGATCTCAGGGCTGTATTTGAGGATGGAGTCGAATACCGACAGACGCACGAAGGGTTCACCAAAATGGAAAACCTTGCCCTGATAAGGTACATCAGTGCTACCCAGTACTAATTGGGCCAGTTCGCGGAACAGCTCTTCGGTCAGATCCATGTTGTCTTCGTAATCGGCGTAGGCCTGATAAAACTCCAACATGGTGAACTCAGGGTTATGCCGGGTCGAGACGCCCTCATTCCGGAAGTTGCGGTTGATCTCAAACACCCGCTCGAAACCACCCACCACCAGGCGCTTGAGGTACAGCTCAGGCGCAATACGCAAAAACATCGGCAAATCCAGCGCATTGTGGTGCGTCTCAAACGGCTTGGCTGCAGCCCCGCCTGGAATGGTCTGCAGCATAGGCGTTTCAACTTCGAGGAAGTTGCGCTCATTGAGGAATTTGCGAATATGGCCAATCACCCGCGACCGCACCATAAAGGTATTGCGGGTATCTTCGTTAACGATCAGGTCAACGTAGCGCTGACGGTAGCGAAGCTCAGTATCCGTCAGGCCGTGATGCTTATCTGGCAGCGGGCGCAGCGACTTGGTCAGCAACTTGACGGCCGTCATCTGCACATACAGATCGCCTTTACCGGAGCGCGCCATGATCCCTTCAGCAGCGATAATGTCGCCCAGATCCCAGTGCTTGATATCTTCTAAGGTTTCGGCGGGCAAGCCTTTGCGGTCAACGTAAACCTGCAGGCGGCCAGTCATATCCTGCAGCACCATAAAGGCGCCACGGTTGAGCATAATGCGGCCAGCGACTTTAACCGGGATCGCGCTTTCAGCCAGCTCTTCCTTGCTCTTGTCTGCGTAGGTCTTCTGCAGATCGCCACAATAACTGTCGGGGCGAAAATCATTGGGGAAGACCGCACCCTTCTCGCGTGCAGCAGCCAATTTGGCCTTACGCAGTGCGATGAGCTGGTTTTCTTCCTCGTGGTGAGCTTGCTGGTCTTGCTGCTGATCGGTCATATCGGTCAAATCCCGGAAAATCAATTCAATATAAGTTGGCTATAGGTAGGTAGCGCAAGGCTGATCACTACCGTTATAGACCCTGCTTCAAACTGGCTTCAATAAACTCGTCCAGATCGCCATCCAGCACTGCGTTGCAGTTGCTGTTTTCGATACCGGTACGCAAATCTTTGATGCGCGACTGATCGAGCACGTAAGAGCGAATCTGGTGACCCCAGCCGATGTCCGACTTGGTCTCTTCCAGCGCCTGAGCAGCCTGGTTGCGCTTGGCCATTTCCAACTCATACAACTTGGCCCGCAACATCTTCATCGCGGTGTCTTTGTTGGCATGCTGGGAGCGTTGATTCTGACAGCTAACCACAGAGTTGGTCGGTACGTGGGTAATACGTACGGCAGAGTCAGTCGTGTTTACGTGCTGACCACCAGCACCCGAGGAGCGGTAGGTATCAATCCGCAGATCCGAAGGGTTGATGTCGATCTCGATATCATCATCGATTTCCGGCGCGGCAAATACCGCTGAAAACGAGGTATGACGACGATTGCCCGAATCGTAGGGGCTTTTGCGCACCAGACGGTGCACGCCAATTTCGGTGCGCAACCAGCCAAAGGCATACTCACCCTTGATATGAATGGTGGCGCTCTTGATGCCAGCCACTTCACCTTCAGACAGCTCAATTATCTCGGTCTCAAAGCCGCGCTGATCGGCCCAGCGCAGATACATGCGCAGTAGCATGTTTGCCCAGTCCTGGGCTTCGGTGCCGCCAGAACCTGCTTGAATATCCATATAACAATTGCTGGAGTCCATCTCGCCGCTGAACATGCGGCGGAATTCCAACTTCTCAAGCGCTTCTTGCAGGCGCGCCAGCTCTGCTGCCACATCGTCTACCGCGCCTTGGTCTTCCTCATCCGCTGCCATTTGCAACAGTTCAGAGGCGTCGGCCAGCCCGCTACTCATCTGATCAAGGGTTTCTACGATCTGCGCCAGCTGTGCACGCTCACGACCTAGATTTTGCGCCCGTTCGGGCTCATTCCAGACGCTGGGATCCTCCAGCTCGCGTTCAACTTCGGTCAGGCGCTCATGCTTTTGATCGTAGTCAAAGATACCCCCGAATAGTTTCGGAGCGACTACGCAGATCTTTGATGGTGTTCAGAATCGGATTGATTTCCATGTTGACTCGTCCCGGCAGGAAAAAGCCGCCATTGTAGCGGAAATCGGCCGCTGAGTGCAGCGGCCGGCAAGCAGAGTGCTAGCGACCGAAGCAGCGCAGAAAAACCAGCGTGCCCACGCCCCAGAACGCATTAAGGATAAAGCCGATAATAAAGCGGCCCGGCAACTGCGCCAGATCGAAGCCATAACCTTTGAGAGGGAATACCACGACTAGGGCCACTAAAGTCAAAGCCACGCCGCCAAACAGAGCCGCCTTCAACCAGATGAGCTTATTACCCACCTGCGCCAACACCCATACCAACGCCAGCCCCCAGATACCGCCCCAGAAACTAGCCGAGAGTATCGACGGTACACCCAGCGGTTGAGTGGCCGCCAACGAGAAAGGTGCGAAGGGCACAATACCTGCCGAATGTAGCAAGCCGAGCGCAACCTGATGAAAACAGAGAACCGCCAGAAAACCCGCAACGAATGCCAGTAACCAATGCCGCATGAAATACCTCGTTTGCTGAATGCAATTTTTATAATGTCGGGAAATTATAGCAGCGTTCAGCCTATCAGCACTGCTTCCGCTGGCGGTAAATCATAGGCCGCAGCGGAAAGCTTAAGCAGCACAGGATGAATATTGCTTGCCGATTGCGGACGGCTGAACCAATACCCCTGAACTAAGTGACAGCCCTCGGTGTGCAAGAAGTCCATCTGCTCGGGCGTCTCGATACCTTCTGCGATGACGTCCATATTCAGCCCTCGGCCGAGACCGATAATCGCGCGACTGATCGCTTTCAGGCGTTCGTCATCCGGCGCCTTGGTGATAAAGCTCTTATCGACCTTAATGATATGCAGCGGATAACGGTGCAGATAGCCCAGCGAGGAAAAACCAGTACCGAAATCATCCAGCGCGATACGCACACCCATGCTTTCCAGTTCGCGCAACGTCGCCAACGTGTCGGGCACGTCGCGCATCAATAGGCTTTCGGTAATTTCCAGCACCAGACTTGCCGCCGGCAAACCCGTTTCGCGCAGTATTTCCGCTACCCGTCGCGCAAATCCGTCTTCTTGCAGCTGGCGGCTAGACAGGTTTACCGAGCAGCGCAAACCAGGCAAGCCATCCTGATGCCACTGCTGCACTTGGGTGCAAGCCTGTTGCAACACCCAGTCACCGACCTCGACAATCTCGCCGGTTTCTTCCAATGCCGGGATGAACTCATCCGGCGGCACCAGGCGCTCGCCTTGCCACCAGCGCAATAACGCCTCTACGCCAATCACATGCGAGCGGCCTGCCGAAACCTGCACAATCGGCTGGTAATAGAGCTCGAACTGCTTGCGCGCGAGGGCTTCGCTGAGTGCGTTTTCCAGGTTAAGGCGCTGGTGCACTTCCTCTTGCAGGCTATCGCTATACAGCGCCAGCTGCGCCTTGCCAAAGGCTTTAGCGCGGTACAACGCCAAATCGGCTTCGCGCAATGCATCCTGTCCTTCACCTTCACCTTTTAACGGCGCCACGCCAATACTAACGCTCACGCTAAGACGACGTGAACCGGCGATGATCGGATACTGCAGCGCCTGCATAATGCGCTTGGCGACCAGCTCAGCATCGTGCGCCAGTGCCATATCATCAAGCAGCACAACAAACTCGTCGCCGCCAAAGCGGCATAGATGATCGCCAGGGCGCAGGCAGCGTTCAATTCGCTTGGCAACCTGAATCAGTACCTGATCTCCGGTCTGATGACCCAGGCTATCGTTAATCAACTTGAAGCGGTCCAAATCAATAAACAGTACCGCAGCGCGGCGTGCGCCTGGTTTGGTCTGCCGCTGTAGCCCTTGGGCGATTAGCTGACCGGCACTCTGCCGGTTCGGCAGACCAGTCAGGCTGTCATGTAAAGTCGCGTGCGCCAGCTCCTGCTCGGCGTTCTTGCGCTGGCTGATGTCCGTCTGTGAGCCAGCCAACAAGTGTTGGCCGTAAAGATCGGTGCTGACCACGCCCCGAATCAATACCCAGACCAACTGGCCCCAACTGTCCCGCACCTGGCATTCGACATGCAAAAACGCTTGGCGACCCTCCAGATGGGCCTGCACCGCAGCGCGGAACACTATGCGCTGATCTTCCGGCATCAACGCGGCCCAATGCTCAAAGGTAGTAGGTGCGCGTTGATCGTCGAGGCCCAGCATCGCTAACCATCGGTCGGAGAGATGCAGACGATCCTTTTCAACATGCCATTCCCAAATGCCGTCATTGGCGCCACGCAAAGCTCTTGAGTAGCGGTCTTGGCTAGACTGCAACGCCATTTTGTCTGCACTGGCGTAGCTGTCTACCGTTAACCCGATATCAAAAAAAGCCGCCTTAAGTAGGCTGGCGTATAGCTGCCCGGCAAGTTCCGGCTGTGCGGCCCAAGTGCGCCTGATGGCGGTATGCATGTAATCAAGATAGAAGTGGAAAGCGCCCAGATACCATTTCAGATCCAACCCATGACGTTGATGGGTTAGGCCCACCAGCAATCGCAGCCGCGCGTACTGCAGATCATAGGGACCACGCAGCATCTGGTTAAAATAGTGCTGTTGCTGCGATTTCAGCTGCAGGAGGCGCTGTGGCTCTTGCAGCATTCCGGCGGGCTCATCGAATTGCTCAAGATGAGTGAAGAGGGTGTGAATGCAATCGAGGTGCAACGCATCCAACTGCCGCAAATTCTCGTGCAATGCGGGTAAGCCAGTTTCCGCTATCAATAGCAACCGCAAACGCTGGCGAATGTCGTCAGGGCTCAAGCCAAGACTGCGCTGCATCGTTACCAGTTTTTGCTTTAGATCTGGCACCCGCGACTTCCTTGATCAGCGATTATTTGTGAGCCATAGTAAAACAACGTATTGAAACGTGACGCACTTGGCATTTTTGTACCGCCATCAAAGCCGAAAGCAAGCCAGTCGTCAATCCCCCCATTGAGAAGGAGAAACGTTCACTTACTCACCCAGTGCATGCACGTGGCGAACCATAAACTGCAAGCTTTGCCGGCCGCGAAACTCATTGATATCCAGCGTATAGGCAACTCGCACGCGACTCACCTGTGGATTCGGCCAGCATTGAGGGTCAATATTGAAGGCGATCGCATCATAAAGCTCACTACCTGTCTGCGTCTGCAACAGCATTTTTAAATGCCGCTCGCCTACCAAACGTTGCTGCACCAATTTGAACTCACCCTGAAACAACGGCTCAGGGAAATGCTGCCCCCAAGGCCCCGCTTCGCGCAGTTCTCCTGCGGTCTGCATCGACAACTCGTGATCCAGAAGACTGCCATCGGAGAGCAGGCGACCGGTGAGGTCGGCGGCGCTCAACTGGCGTCGCACTTCCATATCAAAAGCATCACGGAAAGCATCAAAATGCTCCGCAGCCAATGACAAGCCAGCGGCCATGGCGTGGCCGCCAAACTTGCTGATCAAATGCGGGTGCTGGGCAGCAACGGCATCCAGCGCATCGCGGATATGCAAGCCGGCTACCGAGCGTGCTGAGCCTTTTATCTGCCCATCGGCCGCCTCAGCAAAGGCAATCACCGGGCGGTGGAAGCGGTCTTTCAAACGCGAGGCCAAAATACCGATCACGCCTTGATGCCACTCCGCGTCGTACAAACATAGTCCAAAGGGTAAATCCGTTTCATCAAGCTGCATGGCATCCAGCGTTTTCAACGCCTGTTGCTGCATGTCGCGCTCGATCGCCTTGCGATCACGGTTCATGCCATCCAGCTCACGCGCCATCTCCAGCGCTAGGCCTTCATCTTCGGTCAGCAAGCACTCGATACCCAGGCTCATGTCGTCCAGTCGGCCGGCGGCGTTCAAGCGCGGGCCAACAATAAAACCCAGGTCCGTGGATACCAGCTTATCTGCAGGGCGCCCAGCGACCTCAAGCAAAGCGCGAATGCCGGGACGACAACGGCCCGCACGAATGCGCGCCAGCCCTTGATGCACCAAAATCCGATTATTGGCATCCAGCGGCACCACGTCTGCCACCGTACCGAGCGCGACCAAATCCAGCAGCTCAGCCAGATTGGGTTCAGCGTGCGTATCGAACCAGCCGTTGTCACGCAAGCTGGCACGCAGCGCCAGCATCACGTAAAAAATCACCCCAACACCGGCCATCGCTTTACTTGGAAAGCTGCAGCCCGGCTGGCTTGGGTTAACGATGGCATCGGCCAGCGGTAATTGATCGCCGGGCAAATGGTGATCGGTCACCACCACCTGCAACCCGGCAGCCTTGGCCGCAGCCACGCCGTCAATACTGGAAATCCCGTTATCCACAGTGACCAGCAAATCTGGGCTGCGCTGCAGCGCCACTTCAACAATCTCCGGTGTCAGCCCATAGCCATACTCGAAACGATTGGGAACCAGATAATCAACATGCTGTGCACCAAGCATGCGCAGCGCCAACACCGCCACACAGCTTGCAGTAGCGCCATCGGCGTCAAAATCACCGACAATCAGAATGGATTGCTGCTTGGCCAACGCTGCGCTTAAGACCGCTACTGCTGCATCAATGCCGCTAAGTTGCTGGTAAGGCAGCAACGCGCGTAACCCGCGATCCAGTTCGGTGGCACTTTGCACACCACGCGCGGCATACAGGCGAGTCAGCAACGGCGACACATCGCCCAGATCGGGGAGGTTTTCAGGCGTTTGACGAGACTCGATTTGCATAAGACTCAGCGCTCGCCCTGCAGCCACTCGAGCGCTAGCTCATGCTGCGCATCACCGTCACTGACATAAAGCACGCCGTCGCTGATCATCACGCCCCAGTCGATGGTCCGCACCATATTCGCAGCCAAGGCGTCCAGCTCATCGACCGGCAAGGCGGCAATATTCACATTCTTCAATCCAGCGACCGCCGGCAACTGCTTGGTGGCCCACACCTTGGTGTTGCCATAAGCCAGCAGAGAGACTTTTTCCGCACGACGCGAACACCAGATCAGGCGATCTGAATCGGGTTGACCGACCTCAATCCAATGCTCAATCCGGTCATCCAGACTCTTGTGCCACAGCGCCGCTTCGTCCACATCCGACAAACCACGACCAAAGGCGAGGCGCTCCTGATACCACAGCGCATAAGCAAGAATGCGAGTAGCCAGCCGCTGTTCGGTTTCCGAAGGATGGCGGGCAACCGTCATGCGCACATTCTCGTATACGCCCAGATCGGTATCGGTGATATTCAGTTGAACCTTGTAGGGAGTCGCTTGCTGCGCCATGACATTGCCTGTTTTCAGAAACCGAGGGCCGGCAGTGTAACGCAAGTCGCTGTCGGTTCCGCGTTACTCAGCTAATCGTTATCCCGTCGAGGGGTGCGCTTTAACAATAAGGGCACCACGTGCAGAATGACAAACGCCATACCGGCCGCCAGCAGCGCAGTCGACTCATGCCCCAACCCGATGGTGACGCCAATCGCAGCGGTCAGCCAAATGCCCGCGGCCGTGGTGAGGCCTCTTACTTCATCGTGCCTATCGCTTTTCAGGATGGTACCGGCACCTAGAAAACCTATACCTGCGACTACTCCCTGAATAACGCGGCTCATGGCATCGTCCATCGCTCCACCGATATCCGGTACCAGCACAAACAGCGCTGCACCGAGCGAGACCAACATATGGGTACGCACGCCCGCTTCCTTGCCCTGCTGTTCACGTTCCAATCCCAGCAGCCCACCCAGCAAAGCCGCTAAAATAAGACGCAAGGTGATGCGCGTGCCCTGCTCAATATCCGACAGGTCGGAAAACTCATCCAGTAACGTGCGCCCTATCACGTTTAGCGTTTCTTGATTCCAAGCCATGCCTACCTCCCTGTCGCGACCCATTTGAACTGTCCGGCGCACCTGTGCATTCCGTCCTATTCTGAGTAATCATAGCCTCCAAGGTTCAGACTTGAATGTTTTCAATACCAAATAGCCAGCACTCAACCTCGAAAGCCCGGTTCGTGGGTATACTGTTTTAAACCAATACCAAACGATGGCCTCGATGAGCCTATTCCTTATAGCTGCCATATTATTGATTGCCCTGGTAGCGGCATTCTGGGTAAAACATGCCCACCAGCAGCTCGCGCGATTTCGCGCGCTGCTTGAGTTGTCGCCAAACGGCATTTTGCTGCTCGATAAACAGCGCAAAATCACTTGGCACAATCCCGCTGCGGGCACGCTGCTCAGTGTTCCGTCCGAGCTGTTGAACGGCAGCCAAATAAGCCGATGGCTACCCATGCTGGAAACCTTGCCAAGCACCCTGCAACGTCAGGAAACCCTGGCGATCAACCAGCAACATGACCGGCATCAAGTGGACATTACCTTACTGCCAGATACCTCACGCCATACTGCCGTGCTACTCATCCACCCAGACCCTTTACGCAGCGCCAGCAACGAGGCCATGGAGCGCCTGAAGCGTAGCCAGTACTTCGCGCAGATAGGCACCTGGGACTGGGACATAGGCACGGATCGGCTTTACTGGTCAGAAGCCATCTACAACATGTTTGGCTACCAGCCAGGGGACGTTACCCCCACCTACACGTTGTTTTGCAACAGTGTGCACCCAGACGATCGCGAACAAGTTCGGGCCGGTGAGCAGCTCTGTATAGAAACGGGCGAGAACCACGACGAGGAATACCGCGTGGTGTGGCCAGACGGCAGCGTGCATTGGGTTCGCGAGACCGGCAACGTGATCAAGAATGAGCAGGGGAAGGCGTTTAAAATGATGGGGGTGGTACGCGACATCACCGACGACAAGCGCTCAACCCAAGCACTTGAAAAACTGGCCCACCATGACCCACTGACCGGCTTACCCAACCGACTAATGCTTGAAAAACGGTTAAACAAAGCGCTCACCCGAGCGCGAACCCAGCAAACGCGAGTGGCGCTGGTATTCATCGACCTGAATAACTTCAAGCACATCAATGATCAACATGGCCATGCCGTGGGCGACGAACTATTGATCCAAGTCGCTGAGCGTTTACGCAGCGCCTTACGCGCCAGTGACATGGTGGCTCGCCTGGGTGGCGACGAGTTTGTGTTGTTGATGGAAGGACTTGCGCCGGAGCATCGGTTGGCCGACGAAGCGCACAGCATCTGCGAAAAAATCTTCGCTGAGCTGGCGCCACAGCTAACGCTGGGTGACCGGCAATACCGAATCGGCGCCAGCTTGGGAGTGGCCGTATTTCCGGACCACGCGGTAACGCTCGACAAGCTCATTCATGCAGCCGATCTTGCCATGTACGCAGCGAAACGCAGCGGTAACAATCAATATCGGCTGGGTGGCGACCTGACCACCCACGCTCACACTCTCAACTCTTGAAGCTCAACGCTGCCGCAAACGCCCGATTAGCGTAATGACACCCAAAATCACAAAGCCGGCGACGATGCCTAAGCCGGCATTGATCAACGTTGGCAACAAACCGCCCAGTACGGTGCCAACAAAGGGTAACCCTCCAGCCAGCTCAGCACTGTTCTCGATCCAGTGATGCAGCACACCAACGCCGTGAGTCAGAATGCCGCCACCCACCATAAACATTGCAGCGGTGCCAACCACTGAGAGCGCGCGCATTAACCAAGGTGCAAACCAGAGAATGCCAGCGCCGATCTTCTGCGCGGCGGCACTGCTGCGTTCGGTCAACGCCAAACCGGCGTCATCCAGCTTGACGATACCGGCCACCAGCCCATAAACACCGGCCGTCATGACGAACGCGATACCCGACACCACTATGACCTGCTGCAGGAAATCCGCCTCGGCCACCGTACCTAAGGTAATCGCGATGATCTCAGCCGAGAGGATCAAATCGGTACGCACAGCGCCTTTTATCTTCTCTTTCTCTCTAGCGACCACATCCTTTGGGTCACCAGACAAGCTCTTTACGGTCTGCGCATGCTCAGCCTTGCTGTCGTGCAAAAAAACGTGCGCTAATTTTTCTGCGCCTTCATAGCAAAGAAAGGCACCACCGAGCATTAAAACGGGCGTTATCAACCAGGGCGCCACGGCACTGATCAGCAGCGCCGCTGGCACCAGAATCAGCTTATTACGAAAGGAACCCTTGGCAACCGCCCAAACCACGGGGAGTTCGCGGTCAGCTTTTACACCGGTCACCTGTTGCGCGTTCAGCGCCAAATCATCACCCAGCACACCGGCGGTTTTCTTGGCCGCCACCTTGGTCATCAAGGAGACGTCATCGAGGATGGACGCAATATCGTCGATTAATACGAGCAGACTGGTAGCCAAAGTGGCACTCCTTGATTAGATGGCAATAAATATGGGCGGCAGACTCAGACGACATTATGCGCATTTTAGGCTACCTCTGCACTGGCGGCGCCGCGTAAAAATGCGTTGTGTGGTCTCAAGAAATACCGCCGTTAGCCGATCAATTCTAAATACGGGCGCGACTGTGCTCGCTACTTCCAACAGCTTTGCTTGAGGTACCTATGTTCGGATCACGCCTGCGCCAAGAATTAGAACAATGCTCAACAGAGCTGGACGCCCACAAGCAGATTTTAGCCGCCATCAGCCAAAGCGTTGCGATGATCGAGTTCAGCCCAAACGGCGACATACTCGACGCCAATGAGGCCTTCCTAGGCTGCATGGGTTACCGACTTGATGAGCTACGTGGCCAGCATCACCGTATATTCTGTCCGCGCGAGTTACTCTCAAGTAGTGAATACAGTCGTTTTTGGCAACGGCTAGCGAACGGCGAAACCTTCAGCGACCGCTTTATGCGCTTAGCCAAAGGCAACCGTGAAGTCTGGCTGGAAGCAAGCTACTTGCCCGTAAAAGATGCCAACGGCAAAGTCACTCGAGTGATCAAGCTAGCTACTGACATCACCCAACAGATACACACCGAACAAGAACACCAAAGCCTCTTAAATGCGATCGACCGCTCGATGGCGGTGATCTCATTCAACAATCACGGCGAAATAGTCTCTGCCAACGAGAACTTTCTGCAGACCATGGGCTACCGTCTGGAAGAGGTGCGCGGCAAGCATCACAGTATTTTCTGCGACCCACACGAAGCGGGCAGCGAAGGTTATCGTCGCTTTTGGCAACGTCTGAACTCTGGCGAATTCATCTCCGACCGTTTCAAACGCATGACCAAATCAGGACAGGAAGTCTGGCTGCGCGCAACCTACAACCCCTTGTACGACGCGACAGGCAAACTATACGGTGTCGTCAAGTTCGCCAGCGATATCACCGCGCAAGTAGAAAGACGGCATGCAGAGTCTGCCGCTGCAAAGCTGGCGTTTGAAATCGCCGCAGAAACGGACGAGAGCGCACGCAAGGGCTCTCGCACCGTGGAAGAAACCGTGCAGGTAGTACGTAGCATTGCCGGCGACCTCGAGTCTGTGGCAACTCACATTGGCGCCTTAAGTACCCAGTCCGAACGGATCAACAGCATCGTCCAGGTAATTCGGGGCATTGCCGAGCAAACCAACCTATTGGCGCTTAACGCCGCCATCGAAGCTGCGCGCGCCGGCGAGCAGGGGCGTGGCTTTGCGGTGGTCGCCGATGAAGTACGCAACCTCGCCGCACGTACCAGCCAAGCGACCGTCGAAATCAATGATGTAGTAAAGCAGAACATGGAGCTGGCGCAGCAGGCAGTCAACGGCATGACCGGCAGCCAAAGCAAAGCTGAACAGGGCGTAGCACTGGCCACCAAAGCCGGGGCAGCCATGCTCGACATTAGCGATGAAGCCCAGCGCGTAGTCGATGCGATTGGCCAGTTCGCTGATGCCATTCAAGACTGACCTGATCCAGCAGCATCGCAATCGCAGCACCTACCACCTTAGATGCTGCTCTCACTCCAAGCATTTGCTTTGAACCCATGGCGGCCCCCTACGTCGAAAGTTGAGACACTCATTCAGTTAGCGCACTCGATTCCGAGTAGCAGTCGAACCCGACAATCGACAGGAGGCATGTCATGACTCAGGGCAGCAAAGACAAATACACGGAC
Organism: Halopseudomonas sabulinigri; assembly: GCA_011053055.1. Taxonomy (GTDB): domain Bacteria; phylum Pseudomonadota; class Gammaproteobacteria; order Pseudomonadales; family Pseudomonadaceae; genus Halopseudomonas; species Halopseudomonas sabulinigri_A. The sequence goes on along the minus strand of DRHT01000021.1, from coordinate 76,055 downwards.
AAACAGAAGCGTAAAGCAGAACACATAGAAGACAGCTACGAAGAGGCTGGCGTGCCTAAGGACGAAGCGCAAGCGCGAGCCTGGGCCACCGTCAACAAGCAGTCCGGCGGCGGTAATCGGAGTGGCGGTTCTGGCCAGCAAAAAAGCTCTAAAGCCAAACGCCAGTCCCGCGAGGGTTCTTCACGACGTGCAGCCGCTAGCCGACGCGGCGTTTCAAGAAAAGATTCCCTGCAAGAAGAAACCGTAGCAGAGCTGCGCCGCATCGCCCGCGCCAAAGACATAAGCGGTCGCTCCAGAATGCGTAAGGCAGAGTTGATTCAAGCCCTGCAAAAAGCAACCTGACGAAGGTTTCTGGTCGCATCTGCAATCGCCTACACTGTGCAGCTTGCGTCACGCTGAACAGGAGAGTGCATGAACGCCGCAAAACCCCTCGCCGGACTCAAGGTCATTGAGCTGGGCACCTTGATCGCCGGCCCTTTTGCTGCCCGCATTTGCGCAGAATTCGGTGCAGATGTGATCAAGGTCGAATCGCCCAATGGCGGTGATCCACTACGCAAATGGCGCAAGCTGTATGAAGGCACCTCGCTTTGGTGGTTTGTGCAGGCGCGCAACAAACAGTCGATCACACTCAATCTGAAAGCAGCTGAGGGCGTCAGGATTCTCAAACAATTGCTGGCCGACGCCGACATCCTGATTGAGAACTTCCGTCCAGGAACGCTGGAAAAACTCGGCCTCGGCTGGGATGTATTGCAGGCACTCAATCCTGGCTTGGTCATGGTGCGGCTATCGGGCTTTGGCCAGACGGGGCCTTACAAGGATCAACCGGGTTTCGGAGCGGTAGGCGAATCAGTGGGTGGCCTGCGCTATATCACCGGATATGAAGACCGCCCGCCAGTGCGCACCGGCATCTCCATTGGTGATTCAATCGCCGCGCTGTGGGGCGTGATAGGCGCGCTCATGGCGCTGCGGCATCGCGAAGTAAATCAAGGCAAAGGCCAGGTCGTCGATGTTGCGCTCTATGAAGCAGTGTTTGCGATGATGGAAAGCATGGTGCCAGAGTTTGATGTGATGGGTTTTGTGCGCGAACGCAGCGGTAACATTATGCCCGGCATCACGCCCTCCTCTATCCATACCTGCAACGACGGCAAAGCAGTGCAGATCGGTGCCAACGGCGACGCTATTTTCCAACGTTTCATGCGCGCCATTGGGCGCGATGATCTAGCTGACGACCCCACTTTAGCGGACAACGCCGGGCGCGATGCTCGCCGCGACGAACTCTACGCGCTGATCGACAGCTGGGCCGCACGTCGTAGCCAAGAGGACGTGCTAACCCTGCTTAATCGCGCCGAGGTACCTGCCAGTAAAATCTATTCGGCCGCCGACATGTTCAGCGATCCGCAGTACTTGGCCCGCGAGATGTTTATCAATGCCACGCTGCCGGACGGTAAGCCATTCAAGATGCCGGGCATTGTACCCAAGTTGACCGAAACCCCCGGCAGCGCCGAATGGACCGGACCAGCACTGGGCGAGCATACGGACACATTATTAAAACAATTAGGCTATACCCATGAGAGCGTAGAACGACTACGAAAGAATGGAGTAATTTAATAGGCAGGTGGTGTAACTGGGGTAATTCGCGGGAATGGCGCGCAGACCAGATATTTACCAAACGGTAACGTCGCGGGAACACGACGAACCGCTTGCTTCACTTGCCTCGAGGTACTTGATACCCAGCGAGGCAAGGATTTAACGAAAGCCGAGAAACGACAGGATGGCCAAAACGATCACCACGGCACCAACAATATAAACGATCCTATTCATCAGATTTCCTCCTTTGGATGAAATAGCCGCACTGGCGTTAACCAGTATGGCCTCCCTTAAAGAGACATCAGGCAGTGAAAAAGTTTAGTTCTCACTCACTGCATTGCAAACCAGTTCACATATTTAACTTTAAAACCAAGCGCGTCAGCTGAAATCCTGCTTGGCCATCCACGGGATGATGCGTTCAAACGCCTCTTCAATATTTGCCAACGATGTGGAGTAGCTCAAGCGCAGCGCGTTGTTGCAGCTGTTACCAAACGTCTCCCCGGGGATGGTACAAACCCCGGTTTCTTTCAGCAGACGTAGCGCCACGTTGGTGCCATTGACCCCTTCCGGCAGCGACGGAAAAAGATAAAACGCGCCTTCCGGTTTATAACCCGTGAGGTGCGGCGTTTGCTCGACCAACTCCACCAAGCGGTCTCGCCGCCGGGTGTATTCCGCCAGCATGTAATCGGTGAACTCAGTACCCCCGCGCAATGCAGCAACGCCGGCCCACTGGAATGGCGTATTGGCCACCGTGGTGGTGAACATGTGATAGCGCCGCAGCTTCTTGATCGCCGCCTGGCTGGCGATCAGCCAGCCAATACGCATACCCGCCATGCTGTAGGTTTTCGAGAAGCTGCTCACCACCATCACGTGATCCAGATCACTGCAGCACGACAGCACTGAGGGATACTCCTTGCCGTCGTAGATCAAGTGATCGTAGACCTCATCGCTGATCACGTGGATACCGCGATACGCCGCCTCTTCCAGAATCGCCTCCAGCGTCTCCTTTGGGTACAGGGTACCCGTAGGGTTACTGGGTGAGTTGAGCACGATGGCATGAGTGTGCGGCTCAATCGCGTCTATCACTTCCTGCGGGTCAAGCTGATGGTTGTTTTCCGCTCGAGTGCGAATCTCGGTGACTTCGCCACCGTTCATGCGAATCAGCGGCGCGTACAACATAAACGCCGGATCAGGAACGATAAAGTGCCGGCCTGGAGCCGCGACCGCCGTCAGTGCCAGGTAAATCGCCTCCGTAGCACCTGTGGTCACCAGGATGTTTTCAGTGGTCAGTGGCCGCTGATAACGCCCGCTGTAATAGGTAGACAGCGACTCCAACAACTCAGGCAAACCGGCGTCCATGGTATAGCCCGTCTGCCCTGCTTGCAGGGCTTCGACGGCTGCGTCCACCACGTTTTTAGGCGCAGGCAAGTCCGGCTGACCAATAGATAGGTGGATCACATCTTCCAGGCTCGATGCCAGATTGACCATCTTGCGAATACCGGGAATCGGAATAGTCAGCAGCGCCGGATTCCAGATCGGATCTTCGGATTCGTACAGGTCTACATCACTTGTTCCAAGTGCCATAAAGCGTTCCCCTGATCAGGCGGTAAACAGGTCTGGACGACGATCGGTCAAAGGCGCGGCCTGCTGATAGGCATAGCCCGCTTGCAGTACCAGAGCGTCATTGAAACGTGCACCCACCAACTGCAAACCAATCGGCAGACCTTTGCTGTCGAAGCCGCAGGGCACCGAGAGTCCGGGTTGACCGGTCATGTTGAAGGGGTAAGTGAAGGGCGTCCAGGTTGGCCAACGCGTACTGGGCCAGTCCTCGGGCACTTCACGCCCGGTCTTGAAAGCGGTAATCGGCAAGGTCGGTGTCAGTAGCAAATCGTATTTCTGATGAAAGCCGGCCATGCGCTCGCGCAGCGCCATGGATTCGTTCACCGCGCCCATGTAATCCAGCATGCTCAGGCGCGAGGCCTTCTCGGCGACCTTAACTAGTTCAGGGTCCATCAAGGCGCGTTTTTTCGCACCCAGATCACGGATGGCATTCGCTGCACCACCGTAAAACAGGTGACCAAAGGCCGCCAACGGATCACTGAAACCGGGATCGACGCGCACCACTTCGGCGCCCAGCGACTCAAATACCTTCGCCGCCTCAGCAACCGAGGCCTCAACCTCCTTGTCTACGTCCACGTAACCTAGGTTAGGGCTGTAAGCGATTTTCAGTCCCTTTACGCCGTTCTTGAGTTTGGCCAAATAATCAATATTACGGCGTGGCACTGCGTTGGTATCGCGATGGTCGGCTTCGCACAGCACATTCATCATCAGCGCGCAGTCTTCTACCGTCCAAGTCATGGGGCCAGCATGCGCCAAGGTGCCGAACGGGCTCGACGGCCAATGCGGCACCTCGCCGAAAGACGGCTTCAAACCGACGATACCGCAGAACGCAGCAGGGATACGAATCGAGCCACCTGCATCAGTTCCCAGCGCAATGGGCGCCATACCCAAAGCAACCGCCACACCGCTACCACCGCTGGAGCCGCCAGATGTAGTGGCGGGATTCCAGGGGTTGTTGGTTACGCCGGTGACCGGATTGTCGGTCACGCCTTTCCAGCCCAGCTCGGGTGTCGTGGTCTTGCCGATAGGCACATAACCATGGCGCGCCAAGGCGGCGGTACAGGGGGCCGATTTACCCATGGTGCTTTGCGGGTCAACCGTATGCGAACCCTTGATGGTTGGCCACATGGGGGTTAGGAATACATCCTTGACCGCGACGGGAACACCATCCAGCAGGCCGTTAGCCTCGCCGCGTTGATAACGCTGCTCAGACTCGCGGGCAAAGCCCAGCGAGGTCTCACGATCGACTAGGCAGAAGCCGTTAGTCTGTTTATCCACCCTTTCAATCTGATCCAGCATCGCATTGGCGACTTCAACCGGAGACAACTGTTTGTCGGCAAGCTTCTCCCGAAGTTGTACTGCTGTCATCTTAAGAATGTCCTGGGACATATCCGCCTCCTCAGGTGGAAAAATCATCATGGAAATACTGAACCTTGACTGCTCTAAGCATGTTCAGGACGTACCCTTATCAACTTGATTAAACAAGTCTCCATCAGCCAGCCAATGTTCAAGATTGGCCTTGAATTGCTCGCCCAGCGCATCGCGCCAGCCCACAAAATCACCGGACATGTGCGCCGAGATCATCACGTTAGGCATATCCCACAACGGATGCTGTGCCGGCAGCGGCTCGGGCTCAACCACATCCAGCGCAGCGCCCGCGATTACTCGTTGCTGCAAGGCTTCAACCAAATCGTCAGTCACCACCACAGCGCCACGCCCAACGTTGATCAACACTGCATGCGGTTTCATCAGCGCCAGCGTCTGGCGATTAATCAAACCTTCTGTAGCGGGGGTCAGCGGCGCTGTTACCACCACGTAATCGGCATTTGGGAGGTGTTTTTCGAGGTCATCGTTGGCGACCACTTGCTTGAAATGCGGCGTATCTCGCGCACTGCGAGCAACCCCTGTAACCTCAAGCCCCAGGGCACTGAGCAGGCGCGCAACCTCACCGCCGATAGAGCCAGCACCAATGATCAGCGCATGCTTGCCGCTGATCAGTTCGGTTTCCCGGTGCTGCCAGCGGTGCGCGCGCTGATGCCGCAAATTGCCGAGGGTATCTTTGGCAAACATCAGCACGGCGCCGAGTACATACTCAGCGATGCCTAGATCAAACACACCACGCGCGTTGGTCAGCAGCAGATCGCTCTTTACCAGCGCCGGAAACAACAACGCGTCCACGCCCGCACTCGTCGCATGCACCCACTTGATGTCGTGGTGCGCAGGCCAACACCGCTCCAGCAAGCCCGTGCGGAAATCGGTGACCACTAGCACATCGGCATGCATGAGCTGTTCACGCAGTTCGGCTTCAGCACTGACGGTGGTTAACTCGACGCCAGTCGGTAAGGTCTCCAGGCCCGGCAAAGGCAACTCGCCGGGTGCAACCAGCACCAGAATGCGGGTCACTCAGCCACCTCTTCTAGCGCCTTGGCAAAGCGCGAAACCGCATCGTCGATCTCATCCGCAGACACCGTAAGCGGTGGCAACCAGCGTACTATCTGGCCATCGGTGCCACAGCGCAGCAGCAGCAGGCCTTGAGCCTCAGCGGCCACGCTAAGCTTGCCGGCCAAGTCAGCACGCGGCGTGCGGTGGTCATCGCCAATCTCCATGCCGAGCATCAAACCCTTGCCACGAATAGTGTCGATACAGCTGTAGCGCTGTTGCAGTTCAGTCAACTGATTGAGCAGACGCTCGCCTTGCTGCGCTGCGTTGGCGACCAGCTGTTCTTCGTCAATCACCTTGAGCGTCGCCAGCGCAGCAGCGCAGGCAACCGCGTTGGCCCCGTAGGTGCCGCCCTGCGAGCCGGGCATGCCCTTACTCATCAACTCTTCGGATGCCGCAATCGCTGAAAGCGGGAAACCGCTGGCCAGCCCTTTAGCGGTAATCACGACGTCAGGTTGTACGGAAAAGTGATCGTGACTCCAGAACTTACCCGTGCGCCCGTAGCCCGCTTGGATTTCATCGCAAATCAGCAAAATACCGTGCTGCTTGCAACGCTCAGCCAGCCCCTGCATGAATGGGGTATTAGCCGGGTAATAGCCAAACTCACCCTGCACGGGCTCGATGATCATGGCGGCGGTATCGCTGGGAGCGGATTGGGTTTTGAAAATATGGTCAAGTTCACGCAGGGCAAAATCGGTGGCCTGTTCTTCAGTCCAGCCATGGCGATAGGCGTGCGGGAAAGGTGAAACCACGACCCCTGCCATCATCGGATGAAAGCCGGTGCGCACCTTAGTGCCGGAAGTAGTCAGCGAGGCCGCTGCCATGGTGCGGCCATGAAAGCCGCCATCAAATACGATGATGTTAGCGCGACCTGTCGCGTGACGCGCGAGTCGCAGAGCCGTTTCAACTGCTTCGGAACCGGAGTTGGCAAACGCCACGGAATCGATCGGCCCGGGCATTCGTTCCGCCAACCGGTCAGACAGGTCCAGCATGGGCTGGTGCGTGACGGTGGTGTACTGCGCGTGCACGATCTTGCCGATTTGTTCGCGCGCCGCTGCAACCACTTTGGGATGACAATGGCCGGTACTGGTAACCCCAATGCCGGAAGTGAAGTCCAGATAGCGCTTGCCGTTGACGTCAAACAACCAGCTACCTTCGCCGCGCTCTACGCGCACCTGACTGGCTTGTTTCAACAGCGGTGACAAATGACTCATAAACGTCTCCTGTCCTTGCAGCGGGCGTCGCGCCCGACTGTGCTCGAAAATACGACAGGCCAGCGACTCGCCAAACGAGCCCTAGCACTTTAGAAGGGGGTTACAACCCGCCAATCACGCCGGCTGTAACCTCCTGACAAGTTCGCTGAGCCCCTGCAGCCGCCACCAGATCCTTGGCAACGGCCATGCGCAGGCGCTCGGCAGCTTGTGCGCAGCCTACCCAGTCCAACATCATGGCTGTGGTAAGCAGCATGGCAGCAGGATTAGCTTTCCCCTGGCCGGCAATATCCGGCGCGCTACCATGTGTCGGTTCAAACAGTGCGGGCATCTCCCGACTATCTGGATTGATATTACAAGACGGCGCCAGCCCCAGTCCGCCCGATAGCACGGCGGCCAGATCCGTCAGTATGTCTCCATGCAAGTTACTCGCCACTACCACGTCGAATGCCCATGGGCTCTGTACAAATTTCATACAGGCAGCATCCACCAGCTCATGGTGCACGCCGATGTCAGGGAATTCCTTGGCGACTTCGGCGAACACCTCGGTGTACATATCGCCCCAAAAAGGCTGGGCATTACGCTTGGTGATCAAGCAGACCTGTGCACCAGCGCTGCCCTTCTCGGCGCAGAAAAACGCGGCACTGCCTTGCGGGCGTGCAGCCAGTCGCTGCTGTGCACGGCGAAACGCATGGCGAATCAGCCGTTCGGTACCGTGACGGGTAAACACTTCCAGCTGGGTCGCCACCTCCTGCGCGGTGCCGCGATTCAAGCGGCCGCCCTGATTGACGTATTCACCCTCGCTGTTCTCGCGAATGACCAGCATGTCGACATCAGCGGCACGCGGGTCCGCTAGATACTGAGGCGCTCCCGGCAACAAGCGCGCGGGACGCTCGCAGGCCCAAAGCTGCAAGCCCTTGCGGAACGTCAGCAGCGGCGCCAGCGAGATGCTGTCGGGCAAGCGGTAACGTTGCGCGTCGCTGATCGGCCCGGGGTCACCCAAGGCTCCAAGTAGCAAGGCATCGTAACGCTGTACTTGTTGCAGGGCGTCTTCCGGCATCATCTCGCCATGCGCCTGATGCCAGGCGGTACTTGGCCACGCCAGGGTTTCCCAGTCCAGCGGCAACGGTTCAATCTTATGCAGTGCCTTTAGCACCGCGTCAGCCGCCGCCATGACCTCGTGACCGATGCCATCACCGGGCATCAGCGCGATTTTCTTGCGTGCAGCGTGTTCAGTCATCAGCCTACTCCGCGCCCATGCAGAGATATTTAATCTCCATGTATTCCTCAATGCCGTGACTGGAACCTTCGCGACCCAGGCCGGATTCCTTCACCCCACCAAACGGCGCTGCGGCATTTGAAACCGCGCCTTCGTTAACACCGATGATGCCGGCTTCCAGCTCATCAGCTACTCGCCATACGCGATGGATGTTGGTGCTGTAAAAGTAAGCGGCCAGTCCGAAAGGCGTGTCGTTAGCAATTTCGATAGCTTCTTCTTCAGTCTCGAACTTGATGACGGCTGCCAGCGGACCAAAGGTTTCGTCTTCGCACAGCTGCATATCGCGGGTCACGCCCGCGATCAACACTGGCGCGACAAAGTTGCCGTTATCGCCTTCGGGCACAGCGCCCGCTACGTGCTTGGCGCCCTTGCTCAGGGCGTCCTTAAAGTGCTCTTGTACCTTCTTCACCGCAGAACGGTTGATCAGTGCAGACTGGGTGACGCCCTCTGCAAAGCCATCGCCCAATTTGAGCTTGCCCATAGCCTCGGCGAGTTTCTCAACAAAGCGATCATGAATACCTGCCTGCACCAAGAAGCGGTTAGCGCAGACACAGGTTTGCCCGGTATTGCGGAATTTACAGATCATCGCGCCTTCTACCGCGCGCTCTACATCGGCATCGTCAAACACGATAAAGGGCGCGTTGCCGCCCAGTTCCAAGGATACTTTTTGAATATGCTGGGCGCATTGAGCCATCAACTGGCTGCCCACACTGGTGGAGCCGGTGAAGCTCAGCTTGCGTACCGTCGAGCTGCTGGTAAGCACGTCGCTGATAACCGACGCCTTGCCGGTCACCACGTTGAACACGCCTGCCGGGATGCCCGCTTCATCCGCCAGTTCTGCTAGCGCAAGCGCCGTATAAGGCGTAGCGCTAGCAGGTTTAACGATCATCGAACAACCGGCCGCCAAGGCAGCGCCCGCTTTGCGAGTAATCATCGCCGCAGGGAAGTTCCATGGAGTAATAGCCGCGGTAACACCAATAGGTTGCTTGACGACCACAATGTGCTGACCCGGTTTCGCGCCGGGAATGGTTTCGCCATAAACCCGGCGAGCCTCTTCAGCAAACCAGCGAATAAAAGACGCCGCATAGTCGACCTCGCCACGCGACTCGGTCAGCGGCTTGCCCTGCTCCAGAGTCATTAGGGTGGCGATGTCTTCCTTGTGTTCCAATATCAGGCTGTTCCAGCGCAGCAGCAGATCAGCGCGCTCTTGCGCCGTTTTTTTGCGCCACACCTTGAAGCCAGCATCAGCCTGTTTGATGGCATCCTTTAACTCCGCTTCGCTGAGTACTGGAACGGTACCCAGAATCTCACCGTTAGCCGGGTTATCCACATCAATGGTACTGCCATCACTGGCCCCCACCCACTTGCCGCCGACGTAGCATTGCTGGCGAAATAAACGTGAGGTTTTAAGGCGAGATACAGACATGGACGAACTCCTCGAAACAGTCGTGAGCAGGATTCAAATAACAGTCGGTCGCCGCCAAGCGGCACCCGAAAGTCCAAATCCAAATTGATCAACAGGGCGCCAAATGACAGCGCGAAACATGCCCGCCAATAGCAGACACCAAGGATTTTTACTCTTCCAGCCTAGGCAGATTTTGCGGGGGAAGCAAACCGCTGGACGGTAGTGAACGCATGCCAGAAAAAACTGTCACACCTAAGATTCCACGAATACGCAAAACTCTTGTGCAGAGCCCCGCTCAGGATAAGCGCGGGAATGGCTTTTCTATGCACCGAGTAGAATTTTGCAACCTCTGACAGATAATTAAATGGCTATAATGCAGCGTCGAGCCTATTGCTTGAGCACGCCATAGCAAGGTTTTCTCAGTCAGTTATTACGTATTCTCCACAAGTTGATTTGTCGCCTGCCAGCCCCTACAACAATGGTAACAATTGCGCGGACGACGATACGCTGTCGCGGGAACTGTCTCCCTGTTCTGCAGCCTATACAAGAAGCTATTGATAGCTGGCGGGAATCGCATTCCGGCTGGCCAAGACCCACTTTGCCCCAAGGAATTCAAGATGACTAAAGGGATTTCCCTCTTTACTGGCGTACTCAGTCTTTGGCTGCCCCTTCACGCCAGCGCAGCAGATTTCGATTTTTCTAGCGTGGTAGACAAGGCAAGAACGCTGGCTGCGTCGCCCTACAAGTCACCCGAACCAGTTCCCAAATTTCTGCAGGAGCTGAGCTTTCATGATTATCAAGGCATCCGCTTCAAAGCGGAGAACAGCCTGTGGAACGAAAGCAATTCAGCATTCCAAGTCATGCCTGTACCGCCGGGGTTGTTCTATAAGTACCCCGTTAAAGTTCACGTAATCGATGAGCAGGGCGTACACCCCCTGAAATTCGACAAGAATCAGTTCACCTACCCCAACACTGAGGTGGAACGCTTGATCCCGGCTGACCTTGGCTACGCCGGTTTCAAACTGACGTTCCCGCTCAAGGAACCTGAGGTGCAAAGCCAGTTCCTGGTATTTGCCGGCGCGAGTTACTACCGCGCGGTTGGCGAGGACAACAACTTCGGTATCTCCGCCCGCGGCCTGGCGATGAATACAGGTCTGCCCGGCGGCGAAGAATTTCCTGACTTTGTCGAGTTTTGGCTGGAGCGGCCCACGCCGGATGCCAAAGTGATGACATTCTACGGGCTGCTTAACGGTAAAAGCCTTGCCGGCGCCTACCGCTTTACTGTCACCCCGGGCGAGAACACCGTACTGGATGTGCAATCGGTACTATTCCCGCGCCAAGACGTGGAGCTGTTAGGCATTGCTCCGCTGACCAGCATGTTTTATTACGGCGAGAACACTATCCGCCCACGTGGCGAATGGCGCCCACAGGTACACGACTCCGATGGATTGCTGGTTCATGATGGCGCATCTGACGAGTGGTTGTGGCGCCCGTTGCGTAACCCGCAAACACTGAACATGGATTATTTTGCGACGCAGAATGTGCGCGGTTTTGGTCTACTGCAACGCGATACCGAGTTCCGTAATTACATGGACCTGGAAGCGCATTACGACGGACGCCCAAGTGCCTGGGTCGAACCTACTGGCGACTGGGGCAAGGGCAACGTCGTCCTGGTGCAGCTTCCGACGCCCGACGAAACCAACGACAACATCGTCGCTTTCTGGAAGCCGGAAGCCGCCGTTGGCAAGGGCCAGGAGCTGAAATACGATTACCAGATACAGTTTGGCGGGCCTGATATTGCAAAGTCCCCCCTTGGCCAAACCGAAGCCAGCTTTCTAGGCGATGGCATGCGCATCGGCGGTGGCAACGAAGAGGGTGCGATTCGCTTGATTGTTGATTTCGCCGGCGGCCCGCTGACCGAACTCAAGGCCGACGCCGCAGTATTGGGCGACGTTAGCGTGCAACAGGATGGCGAGCTGATTGAACAGTTCGTTGAGTACGTCGAGCCTCTCAAGCGCTGGCGTCTGTCGATTCTCGCCCGTCCTGCGCCAGATCGTCCCTTGAACGTACGGGCTTTCCTGAAAGATGAAGAGCAGACGCTGACCGAGACGTGGCAGTACGAACTACCGGCGGGCACCGACTTGCTCGGCCCCGCTAAATAGGACTGCGCAATGCCACAACCCATTAGCGAACTTCTGCTGCAACGTATCCTCGCCTACTGGGCTTGGAGCGGCGTCGTGATCGACGCAGCAACTGAAGAAAAGGCACTGGCCATCACTGCACGAGCGCTGCATCAACCAGAACAGCAGCGTCTGTCGTTCAGCCTGCAAGCCCTGCAGGAAGAGCTTCCAGGGCAAACACCTATAGCCGCCGCGTCGCCCCCTTTAAGCCGCAGCAGCATGCATTACGGTGATTATTGATGAATAATCCAGAGCCTTTGCCAGCCGATTTGCTTACACAGCAACGCCCGCGTTGGCGGCTAGCGGCCACGGTAAGGCGCGGCCTGCTGAGCTTGGCGGTGCTACTGCAGACCCTGACAGCCACCTATTTCATATTGTCTATTTTGCCCTACCACGGCGGCAATCTAATTGAAGTCTGCATAGCCGCCGTGTTTGCTCTGTTGTTCGCGTGGATCAGCGTCGGTTTCTGGATTGGTCTAACCGGTTTCTTTTTACGCCGCATTGGTGGCGATCCACTAAGCCTGTTGCGCCAGCAGGATGAAGCAACACTAGAAGCGACGCCGCTGGCACGCACCGCCGTAGTGATGCCGATTTACCACGAACCGGTTGGTCGCAGCTTGCAAGGCCTGAAAAGCGTTATTCTGAGTTTGCAACGCAGCGGGAAATTGGAAAATTTCGACTTCTTTATTCTCTCCGACAGCCGCGACCCCGATGTCTGGCTAGCAGAGCAAGCCGCCTGGGATCAGCTGCGTAACGAATTAGGCATGCAGGATCGTATCTTCTATCGCCGCCGACCGATCAACCTGAACTACAAAAGTGGCAACGTCGCCGACTTTCTGCGGCGCTGGGGCGGCGCTTACGAGTACATGGTGGTGCTCGACGCCGACAGCCTGATGGGTGGCGACAACTTAGTGCGCATGGTGCAATTGATGCAGCGCCATCCGCAGGTGGGCATATTACAGTCGAGCCCAAGTTTGATTAACGGCCGCTCGCTGTTTGCGCGGCTGCAGCAGTTCTCCAACCAACTTTATGGCCCGTTGTTCACCACCGGACTGGCAGCGATTCAACTTGGTCATGCCGCTTTTTGGGGGCACAACGCGATTCTGCGCATTCAACCCTTTATGCAACATTGCGGGCTGCGTAAATTGCCGGGCTGGGGTCTGTTCAAGGGCCCGGTACTCAGCCATGACTTTGCCGAAGCAGCCTACATGGGACGGGCCGGCCAAGAAGTTTGGCTGGAGCCTGAGCTTAATCAAAGCTATGAAGAGTCGCCGCCGACCCTTTCCGATGAGTTAACCCGCGATCGCCGCTGGGCCAAAGGCAATCTGCAGCATATCTGGTTAATGCTGTTCAGCCGTCGGCTTCGACTAGCCCACCGCATGGCCTTTATGAATGGCATCATGGGTTATGTCGCCTCACCGCTCTGGTTTAGTTTTCTCGTCCTGACGACCATCGAAGTAGCGCGTTTGGTGCTGTGGCCAATCAACTACTTTCCAGAACAAAATCAGTTATTCCCGTTATGGCCAGAGTGGCATCCACAACGTGCCATATGGATGGTCAGTATCACCCTGACGTTGCTGTTTTTACCCAAATTTCTCGCAGTAACCGATGTACTGCTGCGTGGGCGCCGTCAGCAGTTTGGCGGTGGCTTTAAGCTGTTCTTCAGCGTGTTTCTAGAAATAGTTATCTCAGCATTGCTGGCACCTATTCGCATGCTTTCGCACTGCCGCTACGTGATGGAAGCGCTGTTTAACGTCAATTTGCGCTGGGCGGGACAAAACCGCAGCGGAGAAACCAGTTGGCTGGCAGCGGTATTGAATCAGGGCATCGGCAGCTTACTGGCACTAGCTTGGGCTGGATTCGCCTGGTGGCTGGATCCGATGTTTTTTCTCTGGTCACTGCCCGTAGCGCTACCTTTGATATTGGCTGCGCCTATCTTTGTGTTGCTGAGCAAGGTCGGCTGGGGCGAAGCTTTGCTGCGCAACCGCTGGCTGCAGATACCAGAAGAGGCCCAGGGCTCACAACTGGTCGACGACTTGAACAAACCCAGCAAGCTGCTCGAAGTAGATCAACATGCCGCGTTCAACGAGGCCATTGTGCACCCCTACACCAACCAGCTTCAGTCGCAATTAGCCCATGCCCCGCGCGCCAAACGACAACAAAGTGAACTACAGCTACTGGCACAGCGTTGCCTGCAGGAAGGGCCGGACGCCCTATCGCGCGCTGAACGCAACCTGCTCGCCAGCGATGCAACGGCATTGCGCTGGCTGCACTCGCAGGTGTGGCTGGCAGCGCCAGAGAGTATTTGGGGAAAACTACTAAAACGCCGCATTCGCATAGCGAATACGCCAAACCAAACAGTCTAGACAATACCCAGTTCAGGTCATTGCCAAGCAAAAAGCACCTTCTCTATCATGCCATGTCATCTCGCCATCAGGCATTGATGTGTCTTCCTCTCAGACCACCTCAAGACGCGCCTTCGCAGGCGCTCTCTTAGGGTGCAGAGGCAGGTTAACCCACTATGTAGCTCGGCAAACTGCAAGGTAGATGGTGCTGCGTGCCCATGCCGCCAAGGAGACCAATATGCTCAAACGAATGCTCGCATTGTTCGCGATAACCTTCCTGTTCAGCACCTCAGCCGCCGCTTTCAACGGCTATGTCGAAGTAACCAACGATACCGGTTACGACATTCATTACCTGTATGTTAGCCCTGCCCATGCTGGCGATTGGGAAGAAGACGTACTCGACGAAGACATATTGCCAGATGGGAAAACCGTGCGCGTCAGCGTGCGCAAAGCCAAAGGCTCCGTGTACGACATCCGTGCAGAAGATGAAGACGGCGACACCTACACTCTTTGGGACGTAGATATTGCCAAACGTGACGTCACTTTTACTTTAGATGACATCGACTGAGCCAGCCGACTACTGAGCCGGCCAAGCCGCTTGGTAGTCACCTCTTCTACCTCGTCTTTGTAGATTGCCCTCTAGTCACGCGGTTTTAGTTTTCAAAACTCCCGGGCAAGGCCTGAGCAGCGCTCGGACAATGAATTGCACAACAAAACCGAACTTCCTATACTCCTTTGGCAACTAGCCATCATGGCTTGATGTGCCCACCCCGAATGCTCTGATAACGCCCGCAAAGGTGCCTCTAGCGGCTGGGGCCGGCTAACACGTTTGTAGTTCAGTAATCTGGAAGGTAGGTGGGTCTTTCGCCCATACCGCCAAGGAGAAACGCATGATTAAACGAGTATTGGCACTGTTCGCAGTTGCTTGCGTGTTCAGCACCACAGCCGCCGCCTTTAGTGGCTACGTCGAAGTAACCAACGGTACCGGTTATGACATTCATTACCTGTATGTCAGCCCTGCCAAGGCAGGTAACTGGGAAGAAGACGTGCTTGACCAAGACGTACTTCCCGCTGGTGACACTGTGCGCGTTACCGTTAGCCAAGCCAAAGGCTCGGTTTACGACATTCGCGCCGAAGACGAAGACGGCGATACCTACACCCTCTGGAACGTAGATATTGCCAAGCACGACATCGTTTTCAGCGAAGACGATATGGACTAAGTAAGCACCTCGTCGAGCCAGTTAACTGGCTCGGCAATCATTCCCGCCAGCACGCTTCAAGCGCCATCCCCATATCTTCCCCCTAGACCTTAACTTTAACCCCGCGTTAACCCTCAAAGCATTATGCTGCAAACCATCTGATAGGCATGCCCCGCATCAACGGTATGACTGACCTTGAGTTTTGGAGCCGTTTTAGTGACAACTAATCACCCCCATCGCAGCTTGATACTCGGCCTGTGTTTAGTGCTTTCCGCGTGCGCCAGCAATGGCCTGCGGCAGGATGATTACGATCAGTTACGCGCCGATGAAGTGCAGCAATTACCCGCTTGGTCCGAGCAGACTCAAGGCAGCAACCTGACTTCACTGAATCAACTCATCGACAACACCACTCTCGATCAGCTGGTGTCGCAGGCGCTGACCAACAACCCCAGCCTGCAACAGACTTTGCTCACCCTGCAGATACGCCAGGCCGAGCAACAAAGTATCAATGGCGGCCGCTTACCAGCGCTGGAAGCCGGCTTCTCTGCCGGCGACAGCGAAGACGAAGACAGCAGCTACACCGGCTCACTCAGCGTCAGTTGGCAGGTTGATCTATGGAATCAGATTGGCGACAGCGTGACCGCTGCAGGTAAAGACGTCGCTGAACAGCAGGCGCTGTACCAAGCCGCTCGCGACACCTTAGCCGGTGAAGTGATGCGCAGTTGGCTTGGCCTGATTGCCCAGCAGCATGCGGTCGCAATTGAACAACGGCGCTTGAGCACGCTGGAGCGCAACGAAACATTCATCATGCAGCGCTATCGCAACGGTTTGGGCAGCCTAGAAGATCTCGACAGCGCCCGTAGCTCTGCCGCCAGCAGCCGCGCCACATTGAGCGCCAACAAGGAATCATTGGCCCAGCAAGAACGCGCCCTGCAAGCCATGCTGGGCAGCAGCAGGCCAATAGATGTGAGTGTGCCCGAGGGTTACCCCGGTGTGCTGACGCCCTTGGCTGAGCTGCCTGAACAAAGTTTGGAACGCCGCCCCGACCTGCAAGCCGCCTGGCTCGCTATTCAAGCCAACGATTTGCGCACCAGCGTCGCCTACAAAGACATGCTGCCAAAAATCAGCCTGCAGGCGGCTTTGCAAGACATCGCCGATTCACCTAGCCAGGCATTGTTGACTGACCCGGTCTGGTCCCTGCTCGGTCAGCTCACCGCGCCGCTGTATCAAGGCGGCCAACTGCGGGCCGCAGCAGATATCGCCGAGTTGACCACTGCACAAAGCTACCAGGCTTACCGCGACACCCTGATTACCGCGGTAACCGAGGTAGAGAACGCCTTGGGGCAGGAGCGCACATTGGCTCAGCAGCAGCAACACATCGAAACCGCACTGAAGCGCCAGCAGAACAACCTGACCCAGTATCAGCAGCGCTATCGCAACGGCACCGCTACCGTGCTGGAGCTGCTCATCGTGCAACAACAGACCTACAACCTTGAAGCGCAGCTCGACACCATCATCTACAACCGCCTTGCCAACCGAGTTGTACTCGGATTGGCACTGGGTCTGGGAGCCGACCAATGATCCGCCGCAATAAAACCACGTTGATATTTGTTGGTGCGCTGTTAGCCATAATTCTCGTTCTGGCATACAACCATTGGCGGGCGAGCGCCTATGAAGCAAGCCGCCAGACTCCTCTGGCGGGCGAGCAAGCGGTGAGCCCCAGCGTCAACGTGCTGCGCGTCGAACCCGGCCGCTACCAGGCTCAATTGATTGGTTATGGCGCAGCCAATCCGCGCTTCGAGCTGACGCTGAGCGCCCAGGTGACCGGGCAAGTGCAGCAGATTGCCCAGGATTTTGAGGCCGGTAACCGGGTGAAGGCTGGCAACGTGTTGCTGGAACTGGAGAACAGCGAATACCGCGCGGCGTTGGCCAGCGCCGAAGAAACCCTGGCCAACGCCAAACTGGCGCTACTGCAGGAGCAACGTGAAGGGTTACAAGCCCAGACCGAATGGAGTGCCTCGGGCCTGGATGGCGAACCAGACTCCGAACTGGTGCTTCGCAAGCCCCAATTGGCAGCCGCCCAAGCCGCTTTAAAAAATGCCGAGGCCAGTGTTACCAATGCTCGACGCAATCTGGCACAAACCCGCATTACCGCTCCCTTTGACGCCTTGATCACCAGCCGCAGCGCTGCCCCCGGCAGCTACCTGCAAACCGGCAGTGAAGTCGGTAGTTTAGTCAGTACCGATCGCGTTGAGGTCGCCGTTGCCCTCTCCGCCCAAGACTGGGCCAGTCTGCCGCCGCTTGATCAAATGCGTGAAGCGCAGTGGCAGGTCACCCTGCACAACGTGGAAAACAACCAGCAGTGGCAAGCAACCGTAGTCAGAGCCGAACAGAGCCTGGATGAAACCACCCGCCAACGCGCCTTGATCGTAGCGGTTGAACAACCGCTCGAACAAGTGCCCGAGCTATTGCCTGGCACCTTTGTCGAGGCCCGTATTCCTGGCAGCGCCATTGATCACCTCTGGAAGCTGCCCAGCTCAGCACTCAGCCAGCGGGGCTACATCTGGTACATAGGCGAACAACAGACGCTGGTCAGCCTGGCGGTGCAACCGTTATTTGCCGATGCGGAAGCCATTTATGTTGCCGCACCAGTGGCGATGCAAAGCAGTGCGCAGCAGATTCTGGTTCACCCGTTAAGTAGCTACCTCGATGGTATGCCGGTCATCCCGGTGGAGGTGAGTGATGAGTAACTCAGTGAGCGGTGGCGGCATCATTGCCTGGTTCGCGCGCAACCCGGTCGCAGCCAACCTATTGATGCTGTTAGTGATTGTCCTCGGCGTGATGTCCATGGGCGACCTGCGCAAGGAGGCCTTTCCGGCCATGGAGCCGGACAGCATCAACATCGGCGTCACCTACGACAGCGGCTCAGCGACCCAGTCGGAAGAAGGCCTGGCGATCAAGATCGAAGACGCGCTGGAAGATGTGATCGGCATCAAGAGCATCACCAGTACGGCCAACGGCAGCGGCGCCAATGTCAGCGTGGAGATGCAGTCGGATTACAACCTCGACATACTGATGCGCGACGTCAAAAGCAAGGTCGACGCCATATCTAACTTCCCCAGCGAGGCGAAAAATCCGGTCATCACCAAGGCACAACGCGAGTCGGATGCGTTGTCGTTACAGCTGTATGGCGATGCCGACCGTTATACCTTGCAAACCTTGGCTGAGGCGTTGCGCTCAGACTTGTTGAGTAACCCCAACATCAGCCAGGTCAACCTCAATGGCTGGCTTGACCCGATGATGGCTATTGAGGTCAACGAGGCACGCCTGCAAGCCTATGGTCTGAGCCTTACGGATGTGCAGGAAGCGATCAACCAGAACTCCTCCAGCACCTCGACTGCGGTGCTGCGTAACGACAGCCTTTACCTACAGCTCAAAGCCTCCGAACAGGCATACCTGCAGGAAGACTTCGCCGCCCTGCCGTTGATCAACAGCACCACAGGGCGCCAATTATTGCTCGGCGATGTAGCCAGCATCCGCGACACCTACGACGATAACACCGCAGTGCTTTCACGTTTTTCCGGTCATCAAAGTATCGGCTTAGAAGTCATCAGTACGGGTCAGGACGACATCATCAACACTGTGGATGCCTCTCTTCAGATCATCCAGCAATGGCATGACGAGGGCAAACTGCCCGAGGGCGTTGAACTGAGCAGCTGGCAGGACAGCAGCGAAAGCATCACCGACCGTCTGCGTCTGCTGGTCACCAATGCGGGTATGGGTATTTTGCTGGTCTTCGTGTTGCTGGCTTTGTTCCTGAACGTGCGGGTCGCCTTCTGGGTTGCCATGGGCTTGCCGTTTATCTTCTTCGGCACGCTGTATTTCATGGGCGAAAGTTACGCTGGCCTATCCTTGAACGAATTCACTACCTTCGGCTTCATCATGGCGCTGGGGATAGTGGTGGATGACGCTGTGGTGGTCGGCGAGAGTGTCTACGCCGTGCGCTCTGCCGAGGGCGACACGCTCGCTAATACGGTCAAGGGAACCATGCGCGTGGCCGTGCCGACGCTGTTTGGTGTATTCACTACTGTGGCGGCGTTTTACGCGCTGTCGCAAATCAGTGGCCGACTGGGCCAACTTTACGCTCAGTTCGCTACTGTGGTTGCCATCTGTCTGGTGCTGTCGGTGATCGAATCCAAGCTGATTCTGCCGGCGCACCTGGCGCATATCAGCACCCATCGTCAGCCCAGCAGCAATCGGCTAGCCCGCGGCTGGCAATGGCTTCAAAACCGCGCGGACGGCGGCCTCAACTGGGTCAACGAGCGTTGCTATCGACCGCTGATCGACTTTGCTCTGGTGCATCGCTATGCCGTCATAGTGCTGTTCATCGCGCTTTTCATACTGGTGATGTCCATGCCCTTCAACGGCACCGTGCGCATGAGCTTCTTTCCTGAGATCCCCGGAGACCGGGTGCAGGCTCAAGTCAGCATGCTCAATGACGCCAGTTACGGTCAGACCCATACGGCGTTGAACCGACTGGAGCAGCAAGCCTTTGCTGTAGATAAGGAGCTCAAGGGCGACGCAGACACGCCCAGCGGCATTGCTCACTTGCAGGTTCTATCTGCCTCAGACCAACAAGGTCAGGTAACCGTGGAGCTGGCGGACGACGCCGCCTACGACATCAGCACCTTTACCCGTCGCTGGCGAGCCATGGCTGGCAGCCCGGAGGGGGTTAAAACCATCAATGTGCAAAGCCGGCACGGCTCCATTGACGCCTTGCGCATAGAGTTGCGCGCCAACGATGACAGCATTCTCACCCAGGCCGGCAGCCAGCTAAAAACCCAGCTTGAGGCGATCCCTGCCATCAGCGGCATCAGCGATAACCTCACACCGGGACAGCCGCAGCTGCATCTAGAGCTAACCCAACAGGGCCGCGCACTCGGTATGACGACCGATCAACTGGCCACGCAGTTGTATCAAGCCTTCAGCGGACAAATTGTGCAGCGTTATCAGCGCAACAGCGACGAGATCGAGGTCAAGGTGCGCTACCCGGAAAGCGACCGCCAGAATCCCGCCAACGTGCTCAACTCTCGGGTTCGCACACCCGATGGCGCAGTGGTGCCACTGTCGAGTGTCGCCAGTGTGAGCTATGGCTTTACCCGCGACAGCATTACCCGCATCGATGGTAAGCGCGCGGTGTATCTGTCTGCTGATGTGGACAAAGAGCAGCTGTCCGCCACCGAACTGGTCGACCGTCTGCGCAACACACTCGTGCCCGAGCTGGAGCGCCAGTTTCCGGGCTTGGATATCCAGTTCGCCGGGGAGGCCGAGGAGCAAGCTGAGACGCAGTCTTCGATGCTCAACGTGTTCCTGCTAGCCATGCTGGTGATTTACATGTTGCTGGCCATTCCGCTGCGCTCCTATATTCAGCCAATCCTGATCATGACCGCTATTCCGTTTGGCGTGGTGGGCGCCATACTCGGGCATTGGTTTAACGACCTGTCGCTGGGTATTCTGTCGCTCAACGGCATTATCGCGCTCAGCGGGGTGGTCGTGAACGACAGTCTGCTGTTGGTCGCACGTTACAACGATATCAAGCAGACTGCCGGCTCGCTCACCGAGGCGATCAGTGAGGCCTGCCGCAGCCGTCTGCGCGCGGTACTCTTAACCTCTGCCACCACCTTTGCCGGCCTGGTTCCGCTGCTGGGCGAAACCTCTCGACAGGCGCAGTTCCTGATTCCAGCGGCAGTCTCTTTGGCTTATGGCATTCTCTTCGCAACGGTCATTACGCTGATCCTGATTCCTTCGTTACTGCTGATTCAAGAAGATGCTAACCGCTGGATAAAGCGCCGCTTTAAGGGTTCGTCTCCTACTGAGGACACTCCCACACCATGCTAAATATTCTGTTGGTCGAGGACGACCTGGACCTTGCTGCCACGCTGGTGCAATACCTTGCGTTGGAAAACATCCGCTGCGACCATGCCAACAACGGCCTCAGCGGCCTGCAGTTGGCCCAACAACACAGCTACGACGCCCTGCTGCTGGACCTCAACTTGCCCCGACTGGACGGCCTCAGCGTGTGTCAACGCCTGCGCAACCAAGGTAACGACACACCCATATTGATGCTGACCGCACGCGATCAACTGGCCGATAAGTTGGACGGCTTCAATGCCGGCACCGATGATTTTCTGGTCAAGCCCTTCGAATTGCAGGAGCTGGTGGTACGCGTTCAGGCGCTGGCTCGCCGCCGTAGCGGTCAAGCACGGGTTCTACGCTGCGCCGACCTGAGCATGGATCTGGCCAGCCGTCAGGCAAGCCGTGCTGGCCAGCCAATCAAGCTGTCGCCTACCGGCTGGCAGTTGCTGGAGGTACTGCTGCGCGAGTATCCGCAGACGGTCAGCCGCCATAAGCTGGAAGAAGCCGTCTGGGGTGATGAACTACCCGACAGCAATAGCCTCAAAGTACACATGTTTCACCTGCGCAAGGCGGTTAACAGCCCCTTCCCCACCGCCTTGCTACACACAGTCCCAGGTCACGGTTTCGTCTTACATGAAAGCACTCAAGAAGCGCCAGATCAGTCTTAAATGGTTCGTAGCGCTAGCGTTTCTATCGCTTGGCATCCTGCTGGTCGTGGGCTACACCATGCTATCGCTCAATTACTTCGTTAATGGCATGGACACCGCCATGGGCCGCAACATGGAAAAAGCCGCGCAAGGGTATCTTACCGACCCGACAACCGCCGCTCATCTGTTCGACGACTATCCAGTAACCAGCAGCTGGAGTGAACAACCGCAGCTGATCCAACGCGCGTTCTCCCAACCTCCCCAACAAGAAGGCGTGCTCTACAAAGAGCTGGACCAAGCCAATTTCCTAAGCCGCCCTAGCGCCGTCTATTTTGCGATGCATTTCACTACACCCGGTGGCGATCGTTATATGAGCCATCAGATCCTACCGGGCCAAGTGCCACGCCTGCTAACCCAGCATCGAGGTGGCTTCCGCACCTTATTGTGGATCAGCCTCGGCAGCGCCTTGACCCTGGGTCTGATGATCTGGTTGGTGATGCGCCGCGTCTCACGGCCAATAAGCGCCCTAGGCAACTGGGCTCGTGGCCTCAATGAGCAGACCTTGAAAGACCCTGCTCCGAATTTCAGCTATCCCGAACTTAACGACTTTGCTGAACTGGTGCGCTCCAGCCTGTCCTCCGCGCAACTCGGACTGGAGCGCGAACATCGCTTTCTGCGTCATACCAGCCATGAACTGCGCACCCCCATCAGCGTGGTGCGCAATAACGTTGAGCTATTACACAAACTTCAGGATGCCAGCCAACAACAGGTGGACTTGCGCCAATTACAAGCCATTGAGCGCATCGACCGCGCGAGCCAGACCATGCTGCACCTAACCGAAACACTGCTATGGCTGAGCCGCGACAATATGGAGAGCTTGCCAGCCAAACCGGTTCAGCTGGATGCGCTAGTACAGGAATTGGTGGAGCAAATGCGCTACTTGCTGCGCGGCAAGGACGTGGATGTGAAACTGAAAACCGATCCTTACAGCATGCCATTGGCAGAAGCGCCAGCGCGAATCGTGCTCGGTAACCTGATCCGCAACGCCTTTCAGCACAGCAATGATGGTGAAGTCAAAATCCTGCAGCTACACAATTGCGTGCGTGTCAGCAATACAGTGTCGCCGGTTGATGATCCAGACAAAGAAGATCTAGGCTTTGGCTTGGGCTTGCAGCTCACCACTCAATTAACCAGCAAACTCGGGTGGCGCTATAACAATCAACAAAAAGGTCAGCGCCAACTGGCCGAACTCTGGTTGCAACCCCCGCATGCAGACGCAGCTGCTCGGCTCCGCTGATTAGTTGCGCCGCAGGTAGCGGTGGTAAACCACCGCCATTACTGCAGTCAGTGCTGCCGGTAACAGCAACGCTTGAAAATGCAGGGCAGCGAATGCCAGCGCGCCAAGACTACCACCCAGAATAAAGCCGCAGATCAATAGCAGAAACAACTTGGCTTTGCGTCGATCCAGAGCCTGGCCACGTAGGCGCGCGCCTAACATCAGCCCGAGATCCGTGAACAAACCGGATACATGAGTGGTGCGGATGATAGCCCCACTGTAGGTGGTCACCATGGCATTCTGTAAGCCGCAGGCCGCTGATGCCAGGTAGTGCCCCGCCACGCTGTTGTTCTGCAATGCAAACATCGCCAGCAGCAGCAACGCCGACTCAAGCAACAGTGCCACTCCATAGCGGCGACCCGGCTGCAGCGCGCTGCTGTCGATCAGAAAGCCGCTGAAGGCTGCCCCCGCGACAAAACTGAATATCACCAGTAGAAGGTGCACGCTGGAAGAGTAATCCAGTTGCGCCATACCCAGCCCCAGCAGGGTTGAGGTGCCGGTGAGGTGGGATACCGCTTGATGGCTAAATCCGAGCAGTCCCACGGCATTAACACTGCCGGCCGCAAAGGCCAGGGTGAAAGCACCGGTTTCAACCCAGGGCGGCAATCTCGAAATCATCCACTCAGCTCCCCATCAAAGACCCCATCTTACTGCCAAGGCAACCACTTACGGGGCTTTCTTTGGCCAGCTGTCGCCAAGCATGGATATACAGCAGCAACTGCGGTTAGAATCGCTGTTTTTCGTCAAACAACAGGATGAAGACATGGGTCGCGCCTATCAAAACCGCAAAGAGTCCATGGCCAAGACGGCTGATGCCAAAACCAAGGTTTACAGCAAATACGCGCGTGAGATTTTCGTCACCGCTAAATCGGGCGGCTTTGACCCCGACGGTAACCTGGCATTGCGTGGCCTGATTGACCGCGCAAAGAAAGACCAGGTCCCCAGCCACGTTATCGACAAAGCAATCGACAAGGCTAAGGGCGGCGGCGGCGAAGACTTCTCCAAGGCTCAGTATGAAGGCTTTGGCCCCGGCAACTGCATGGTGATTGTCGACTGCCTGACCGACAACCCCAACCGCACCTTCGCCGATGTGCGCAACTGTTTCACCAAAACCAAAAGCAAGATCGGCACCGAAGGCAGCGTTAGCCACATGTTCGATCACTGCGCTATTTTGGCATTCAAAGGTGATGACGAAGAAGCCACACTGGAAGCGCTCATGATGGCTGATGTGGACGTAACCGACATCGAGAACGAAGACGGTCTGATTACCGTATTCACCCCGAGCACCGAATACTTCAAAACCAAACAAGCACTCATCGATGCCTTTGGTGAAGTGGATTTTGAGGTGGATCTGATCCAGTTTCTACCGCAAATCACCACAGAAATCAGCGGTGAAGATGTGGCCATGTTCGAGAAATTCACCGACATGCTCAACGAACTCGACGACGTGCAGAATATCTACCACAACGCCGAGTTCTGATTCAACTGGGCGTCGCCATGCGGCGCCAAGTTAGCTCTGCGAACGCAACCACAGCAACAAGCCCATAGCCCCGAGTGATAACAGCAGTAATATTCCGCTGTTCATTTTCATACGCTACTCCCCTTACTAGCGCTGGCTTTGAGCGGTTCGTCTTCGGCCTTTTCCAGCTGTTTTCGCTCATCACGCAATTGCTCAATCTGGTCCTTCAAGCGATCCTTTTCGTCGCCGTCAGCTTGTTTCGCCTGCTGCTGCAGTACCTCCACGCTCTCAGCCAACTCGGCTTTGCGCTCTTGCAGCTGCTGGGCCAACTCGGCCTTGTCGAACAGCACCTTTTCGGCGATTTTCTCTGGCTCTACAGCTGACGCCACTGGGCGAGTGCGCGACGGCGCAGGAATAAAGCTATAGCCCGAATCCACCGGACGTTGATTCATGATGGTCGCCGACATGATTTCGATGCCGGCGCCATGCAACTGATCCAGAATCGCTTTATGCAAATTAGAGCGAGCAGTGATCAGGCCTTTGGCCTCTGGCAATACGCCCGAAACCCGGTAGGTAATAGCAAAGTTACCCAGCTCGAGTATTTGCACAAAGGCATCATCCAGCTTGCTGCTTTCTGCGGCTTTTATCAGCAGCGGCTCAACTTGCGCATGATGCACGTCGTAGCCCAGCGACAGCGACGCCGAAACCAATGCGCCCGAGCTGCGCAGTGCCGACACCGGGTTGGTGGTCAAGTAGGTATTGGGTAAAGCAATCAGCTCACCGGTTTCAGACTGAATTTCGGTATCAAACAACCCCCGCTCAGCCACCCTGCCAAAGTGCTTGCCGACAGAAATAAAGTCGCCAATGACAAAGGGCTTGGTAATGCGCAACAGAATACCCGACGCCAGATTGGCGAAGATATTGCTGGAGGAAAAAGCGAACACACCCGAGATCAGCAAACCCAGCAGCGCGATAATCTGATTGCGCGACCCTTCGTTGACCGGCAGCGCCAGCACCACCGCGACCACACCCACCAGCGTCAATCCGAGCATCACCAGCTGACGGGAAAACAGCTTTTCGTTACCCAAACCACCGTGCCGAAGAATCAGCAGATAGTTTGCCCCCCACAGCGCTAGACCAACCACCAGCAGAGTTTCTAGCAGCGGCAGTATATTAGCGAAAGCATCCCTCACCTCGAGCAAAAAACCCACAGTCACGTCATCCTTTTATCAGAGCAAAATCAGCTCATGCACCGGCATGGCCTGGGTAAAACTTCTGAGCATCGGCACGCCGATATTGCTGGAATACTGCCACTTCCCAGGGGCGAATAGCGAGGATAATGCTTACGCCGTAGCGTTGTTCTAGCGGCATCGCTAGATCCTCCTGGTGACTGTGACGGAACTCCTGCGCCAGACGCCGCAGCTTCTTCTGGATCGCTTCATTGCTGCGCGGCGACAGCATACCGTTGAGAAACAAGCGTAACTCACCCGGTCGATTGAAGTGACATTGAAAAAAGTCAGCCTGCACCTGGGATTCAAAAAAGCGCTGGATAGGGCCATTTTTCTGCCAATTGAAATCGTGGGTAATCAGCGGCTTAATGCGGTTGGCCGGCAAGAGCTCAATCAAGCCCATACGATCCAACCGCACCAACTTGCTAATGGCCTCAGGTTCGGTCAATGCGTAGTTCTCAAGTATCTGAGCCAGACTCCAGCGGTTTAACGCGCAGATGGCGACCAGCAACAACTTGCTGTCTGAAACCAGCTCCTGCTCCTGCGCAGGAGCCAATGCATCAATGCGCATCTCTTGCTCCAACCGCCGCACCAGATCACTGATCTCAACGCCCAACAACCCACAGACGCGATCGAGCCGTTGCAGCGAGAACTGCCGCTCGGCAAACAGGCGCTTGACGCTCGCCTCGGACAACCCCAGCGCCTGCGCCACCTGCAAGTAGGTCACGCCTTGCTCCTTGAGCAGTTTTTTCAACACATCGATGATTGCGGTGGTCTGCGCCATGCTCAAAAAGCTCCCTAGCCAACACCAAAAAGTATTACCCAGTAATACCCATAGCTTTCACGATTGCAACTTTCTCTATTTAGCTCGCCATTCAGTATCAACTTGCGCACATTGCGCCTCAGCGGCGACCAACCTGCCGCACACATTCAATGCGAGGTAGCAAACAATGGAAAACGACATCAACAGTAGCTCCAGCGGTTGGATATTTTTCGTCAAGGTGTCCTTCGCAGTGGCCCTGCTGGCCACCGGTGCCGGGGTGGTCTTTGCCCCAACTGATCTGCTAGTGAAGGGCTATATGGCGGTCTGCGCACTTTTTCTGGTGAGCACCACCATCACGCTCTCAAAAACCATGCGCGATGAGCACGAGGGCAAGCGCATCTACAACCGCATTTCCGACGCCCGCGCCCAGCAACTACTCAAAGAATATACGGAGTAATCGATATGACTATTTGGCGAAAAGTAGGCACTTTATTCCGCGCCGGCGCACAGGAACCCTTGGAACATTTAGTGGATGCCAATGCCTTGCGCATCATGGAGCAAGAGCTGCGCGACACCGATCAAGCCATGCTGCGCGCCAAACGCGAGTTGGCTTGCCTGATGGCAACCGGCAAGGAGCTGCAACGCAGCAATCAGCAACTCGCTGAAGAACTGGCGCAACGGGAACAACAAGCCGCGCAAGCTTTGGCTAAAGGCGAAGCAGGTTTGGCTTACGAGCTGGCCGAATGGATTGCCGCACACGAAAACCAGCTGCTACAGCAACGCCAGCAGGCCGAGCATTTGGCCCGCCAGGAAGAGAGTCTGCGCCAGCAGCTACGTGACGCCGCGCGCAGCCAGCAACAATATCGCCGTGAGTGGCAGCTGGCCCACGCCAACCGCAACGCCGAGCAGGTGGTACGTAACCTTGGCGGGCATACTCAAGGCCTACACGCGCAATTGGGCGATCTGGCCAGTTCATTAGAGCGTATCCGCCAGCAACAACACCGCTTCGGCGATATCGACAACGCCCTGCGCGAGTTACAACAGGAAGACGATGGCAGCGCTATGGATAATCGATTACAACGAGCCGGAATCTGCGCTGGCAAGAGCAATGCGGATCAAGTGCTAGCCCGACTACGCGGGCAATCCGTTGGCGCGCCAAGCACGACATCTTGACGCTACCCCGGATTACACTGAGCACAAACGAGGGAAAGGTTGAACGCCTTTCCCTCAACAATTTATTCAATAACACCACGAAAAGTATATTTAACCTATGCTTACTCGGCTGCCACAGTGCCCCTTCACCCAATAGGAACGGCACCCATGACCCAACCGATAAAGTATTTTATCCTGCTTGCAGTGCTGTTGATCAGCACTGCACAGGCAAACGAGCTGCCAGATCAGCTGCGCATATCATTGTTGATTACCGCGCAATCGGCTGGCTCGCCAGAGGCTTTCACTGTCAGCGGTGGACGCTGGGGTACCGAGCGCCATCTGGTTCATGCTGCGTTACTGGTCGAGCATCCGCAGGGGCGCTTTCTGTTTGATACTGGTTTAGGCCGCGATATCGACAGCGCCTTTGCCGCGAATAACTGGATCAACCGCAAGCTGCTGGCCTACGAAGAGCTGAATCCCGCACTGGATCAGCTTGAGCAGGCCGGCTACCAAGCCAGTGACATTGATTTCATCATCCCTAGCCACCTGCATTGGGATCATTTGGGTGGCTTACCGGATTTCCCAACCACAACCGTCAAGGTGCTACCTCGCGGGCTAGAAGAAGCTCGCGAGCATGGCCAACGTCCGGCGTTCTTGCCTGAACATCTGGCAGGCCCACGGCAATGGCAAGACTTGCAGCTGAGTGATACGCCCTATCAGGGTTTCGACCGCAGCCTCGATCTGTTTGCTGATCAGCGCCTGATACTGGTTGATTTGAGTGGCCACACCGCGGGCCAGGTTGGCCTGTTCATCAACCTCGACTCGGGAAAACGTCTGTTCTTTATTGGCGATACCGCCTGGACCTTGCGCGGTGTAGAGCACAACCGCTCGCGGCCGCAGTTCGTGCAATGGATAGCCCACGTGGATTCCGACCGCGAAGCCAACGCCCAGGTGCTGCAACAGATTCATCAGCTAAGCGAAGAGCAGCCAGAGCTGTTGATAGTCCCCGCGCACGACGAGCTGGTGGCTCAGCAGCTGGCCCACTTCCCTGACTTCGAGGACTAAACATGGATCTACGCAGCCTACGCTATTTCTGCGCTGCGGCCGAGCTGGGCAGCATTACCGCAGCCGCCGAACGTTGCCATGTTGCGCAGCCGTCCATCTCCCACGCAATAGCGCAGCTGGAAGCCGAGTTTGAGTTGCGGCTATTCAGCCGCAGCAAAAAGGGCGTCAGCCTGACACCCGCCGGTGAGGAATTTTTTCAGCAGGCACGCCAGCTGTTGAGCAACGCTGGGCAGATGGAATCCCGCTTCAAGGCGCGCAAGCGCACGCCGCTGTTGGTCGGTATTCACCGCGAACTGGCCAGCCGCGACAGCGCTTGGCTGGTGCAGCTCTTGAGCCGCACCCTGCCCGAGCATCAGCTTGAGGTGCGCGTACAACCTGCACAGACCCCCGACCTTTGGCTAACCAGCGCCAGGCGTTCCCCTGCGGGCTACCGCTTCGTGAGTCTGCTGGACCAGCAATACCATCTGCTTACCCCAAAAGGCTGGCCCCTATCACTACCTCTTACGCTGGAGGCGGCGTTAGCGTATCCGTGGATTGACCGCCTCGACTGCGAGCAACGCGGCGCATTGCTCCGTCTCTTGCCGCAACTGGGGCAACATAGCCAAATGCAGGTCGATACGGAAGATCTGGCGCTTAGTTTGGTGCAGCACAAGCAGGGGGTAACCGTGATGGCATTGAGTGACGACACCGACACCCTGCCGGACGATATTCAACACTACAGCCTGCAAGGTCTGGCACCGCAGCCATTGTTGCAGCGCCAGCTGGGTGTCGCGGTCGCCGCCACAATAGGGGAAGAGGTCGAGCTCGCATTAGGGTTGAGCTGAAATCCCAAAAAAACGAACCAGTGCGGCTATGCTGTACTCCATCTGGTGCAAGTCCAACTTGTTTAACCCGCACCGTCTTCAGAGGACAGCATGCCCATCAACCGCCAACAACTCTTTCTCACCGGTTCCATCCCTCGCGCCCTGCTCACGTTGGCTGTGCCCATTATGCTTGCCAACATCCTGCAGTCGGGCTACCAGCTCACCGATGCATTTTGGGTCGGTCGGCTCGGTGCGGATGCAGTGGCGGCGGTCTCCATCAGCATGCCCGTCACCTTTCTGGTGATTGCCATGGGTTCCGGCCTGGCGATGGCCGGGGCAACACTTACGGCCCAGTACATGGGCGCCGGACGGCCGGACCTGGTCAACCATGTCGCCGCCCAGACCATGCTCATGGTAACCATTACCTCGGTGATTCTCGGCGCCTTGGGCTTTATGTTGGCACCGCATCTGTTGCGTTTGCTCGGTGTCACCGACGTCGTATACGAGGGCGCGTTGGGCTTTATGCGCGTGTCCTTCATCGGGGTTATCTTCGTATTCATCTACATCATGTTTCAGTCGCTCATGCGCGGCGTGGGCCAGACCAAAGTGCCGCTGTTTATCGTACTCGGCACCGTGATCCTCAATTTTGGCCTGGACCCGCTGTTCATCTTTGGCTGGGGGCCGTTTGCGGGCCATGGCGTGATGGGTGCGGCTATGGCCACGCTGACTACTCAAGCCATCGCGGCAGGTATCGGTCTTGTCATCTTTTTACGCGGCCGGCACGGCATCCAACTAACGTGGCGCGGCTTCAAACCGGATATGGAGTACATCCGCAAGGCGTTCTTTCTGGGTTTCCCGGGCTCAGTAGAACTCTCCACCCGTGGCCTGGGGTTGATGGTGATGTCTTTTCTGGTCGCCAGTTTTGGCACGCTGACCATCGCCGCTTACGGCATTGGCTCGAATATTTTGCAAGTCATCACCATCCCGGCCATGGGCCTGTCGATGGCGGTCTCAACGCTGGTGGGGCAAAACATGGGCGCGGGCAATATTCAGCGCGCCAGCAAGATCACCCAGTTGGCCGCACTTTACGCTTTCGCTGGGCTTAGCGTGGTGGGTCTGATGGTGTATTCCGCTGCGCCACAGATTGTCGCCTTTTTCGTGCCCAACGACCCGGACGTGATCAGCGAAGGCGCGCATTTTATTCGCATTATGGCTTTGGCCTGGGGCGGTATCGGTGTTCAGCTCTGCGTGGTCGCAGCCTTCCGCGCTTCCGGCAACATGGTCAGCGCCATGGTGATTGCCTTGGTGGCGCAGTGGATGCTGCAGTTTCCGTTGGCTTATGTGCTATCTAAGCACACGGTACTGGGCGCAGCAGGTATCTGGTGGTCTTTCCCGGTCACCAATATCTTGGTCGCACTGATCGCCCTATGCTGGTTCGCGCGCGGCGGCTGGAAGCGTACTCGCCTAACCGAGGATGAACGGCAGACCGTGAAGGTTACCGACGAGGCGCTAAGCGAAGAAGGTTATCGCTATCGTTAAACCCAGTCACTTGTTTGCAAGATGAGCGGTTTAAACTGAGACCATGGAAACGTTATCCGGTAAATCCGACCCCATCTTCAAAGCTGCCCGCAAACAAGTGCGTAAGGTGCTCAACCCTTTAGCGCAAGGCGCCGCACCCAGCGACGAAGACATTCACGCGATTCGCGTCTGCAGCAAAAAGCTGCGCGCGTTACTGCAGCTTTATCGTCCAGGTAATGCCAAGGCGGATATCAAGCAGGTAGAGCAGCTACTAAAGCAGCTTGCCAACTCGTACGCGGGTCTGCGCGATGCCCACGTGCAGGAAAAAACCCTTAGCCGGGTTATTAGCCAGTTGCCCTTTGAAGATCAGGCCGAAATGCAGCCGCTGCTTAACTACTTCGCCACGAACAACCGTCAGGCGAGCGAACAAGTGAAACCGATAGCGGCGCATCAAGGCTTCGCCGACATTCTACAACTCTGGCAACAGCAGCTCAGGCTGAAACACCGTTCCGATCCGGGCAAGGGGCTCGATTACAGCTATCGCCGAGCGCGCAAACTGGCACTTGATGCCCATGCCAGCGGCGAAGACGAGACCTATCACCAGTGCCGCAAATGGACTAAATATTACCTCTATCAAGCGCAGCTCTTATGCGAGCGTAAAGCCGCCAAACCCAGCATCACCTTGCTCAAACAGCTCGGCGAACAATTGGGTCTGTTTCAGGACCACTGCGTGTTGGAAGACAGTCTATTGCAAAGCCCCGCGCAGCAGCCTGAACTGGCCAATCTCAGCCAGTTGGCCTTGCTGGCAATAGAGCAACAGAAGACTCTCGATAAGGAAATAGCCCGCCAACTGTTTGAGCAGCTCTACCAGCACCCACATGTACCGCTGGCGTGTTGAGTCTTACTGCAAACGAATTGACCCTCAAAATTCCGCTTCCCGCCAGGCCAGCTATGCTGTGAAATAACGCCTCACCTAAACCGGCAGGAGCAAGACAATGGATTGGCGCGGCAGAAAGCAGAGCAACAACGTAGAAGATCGCCGCGGGCAAAGCATCCAGCGCGCCAGCGGCGGCGGTGCAGCCCTGATGCTAGTGCGCTTCCTGCCGATGATGCTGCGCAGCAAAGTCGGTCGTATCGTGCTAATCCTAGGCGTGCTGGCGTTCTTCGGCGCCAAGCTGCTGGGTATCGACTTGTTGCCCATGCTGATGGGCGGCGGAACGCAAAGCGTTACCCAGACTCAACCCGAGTTCAGCCCGCAGGAGCAGGAGTTGGCCCAATTCGTTTCGGTGGTGCTGGCAGATACTGAAACCACTTGGAACGCCCTGTTCAGTGCCGCTGGCGAAACCTATGAAGAACCCCGTTTGGTGCTGTTCTCCAATCGCGTCAATTCCGCCTGCGGAACCGCCAGCTCAGCGGTAGGCCCGTTTTACTGCCCCGGCGACAACCAGGTGTATCTGGACCTCGCTTTCTTCAACGACATGCGCCAGCAACTAGGCGCACCCGGCGACTTTGCCCAGGCCTACGTAATTGCCCACGAAGTGGGTCATCACGTACAAAACTTGCTGGGTATCAGCCAGAAAGTACGTCAGGCCGGCGCCGGAAAATCGCAAGCCACGGTCAACGCCCTGTCTGTTAAGCAAGAGTTGCAGGCTGACTGTTTTGCCGGCATCTGGGGCCATGCCGCCAATACCCAACGACAGCTGCTCGACCCGGATGATCTGGAAGAGGCCCTGACCGCCGCCTCCGCGATCGGCGATGATCGTTTGCAGCGCCAGGCCGGACAAGATGTGGTGCCCGACAGCTTTACCCACGGTAGCTCCGCGCAACGGGTCAAATGGTTCAAGCGCGGCTTTGAGTCGGGCAGCATGGCAGACTGCGATACATTCTCCGCCGCCAACTGACCTCAAGCCTTGGCTGGGGCGCCGCGCCAGGCGTCCCAGCGAGCGTTAACCCACAGTGATAGCGCAATAACCACTGAGCCAGCAGCAAGGCGCAGCAGGTCTGCGTCATGGTCCCAGATCAGTAGATTGACTAGCAGTCCGGCGGGCACCAGCGCGTTGTTCATTACGCCCAAGGTGCCAGCATCTACTTGCGCCGCGCCGCGATTCCAGAAGAAGAATCCCAGCCCGGAAGCAGCCAATCCCAACCACGTCAGCACACCCCATTGCACACTGGTATGCGGCAACCGGCTGTGATCACCCAGCAACAGCCAGGCCGGTAGTACCACCATAAAGGCACCGATAAAGAACAAACCAAAACCCTGCCACTGAGTACGGGCCGTCAACTGATAGCGCCGCACCATATGCGCATAGCCTACCTGCCCTGCCGCAAACGTCAGATTGGCCAGCTGCATGATCAAAAAGCCGCGAATAAAACTGTCGCTAAGGCCGTCGTAACGAATGATCCCCGCCCCAACCACCGCAATGCTCGCTGCCACCAAAGGGCCGAGACTAAAGCGACGACGGATCAAGTTATCTACCAGAGCGATATGCAGGGGCGTAAAGATAGTGAACAGCAGCACCTCCGGCACGGAGATGTATTCAAAAGACAGGTACAAACAGATATAGGTGACACCGAACTGCAGCGCGCCGACCAGCAACAAGCCACCAATCATCGGGCGTGGCAAGGCCCGCAACCTCAACAATGGCAGGAACAGCAGGCTGGCGAGCGCAGTGCGCGTTAACACCGCAAAGTAGCTATCGACCTGACCCGCTAGATATTCGCCAATCAGGCTGAACGAAAGGGCCCACAACAGGGTAACGGCAATAAGAAAAGGCATGGAGTCTCGGTGCAAAAGACCGCGAGTATAACGACAACCTCTTCCGTACTCACGTGCAGACTGCCCGACCGATCAGCAATTACTCTGGCAGCAAGACTACTTGCGCGCTAAATTATACTACTGCGCTTTTATGCACCTACATGCCCAACAGGAAATTCCATGCCCAAATCGGACGCCTGCCCAGAGCTGATGCTGGACAACCAACTGTGCTTCGCACTGCATTCCACTTCCCTGCTGATGACCAAGGTCTACAAGCCGCTGCTCAAAGAACTGTCGCTAACCTATCCGCAATATCTGGCCATGCTGGTGCTCTGGGAAAGCGATGGCATCACTGTCGGCGACATCAGCAAGCGTTTGCTGACCGACCCAGGCTCACTGACTCCTCTGCTCAAGCGACTGGAAGCCGAGGGCCTGCTTAAGCGCCTGCGCAGTAAACAGGATGAACGTGTGGTTGAGCTGCATTTGACCAGTGCTGGTCAGGCATTGAAAGAGTGCGCCAAGGCTGTACCGCGTTGCATCGTCGATGCCGCAGATCAGTCGCTGGACGAGTTGGTGATGTTGCGCGATCAACTCCTCAAATTGCGTACTTCGCTACAGGGCAGCCTGGAAAACTGATTACCTAAAAAATCAATTAGCGTGCGAAGCGCTCGCATGCCTGCGCAGAGAAGATAGCAATTTAACTTGCGCGCAAGGTAAATACTGGTAAGGTTGCATTTTAGTTAGCGCGCAATATTAATTCGCGCAATCGAAAGTATTCTTAACTTACTCGCAGGAGATTTACCATGTCCGTTGAAAATGTCGTTTATCGCGCCTATGCCGAAGCCACTGGTGGTCGTGATGGTCGCGCTGTCTCCTCCGATGGCGTGCTGGATGTTGAGCTGAGCACACCGAAAGAATTGGGT
This sequence comes from Halopseudomonas sabulinigri, assembly GCA_011053055.1. GTDB lineage: Bacteria > Pseudomonadota > Gammaproteobacteria > Pseudomonadales > Pseudomonadaceae > Halopseudomonas > Halopseudomonas sabulinigri_A. The sequence goes on along the minus strand of DRHT01000021.1, from coordinate 41,221 downwards.
GGCGCAGGTGGCCAGGGGACTAACCCTGAGCAGCTGTTTGCTGCTGGCTATTCCGCCTGCTACATCGGCGCGATGAAGTTCGTCGCCGGCCGCGACAAACTGGCCATGCCAGCCGACGCGTCAGTAGAAGGGATAGTGGGTATTGGCCAGATCCCCAATGGTTTTGGCATTGAGGTAGAGCTGCGCATCAGCTTGCCGGGCATGGATGACGAGCAGGCCAGCCAGCTGATCGAGCGCGCTCATCAGGTATGCCCCTACTCCAACGCTACCCGCGGCAATATCGACGTCACCCTGACTCGGGTGTAATCCTCAGCGTGGCGCCGGCTCAGCGGTTGAGCCGGCGCTGCATCTGCTTATACCAGCGATACCCCACCCAAGCCGACGCCAATAAATAAGGGAAAGCACCCAGCACCCACATGATCAAACCGGCCAGCTGTTGATCCTGCAGAGAGCGGTCGGGTCCATAAAGGGAAGCCTGGGCAAAGGTCAGCATCGCGCCGAGAAAGCCGGTATGCATCAGGGTAAATAGCAGCGCAAACAGCGCCCAGTGCACAGCGCGCGAGCTGCTTTTCAGCACCGCCCACCAGAACAACCCCGCCGTAACCAGAAAGCAGGCATGTTCGATTACGTGCCACCAGGGATTATCCAGCGCCAGCACATAGAATCGCGGCACATGCCAAAACCAAATGACCAGCCCGTGCAGATAGGCGGCCAGCATCGGATGCCGGGTAAAGCGCAACAACGGATTCCAGATGACCGACGCCGCTCGCCCTCCCCCCGCAGATATTTGCGGCAACGGCCGAGCTAGAACAAATAGCGGCGCGATCACCACCATAAACAACATGTGTTGCACCATGTGCCAGGCAGTGCTGGTTTCAGCCCACTCGTCGAGAGGACCCAGCACCGCGTAAAACGCCAGAAGCATACTCAGATTGAATGCCGCCAGCGCCAGCATGGCCGGCCGCGCCCGCCATGCACCCAGCAAATACACCAGCCAGCCCAAACCCAGCACCAGCGCGCTGAGCATTGCAGCTGTTTGCTCCTGCCCACCACCCGCCAAAGGGCTGTGCGCCCACGCCATGGGCGCTACTAGCATCAACAGCAAGAGCGAACCGCTCGCCATTACACGCAAGGCGGCAATATCACACTGGGGAGTGTAAGAGCGAAGGCGGCAAGCGCCGAAATCAGGTAGGCCGCAGCGGCGATACGCGCAATAAAACGGCCGCTGCCATCACCGTCATCATGCGCCGGTGCTGCGTTCCAGCAACGTCGGGCGAGCCAGATCAACAGCACCGCCAGAATCGCCCCGCAAAACAGCATCACACCATTCAACCAGGTCACCGCACCTCGTTTGTCCGGCGGTGGCGCAAACTCGCAGGCCACAGAAAGCCCGCCGTACAGCAACACAAACCAGCCGCTCCAGATAACCAGACCGAACACCAGCTGCGCTGGATGCAAAGGTGACCACACGCTCATTAACCAACCTCCCAAACCATGGGCAGCAGCACAAAAGCGGCAAAGCTCATCCAGAACACGCCCAAGGTATAAATCCAGAAGGGCTGAACCACGACTGGCTCGTAGGGCAGACGCAGACTGACATACCCAATACGCACCCGCAGCGCCTGCAACACAGTGAAGATGGTCGCTAACCCGGCATGCAGTAGTAGGTAGTAGAGCATCACCGAGAGCACCGCATCGTGCGCAAGGTCGCTCGGTTTCAATGGTGCTGCAATCAATACCCAGGCCAACAGACCGACGTGTAATGCGCCCAAACTGGCAGCTATCCAAAGCATTTTCTGCAAGTGCGCATCGCTGCCGTTACGTAACTGCGTCACGGCAAATCGGTAGATCAGCACCGCCGCACTCAACGCCAGCCCGCTCGCCAGCAAAGGCCATAAGCTAATCGGCGCCTCCTCAGGCACCGACCATTGCGGCGCTGCGGTCCACAGATAAAACCAGCCAAACAGCAAAGAGACATAGAGTGTGCCGTTGGCCATCAAGCTAACGACCATCCCCCACAAACCAGGGCCGTCGAAGGTTCGCGAATGCAGTGGCGGATCGACCGGATCGTCATCGCGCCAAGGCGATGCGACCGGATGCGCGCCATTGTGCCAGCCCCAGCGCAGTGCAAAGAACAGCACGCCAAGCGAGGCAACGAGCGCCAATGGATAGACTTTCACGAGCAGGCTGATGCAGACCACCGCAATCATCAACGCCGTCTGCAGCGGCAACCAGGAGTTGGTGGGTAAGTGAATTACTTCGCGTACCTTGCCAGTAATCGCATCCGAGCCAAAAATATCGCGCCGCTCGTACATTACTTCGCTCAATCCATGGTGCCCCTGCTCGATGGTCTCCGGCAGGTTTGGGTGTTCCCACATGGGGTGGCGGGTGTCGATGTCCGGCAAGCTGGCAAAGTTGTAAGCACTGGCTGGCATGGGTGTGGCCCATTCCAGCGTATCCGCATTCCACGGATTACTTTTAGCCTTGCGACCAAAACGAAAGTGCAATGTGATATCCAGAATGATCACCGCGACGCCAATCGCCATGATAAACCCACCTACGGATGACAGCAGATTCAACCAGCCCCAGCCCATCTCCGCGTCATAGGTGTAAACCCGCCGTGGCATACCCAGCAGGCCGGTCAGGTGCATCAATAGGAAGGTCATGTTGAAGCCACCAAAGAACAACCAAAATCCCCAGCGGCCCAGCGTGTCCGACGGCATGCGCCCAGATACATGCGGCAACCAATAATAGAAGCCCGCCACCAGCGGAAACAACATGCCGCCAACCAGCACATAGTGCATATGCGCGACCACAAAATGGGTATCGTGTACTTGCCAGTTAAACGGCACCAACGCCAGCATTACGCCAGTCAAACCACCGGCAACAAACACGATCAAAAAACCCAATATCCACAACATCGGCAGACGAAATACCACCTTGCCAGTCCACAAGGTCGCCAGCCAGGCGAAGATTTGAATTGCCGTGGGGATCGCCACCAGCATGCTGGCAATGGAGAAAAACGCTAGCGCCAGTTGCGGAATACCGACGGTAAACATGTGGTGAACCCAGAGTCCGAAGCTGATGAAGCCCATAACAATGATCGCCAGCACTATCCAGCGATACCCCACCAGCGGACGCTGCGCAAATACCGGAATCAAGGTAGAAACAATACCTGCCGCCGGCAGGAAGATGATGTACACCTCGGGGTGACCAAACAGCCAGAACAGATGTTGCCACAGCAGCGGGTCACCGCCACCAACCACATCGAAAAAGACCCAGCCAGCGGCACGTTCAAGCTCCAGCAAAATACTGCCGAGAATCAGCGGCGGAAAGCCAAAGATGATCATCAGCGCCATGGCGAGAATGTACCAACAAAAGATCGGCATCTTGTTCAATGCCATGCCGTTGGCACGGGTGCGCAGAATCGACACCACTAACTCAACCCCGGCAGAAATCGCAGAGATCTCCACAAAGGTGATACCAATCAGCCAGAAATCCGGGCCCTTACCCGGCGAAAACTCAGCATTGCTGAGCGGCGTATACATAAACCAGCCAGCATCCGGCGCGATCTGCAGCACCAGGCTCGAGAGAATGATCAGTCCGCCAAACAGATAGCAGTAGTAGCCCAACGCGCTGAGTCTAGGAAATACCAAATCCCGCGTGCCAATCATCTTCGGGATCAGGTACATGGCCGCACCTTCCAAAACCGGAATGGCAAACAGGAACATCATCACCGTGCCGTGCATGGTAAACAGCTGGTTGTATAGCTCCGGGCCAATGATGTCCTGCTCTGGCAGCGCCAGCTGAGTGCGAACCAGCATGGCTAACAAGCCGCCAACCAGGAAAAAACCCAGCCCGGTAATCAGAAACCGCAGGCCCACCGTAGTGTGGTTTACCGCCGAGGCGGCACCCCAACCCGGTTTATTACCCCAGACGCGCTCAAGTTCCTCGTGTAGCTCCTCGGCCGGCTTATTGGTGCCTTCACTCATCGGTTTGTCTCTGTTTCAGCCAGGCTTGGTAGTCAGCAGGCTCATGCGCCTGAACGGTAAACTGCATGTGCGCGTGCCCCTTGCCGCAAAATTCCGTGCAACTGCCATGAAAGGTCCCGGGATAATCCGCCTCCAGGCGCAGGATATTGGTGCGGCCCGGAAACATATCCATCTTGCCGCCCAGGCGCGGCACCCAAAACGAATGCACCACATCACTGCTGGTTAGGTGCAGATCAACCGGCACCCCGGCGGGAATGTGGAGTTCATCCTTCAGCACTATGCCAGTATCCGGATAGCTAACTTCCCACCACCATTGATGGGCCGTCACATTGATACGCACCGGCTCACCTTCATCCAGGGGCAGCGGTAACATGCGTTGTCCTAGGGGAATACCAAAAGCCAGGATGACCGTAATACTCAATATGGGCAGTATCAAACCGCCGCCCACCACCCAACGATTTTGGACACGTTGTGCCTCGCGGTCAGTGACCTGCCCCGGATCCCGACGCATCGCATGCAGCCAGAGTAGAACCACCACCAGCAACACCAGCGTAAAGGCAGAAAACATACCCCACCAAAGCCACGCGCTAGCCTGAGCGCTTGGCCCAGCCGGCTGCAACGCCGACATAGGGCCGTCGCAGCCACTCAGCAGCAATGGGATGCCAAGCGCCCACATCACTGTTAATCTGCGAGAAATAGTTGTGCTCCACAGGCAATCGCCAAGAGCCAAGCACCTTTGAGGATTCCGATGGCTTCTGCTCCCATCATCAGCAAAATGGCGATTGCCGGTCACCCTTTGCACCCTATGGTGATCCACTTCCCGGTAGCCGCTTTGCTCGGCCTGATAGGGACCGACATCGGCTACGTGTTGAGCGGGGATTTTTTCTGGGCGCGAGCCGGCCTCTGGCTGGCGGGTATTGGCGTACTGGGGGGCTGGATATCCGGCACCATTGGCCTGCTGGACCTGCTCTTGGTGAAACAGATACGTCGCCTGATAACCGCCTGGTGCCACGCCATACTGGCGGTCATGCTGTTGTCGTTGGCAACGCTCAACTGGATAGGTCGTCTCGGCCAACCGGACGCACTCATCATGCCCTGGGGCTTGTATCTGTCGTTGCTCAGTGGCTTGTTGATTGCGCTCGCCAGCGTGCTGGGCGGGCAATTGGTTTACGATCACGCGGTTGGCGTGGCGCCGGAAAAAACCGAGGAGCGTGCGGTGCGTGACCACAAGATTGAGCAGGCGGAAAAGCCCTGAAAGCGTCATAACCAAGCCTCCAGCGGCGGCTTGGCAAGCACCAGCCAGATAATCAGCGCCATTAACGAAGCAGCAATGAGGCCCAGTAGCAGACACCAAATGCGCAGCGGTTTGCCGTTGCGCGCCTCCAGCCTGAGCACCAGCATGCCAAGCCCGGTATGTACAAAAACCAATCCAACCACCAGCGTCAACTTGGCTATCAGCCACACCGTCATACTGTGCTCTATCACAAATACCAGACTGCCGGCAATGATCGCCAACAGCGCCGCAGGCGTGGCGATGCGTGTGAAGATAAAACGGGTTATGGAGTCAAATGGATCCGGCCGCTCTTCTATCGCCGAGTTATCACGCGCCACACTGGCTATCAGCGCGGGCAAATAGAGCAGACAGGCGCCCCAGAACAACAACGCTGAAATGTGTAGAACAAGAATCCAGAGCATCGCTCAACAACTCCCTGTATGCACTATGAGAGCCCCGCGTCGCAGAGCTCAACAATGCAGACTACAACAGTTTGGTCGCCAACAGACTGCCTGCTGCGAGAATACAGCCCACCGCGATCAGCACCAGAAGGCCGTCGCGCGCGACTAACGCCAAGCCCAAAATCGCCAGCGCCAAGCCAACAATAGAAGAAGAAAACGGCACCAGCTCAAGAAACGGCAAACCCGCCGCCACGGTCACGCATAGGCCAGCGATCAAATAAGTAGAGGAAGGGTGCAACATAAAGTTCAGGCGGGGCTTTATCAGCCGGTCAATCCGGCGTGCGGTGGGCTTCACCCAAGTAATCGCCTTAGCCAGCTTGGCCTGTGGCACCGAACGATTCAGAATAAATGCTGGCAGCCAGAAGTTTTTGCGCCCAACCAGCATTTGCACTGCAATAAGCATGACAAACAAGCCGGCAAACACCGCCATGCCCGGAATCCCGCTGAGCGGCGAAAACAGCGTTATTCCCATGATCAGCAGCATGGGCCCGAACGAGCGACTGCCGATCGATTCGACCACCTGTCGCATCGACAGGCGATCGTCATCCGGTGTCAGACTGGCGATGTGCTCCAGCATCTGTTCGAGATTCTGCGGTGAGTCCGGCACCAAAGCTACTCCTTCACGCTCCGACGTTTAACGCCGGACGCACTGCATTGCCAAGTCAGAGCGGCTTGCCCCGATTGCCGTGCGCGGCGACAAATTGCTGCACTTCAGTCAGGCTATTTTCCAGCACGGTGCAACGTTCTTCACGCTCGAACAAATCGCTCAAGTGAGGAGGCAGGTGCAATTCCTGGCCAATCCCGGCCTCACGCACCGCATCCGGAAACTTGACCGGATGCGCTGTGCCCAGTGTCACCATCGGAATACTCAACGAACGACGGCATTCGCGCGCCGCATGCACGCCGATAGCAGTATGCGGATCAAGCAATTCACCACACTCTTTGAACACGCTGGCGATGGTTGCGCAGGTCTGCTCATCGTCCACTGCGAGCGAATCAAACAGCTTACGCGCCTCGGTCCAGCGCTCATCGGCAACCGACAGCTTGCCAGTCTGTTTGAAGTCGCTCAGCAGCTCGGCCACGGCCGCGCCGTTACGGCCGTGCAGATCAAACAACAGGCGCTCAAAGTTAGACGAGACCATAATGTCCATCGAGGGCGACAAGGACGGATGCAGCGTGTCTTTGTTGTACTGATTGGCACTCATGAAGCGATGCAAAATGTCGTTACGGTTAGTCGCGACGATCAGTTGGCTGATCGGCAGTCCCATATTGCGCGCCAGGTAACCGGCAAAAATGTCACCAAAGTTGCCGGTCGGCACCGAGAAGGCCACAGAGCGCGCTGGGCCACCCAGCTGCAGGGCCGCGTGGAAGTAATAGACGATCTGCGCCATGATGCGCGCCCAGTTGATCGAGTTCACCGCCACCAGGCGAGTGCCCTTGAGAAAGCCCTGATCAGCAAAGCTGGCCTTGATCATCTCCTGGCAGTCATCGAAATTGCCTTCGATGGCAATGTTATGGATGTTGTCGCCCATGATCGTCGTCATCTGCCGACGCTGCACTTCTGATACCCGGTTGTGCGGGTGCAGAATAAAGATATCTACGTTGTCACAGCGGCGACAACCTTCAATCGCGGCTGAACCGGTATCGCCCGAGGTCGCACCCATAATGACAACGCGCTCACCGCGCTTTTGCAGGAAGTAATCCAGCAGACGGCCCAGCAGTTGTAGCGCAAAGTCTTTGAACGCCAGCGTCGGGCCATGGAATAGTTCCAGTACCCACTCGTTGCTATTCAACTGACGCAGCGGAGCAACCGACTGGTGAGCAAATACACCATAGGTTTCTTGCAGGATCTGTTTGAAATCAGCGTCTGGAATGCTGCCGCTGACGAACGGGCGCATCACGTTGAAGGCTAGCTCGTGGTAAGGCAGATCTGCCCAAGAGGCAATCTGCTCTTGCGTAAAGCGCGGCAGATTTTCGGGAACGTATAGGCCGCCATCGGAGGCCAGGCCAGCCAACAGAACATCTTCAAAATTCAGGGCCGGAGCCTGGCCGCGAGTGCTGATATAGCGCATATCTACAAACCTTCGGTTTGAGCTGCGAGCCGCAAGTTGCGCGCCGCAAGCTGTCCGTGCAGAACGCGCTCGCCGCTTGCAATTTGCTGCTTGCCGCTGATTAATTCAGTTGTTCTACCCGCACGCGCATCAGCGGAGCGGCGATTTCTTCCAGCGCTTCCAGAGCGGCGATGGCCACATTCATATCCTGCTCACGCACGCGATGGGTCAGCAGTATGATCGGCACCAGGCCGTCCTGCTCCTCCGCTTCTTTCTGCATGATCGACTCGATGTTGATGCCGCGCTCGGACAGAATAGTCGCAACCTTGGCCAGCACGCCCGGACGGTCCTTGGCCTGTAAGCGCAGGTAGTAGGCCGTGGTGATCTGTTCCACCGGCAGCACCGGCAGATCCGACAGCGATTCAGCCTGGAATGCCAGGTGCGGCACGCGGTTATTCGGATCGGTCGTTAACGCGCGTACCACGTCGATGATGTCTGCAACGACGGCTGAAGCGGTCGGCTCCGCGCCGGCACCTGCGCCGTAGTAAAGCGTCGAGCCTACCGCGTCGCCATTGACCATGACCGCATTCATCACGCCATTAACGTTAGCCAACAGACGATCAGCTGGAATCAATGTCGGATGCACACGTAGCTCAACACCATTTTCGGTACGACGTGCCACACCCAAATGCTTGATACGGTAGCCCAACGCTTCAGCGTAATTCACATCAGCAGTGGTCAGCTTGGTAATGCCTTCGGTGTAGGCCTTGTCGAACTGCAGCGGAATACCAAAAGCAATGGAAGCCAGAATGGTCAGCTTGTGCGCTGCGTCTATACCTTCCACATCAAAGGTCGGATCGGACTCGGCATAACCCAACGCCTGAGCTTCAGCCAGCACGTCTTCAAAGGTACGGCCCTTGTCACGCATCTCGGTCAGGATGAAGTTACCGGTGCCATTGATGATACCGGCCACCCAATCGATTTGGTTAGCCGCAAGGCCTTCGCGTAACGCTTTGATAATCGGGATACCACCGGCAACCGAAGCTTCAAAGGCAACCACGACGCCCTTTTCGCTGGCAGCGGCAAAAATTTCGTTGCCGTGCACTGCAATCAGCGCCTTGTTGGCAGTGACCACGTGCTTGCCATTAGCGATAGCGCCCATGACCACTTCTTTGGCCAACGTGTAGCCACCAATCAGCTCGACGACAACGTCGATCTCAGGGTTGTTAACCACATCGAATACGTCACCTGTGGTCGGCGTATCACCGATGTTGCAGGCTGGGTTGGGATGACGCGTCGCAATCTGCGCCACGTCAATGCCGCGCCCCGCACGCCGGGCGATTTCCGCCGCGTTCCGCTGCAAGACGTTAAAGGTGCCACCGCCAACGGTGCCCAAACCACAGATGCCTACTTTGACCGGTTTCAAACGTTGGTCCCCACTTGATTATCTATTTGAATATATTTGACTGCCCGGCAGCACTGCTGCCGGAGCCGCGATTACTCTTTGTTTTCCAGCGCCATAGCCGCTAACTGTTCCGCAGGCTGATAACCCGGAATCATCACGCCGTTAGCAAGAAAGATCGCTGGCGTACCCTGCACACCCAATTGCTGACCCAGCTGGTATTCCCGGGCGACCGGGTTGGCACAGGTTTTCTCTTCTATCTGTTTGCCTTGCTTGGCCGAAGTCATCGCTTGTTGACGATCATCAGCACACCAAACAGATTGCATGACCTGCGCCGCAGGCGATTCCATACCACCACGCGGGAAGGCCATATAACGCACTTCAATGCCCAGGTTGTTCAGCTCTGCCACTTCACTGTGCAGCTTGCGGCAATAACCGCAATCCACATCAGTAAATACGGTGATATGTGTCTTGGCCGTTTCTGGCGCAAAGACCACCATGTCCTTGGCTTCAACTTTGTCGAGTACCTGACCGATGCCGCTAGCTTCCGCCGCAGAGGTAAGATTGCGCGGCTTGCCGTCGTTAACCTCAATCAGGGTGCCCTGCATAAAGTACTTGCCATCAGCCGAGGCGTACAACACCCGACCGGTTTCCAACTGCACCTGATACAGGCCATCCACCGGGGTCTCAGCTATCGATGACACCGGCACATCAAATTTGAGTTTGGACAGACCCTCAGTAATCGCGGTCTGGGTATCTGCCATCGCATGCGAACCCCATAGGGCCAACAGGCAGGTTACGCCATATCTAAGTCGCATAATCTGATCCTCTAGAAGACGGCAAAGCTTATCATGAAATATCCGCGTCACCCACGGGGATGGTGCTCTGCGTGCATATCTCGCAGCCGCTGACGGGCAATGTGTGTGTAGATTTGTGTCGTAGACAGATCACTATGACCCAGCAACATCTGGACTACCCGCAAATCCGCACCATGATTGAGCAGATGCGTGGCAAAAGCATGACGCAGGGTGTGCGGCGATAAATCAGCACGGATCCCTGCCTGCTGCGCATGCAACTTGATACGATGCCAGAACGTCTGCCGTGTCATTTCCCTAGCCAAGCGGCTGGGAAACACCACATCACTGGGCTTGCCATTCAGCAACGCGGGCCGACTGTGCTGCACATACCGCTCAAGCCAGACCATCGCCTCTTCACCCAGCGGCACCAAGCGCTCTTTATTACCTTTACCGGTTACCCGCACTACGCCTTGGCGCAAATTAACCTGATCCAGCCGCAACCCTACTAGCTCGCTAACCCGCAGCCCACAAGCGTAGAGCACCTCCAGCATGCAGCGATCCCGCAGACCTAGACTGTCATCGATATCCGGCGCTGACAGCAAGCGCTCAACATCCTGCTCGCTCAACGCCTTGGGCAACGGACGCCCGAGCTTGGGCATGGCAATATCCAACGTCGGATCAACGGTCAAACGCCCCAAGCGCAGCAAATGCCGGTAAAAACCGCGTGAGCACGACAACAAACGTGCGCTAGATCGAGCCTGGTAACCCTGCGCAATGCGCCAGCCCAGATGCTCCATCAGATCGCCACGTGACGCACCTAACAGATTGCTGCCACGCAGGCCTAACCAGCCAGCCAGCAGACTGAGATCAGTGCGATAAGCACTCAGCGTATGTTTCGACAGACCGCGTTCCAGCCACAGGCTGTCGAGAAACTCGGCGATCAGTTGCTGGTCAGCTGGCGAGACCGGCACGTCCTTATCTTTGCTCACGGGCATAGCCTGCTCACTGTGCTGAGGTAACCGCCATTAAAAACAGTCACCCACAAAAAAGCAGCCCTTAGGCTGCTTTTTTGTGGGTCAAGCGTCCAATCAGGACAGCTTTTCCTTGATACGTGCAGCCTTACCGGACAGAGCACGCAGGTAGTAAAGCTTAGCTTTACGTACATCACCACGACGCTTGACGGAAATGGTGTCGATCAGCGGCGAGTAGGTCTGGAAAGTACGCTCAACGCCAACACCGCTAGAGATTTTACGAACGGTAAAAGCAGAGTTCAGACCACGGTTACGCTTACCGATAACCACGCCTTCAAAGGCCTGCAGACGCGAGCGATCGCCTTCCTTCACCTTGACCTGGACGATTACGGTATCACCCGGCGCGAACGAGGGGATTTCCTTGGACATCTGTTCAGCTTCAAGCTGGGCAATAATATTGGACATCGTTGCTACTCCTGCACAGGCCGTCGGACCTGTTAATGGTTATCGGTTTCCTGCTCGCGGATATATTCCGCCAACAGCTTCTGCTGTTCTTTGCTCAAGTCCAGCTCTTCGAGCAACTCTGGCCGACGTTGCCAGGTTCTACCCAAAGACTGCTTGAGACGCCAGCGCCGGATCAGTTCGTGATTACCGCTAAGCAGCACCTCCGGTACGCGCTGCCCGTCAAACTCTTCCGGCCGGGTAAAGTGTGGGCAATCCAACCACCCCGCCGAAAACGAATCTTCTACCGCTGAATCCGCATGCCCAAGCACGCCAGGAATCAAGCGGGTTACCGCATCCAGAAGCACCATGGCCCCAAGCTCTCCACCCGACAACACGTAGTCACCAATGGAAATCTCTTCATCGACGCAGCGCTCAATAATGCGCTCATCAATCCCCTCGTAGCGACCACACAGCAATACCACGCTGTCCAGCTCTGCCAGCTGCTCAGCCCGTTTCTGGGTGAGTGGCTGCCCCTGCGGTGAGAGATAAATCACGCGGGGTGGTGAGGGTGCCTGCTGCTTGATGGCCGCAATGGACTCAAGCAAGGGCTCCACCTTCATCAGCATGCCGGGGCCGCCGCCGAAGGGACGATCATCTACCGTACGGTGACGATCATGTGCATGCTCACGGGGATTGCTGAAAACCACTTCCAGCTGTCCGCGCTTGACGGCTCGCCCGGTTACCCCGGACTCGGTCAGCGCTGTAAACATTTCGGGAAACAAAGTCACCACACCGGCCCACACCGGTCAGAACTCCGCGTCCCAGTCGACCTGGATAACCGCTGTTTCCAAATCTATATTCAATACAAATTGGCCGGGCAAGTAAGGCAACACACGCTCTCGCTGATCAATACTGCCTGCGCAGGGTTTGATCACCATTACGTCGTTGGAACCGGTTTCCAGCAGGTGATCCACCTTGCCGAACAACTGGCCTTCCAGGTTAATCACCTGCAAGCCTTCCAGTTGATACCAGTAATACTCACCGTCCTCGAGCTCGGGCAGAGAACTGGTCTCTACGCTAATCTCGAAGCCAACCAAAGCCTCGGCTTGATCACGGTCATCCACACCCTTGAGCTGAACAACCAATACACGCCCTTGCAGGCGACCACCGAGGATGGACACTGTGCGTTGCTCGGAACCTCTATGAAGGCTCCACTGCGTATAACCCAGCACATTGTCCAGTGGGTCGGTATGCGAATACACCTTCACCGCCCCACGCAACCCTTGAACCGATACGATCTTGCCGAGAATCACACGAGGTGATTCGGTCGATTCAGGAGCAGTTGTCATATTCAGGCAGCAGCCTGAGCTTCCTTCAACAGCGCAGCAACGCGATCAGAAGGCTGTGCGCCCTGACCCAACCAGTACTGAACGCGCTCGTCGTTTACGGACAAACGGATTTCTGCACCAGATGCAACTGGGTTGAAGAAACCAACGCGCTCAACAAAACGACCATCACGGGCGTTACGGCTGTTGGCAACAGTCAAATGATAGAAGGGGCGCTTCTTGGAGCCACCACGAGCAAGACGAATGGTTACCATGTGGACATCGTTTCCTGTGTTTGAATAACGCTACAAAATTCATCGCGGGCTGTGCTGCAATAACGCATACACCTATGGCCCGAAAGGTCGCGTATTCTACGGAATATCGCGCCCGATGAAAACTCTTTTTTGATTAAGCTTTAAACAGCTCAGAATCGGGGCATACCGCCGCCAGGGGGCATCATGCCACCACCGCCACCGCCGCCCATACCACCCATGCCGCGCATCAACTTAGCCATGCCACCTTTGCCGGTGACTTTCTTCATCATCTTCTGCATCTGCTTGTGCTGCTTAAGCACCCGGCCGATGTCCTGAATTTGCGAACCTGAGCCGGCAGCGATACGCCGCTTACGCGAGCCGCTGATAATATCGGGATTGCGGCGCTCGCCCGGCGTCATCGAATTAATGATCGCCTCCATGCGCTTGAACTGCTTGGTCGCCTCAGTCTGGGCGGTTTCCATTTGCGCGGCATTCATCTTGCCGCCCATCATCGGCAGCTTCTCCATCATTGAGCCAAGGCCGCCCATGCTGTTCATCTGCTGCAGCTGATCACGGAAGTCTTCAAGATCGAAGCCCTTACCCTTCTTCAGCTTCTTGGCCAGTTTTTCGGCCTTGTCCTTGTCTAGCTTCTGCTCGGCTTGCTCGATCAGAGTAAGTACGTCACCCATGCCGAGAATGCGCGAAGCCACACGATCAGGGTGGAATACCTCAAGGGCATCAACCTTCTCACCCATACCGAGGAACTTGATCGGCTTGCCAGTAATATGGCGAACCGACAACGCCGCACCGCCACGCGCATCACCGTCAACCTTGGTGAGAATCACACCCGTCAGCGGCAGTGCTTCGTTGAAGGCCTGCGCCGTATTGGCGGCGTCCTGGCCGGTCATCGCATCGACCACAAACAGCGTTTCCGCTGGTTTAGCCGCAGCGTGCACCTGTTTGATCTCAGCCATCATGTCAGCATCGATATGCAGGCGACCTGCCGTATCGATAATCAGCACATCCATAAAGCGGTTACGCGCTTCGCGCAACGCTGCTTCAACAATGGCTACTGGCTTCTGTTCAATACTGGAGGCAAAGAAAGCAACATCTACCTCAGCCGCCAGAGTCTCCAACTGCTTGATCGCCGCCGGACGATAAACGTCGACGCTGACCACCATGACTTTCTTCTTTTCACGCTCACGCAGGGTCTTGGCCAGCTTGGCGACACTGGTGGTCTTACCTGCGCCCTGCAGACCAGCCATCAGAATCACGGCCGGCGGCGTAACTGCCAGGTTCAGGCCTTCGCTCTGCCCCATGACCGCTTCCAGCTCGGACTTGACGATCTTGACGAACACTTGCCCTGGCGAGAGGCTGCGCGACACTTCTTGACCCACTGCGCGCTCGCGCACCTGATCAACAAATGTTTTGACCACGGGCAATGCCACGTCGGCCTCAAGCAACGCCATGCGCACTTCACGCAAGGTGTCCTTGATATTGTCTTCTGTGAGTTTGGCCTGACCGGTCACGCCACGCAGGCTATGTGACAGGCGCTCGGTAAGATTCTCGAACATCACTAACTCTCCTGAACTTCTCTCCCCCCGCCGCAGGGGCGAAGCAGTTAAGCTGCGCAGTATACCCGCGCGCCTTAGGTGATGATAGGGAAGCGCTTTAACCGCAGCGCGGCTTGTGCCACACTGCGGGTTTGTTGATAACCACTCTCAAGGACGTATGACAGCCCTCACTCCTAGCCTGCTAGCCGCCTTTTTTTACTTTGGTGGGATGCTGTACCAGCTGTTTTGTCTGGGCAAGCGCCTGACTGTCAATCCCAGGCTGCTGCGAGGCATCGGCTTGATTGCGTTGGTGGCACACGCCGCTAGCCTTTATTTACAGCTGATGACCGATCATGGCTTCGCACTTGGCCTGTTCAATATTGCTTCCTTGATCGCTTGGCTGATAGTCGCTCTGACCTTGCTGTCGAGCTTCCGCGCGCCAGTCACCAGCCTGCTGCTAGGGCTCTATCCGCTGGCGTTAATTACCGCCCTGCTAGCCGGTATTTTCCCGCACGAAGCAACTACGTTGCCGTCCGGAGAGAAAGGCCTGCTGGTGCACATTCTATTGTCGGTATTGGCCTACGGCATTTTGACGATTGCCGCCTTTCAGGCAACCTTGTTGGCGATCCAGGACTATCAGCTCAAACATAAACACCCGACCCGCTTTATTCGTACCTTTCCGCCGCTACAAACCATGGAGCGGTTGCTGTTTCAGTTTCTGCTCTGCGGCGAGCTGCTGCTGACGCTAGCACTGATCTCCGGCTTTGTTTTCCTTGAGAACATGTTTGCCCAACACCTGGTGCACAAAACCTTGCTGTCCTGCCTGGCATGGGTGGTCTTTGGCATCCTGCTCTGGGGCCGCCACTTCCGTGGCTGGCGCGGCAGCCACGCCATTCGCTGGACCTTGTCGGGCTTCTTGCTGCTGATGCTCGCCTACTTTGGCAGCAAGCTAGTACGCGAAGTGCTAATCGGCGCTTGATGCCCCCCTATTCCAACCTGTTTGAGGCACGATCTTGAACGAATCCCATACTGGCTTGCTGCTGATGTTATTGGCGCTGCTGATCATCTTGTCTGCGTTTTTCTCCAGCTCGGAGACCAGCATGATGAGCCTGAACCGTTACCGCCTTAAGCACCTTAGCAAGGAAGGCAACCGCGCCGCCAAGCGCGCCTCACGGTTACTTGAGCGCCCAGATCGCCTGCTCGGCACTATTCTGGTCGGCAACAACATCGTCAACATTCTCGCCGCCTCCATCGCTACCGTGGTAGCGGTAGATCTGTGGGGTGAAGCCGGTATTGCCATCGCTACCGTGCTGCTGACGGTGGTCATTCTAATTTTTGGTGAAATAACCCCCAAGACGCTGGCCGCCTTGCGTCCAGAGATGATCGCCTTCCCGGCCAGCGCAGTACTTGCGGTACTGCAACGCTTGCTCTACCCAGTAGTCTGGGTGTCCAGCACCTTCAGCAACCTGTTGCTGCGTATGATCGGCGTGAACCCCAACGACACCGATGGCGACCAGTTGACCACCGAGGAGCTGCGTACCGTCGTGCGTGAGGCCGGGCTGGGCATCACCCGCAGCCGTCAAAATATGCTGCTGGGCATCCTTGATCTCGAGAAGATGACGGTCAACGACATCATGATTCCGCGCAACGAAGCCGTGGGCATTGATCTTGAAGACAGCATGACGACCATCAATCAGCAACTGCGCAGCTGCCATTACACTCGCCTACCGGTGTTTCAAGGTGACATCAACAACGTCACTGGCCTGGTGCACATGCGCTCCATCGCGCGCCTGCTGAGCCGCGGAGAATTGACTAAGGAAAGCTTGATCGGCGCCTGCAAGGAGCCCTACTTCATCCCCGAGAGCACACCGCTCCACACTCAGCTATTCAACTTCCAGAAGCAGAAGCGCCGCATCGCCATTGTGGTCGATGAATACGGTGATGTGATTGGCTTGGTGACGCTGGAAGATATCCTGGAAGAAATCGTCGGTGAGTTCACTACCGACATGCTTATCCCCAGTCAGGATATTCACCCGCAGGAAGATGGCACCTATGTAATTGACGGTAGCGCAGCCATTCGCGACATCAACCGTCACCTGCACTGGAAGCTACCGGCGGATGGCCCGAAAACCTTGAACGGTTTGATTACCGAGCAACTGGAAAGCATTCCGGAAACCAGCGTTTGCCTGGCCACCGGCGCCTACCGCATGGAAATCCTGCAAACCAAAGACAACATGGTGAAGAGCGTGCGAATCTGGGAGCGGAGCCGTGATCAAATCCCAGTGCTGGCTGAAGCAACTGCCGACGGCGCGAAAGACGGCTCTAACGCAAGCTGACACACAATGCCGGCAGCCCACTTGCGGTAACCGGCTGCACTAGGGTGAAAGCCGTCACGCGCCAGGTAAGCCTGCTCGAAAGGAAAATCCAGCGGGAGATAGCTCACCCGCTGCAGCGCTGCGACCTTCTGCAGATCACTATCCAGCAAACGCGAACGCAAGCCTAACCAGCCTCGCAAAGGGTGTGGCAACGCGGTGAACTGCCCCAGCGGCGGCACGCCCGTCACCAACACTCGCGCAGAACAGGCACCCAACCCAATAAACAGTTGCTGCAGCCGAGAGCGCCACTGGCGCCGTGAAGTCAGATGAGTGGTGTCATTCACGCCGAGCGCAAGCAAAGCCAGATCCCAGCGCTGGTCCAGTATCTGCGGCAGCAAGGTCTGTAAACAAACTTTCGCGTCCGCGCCGTTGCGACCTAGTGCCTGCCATTGCACCGAACGACCGGTAGCAGCTGCCAGTTGCTCGGCTAACTGCCCAGCCAAAGCGTCGGCTTGCCGTGCTACGCCGACGCCACTGACAGTGGACTCGCCCAACAACAGCAGCCGTAACGGCCGAGACGTTGCGTTACTTCCTGCCATCAATCCGTGCCAAGGCTGCTCAGCATCGGGCAGGCGCAAGGCCGTGCGTTTCACCCAAAGCGCCTGAGGCAGTAGCAACGGCAATGCCGGCGCTAGCCAATACCACCAGCGGCTCAGAGCTTGACCTGTACCGCTGCTGCGGCGCGTACGGCTTTTTCAACCGCCAGCGCAACGCTCTCGTCTAGCGCCAAGGCGACACCCATGCGGCGCTGGCCATCCACTTCTGGCTTACCAAACAAGCGCAGCTGAGTATCCGCTTCGGCGAGCGCCTCGCCCACATTGCCAAAACTGACATTCGCCGACTGGCCTTCCACCATAATAACCGCTGAAGCCGCCGGCCCCTGCTGTCGAATCGCCGGAATCGGCAAGCCGAGAATGGCCCGTGCGTGCAGTGCAAACTCAGATAGATCCTGCGAGATAAGCGTCACCATGCCGGTATCGTGCGGCCGTGGCGAAACTTCGCTGAACCATACTTGGTCACCTTTGACAAACAGCTCCACACCAAACAACCCGCGACCGCCAAGCGCTTCAGTCACCTGCAAGGCTACCCGCTGCGCTTCTTCCAGAGCCGTCTCCGACATCGCCTGTGGCTGCCATGACTCACGATAATCACCAGCCTCCTGGCGGTGACCAATAGGCGCGCAGAAGCTGGTACCGTCGATATGCCGCACGGTCAGCAGGGTTATTTCGTAATCAAAATCAACAAAGCCTTCAACAATCACCCGCCCCTTGCCAGCGCGGCCGCCTGCCTGAGCGTACTCCCAAGCAGTATCAATATCCTCGGCCTTGAGTACCAGGCTTTGCCCCTTACCGGAGGAACTCATTACCGGCTTGATCACACAGGGCATCCCCACCGCCTCAACTGCAGTGCGATATTCCTGCAGCGTGTCAGCAAATTGGTAAGCGGAGGTTGGCAGTCCAAGCGTCTCTGAAGCTAATCGGCGAATACCTTCGCGATCCATCGTCAGTCGAGCCGCCTCGGCGGTAGGTACCACTCGGTAACCCTCGGTCTCCAGCTCCACCAGCGTGGCTGTAGCGATGGCCTCAATTTCCGGCACTATGTAATCTGGCTGCTCCGCTTCTACTACCTCACGCAGTGCCTGACCATCCAGCATGCTAATAACATGGCTGCGATGCGCTACCTGCATGGCTGGCGCGTTGGCGTAACGGTCCACCGCAATCACTTCACAACCAAGACGCTGCAATTCGATCGCCAGCTCTTTACCTAGCTCGCCAGAGCCCAGCAACAACACGCGGGTTGCGTCTTCAGAATACGGAGTACCTATTACGACGTTCATGCCTGTTGTCCTTTTTCGTTGGCGGCGCCTACCCAAAGGCCCTGCATACGCGCACGCGATTCACAGCGCTGCAGTACCGCATAACGCTGAGCATTACTCATACGCCCCCAAGTCGCAATTTCCATGCCGCTGCGCTGGCAGCCGATACAGATATCATGGTCATCGAGGGCGCAAATACTGACGCAGGGGGAGCGTACCGGGGCCTGCTCGCTCATCAGTCGTCCTGGACCTTGAGCTGCTCACGGAAGCGTTTGGCGTTCTGTACGTAGTGCGCTGCACTGAGTTCGAGCATTTTTTTCTGCTGATCACTGAGGGTTTTCACCACTTTGCCGGGCGAACCCATCACCAGCGATCCATCAGGAATTTCTTTACCTTCGGCAATCAGCGAATTAGCGCCAATGATGCAATGCTTGCCGATCTTGGCGCCATTCAGAATCACGGCATTAATCCCGATCAAGCTGTAATCACCGACGTTGCAGCCGTGCAGCATCGCATTATGACCCACGGTAATTCCCTTACCCAAGACCAGCGGCACACCATGGTCGGCGTGCAAGACTGCACCGTCTTGCACATTGCTGTGTTCACCTATGGTGATCTGCTCAACGTCACCGCGAATCACCGCGCTGAACCACACATTGGCACCCGCCTCCAGCTTGACCTTGCCGATTACCGCAGCAGAGTCCGCAATCCAGGCATCATCTGCCATCTCAACGCGGTCATTTCCCAAGCTGTACTTCATGCGAATTCCTCTTATTTATGTTTGTCGTATGGGGTATGCAGCGAAATATTTGCATCGAAAGCCGTATTCATCAGCTCAGCGAGCATCAAAGCGGTCAATCCCCATATTTTGAAACCTTCGTAACGGTAGCTAGGTACATACCAGCTGCGCCCTTCGTAATCGATCCGATGGGTCATTTCACGAGGGTCATCAAGGAAGAACTCCACAGGCACCCGGAAAACTTCTTCGATCTCACCACTATTAGGCACCAAGTCAAACACATCGGGGACGATGCCCACATAGGGCGTCACTTTGATGCCATACCGCGATACCAGCGACCCCATAGGGCCAACTACATCAACCAGCTCAGGCAGCAGACCAATTTCTTCGTGCGCTTCACGCAGGGCGGTAAAGCATAAATCTACGTCACCCGGATCACGCCTGCCGCCGGGGAAGGCAACTTCGCCGGAATGGGTAGACAGGCGCTGCGAGCGCACCGTCAGAATGATTTCGGGGCGATCATGCACACAGGTAATCGGGATCAACACACCCGCCTCCGGGAGGCCTGCGGCCTCAACCATTCGGGGGGAGTGTTCCTGTACCCGCATGCGCATTTTATCCAGCATGCATAGGTCCTCTGTTCTTTTCTTAATGATGGCATGATCACCAGACCAGGACCAGACTCACACCCGCGTGAATACCGCCTGATAGACAACCGCCTAGAGCATCGTCAGCGATATTGTTCAGCCCCAACCACTGAGCATATTTGTGTGATCTGTCTCTTGCCCGAGCGTTAATTGCGCCGCAAGATAGAACCCACTCGACACTAGACCCAGCCGGAAGAACAACATGAAGTTCTGTAGTGAGTGCGGCCAAACCGTTACCGCACGCATCCCCTCGGGCGACACTCGCTCGCGTTTCATCTGTGACCACTGCGAGACCATCCACTACCAGAATCCGCGCATTGTCGCTGGTGTTCTGGCCACGCATAAGCGCCACGTGCTGTTGTGCCGCCGGGCCATTGAGCCGCGCATAGGCTACTGGACGCTACCCGCCGGCTACATGGAAAACGGTGAAACGACCGAAGAGGCTGCGCTGCGTGAAACCTGGGAAGAAGCTCGCGCCAGCATGCAGGAGCAGGAGCTTTATATGCTATTCAACCTGCCGCATATCAATCAGGTATACATGTTTTTTCGCGGCGAGTTGGCGGATCTGGACTTTTCCGCGGGTGAGGAAAGCCTGGAGGTAAAGCTGTTCAGCGAGGAAGAAATACCCTGGACCGAGCTGGCTTTCCCTACGGTTGGCAAAACGCTTAAGCAGTACTTTATTGATCGACAGAGTAATCACTTCCCGGTACGCATCCGCGACATCGTTTACCGTCCGGAGCCTGCTCGCTAATGAACCGATTATTGACCGCCCTCTTACTCTGCCTGTGCAGCCTTACCGCCACAGCCGCGACGCAGACTATCGACAAGGTAATGATCCATAAGGCTGAACGCCAGTTACAGCTGCTGAGTAACGGCAACGTAGTACATGAGTATCAAATATCTCTGGGCCGCCAACCGGTTGGCCACAAGGTGCAGCAAGGCGACCAGCGCACCCCCGAAGGCATCTACACTATCGACTGGCGGCACGAAAGCCCTGCCTACAACCTAAGCATGCACCTCGATTATCCCAATCTGAAAGACAAGATGGCCGCTTACAAAAATGACGTCGATCCCGGCGGCATGATCATGATTCACGGCACGCCCATCGACGAAGACTATCCCGAGTGGTACTTCAAGGGGCTCGACTGGACTAACGGCTGCATCGCCTTAGGCAATAGAGAAATGCGCGAAGTCTGGGAACTGGTGCCCGACGGTACCCTGGTTGAAATTCTGCCCTGAAGCTCACACCCGATCCCAAGCCGCTGCACGTCAACTCATCAAATCCGTATCCAGCCGCCAAACGTCAAAGGCCGGCTCTTCATAGGGATGAGCCAAACGCAGGGCGGCAATGGCAGCGCGAATGCATTCATCCGCGCACACCATTTCGACCCGAAACTCTTCAACTTGCTCCAGGCTGCCCCGCTTGCCAATATGCGGATTGCTACCCGCTAAAGGGCGGAACTGGCCCAGTCCCAGCGCCTGCCAACTGCAAGAGTCGTAATCGCCAATGCGACCAGCGCCCGCTGCAAACACCGCTTGCTTGACCTGCTCGACATTCGCAGCAGGGACAAAAAAACATAACTTGTACATTGCGCCTCCAAAACCCTCTGCAGTTACCTCAGCTGCCTGCTGCTGACGTCGCTACGCTTAAACTAGAGTAAGCTGAGCCATGCACGCCAGCCGCCAGCCGCCAGCCGCCAGCCGCCAGCAAGGAGTCAAACATGACCATCGACAGTAACCGTCTATTGCTGGAATTTGAAAAACTGCGCCGCGAAATCAACTTCAGCGTGATCAACCCAGCGTTGCCGGAGCTAACCCTCACCACTCTGCAACCTATTATCACGCTGGTTGCCGAGGCGCGCCGCGACTATTTGCAGTGTTTAGTAGAGCTCGCGAATCAAAACAAGAGCTCTTCACCCGCGACAGAGCAGATAAGCCAGCTCAAGGCCAAACGGGAAACCTTCGACGAGTTGATCAGCGCCGCGAGCGCCTTGGAAACCGCGATTCAACGCGATTATTTGAAAGTGCGCACCAGCCGAAAGGATTAACACTCTCAGGTGTCGTCACCTAGCACGGCAGTACGGATGGCCAACTGACAGAAGCACTGCATTTGTTCTGCCCAGGTAGTCATGGCTGTAGCATCCAGCTGCACCAGCATGGCATAACGGCGCCCGCCCCAAACAGCCAAGTGCAACGCCTCCAGCGTGGCGTCCGACGGCTGGCTGGGCAAGTCCGTCGCCACCGCAAAAACGCATCGCCAAGCGCCCAGCAGCTCATCATAGGCGCGGCGCTGATGCTTCTGGTCCGCCACCATGGGCTCCAGCTCCAGCATATCCGGGTGAAACCACGAGATAGCACCTTCCGCGCCACACAGCAGCCGCACCAGACGCGACAAGCGCTGCTGCCAGCTCAGGTCTTTCGGCTGCACCGCTTGCTCGTCCACCGCTTGCAGCAACACCTCAATGCAATGGCGCACGTAGCCTGAATGCAGAGCCTGTTTACTGGGGAAGTAGTCGTACAGCGTGCCGACCGCCACGCCCGCCTCAAGAGCAATAGCACGGGTGGTAACACGCTCCCAGCCATCACGCTGCCAAATCCGAACATAGGTATCAAAAATCGCCTGCACAGTGGCTTTGGCGCGCGACTGGGTAGGCCGCTTAAGCGGCTTGGGGCGTGATGGTGGGGCGTCTCGTTTGTTGCTCATGGATATCCGAACCCGTAAGGCAGGCATACAGGCTACAGTCATTCGCACTGCGTTTCACCTTACCAAGGAGCCACCCCATGAGCACTCTCAGTCAGTTACAGAACAACAAATCCGATCTGCAGCAAACCCGCATCCACAGCGAGCCCATGCCGGAGTTACAGGAAGGTGAAGCTTTACTGCGCATCTGCAGCCTGGCACTGACCACCAACAACATTACCTACGCGGCCTTCGGCGAAACACCGCACCTGCGTTACTGGAATTTCTATCCAACCAAAGACGCAGCCTGGTTCCACATGCCAGCCTGGGGCTTTGCCGAGATTGTCGAAACCAATGTTGAAGGCCTCGCCAAGGGCGAACGCTTTTATGGTTTTTGGCCCATAGCCAGCCACGTAATAATGAAGCCAGTACGGGTCGGCGAGCGCGGGTTTTACGACGGAATCGAACATCGTCTGGAGCTGACTTCGGCTTACAACCAGTATCAACGCATCAGCACCGATGCAGCTTACCGCGCAGAAGATGAAAACTATCAAATGCTGCTGCGCCCGCTATTTATCACTTCCTTTATGCTGGCCGACTTTTTGGAAGACAATAATTTCTTCGGCGCAAAGCGGGTCATCATTTCCAGCGCCTCCAGCAAAACCGCTTACGGCACCGCCTTCTGCCTGGAAAACAATCCGAGCGTTGAACTGATTGGCCTAACCTCCGCTAGTAACACCAAGTTTGTGGACAATCTTGGCTGCTATAAGCGCTCAATGGCCTACGCCGATGTAGAGCAGCTGGATGCCGGCATACCCACGTTGTATGTCGATTTTTCCGGCAATAACGAGTTGCGCAACCGCGTTCATAGCCACTTCAAGGACACCCTCACCCACAGCTGCTTTGCCGGCTCATCGCAGAACCACGAACACATAAGTGCTGCCGACACGCCAACGCACGGCCCTGCCCCGCAGCCTTACTTCGCGCCCTACCAGATCAAGAAGCGCAACGCCGATTGGGGCGCCGCTGAAGTCACCCGCAAGTTCAACGAAGCGCAACTGGCCTTTATTCAGCGCACCAAGAACCCGCAACAGCCTTGGATGCTGGTGAATGAACACGCCGGTCTGGAGCAAGCGCAACAGCTGGTAGAAGACTTGGTCGCGGGGCGCATTGATCCCAAAGAAGGTCACGCGGTCGTGCTGAGCTAAAACAGCCGCAAATACAACAGAGCCGCCATACAGTTATGGCGGCTTTTTGCCATCTATTGGGCGCGCTGTGACTCGTCTAAAACAGTACCCAAGCTGAACCAGAAAAATAGCCAATTAAAACGCGGCTCGCTCTGTCTATTCTTGAAGCTTCTGCTATTTTTGAAGTCATCAGTCGATTCAAGGAAGACGCAGCATGCGGTGGTTAAACTCCACAGAAAGGCCTCCTCACCTCTCAGCACTGACCGAGTGTCGTACGCATGCTGGTAAAGGAGTACTGGCTGCATTCGCAGTTGCGGTGGTATCCACCGCCCAGGCTGATCCTGCTTTCATGCAACGCTGGGTCCAGCAGTTCGAGGACAGCGAAATCGTGCTGCAGCGCGGCACCACCAACGTCCCCTTCCAACCGCTGGCCTTTGTCGAGACCACACACTACGGCGAGAGCGAACTGGAGCGCGCCGATGGCAGTTCGGTGACCGCCCGGCAGACAACTTTATCGCAGGGTGCCGTGCTGCCCTTTCTGGTTACCCCAAGGGACGCATTACTGATTGGCGACTGGGTCGGCTCGACGCGTTTCGACTCAACGTCCAGCGAGCTGGACTCCTTCAACGTGCTCTCTGTCGGTCTGCCGGTCGGCTGGTTCCGCCAGGTGAACCCCAAGTGGCAAGCGGGTGGTTTCATCATGCCGTTGGGTCACAAGGCTTCCGGGGAGGACTGGAATTGGGAGACCATGGCCGGCGGCTTCACCCGCTATGTACAAAATGATCGCCTGTGGTGGGCCTTTGGTCTCTACGCAGACTTCAATCCGGGCGACGACATTTACCTGCCCTATGTAGGCGCCTCTTACGCCGTGACCGACCAATGGACCCTGAGCGCCGTAATGCCCTGGCCAGCAGTCTTGTATGCACCCAACGATCGCAGCCTGTATCGGCTGGGGGTTTCTCCTTCAGGCGCCAGCTGGTCAATGGACCAAGGCAATGACGATATCCAGTATGAGTTGGATACTTGGGATTTCGGCTTCTCGGCAGAACACCGCGTACATGGCAATTTCTGGCTACAAGGTGAAGTTGGCGTCACCGGTTTGACTGGCATGAGCATTCGCGGAGACCAATGGGAAGAGCCCGACTTTGCCGTCAGCAGCAGCCCTTACGTCAGCATCGGTATTAATTTCAGGCCATCAGTGGACTAAGCACCCGTGCGAGGCGTTTTACCGCACCAAACATTTAGGCGTTCAACCTCACCAGGTTGAACCCGCCTGAATATAAAACGCAGTTTCCTCCGGACCCCGTGCTATGTCGCTGCCCATCCAGAAGCCATAACGCTTGGCAATCAGATAGCGAAAACCAAACCCCTATATTGGACACCGATTCCGCGGCGCCCAGATCATTGAAGCTGTCAGCCGCACGCGCAACACCCGTAAAGGTGCTGAGCTTCCAGCGGTTATTCAGCTTATAGGTCAGTTCTACCTCTCCCGTCGCCACCTGCTCGCCCTGATAACGCGTGGCGGACACCCCGCGCAGATCGACCGAGGGCATCGCGTAGGGAGGCAAATTCTGCTCACCATCAGGTGCCACGGCGTCGTACTGCACTCGTAACGCCAGATCAAACTGCTTCGACAGCCCCCAATAGTTCAAGCCGGTCAAATGATACTGATCGTACTCCACGTCGCTGCCAATAGCGGAATCGAAGCGCGTGTACTCAAAAACGTAGTCGTAACCAAGCGTCGGGCCCATAGGGTTGTTTCTTGAGTCATATTCAATCACCAGGCCCAAACCCGAGCTGGTGATGCTCTTATCAAATCG
Organism: Halopseudomonas sabulinigri; assembly: GCA_011053055.1. Taxonomy (GTDB): domain Bacteria; phylum Pseudomonadota; class Gammaproteobacteria; order Pseudomonadales; family Pseudomonadaceae; genus Halopseudomonas; species Halopseudomonas sabulinigri_A. Next base: position 15,434 of record DRHT01000021.1, on the reverse strand, counting down.
GCTGGCAATATAATCCTGTAACCGATCGTTCAATTCGCTATCAGGCAAAATGGGTTCACGCTCACCCACCGCCAGCGACGACTCAACATGCCGATACACCTGCCGCGCCCCGGCAAACCAGTTGGTATCGGCATAACGCCAACTCAACTGCTGCAACAGTAGGGGTCCGGTGATATTTAGCCCAACGGGGCGATCGAGATCCAGATTCCCGAGGGAGTAAAAATCAAGGTTAAAGTCCGAATAGAGCAAAAAACCCTTGTAGCGAATGCGGTCATCATGCCAAAAGCCCAAATGCCCTATGCCGCCGCCTTTACTGCCGTTGCTGGTGCCGCCCAGACCCGCAATAGTGATGTTTTTAGGTAGAACCGGTTTGTCGGAGCCGGCCGACATCCGCTGATCTTTCTGCTCATCAGACTCATGGAAGAAGACCCCCATCACCGCCAGCCCCGTGCCAACCGCTGGCTCGGTGATAATCGTAGGCACTGGCAAGAACCCCATTGGCACTTGTGAAAGGTATTGGCTGGCGTCCAGCATGCCGTCGTCCGGGTCCTGCATATAGGTTGAATAAAATCCGGCGTGCGCTTGGGCGGCAGAGCAGATCATTCCAATCAGCAAGGTTAAACGCAGATTCATATAGCCGTCCGTGCCAAGTCTTAACAGCGCCGTCGCGCTGCCAGGCAACCAGCGACAGGTTGCCAAAACTCACTATAGTCAACGTTCGGCGGGTGCGAGCGCTTTAACTAAGCCGTGCGCGGCGCAAACATGATGATAGCCATCCCCACCAAAGCCACAGCCGAGCCCAGCAAATCCCAACCGGTTGGGCGAATGCCATCTACCGCCCAAAGCCACAGGATGGCAGTAAAGATATACACACCACCATAAGCCGCATATACCCTGCCCGCCGCCGCTGGATGCAACGACAGTAGCCAGGCAAATACCGCCAGGCTGAGCGCTGCCGGCAACAACAGCCAAATACTTTTACCTTCGCGCAGCCAGAGATAAGGCAAATAACAGCCGATGATTTCCGCCAAAGCGGTCAGTAAGAAAAGACCAAGGGTTTTCAATTCTGGCAACGTGAACAACTCCAAACAGGGCAACGAAGATCGGATCGATTGCCAATCATGCACAGCATCGTACTCAGGGCTCAAGCGGTTAGACGTTAACCACCCCAATGAGAGCCGAAGCGATCAGCCGCCGCACCCGATCACTCTTCCCGCACACGCAAAAAACGCGCAAAGCGTGGCAGCCCTTTGGACGTAAGTCCGTTATAGCGATAGGTGACCCAGCTGCCAACAGCCGGCGGATTAGCGCGTTGCGCATCACTCAGGCCGCTGCCCAGGCGAAAGCGCCGCCCCTGATCGTCCTCCACTTCTAGCGCACCGACCATGCCTGCGTACTTACCTTTGCCAGCGGTATAACCCACCACCCAGGCCTCGGCATCATCATAGGGTTTGTATTTCAATAGCGCCGCGCTGCGCCCGGCCTGATAGCGCGCATCCTGATGATGCAGCATCAGCCCTTCCGCGCCAGCCGCAACCAAGCTAGCCAGGCGTGCGTCCAGTTCATCGGCATCGGCTACCCGAAACTGGCTGACCGGTTGCAGCCAATCAATGTTGAGCGCCGCCAGCGCCTCCATCGCCCTCACCCGCTGCGTGAAAACGCCGCCGTGCTCGGGCAAATCAAACACCATGAACTTGACCCGCCGCCACTGCGCGTTATCGGGCTCGGCCGTGCGCACAATACCGCTGAGAGCATCAAAGCTACCGCGGCTAATCCACAATTCGCCGTCCATCGGCATAGATGGCCAAGCCTCAGTAAACCATTCAGGCGTAGCAATTTGGTATCCACCTCGGCTCCACAACACCTTGCCATCCCAATACGCACGCACACCGTCCAACTTCTCGCTAACCCAGTAATCAGTGACCACAGCATCGCCAGCGTAAACATGGGCGAGCATGGGCTGATGTCTTTGGGGTTCAGCTGAAACGGCATGAGGTACACAGGAAAGGAAAATAATGAACAACAGAAGAGAGAGAGTGCGCATGATGACGTCCTTGTCATGGTGTGCTTAAACGGTAACGGCTATCAGTTAATACCCGGTTGGCCTGCCTAGCGGGGCGTGCCTTATCGAATCACTTCAATCTCAACATTCAGCAGTCCGGCAGAGGTATTGCCAATGCGGCTAAAGGCCGACTTTGATAGGTCTATCACGCGACCGCGCACAAAAGGCCCGCGGTCATTGATGGTCACCACCACGCTTTTTCCGTTGCTGGTATTGGTGACCTTCACCACCGAACCAAAAGGCAGCTTCTTGTGGGCGGCCGTACTCAGATCATGCCGATACGGCTGGCCGCTGGCGGTTTTCTGATTCTGATGCCTGTCTGCATAGAACGAGGCCTGGCCCTTTTCCTTGTATCCCGCCCAGTTGCCGGCGGCGCCAGGCTGAGTCGTACTGCAACCGGCCACTATCAACAGCAACGCAATGAGAATCAGGTTTTTCAATGTAGTGCCTTAATGTGTTTGTAACTGTTGACGGTGCAGCGGCCTGTTTATAAACCTGTCATTCATTACCGATTTATACAAAGCCGTTTTGTCGATACGAGAACTAGGTCCGTTCAGCCAGGCACTCATAACCGCCCATTTCGAATTCACGGCAAATCCAGGGGCGCTTCTCGTAAATGCTGCAGAGCATGGTTTCTCGGTCCAGGGCTGCACACCATCCATCGTCGAGGCGAGCCATGGTCATGCCGCCCCACTTATCCTCCGCCACGTACTTATCTGGCACGCCCGTATCCGTGATGAGCATGACTTCCAAGCGGCAACAGTTCGCCCTGCATGTCGCGCAAGTGACTTCATTGGTGGGCAGGTTTTTAACCTCAATCGTCATTATTTACCACGTACCGTCGCTAGTTATTGAATTGATCCACACCTTTCAGGGTAACCCTGAAACGCAGCCACGTAGGTTACCACGTGGGCTACAGCCTAGTATGGGAGATCAGCCTCGGTTGCGCTGCGAATGTTAAATCGAGGGATGACGTGCTGAAGGGAATTAGCCAATGAGGACGCTAGAAGCAATAATCTGTGGCTATCGAGTGTGACTGGCGGCTCGTTGCGAGGCTCGCTTCAAGCCGACACCCTTTTGGGCGCCAGCTTAGGCTCTACTGCCACAGCATGATTACATGGCAAGGCTAGCCGCTATGACGAAACGGTCTCTTCAAAGCCAACGAAGTTGGCCACTTCATCAACCGGACGACGCTTGGAGACCACGGCGTTAGCAGGGAATTCTTCATCTGGATAACCCATGGCAACGCAGATCATCACCACCTGATCATCAGGAATCCCGGCATGCTCGCGTACAACTGAAGAATGCATGATGCCCTGACTGTTCACCACACAACCCAAGCCGTTGGCCCAAGCTGCATTCACCAGACCATTCACCAGAGCGCCACAATCGAACTGGGCGATATCACCGTCGCGCAACACGCGGTCATAGGTCACTACGATGGAGATAGGCGCGTCGAACTGGCGAAAACCACGCAAGATCCAATCTTGGCGCTTTTCCTTGTCGTCACGCGCGATCCCCATCGCCTCAAACAGCTGTACCGCAATCTCTACCTGACGCTGGCGGTGACCGCCCTGATAGTTACCAATGTCGCGGCTGTCCTTGGCGGGTGGCACACCATTGAGCATGCGCTCAGTGTTATCGGCGCGGATACGGTCCAGCGGTTCGCCCGTCAGCACATGCAGATGCCACGGCTGGGTGTTCATAGAAGAAGGGGCGCGGACAGCCAGCGCTACAACCTCTTCTATCACGCTACGCGGAACCGGTTTTTTTTGAAAAGCACGAATACTGCGGCGTCCGAATACGACCTCTTCGTAATTCACTCTTTAACTCCTTATAAGATGGGGGCCAGAGGTGCAACGCCATCAAACGCCTAGGCACGGGGGCGGCACCAGCCTGCGGACCAGACATTAGCACAATGGCGGCAGCGCTCAGGCGCGCAGACACTTCGGCAATACGACCCTATAAGGCGCTTCTATAATCGCGTACGGATTAAACAGCTAGAAGTAGGTAGGTCATTGCTATTACACAATGAGCGCGACACCGCCCACAATGACGGCGAATAGCGCAGACAAACCGACCAACATCTTCCAAGGAAAAGATGCCGGGGGCGGCTCTGTGTTCAACTGCTTCTCAAGATAGTTTTTCAACAGCTGGGTATTACGGGTATTGGCTTTGTAAATGGCATCGAAGGCGTCCCCTACGACCGGGATCAAGCCGCCAACAAAATCGATAACGATATTGCGTAGCATGCGTCGCTTCACGTCCTTACTCGCACCTGCACGTTGTGCTTCCAGCAACACATAAGCGGACAACCCCAACCCCACAACGTCGCCCACCACCGGCACCAGGCCAATAACCGCTTCCAAGCCAATTTTGAAGCGAGTGAAAGGTAGGCCGATGCTGCTATCCGTCAAACGGCTGAATTTGTCTAGCCGTTGAATTATCGCCCGCTGCTTGGCTTCAGTCGGTAGTTGCGCCATGACGCCTCCGGGAGTAATTAAATTGTGGGTAATTAGGCAGGAGCATATTAACCAGTCAGAGCAACACGAGTTCCTTTGCCTGAAACGCGAAACGCCCCAGCAATAAAGACCTGCCGGGGCGCCAGTTAGTTCGTGCCAAGACCGTTAAAGCAGGTTCTGCTCTCGCGCCATCGCCATGGCGGCCCGAGGGCCGGTCCATAAAGAAGGCAGTATGATGAGCGAAACCGGAATGGCAGTGATCACAATAAACTGCTGCAACACGCCAATCTGCCCACCACCCAAATACAATAGAATACCGGTCATCAGCGCCATGGCACCGCCCCAGAAAGCACGGATCGCAACGTGCGGCTCATCGTGACCAGCACCCACTACCGCAATGGCGTAGCTCATGGAATCGCCGGTGGTAGCTACAAAAATCGTAGTCAGCAGTAAAATCGCACCCGCCATCCAGGCGCCACCCGGTAGCGCTTGGGCAACCGACAAGGTGGCCACGTCAAACGAGAAGCTTTCCAGTGCTTTTGCCAGATCGACCGCCCCGGTCAGTTGATAGTAAATACCCGAGCCACCCAGCAGGGTGAACCAGATGGTGGTGGCAATCGGTGCTAACACCGCAACTGCAATCACCATTTGACGGATAGTGCGACCCCGCGAGATACGCGCCACAAAAATCGCCATCAGCGGTGCATAGCCGATAAACCAGGCAAAGAAGAATACGGTCCACCACTTCATCCACCACTCTGGCGCCGTCTCAGATGTAAGCGTTGCCATGGCAAAAAACGAGGTCACGTATTCACCCATCGACTGCAAATACACATTGGTTAAAAACAACGTGGGGCCAAACACAAAAATAACCGCGCCGATGGCCAGTGCAAGAAACACGTTAAAACGGCTCAACAGCTGTATGCCCTTATGCACGCCACTCATCGCCGACGCAATGTAGACCGTCGCCAGCAACATCAGAATAACCAGCTGCGTGAAGAAGCCATTAGAAAAGCCAAACAACACCTGCAGCCCATAACTCATCTGGGTAGCCAGAAAGCCAATCGGGCCTACGGTACCGGCGACAATAGCGATAACGCAGAGCGCATCTACTACGCCGCCAACCCAACTGGTGAGAATCCAATCGCCGAATACGGGGTAGAGCAAGGTGCGCGGTTGCAGTGGCTTACCTTGGTTGTAGTGAGCGTAGGCCAACACGATGGCAGCCAACGAGCCCAACACTGCCCAGGCCAGAAACCCCCAGTGCATAAAGGATTGCGCTAGCGCAGGCGCTACAGCCGCAGCAGTGCCAGCCTCGGTATCAAATGCCGGCGGCGTCACAACAAAATGATAAACCGGCTCACCCGCAGCAAAAAACACCCCACCACCGGCCAGCAGCGTACACATCACCATGGACAGCCAACGGAAGGTACTGATCTCCGGCTCGTCAAGATTACCGACCTTGGCCCGCCCTGCCCGACTCAAAGCCACGCCAATTGAAATAAAGAAGGTCGCCAGCAGCAACAGCTGAAAAAACGAACCCATCGTTTTAGCTGTCCAGGCAAAGCCGATATCGATCTGCGCGGTTAACCAAGCGGCGTCATAGATCGACAATCCAACGAACAGAACGATAAACCCCATCGTAAGCGTGAGAACAAGAGGATCGCCAAAACGATGCGGAGGGCTATTTACAGCGGAAGCAGGCACTACAGGTCGAGAAACACTAGAAGAAGGCGGCATTACGTCCAACGTGACTAAAAAATTGGCGGCCCACCTTACGGATTGCTTCCCCCCATTGCAAATAAAACGACTTTTAAATTACGCCATGAAGCCGACCAAAGCTTGCGGAAAGGCATCATCCGCAGGCTGAATTTGGTGCCATAACGAGCACGCCTGACGCTCTAGAACGGAGCATAGAGAGCGGCAACCAAGAAAGCACGCAACAAAGAAAATAAGCACCTGGAGCTCCGCCGGTCAGTGCATCGGAAAGCTGTTAACCTGAGCGCCCGCGAAGACCAAGCCGATAAGAGAGCCACCATGTCGTTAAGCAACAACCGCCCGAACATGATCATCACCGTGTTGTGCGGCACCCTTACGTCATTGGTAGTGATCGGTTTTGCGCGCCTGGCTTACGGCGTGATTTTGCCCTCCATGCGCACGGACCTTGGGTTTTCTTATCAACAGGCAGGCATGCTTAGCACGGTGGCCGCGCTGTGCTATGTCTGCTTCGTTCTCGCCGGCGGCCTGGCCGCTGCTCGCTGGGGAGCCAAGGCCTCTATTTTGCTTGGCATGTTGATGGTGGTAGTGGGCTTTGCAGGGCTAACCGTAGCGGCTAATTTCTGGCTGATAGCCATCCTGATGGGCTTATTGGGTATTGGCGCTGCCTTTGCGTTTGCCCCCATGGTCGCGTTGCTGGCCGCATGGTTCCCGGACCACCGGGGCTTGGTGATCGGCTGTATGAGCAGCGGCGTGGGTCTTAGTATTCTGGTGACTGGGATGCTGGTGCCCTTTCTGCTCAACGCGTTCGGAGAGCAAGGCTGGCGGGTTAGTTGGGGGGTATTTGCCGGCACCGCACTGTTCGTAGCGATTATCATCAGCCTATTCGTAAAGAACCCTCCACAGGCTGCAGGCGGGGGCGGGCACCTACCTGCCAATGAAAAGTGGCTGATCTACCGTAATCCCCGGGTGCTGATCGTAGCCACTACCTACGGCATCATTGGCTTGGGCTACATCGTTCAAACGGTGTTTATGGTCAGTTATATGGTGGAAAACGGCTTCAGTGAATCTACCGCAGGAAGCTATGTGGCCATGATGGGGCTGCTGTCTATTGCTGCGGGTCCGTTGTGGGGGTGGGTATCGGATTTCTGGGGCCGGGGGAACGCACTAACCATATCGCTGTTCATGGTGGTCGTAGCCATGGCGCTACCACTTATAGCGCAAACCCTGCCCTACTTCTTCTTCCACTTTTTGCTACTGGGGATATCGCTAAATGGGGTATTTGCGATGATTCAAACAACGGCAACGGATCAGGTCGCGCCTCGCTATATCCCTATCGCGTTCAGTTTCGCGACGCTGTTCTTTGCAGTAGGCCAGTTTCTCGGCCCGGCGATTGCCGGCTGGCTGATCGAAACCACCGAAGGATTTACCGCCGCGTTCAGCTTTACCGTGATTGTGCTCACCCTTGGGTTTGGCCTGACGCTGGTGATCCGTCGCTTCCCCTCGGAGTTTGCCGTAGGCGAGCCGGACGACAAAGCAGCCTAGCCTTCTGGCTGCTCCAGCTCCTGTATGACGTACCCAGCCTCCTCCACCTTCTCATTGAATACCTGCTGAGCATCAAAGAGGCCACGATTATAAAAACAGGGCCCCAACTCGCGGGCAAAAAAGTCGATCAAAAACTCTGCCTCAAAACCACCAATGTCGTGCTGCAATTCGGCACTGAAATAGGTTTTGATTTTGCTGACCATCCGATCTTTCTGATCTCTCGAAAACTCAATATCTTTCATGCCTAAGCCTGTTGATTCGCTAGTGCAGGAAGCCAGTCGCCCTGACTGGATGTGGAATGTAATGCACCGAGATAACACCCCCTACTCAGATAGACGCCCCTAAGCCAAAACGTCAACTTAGTAAGTCACGCTGATGTCATGTTTTTGCAAAAACGAATTTGAATAAAAGCTGCCCATCAGCGAGCCAACTGACATTGAAAATGCCAATAAGAAGCAAATTGCTGAGGTGTGAGTAAACGCAGGAAGATTCCACCCGAGGAAATAAACCCCGGCGGCCAGGGCAAAAACAGCGATTGCGTATTTATTGAGGAGGAAAAACATCGGTATTTCGAAGGCCCATACCTCGTCCTTGTGTCTGAACGCCGACAAGCCATAGCGCGCGTACACCAGGGCCAGTAACAACCCACATACACCGACGGCTATAGCGTATAGAGCCGGCTTATCCCCGGTAAAGAGGGAGTACAACATAATCACAGAGTAGCCAGCGCCCACAAACCAGGCCGCAAACAAAGGAAGCAAAATAAGACCCATATGTTCTCCGTGGGTTAAATGCTGGGGGAAGCCAAAATCTAAGCCATCAACTGTCAGTCCAGGCGGCAGGTAGACGACTTGAGCTCAAGCGATGCTGCGGGCCCAACCCATCCAGGTGGCCTTAACGTGAATTCCCGATCAAATATGGCTTCACAATCATCGCCAAAATAGACAATGCGCTTTTCAAAATCGATTGATCTTAAAGAAGCGATAACCCTCTCATGGCTTCTAACAAACTCAACCATGACCCCAAAGTCTTTTTCATTTTGATATTCAGGTGCGAGCGCAGCTATCGCGTTCACTGAAAACAAGACGGCTAACGGTACCGCCGTGACCCTTCTCATACTTAACTCACCTTATCATTCAACAATCACATCGACTTTCTCTTCAAAGCCTTCGCGGTCAACAGCGAATTTATTACCAAAGTAGAGCGTTGCCTTGCCTGCCTTGTGGGCGGTCAGATTGCAGATTTCCCCTCCAAAAATCACACCAGGTTCACGAAAGGGAATCGCACTTCTAGCCTTTTTGCAGTCAACACTGGCGATGTCTGGTGACGATGAAATCACCCCGGGGTAATACCCCCACCAGCCGGGAAAACCGTCACCCACGGCCAATAGTTCCGTTACTTCGCCGCGCTGTACGCGCAACAATGAAACGTCATCGGTCTGTTCAATCAGGCTGGTATAGCTGTATCGAGTGCCTGCGCAACCCTGAAGCAGCAACAAGACTAAACATATGTAACTGGCGTTCTTCATATATTCACCGAGCTGTAGCGCGTAACGCTTGAGGTAAACCGCCACGCTGGGTGACGGCGGTTAGGTAATCAATTCCTTTTAATTTTCCTATCCACGCTGGTACGGCAGATGAATTATCCGGCAGCCGTTAGCATTGCAGAAAAAAATACGCGATCGCCAGAGCTAATCCGGCCACGCCTATAAAGACCATACCAACAATCGCAAGGCCGATGAAAGCAATACGCGTTAATACGCCGCTACCCCGCGACCGCTTGATAGCGTATCCAAGAAGCAACCCACCAAGGATGATACCCACCGCGACAACCAGCCACCCAATAGCGTTGACGATTGGATCTTTGGTTCCAAATTCGGAGGGGCACTGGCTAGTCGCAAACGCAGAAGACGCGAACGCAAGGAGTGAACAGGTGAAGCCCGCGCGGAAAAACCTATACATGCCAGTTCCTATAACGCGCAACACCAGCCTGCGCGAATGGTGCGTGTATGCGATGGTCAAATGGGCAAGTGCAGTGCTCACCTTGCTCACACTGCCTGATCGAATCATCTAGGCCCATCAGCACTAATCAATCTCGACAGTAGCCTTCACCGGGCCGAACGGTCAGGCAGTCGGACTTCTCGCTCAGCCACTTCATGCCTGTCTCAGCGCCATCGGACGCGCTAATAGTTTCCTTCACGCCATTACGTTCAAAGGTGACTTGGTCACCTACGGCAGTCCCCTGGAAAGTGGCAGGGCCATCCAGATTTTGGATAGTGACCTCGTACCGCCCATCCCCACCATCAAGCTGCAGAAAGGTACCTTCAGGCCCGTTCCACTTGCCAAGCCATGCATCGGGGGCAGGTGCAGAAGCCATATCGGCAGAGCCTGGTGCGGCAATCTGGGCGGCGTCCGGGCGTTGACTGTCGCAACCACTCACCAGCAGCACCAGCGCGGCGCATGCAGCTAATGAGCGAATGGGAGAGTTGATCGTGGGCGTTTGCATAGAGCATTTAACCTCTTGATGGGCAAAGGCAGCGCTTTTTCGGGTAAAAACCAAATGGCTCTAAAGCATGGTTTGTAGCCATATCTACTACTGACCGACCTCAACGCCAAAATACTCACGCTGTATTGCCGGTGGTTAAGTTGAAGCCGAGCTAGCGGGCATTTCAAGCACTCGCATGATGCTTCTTCATCACCACCTTAAGCATGTACAAAATGATCAAAGCATTGATGACCAGCACTAGAAGACTTAACAGGCTTGTGTGGGTGAACGCCTCATAAAGCTCAAACGGCATATAGATAGCGCCGCTAAGCAAAGCGAACCATTCGGTCCATCGATAACCACGCCAAAGACCATAAGCCTCGATAAAACGAACTACGCCATAAGCAAGCGCGCCAATGGCTATAAACACCAGATTTGAGTCTTTAACCGCACCCAAGGCATGAATGAAAACGCCGGGGTAATGGCTGGCCGGATTCAAGTGCAAGTGCTCCACCAAGCGTTCCGCGAATTGCTGCAGATCCTTACTTGCAAGCTCATGCACACCTAGGCCAACCAATAACGCAAAAAGCCCTTTGGTTGCTTCAAGGATCGCGATTAGCTTTAAACCACCCGAGTTAGTTGTCAATGGAGGACTCATTTGCTGTCAACGCAGGAATCCAAGGTGGCTAGCGAGGGAGTGACGAAGCGTAGCGATTAACGCCTTGCTCACCGGAAAATTAGGAGCGCAGCGAGTAATTTTTCCGAGTGCAGCAACTTGTTACACCTCTTTTGTAAAGCTGAGTAGAGACATTTCAGAATATGTTATGCACTTTTCTTCCGGCGAGTAATGCGCTTGGTAAAACTTAAAATCATCTCTATCTGTTTCTCTACATTTTTTCTCAATTATTTTTATTACTTTCAACTTATCTTCTGTTGTCGTTTTAATACCAAAAATAATGCCTTTAAGAGATGAGAATCCGTAATTTAATGACCTATCTTTTGGATCTGAAAAGCTATCTAATGAGCTGGCAAGGATCAAGCGATGTTCGTTTTCATATGACCAATCTTTTGATTTAACTGTTACATCTCTATAAAAATTTGCCCAATAATTTTCACGCCAACTATCTTCAGATTTAATCATGTCATCTGCACATTCACTCAATGAACCATTTAACGTGTACCACATGGAATTCAGCTTAGGGGTAGGAAGGCGGCCAAGCATGCGAAAAAAATCTATTTGACCATAACCTTGAATGTAATCTATCGGATAAAACATTCTGTTACTAAATCCATAAGTAGGGCCAGATGTTGAGCTGTAACCATTTCTTCCTTTTAGGTTTAGAGAGGGTTTTTCATTAATTACATCGGCATTAAAGATTAAGCAAGCACCAGAATGATTATCACCATAATGCCCCCACACTGAAGAACTCTTACACTCAGACATAAAACATGCGGTATACCAATCTGGAAAAACCAACTTCTCAATCTGAGAGATATATTCTTTAGGGAACTCAATAATTACTAGATTCCTATTCTTTTTGTCACTATCGAAATTTCCATTATATCGATATATGAGATCCATCTGCTGGTTACTATGATGATGCGCTGAAAACATAGCGTTTGCTATTTTTTCGTCACCCCCACTCTCACGTAAGGTTTTCTCAAGAATACCTATAAAGTCTTGGCTTAATAGGTCGCAAATTGGTTTATCTGCTTCAGAATTTTTATTTTTTCGCTCAGGAATAAGTCCACTTCTTTCGTATTCTGAATAAATGACTTCAAGCGCAAAGCTATGGATATTTCGAAGATAGAAAAATAATTCATCTCTTCTTACAGGTGTTGTTCGCTTAGAAATTGATTCGATAAATTTAATTAGGCTTTCGTTATCAAAGAATTTGTTTGTAATTTTTACGAATAGCTTTTGATACATTGGTGTAGGAAAATCTTCCTCACCAGAAAAAACAGGCATGTGGGCTGTAGTAATGGGGTGCTCTTCGCCTGAAATTATTAACAAAGAACAAAGCCTCTCGAGGCATAATAAATAATGTCGAAACAAGTTTCTCCATACTATGAAGTCACCCCTCCAGTACAAATCCCGAAAGCCTTCCATTGGGTCGTTTAATGATTCTGGCTCTGCAAAATAGATGCTTTGATTTTCTAATTCTTCAAACTCACCAATCAAACTATTGATACGTCTGAACCTGTAAAATTCCTTCTTCATATAATAGAACTCAATTCATTGGGGGTGTAACGCCCGGCACACGTGCCGATTTGTAGCCGCGGAGCGGCGGAGAAGTGGTCACCGTGCTGCCGCTTGTTAGGTGATTACCGCCCCAGAATTTCTGACTTTTCTGCTTCAAACTCACTATCAGATATAACGCCATTTTCATGCAAAGCTTTGAGTTTAGCTAGAGCATCATATTTAAATCCGCGTGCCTCTAGATCAGACTTTTTACGTGAATTGGTGTAAGCGTTATCTATGGTTCGACGGAGTTGGCGTCCCGCCAAGTACGCAGTATTCTCACCTGAACTCCCTGAACTCCCTGACGTCACAGATGAGCTCGACTTCTTGGATGCTCGGACCAGACGCCATATGATCAATGCGAAAACCCCAATCACGATGATTAATTCCGAAATACTAAAACCTTCGAATCCCATCTCTACACCTCTTCTTATGGCGGCATTCTTCAGGAGCCTAACGCCTGAATTAAGCCGACCCGCGAAGCGGGTTCGGCTTGAATGAATTGTTAGGCATCACTAGCGAATCGCTTGCTGTGCCGGCATTGTCTCAAAGGCTTGCCAGTCATTATTTGCTGCGCAATAAAGAACTTTTTCTACTGCAAGGGGCGTGGAAGACGAAACGTTATAGACCAGCGTCAACGCTTGGCCTATCTCAGCTGCTTTTGCTAGTCCGTAGCGCCCGTCTGTCGCTGCCGCTCTCAATCCCTGCCTGACTTCTGGGTCAGCTGCTAGAGCTTTCAGTTCTGCAAGGTAGCCATGAGCCAAATCATACTTAACAATTCCCGGGGCCTTGTTGATGCCCCTTGCTGCCCAGATGGCATGCTCTTCTGCAGTGAGCTCCGCTTCCATCTGCATTGGGATTAGATTTTGCTTGGCTCTCTCGTGGCCCCCATCTGCAGCCATCTTGAACCAGTGAAGTGCATCAACGACGCTTCGCTTGCATCCTTGTCCAAGGTAGTGCAGGCAACCAAGATTGAACTGCGCATTAAGAACTCCCTGCGCAGCAGCCTTTTCATACCATTGAGCTGCGAGTCGGTTGTCTTGTTTTACGCAGGATCCCTTTGCATAGTTGAATCCCAACTCCAATTGAGCGTAGCCATGCCCCTGTGCCGCTCCTTGCTTAATTGCCTCAAAGGCGTTCATGTCGCCCGCACGCGATTTCTCGCCAAGTGCAGCGTAGATACCAGGGTCATAGCTTTTATCTCTATCAGTCATCCGTTACCTCCGAGTGTGATGCCTAACGCTCACATAAAAGGCGCGCCGTCAGGTGCGTCCAGCGGAACGAAGTGTAGCGATTTTTGATGTGCTTGTTAGATTGATATGCCACAACAGTGCTTATACTTTTTGTTACTACCGCAAAAACAAGGAGAATTTCTTGTTGGTGGTACTACTTGCGACCTAAACGGGTAATAATTTTTTGGTTCCATGGATTGCTCTACTGCCTGATTTAAAATGATATTAATATCAGGTGTTTCGTCTTTCCCAAGCTGACTGATAGTTTGCATCGCTAACAAGACAAATGTTAGCCAAGCAACAAGTTCTGTTGCATTTTTTGGCATATACCTAGCGATTGGTGATAATTCAGGAACTTGCTCATGGATTTTAGTGGCAATTTCTTCTGAAGTTTCATTTTTATTAGCAGCTTCTTTGAATATATTTGATAGCTTATTTAATGACTCGATAGTTCTTTGAGGGGCTGACAAAATCTCTATGACATCGCCGACCACATTAAAAACGCCATCAATAACGCTACCCATTGAACCGCAACGTGGACACGGGCCGGAGCGATTGCCTGACAAATGAATATTCCGACAATTTTCAACTGCGAAGCCAGAATTAAATGCGGCTCCACAGTTATCACAGAATGCAGGTATATGTACCATGTTCGATCCTTGAGTAATCTAACGTCCAGGTTAAGGGGCCGGCTTTAGCCGGTCCCAGTGAGCGGAGCGAACGACCTTGAACCGCTAGTTAGACTGGACGTGCATTGTTGTCGATGTGCAGTTGTCGTTGTTAACGGTAGACATCCATGGGTCAAATTTTGCCATGCACTTTTCTACAATTAGCCCACCCCTGCCATCGCTGCTGATGCTGGTAACAAAGGGGCCTGCTCTGCTTGAGCAGCCAGAAATTACGATTACTGAGATAGTTGCGATTAATAGTGCAGTTATTTTCCGCATTTTGCCTCCAATGGCGTTATGTGTTCGGTGTTTTTGAATTAAGAGTCTAACGCTCGCATTTGCGGCTGGTTTGGAGCGAAGCGGAAAACCAGTCCGACAACATGCGCTTGTTAAATGCTTACAGCATAGGGACAGGCTTTAAATCTTTGCTTTTATACAAAGGGTGGCCCGGCCTGCCGCTTTTTAGTTTTGTTAAGCACTTTGGAGCTTTCAAAATTGGCAAAACAGTAAGGTCCCGCTCCATAAATGCGCCATCATCTGTCCATGCGCAAACAGTTTCAACTGCCTCTTTACTGAGTCGCTGTAAGTGCTGGTCATTTTCTGGGCCGATGGGATCAGGAACCTGATAGAGCACTGACTTGTCCGTAGACCTGTATGCAAACAAATTTGCTATAACTAAGCCGCCATAACCCCAACGCTTGGCGTAATTAATGCAGACTCGCGAAGTGTTGTCTTCTGCTTCATGGTCTGCCGTGGACGGGTTAAGACAAACAAACAGCACCCAAGGCTTAGAATCATCCCAAATCCTTTTTAATTCATACCTGTAGTTTCCACATTCGGAAATAATTGCCGACTTCTGCATGATTCTCCTTGGCATTTAACAGCTAAGCATTTGAACGGCGTGCGCAGCATGCTGATCAAATGCCTGTTGGACTAAGCCGCCACACGGAACAGGCAGCATCTATTGGGTTTTGTATTTAGAACGAGGAGAGGCAATGGCTTGTTGGCTGCCATTGATCGCTT
>DRHT01000020.1 GCA_011053055.1 Halopseudomonas sabulinigri | reverse complement strand
TTGTGAATCACAACCCACTCCTTCAATGATCTGTCCCCGGCCTGTGCATAAGGCGGGTGACGCTACATGGATCGGTGGCCAGTGCCACCATGGGTGGGTCAAAATTGTTGGCCAGAGGTGGGTCAGTTTAATTGGCCATTAACACATAGCGCCCATGTACATCAGAAGATAAACCGACGCAACCCGCGCGCGCACCCAATCTGCCGCACAAGTCTGAACTATCGTAGAGGCTGTCGCGTTAACTGCCATCCAAGCCATACCCGCCCCCACCAATACCACCCAGACAGCCCAAGCCAGCTCCAGTAATGCAGCACCTATAGTCGCAAGAGCAAATAGAATTACGCCCCCAACCACCAGCTTGCGGAGAGCAAAGTCACGATAAAGGCGTGGCAAATTAAGCGCAGCCAATACAGCGCCGAGCCCCAGAGCACCCATTAACATTCCATAGCCACCTGCAGACATGTACAGACGGTCTTTAGCAATAAGCGGGAGGAGCGCCCATAAAGAACTCGCGCAACTGGTGAACACGAATACCTGGGCCAGCGCACTGGTCAATTCGCGTGAATGTCGAATATAGCGCAAACCGCTGCGCATACCACCGAACAGCGTTTCTGGAGGTAACGTGATCGCTGCACGGTCGGTTTTCCAACGCAGCAAAAACAGCACCACCCCGAAGAAACACAATGCGATGACCACAAAAACCGCTGACTGACCCGCAAAAGCAATCAAGAGCCCCGCCAAGGCGGGCCCTACAGCTCTAGCGACATTGGTAGAAACAGCGTTGAGAGCAACCGCTGACGGAACCACATCTCGGGGAATAAGGGTTAAGGTGGCAGCCATCCAGGCGGGCATATTCAAGGCGCTACCAACCCCCAACAGAAAGGTCAGAGCCAACAATAGCCATGGGGTCAAGCCCCCTGACACCATCAAAATAAATAGACTAAAAGCCGCAATCAACATTAACGCTTGAGTGAACAATAGCCAGCGTCTTCGATCAACCAAGTCAGCTAAAACACCACCGGGCAAGCCGAAGATCAAGACTGGTAAAGTGATTGCCGTTTGGACTAGAGAAACCATCCATGCGCTATTCGACAAGCCCGCCATGATCCAAGCAGCACTGACCGTTTGCATCCATATTGCAAGATTCGCGACAGCCCCTGCAGCCCAGAAAGGCCGAAACCTGTCTAGTGTCAGCGGATACCAAGGCGACTTCTTATTAATCACAAACTACCTTTAGAGGGTTAATCGCATTTAGCCAAAGTGGCAGATAGCTCACTTCTGCGTCGCTATTACCGGAAAACCCAACCGACCTACCCTCCGAGATTCCGCCAACCGCCGCGGATTGCCAACAACGTTGAACAAGGTGCCAATCCCCTGAACTGTTGCGCTCACGCGGTCGCCAGGCCTTAGAAACCTGCCGGTTTCCAACCCCACCCCATGTGTTGATCCGGTAAACACCAAGTCCCCCGCACGCAGCTTCACGCGCGCGTCCAGATAATTAAGTAGCTCCTCCATTGGAAACAACATCTCGCGAGTATTGTCTTGCTGCCTTACCTCATCATTGACCATTAGCTGCATATCAAGCTCTGGCTGAGCATCCCCACCGGCCTCTTCTCTCAAGGCTATCCAGGGTCCGAGCGGGGTCGTTTTATCCATCGCTTTCTGCGTAAAAAGGTCAAGCCTACCCAAAGCTCTGCCGGCATCACGCGCACTGACATCATTACCAATGGTGTAGCCAAGTAGACTGGATATGGCGCTAACATCGTCTTCAAGCGGGCGCCCCACTACGGCCACCAACTCAATTTCATAATCAAGCTCTTGCGTCATTGCCGGGTAAAGAATGTCACCCAGGTGCGGAACCAGTGCAGACTCTGGCTTCATATAGGACAACGGATGAGGTGGCTCTGCGCTCCCTAGGCGTTGGAGGTGCGTCAAGTAATTCAATCCAATGCCAAAAATACGGGCGCCAGGCTCAACAGGAGTGAGAATACTAAAATCTCCGGGCTGTAGAGCATCTACACAAAGTTCAAGCGCCGCCGACTGGCAGCGCGTCAACTTTCTTGCCCAATCAGCAAATTGGCCGAATATCCATCGTGCCTGCCCCGTCTCCACACATAGCACGGCCCAGCCAGTCTGCCCGTTAACATCTCGGATTCGAGCGAGACGCAAGCTCAACCATTCTTGGGGACGAAGGTGGGGTCACGCACCTCTTCAGGCGTTTTAACGCTTGGCCCGAGTATTGGCCCAACAATTTCATGCCCCCAAACGCTCATTACCTCAGGGTTCAGCTCAAAGCCATCATCGTGCCAAGGCTCAATCTCGCCTATGCATTCAAAAGCAAAACCCGATGGTGAGAAATGATAGAAAGACACATGAGGGTCCTGAGCATGCTGACCCAGCGTCATCATCAACGGCAACTCACGCTTTTTGACGATATCGTAGGTCTCGCCAACATCTCGAATGCTACTCACAAACAAACCGATGTGCTGTATACCCATGCGACCAGGCGCATGCCCGTAAGCAATATCGTGACTGGTATAGGTGTTCAGCTTAGAACGGAAAAAACCAGTGCGACCTTTTCCTGCTCCCGATCCATACCAGTGAAAGCCCATGATATTGATAAGAAAGTGTTCAAGCTCATCGGAGTAATCCGGAGACATCAACACCACATGGCCCAATCCCCGGTGATTGGCTAGGAAGCCACCATGTCGGCGGCCGGCAACAAAGGAATCCGGCGTCCACTTTTGTCCATAAAACAATTCGTGTTGAAACCCCACAGGATCAAAAAACCGGATCAGCTCCTTGACGCCGCGCATTTCACACAATGCCTGATCACCAACCTCAAAGTCGATGCTCTCCTCACAGAACCGTGCTAATGCCTGCTTGTATTCCATCCGACCTTTGGCTTCCCAACCTATGTAGGACAGACGATCAACACTGCCTGGGTGAAAAGCAAAACGATGACGCCGGTCATCGATACGAAAATAAAGCGAGTCGGGATCTCTGTCAGGGTTTTTCCCCAGCCCAAACCCCATCACTGACGGACCATAATCACGCCATGCATCAAGGTCTGTAGCTTCAAAGCCAAGATAGCCAATGCCAATAATGTCCATGTTTTCTACCTCGTTGTTTGTGTCGGCAGTAATCCTCATTGTCCTCGCACAGCGATAGACACATCAGATCGCAAGCAAACCACCATCAATAACGATATCCGACCCGGTGATGAACGAAGCTTCGTCCGAAGCGATGAAGAGTGCCATTGCGACGACCTCCTCCGGCTCACCAGGTCGATCCATCAAAACACCGTCGAGCAATGCAGCTCGCGCTTGCGGGTTCTCCATGAACGCTGCTGTTCCAGGGGTGGCAATAAATCCTGGGCTGAGACTGACGGCGCGAATCCCCACCGGCGCCCCCTCAACAGCGAGCTGACGAGTGAACGAAACTACTGCGCCCTTGGCCGCAGAATGGGCCGATATACCAGCCACTTTCGAGCCTCCCCATGCGGCAGTAGAAGACACGTTGATAATCACGCCCTTCTGCTTAGCCAGATGATTCCATGCATATTTGGTCGCATAGAAGACCAGGTCGACCTCGTTGCGAATGGTGAAGTGCCAATCCTCTATACTCATGTCCTGCACCGGAGCGAAGCGCGCTGCCGAGGCGTTGTTATAAAGGACATCAATCTTGCCGTGAGCGGCGACTGCAGACTCGACCCAGTCTCGCACTTGCTCGTGGTCACCCAGGTCAATTGGCGCATTGCCATATAGTGAGTAACCCTCCGCTGCCATCAGTTGAGCGGTCTGCGCATGCTCTTTACGGTTTGTGTCACAGCCGACGACGATGGCACCTTCACGTGCGAACCGCAGCGCAGCTGCCCTGCCCTGCCCACCGCCGGTACCGCTGATCAATACGACCTTCCCCTCCAGGCGTTTCATATCGTTTTGCTCCTTGGTATTCAGGTGAGCGGTTCTTAGCTCTGGATTTGTTCCAGCCAAATTGCCTCGGCAGGACAGGCCTCTGCTCCTTCCCGGGCCGCCTCTTCCAGTTCCGGTGGGACCTTGTCGTCATCGAAGTAAACCAACCCATCACCGTCTAACTTGTATACCTCAGGGCAAATGGATGCACATAGCCCATAGCCACAGCAGCGACCACGATCAGCTACCGCGCGAAAAATCACCTTATCTGAACTCATATTTTTTCCTCTTGTCAGGCTCAGGGAATACGAATAATGAACAATTTTTTGTTTTTTGTAAAATTCCACGTTCTGATCCGAACATAAAATGCGTAATAATTATTAATAAATAATATTCAAATATATATATTCTTTTATTTTCATACACTTATAGTAGATACGCATACAGAACAAGAAAGTAACAATTAATGTATAACTTACCTGAAAAACATCGCTTAGCTCTTTTTTCCAGATACCCCTTCGTAACCATCAGGTTCTGAAATGCCTTACCGAAAGGGCAAGCTCTTCAGCTATTTCACGCAGAGATGCCACGGCCGCAGACACCGTATGCGATATTTCATCACCCTCCTCTGCCATCTTCGCGATACGCTCAATACCCAATGAAATCTCGTTGCTGCCCTCATTCTGAACCTGCACCGCAGAGGCAATTTCACGAACTCCACTGCTAGACGCCCCTACGAGCTGGGCCGCTTCCAATAACACCTTCTCGAGCTCTTCCAGCAGACTTTGACTACTATCGAGTGCAGCAGCGCCTTCACCCAACACTACGCTAACGCTTGCTGACTGCCCCTCAAGCGCTTCAGTCAGCTGATTGATGGAGTTGGCAGCTACCGCAGATCGCTGCGCCAAATTCCTTACCTCGTCCGCAACGACACTAAAACCTCGTCCACTCTCACCAGCACGAGCAGCTTCGATCGCCGCGTTCAAAGCCAACAAATTCGTTTGCGCTGACAACTCCTTGACCCGATTAATACTGTCCGTTATTGCCGTAGTACTAGATACAAAATCCCCGACGGAGGCAGTGATGGCTTTAAATGCGTGCCTTACACGAAGGATTTCCTCCAGCAATCGATTAAGAGCAGACTTCCCTGCCTCAGCGCCTCTTAAGCTATTTTCCGCTGAGACCCGTAACCCCTCTGCGTGGGAGGAAATGGACGCGATGCCTAAGCTCATCTGCTCGACGGTAGTAGACGCCTGGACCGCAGCACTGGCTTGCTCGTTAGCCCCCACAGCAACCTGATTTGACGTAACAACAAGCTCCTCAGCCGAGTCGCCGACAGAGCTTGCCACGCGTTTAACCTGCTCCACCGCAATCTGCAAACTTGTTATCAACGCATTGAAAGCGACCGCTGTTTGGGCTATTTCATCACGCCCGATCACTTCTACCCTGTGCGTCAAATCGCCGTCCTTGAGCTTTAATGCCGCGCGCTCTATAGCCCGAATGGAGCGCAAGACCTGATGTCTCATTAGTAGCCCCACCAACAAAGCCAAACCAATGGCAACAAATACCGCCATATAAAGCGCGTGTGTTACCGAATTTGCCGTCTCGTTGGCAGTTGAAAAAGCATCAGCGGACAGCTCCTCTTGAAGAGCGAGCATGCGAGATAGCAACCCTTGCAGACGCGTATAGTCAGCACGCACATAACCCAAAAGTGAGGGCGCCTGATAAGGCGACGTCAATGCCGCCTCAGCCAGGTCATCAACCCCCTGCGCAAAAGCCTTTGCCTGCTCGCCCATGGTTTCATAGAGAGTTCTTTCCTCATCGCTGAACCCTGTGCCGTTAGCGAGACCACGCTCTATATCAACGCTCATGTCATGAACGCTAGCGCGCATATCCTCCACGTAAAATTGCATTTCTTCCTGAGACGAATGACCTTCCGTTTGAATTAACTGAACAACTGCCGCATAAGACCCAACCATCGCAGCTTGGGAAGCAGCGGCTATCTCGAGCGCACGCTGATATTGATGAAATCGCACCTCTTCAACTTCCTGAAGAACCCCCTGCTGGCGCGCCAAACCATCGTATGCAATCGCGGACACACCGATAAGCAGAAGCACAATGAGAGCAGGGGCAAAAAGGAGTTTGGCGCCCATGGAGAAGCTACTAAGCCATCGCATATAACGTTTTTCCTTAGTCACTTATTGTTTTTGTGTTCAAATTCTACGATGATCAGTTGGACATCAAAGAACAGATCAAATATTCTGACATTAAGAATTGGTTCTGTATACAGAACTTAAGGCTCTCACTAGCGATTAACGCGCTCTCATAAAAACAATCAAAGGCCACCATATGCATTCATCCAAAAGCGAAGCAGCGGTTGATCTAGCTGAGTTCCGTGTCGGATGGCGGATATTGCTTTTATCCTTGATAGGCATTGCGATCAGCATAAATGCCTCTCTTCTGTATGGGTTTGGCACGCTGGTCATCCCGCTGGAGGAAGCGTTTGGATGGGAGCGAGGAGCTCTTCAGGCAGCGATCACCTTCCTGTTTGGCAGCGCAGTAATATCTTTGCAATTGGTTGGCTGGCTTAACCTTCGCTTCGGAATGAAGCGTGTAACTGTCATTTCGCTCATTGCTATATCAATAGGCTACCTAGCTACCACACAGATCGGTGGCTCTATCTGGACGCTCTATCTCGCCTTCGCACTTCTCCCTTTGCTAGGCATGGGCTGTCTTGCCGTCACCTGGACCCAGCTTCTGAATATGTGGTTCGACAAAAATCGAGGCCTCGCATTAGCCATTGGCTTATCGGGTACAGGCCTGACAGCGGCGGTCTTGCCACCGATGTTGTCATGGGGAATTAGCCTGTGGGATTGGCGAGCAGCGTTCGTTATTCTCGCACTTCTGAACATCGCAGTGCTGTTACCCATAACGTTACTTTGGTTTTCTCTGCCACAAAAACTGAAAGCTCAAACAGGGCCAAAAGCTGGCCAATTAAATACTAGCCAACTTCCCGGGATGACGTTTAAAGAGGGATTGTCTTCTAAGAAATTCTGGGTCTGCAATCTTGCGCTAAGCCTTGTCATCTCAGCCATAGTAGGGCTGGTTACCAGCACAGTTCCTATGCTCCGCGACAAAGGTATCTCTGCAGAAGATGCAAGTTTGATTTTCGGTTGCTTTGGCATATCGCTGACTGGCGGCAGAGTAATTATTGGTTATCTGCTAGACCGTGTATGGCCACCTCTAGTGTCAGCTATCAGCCTGACAATGCCTGCAATTGGCTGCCTCATCTTTCTGGGTAACAGCAATGACTTCTGGCTTATGGCTCTAGCAGCCGTACTCGTTGGCTTCGGTGCCGGAGCTGAATTCGATATCGCAGCATTTCTTGTCGCTCGCTATTTTGGCATGAAGGAGTACGGGCGTTTATTTGGGGTGCACCAAGGCTTAAACACCGTGGCAGCAGCCCTTGCGCCCCTGCTTTTTGGAGCCTTCCTTACCGCGACAGGCTCATATTCATCCATGCTGGTTTACAGCGTAATTTGCACCATCCTCGGGCCTATTTTAATTCTGACCCTAGGCCGCGCGCCCAATTTTAACGGCGCTGGGGCTGTTTCCCGTTAACTGCCACGTAGAATAAAAGGAGATATTTCATGCCGACAATTACGCTCATTGAACACAATGGCACCGAGCATAAAGTCAACGCCGAACTCGGACAGTCCGTTATGCAGGCCGCACTTGCAGCCATGGTTCCAGGGATTCAGGGGGACTGCGGTGGTGCGTGCGCCTGTGCCACTTGTCACGCATTTGTTGATGATACCTGGCTGCCCGAAATGCCTGAACTGCAGGAGACTGAATCGGACATGCTCGAGTACGCGAGCGAGCGTCAAGCGAACAGCCGCCTGACCTGCCAACTGACAGTGAGCGCCAATATGGAAGGGATGGTGCTTCGACTCCCCGAATCTCAATACTGAGCGCCGGGAGCGAATATGTCGATTTCTTCAGTAGTCATTGTGGGTGCAGGCCAAGCCGGCTTTCAGGTTGCAGCTTCTTTGCGGCAAGGCGGCTACGCCGGCGCCATTACCCTTATTGGGGATGAACCGGGATTGCCTTACCAGCGCCCACCGCTCTCCAAAGCTTACCTTCTGGGCAAAATACAGGCGGATAATCTGGCGTTCCGCCCCGCTGCTTTCCTCAGCGAGCAGAATATCGAGTTGCTGCACACCACCGCGGTCGAGATAGACCGCCAAAACCACACTGTGGTTCTGGCCAACGGAAAAAGCGCACATTACGACCACTTGGTTCTTGCTACTGGTGGCCATAACCGCCTGCTATCCATCCCTGGTGATGATGTTGACGGTGTGTTTGGGATCAAAACCCTGGCCGACGCCGATGCCCTCTCCCCCCGGATGAACGAGGCGGAGAATGTAGTGGTGATCGGCTGCGGATTTATCGGATTGGAGTTTGCTGCTGTCGCTGCGGCACTAGGAAAGTCAGTCCAACTGGTTGACCGTGGTGACCGTCCCATGGCGCGCGCTATCTCTCACGAAATGTCGAAGCTTTTCCTCGAAGCGCATCAGGGCTGGGGCGTCAATTTTCACTTCAATCAAGGCGTCAGCCGGATAAACCAAGCCAACGGGAGAGTAACTGGGGTCGTAAAGGAGAACGGCGAAGAGTTGCCGGCTGACCTTGTGGTGTATGGCATCGGCATCATCCCGAACATCACCTTGGCAGCCGAGGCTGGCCTTGAGATTGACAATGGTATTAAGGTCGATGCCAACCTCTTAACCAACGACCCCCATATTTCCGCTATTGGCGATGTGGCATGCTTCCCGTGCATACACAACAACGGCGAACACACCCGCATAGAATCCGTGCCCAACGCTATGGATCAGGCCCGTAGCGTTGCAGCAAGACTGCTCGGGAAACCGTCGCCGTTCATCGCCACGCCTTGGTTTTGGACCGATCAGGGGAATCTCAAGCTGCAGATCGTTGGTTTGTCTACCGGCTTCGACACCACCGTCACGTTAGGCGACCCGAGTTCGCAACAGTTTTCCGTGCTCTGCTTCCGCAAGGATCACCTGGTTGCGGTTGAGTCCTGCAACCGGCCAAGTGATCACATGGCCGGGAAGAAACTGCTTTCTCGTCCAGCCGAACTCACCATCAGTGAGGCCAGCACCCCGGGCTTCGATCTCAAAGCCTGGGAAATAGCACACCGTACATAACAAGTTGATCGTGTAGCCCCCGATAGTCTGCTGGGCTTGAGGGGGCTTTTTTAGCGTCACCCACCAGCTGTCTCGCTAGCAAAAAACAATACCCACTCTTGAAACCGACACGGCGCCTGACTGAACGCCGCTTGCACGTGTCATTCGATAGGACTCTCCGCTATGACGCTTCCTGAGAAGGTACCGCTGCTCCCCGGCTGGCTATTTTTACTCGCCATGCTGACGGCCCTTTCGCCGCTCTCCGTCGACCTTTACTTGCCAGCCTTTCCGGTAATTGCGAGCCAACTGCAAGTCAGCTCGTCGGAGGTGCAAATCACCCTGGCCGTATTTCTTCTGGGAATGGCATTTGGGCAGTTGATCTACGGCCCGCTCAGCGACCTCTACGGCCGCAAGCCACCGCTCTATGCAGGGTTAACCTTATTCTTCATCGCATCAATTGGCTGTGCCTTCGCAGCGGATCTGACAACGCTGACCGCAGCACGCTTTTGCCAGGCGCTGGGCGGGGGAGCTGGCGTAGTCATCAGCAGGGCTGTCATCCGCGACCGAACCTCCACTGTACAGGCCGCGAGAGCCTTTTCGATGCTAATGTTGATGTTGGGCCTCGGGCCTATTCTGGCACCGCTTGCAGGCGGAGCTTTGCTGCTGGTAGTCGGCTGGCGCGGTATTTTCATGACCCTAGCTGCCTGTGGACTGGCGCTGCTGCTGGGTGTCCATTTTTGCATGCGAGAAACCTCACCGAGTCTCGGCAACGGCAGCAAGCCGAAACTACGTTCCGCATTCAATCAATACCTGAGCCTGGCCTGTGACTGGAAGTTTATGCGGTTTGTCCTGGTAGGTGCGTTACCTTTTGGCGGGATGTTCGCGTATGTATCCGGATCCCCCAAGATCATCATCGACCTCTATGGTATCCAACCTAACCACTTTGGCTGGTTCTTCGGCCTCAACGCTTTTGGCATGATTGTTGGTTCACAACTGAACGCGAAACTGGTCGCTCGCTACGGCCCTGCCACTTTGCTCAAATATGTGCTTCTTGCGCCAGCAATCGCAACCCTAATGGCGACGCTGTCCACTTGGGCAGGCACTATCAACCTGTCGCAGCTTATGCTGTGCTTTTTTATCTACATGACCTCCATGGGCCTGTTGACACCCAACGCGGTAGCCTTGGCAATGGCAAGTCAGGGCCACCGCGCCGGCTCTGCCTCATCAGTCATTGGGTTCATACAGTTCTTGTTCGGCACTTTGGCCGTGGGCATCGTCAGCCTGTGGATGAGCCCAAGTGCATTGCCGGTTATCACTGTAATGCTTGGCCTCAGCGCCGCCAGTTTGCTATTGCATCGTATCAGCCAGCCAAACGCGCCCGGTCAAATCACCGAGCAATTTGGCGAAAGTTGAAGCCTCGCCCTAGCGTGAGTATGGCCCACAAAAAACCGCTGCCAGGGCAGCGGTTTTTTGTGGCTCAGTAGAGCAAACACTATTGTTTAATAAAATAACGCACGCTCATTGTATCTGCCTCGAACCGGTACAGCTCAATCGTCTCAATTGAGCCACTGCCGTCCCGCATCACATTGCGATGGTGACAGGCGGCTTCATTCGGGCCGAGAATACTCACCTCTACCTCCACCGAAAAGCGGCTATTTTGCTGGTCCCACATAGCTTCAAGTACAGGCCAGCCATCCGCCGCCGGGCGCCCAACGTACTCAATGCTCAAGCCCTTTGGGGCAACCTGCCGATAATGCTCGAAGAAGCCTTCACGGTTACCTGAATTCCAACAGGCGATTTGGCCGTGTAAAAAGGCGTCTATGTCTTTTTGGTTTAAGCCTGGCATCACATTCCGCTCCTGTTTATGCCCTCGAACAGTCGGGCGATTGAGACTGTCATAGATCCGCACCACGTACGTTACGCGCTGAGCCATTGCGGCGATCGGACTCTCCCCACGCCAGCCAGTGGTCTGGTTCGCGTGTGTCCCCTACTCTGCGCCAGCGACCTTCCTGCTGGGCTGTAATCGGAAAGCCGCCAACAAAGTCCGCCATTTCACCCTTTTCGTCCGGCAGAAACTCCCACTCTTCGCTGCCGTCCAAAACAATTCGCGCATTGTCCAGGAAGTAACTACCGTCCTTATGCACTGCCAAGCCCTCGATATCGGTGGTAGTACGCACCTCGCCTTTTTCATTGTTTAAGATGGCGTAACCAAGGTTGTCATGGCCGACCATGAAAGATCCCGAGTCGAATGTACCGTCCTTGTATACCGTGGCAAAAGACCACCAGATGACGTGCATTTTGTTGTTTACCACCAAGTCTTTCTTGAAATGTATGGCTCCACCTTCTGCCATATACACTTGGTCCAGTGCCATCAGGCCTTTCACTTTCCGCCCTTCGCACACGCCGGAAAGGCTCCACAGTTGCGAGACATAAAACGTGCCCCACTCAACACCAGGCAAATACCATTGCATACCGCAGCCAACCGGCTTCCCCTGCAGCTCATACAGCCCCTCTTCCACCCACTTGATATGCTCAGCAGAGGCTTCCAGTAACCAGGGGTTGCCCTCTTCTCCGGGTAGGCTGGTCCAGCGCACCGTATCCCCATCCAGTGTCTGCGTTGGCATTGGCGTCAACGCCTGCTTTGCCATTCGCTCGGTATCCATACGAATATGCTGGCCGTCAATCCGCGTAGACTGATAAAAAAACCGCGTCGGGTTGGGCGTACCTGTAGGGGCCATTACCGAGCGAACAAATGAGTAGATGTGCCCTTCATCATCACGTACAGAGCCAAAAGGCATGCTCTTGCTCAGCAACAGGCCGAAGAATGAGCGCGTTTCATTCAACGTCGGCCCAGTGGTTTTGCATGGGCCAACTAGCTGCTGGTAAACAAAGTCGCCACGCTCGGGGATGTTTTTGTAAGATTTCATACTGGTATTCCTCCGCTAAGGTTGCATCAATCCCAAATCACATGAATGGATTTCGCACCTCGCAGTTGAGCCCCTGCGATGACAGGCGCAGGCATACTTGGGTCCAATCGGATGTTTGGAAACAGATCCAGAATTGCGTTGATCGCGCAATTGATTTCGACCTTGGCAACAAACTGACCGATGCACATGTGCGCCCCCCAGCCGAAGCCGAAGGAAGGCTTCACCTTTCGATCAATATCAAACTGATCTGCGTTGTCGAAGACATCTTCGTCTCGGTTGGCGGATATCACCATGCACTGAACCAAGCCCCCCTTGGGAACCAGAACGCCACCCACCTCGACGTCTCTCGAAGCCTGACGAACCTTGAAAGTTGCTACAGGCTCATAACGCACAGTTTCGTCGATCAACTTGCCAATCAAACCCCGATCTCTTTTCACTCGTTCCAGCAGCTCTGGCCGCTCAAGCAACAGTGTCATGATCGAACTGAAGGTGCGTGTGGTTGTTTCTCCAGCGGCGGGTAACAAAGAGCGCACGAAGGTAGTTACCTCATGGTTATCCAGCGCACGGCCTTCATATTCAGCGTTGATCATTCGACTGATCAAGTCATCGCCCTTTGCGCCAGCAGCCCGTTTTGTCACCACAATTTCCATTATCGCGTCATACAGGTTCTTAACCGCTTTACCGGCAAAGGCACCATAGATACGCGCTTTCTCCGGATCGATCTGGTTGGCGGCCACCAGCGCGAGAGCCCAAGTAGCGTATTGTTTGAATTTATCTGGGTCGTCGCTTGGAAAGCCCATCAGCGCGTACATCTCACGGATGGGGAAATACAACCCGAAATCCATCAGGTTGGCTTTCTTGTCTGCCTGCATTGGCAGCAGAAACTCTTCCCGAATCACCCTGTCGATTTCCGGTCGCCACTTGTTGACCGTTTCCGGCATGAACACTGGCTGCAACAGGGCCCGTGTACGACGATGCTGTTCACCGTCCATGGCTAACACAATCAAACCGTCGAAGAACGCGCCCAGCCCTTCGGCAATAAAACCGCTGGTGAAGGTTTCTGCGTCGCGCAGCACCGCCATCACGTCTTTGTGCTTGAACAGCGTGACAACGCATTTGGCCGCCTTGGCACCAGCATTGGTTGGCACACCCAGGTAACTATCTACGAAGTCGCCACGCATAACTGGGTCGTTAATCCGCTTATCCCTGCACAGCCCGTGGATATCGACTGCTGAGCCAAGATAGGTATCTGAAACCGCGTGATAAGCCTGCTCGATATCAAGCTCGTTCATTTCTGCTGACATTAGTGGTTCTCCCTGTGACCTTCAGGTCTTTTGTTATAGTCACGATTGTAATCGCGGGTAAGCGATACAGCCGACTTAGGAATTCTTCGACAAAAACGTGGACGCCCGCTTGGCTGCAAGCTTGCCGGCCATACCATTGACTCCGCCGCCCGGGTGGCTGCCTGCGCTACCCAGATACAGCCCGGAAACCGGGAGAGTATCGCCACCCAGCCCATAGGCAGGCCGCATAGTGCTCGAACGCATGGTGGTGGTGTCGATATGGACTACACAGCCATTCACTGTATTTAGCCGTTCTGTGAAGTCCGGTGCTGCCTCGATACGGCGGCCAATGACATGACCATCGATGCCATCCACGTAGTCAGCCAATTGGCGTAACACCTGGTCCGCCACAGTCTCCCTTAGCGCATCCCAGCCTGCACTGGGGTTGACAGGCATGACTGGCGGATAGACATATACGATGTCCTGGCCGGCGGGCGCTTGAGTCGGATCCGCCGCACTAGGGACCGCAAGCGTAATGTAGGGGTGCCTAGGGACTTCGCGACGCTCACAGGCGGCGAAGCTTTCAAGTACTGCGTCTTCCGTACCGATCAACAGGACCGTCTTGCGTAAATCAATTCCGTCGCCGCGGATGGCCTCATAGCGTGGAACCGACAACAAACCGTCAAGCGCGACATCCACTTTCAGTGGGCCCGAGCCCTTCGCGTTGGCAGGAGCCATGGCTACCCGTGTGAGCAGGTGGGCAGGCATTTCGCCCGGGGTTACCATTTCCAGCGCTACCTTGGGGTGACAACCTGCTATCACCGCGGGCGCAGTGAAAGTGCGCCCATCAGCAAGTCGAACGCCTTCGATTTTGCCCTGCGAAGAGATGATTTCAGTCACCGTGGCAGACGTAATCACCTTGCCACCCAGCTCCTCGAGACGTGAGCACATTGCGTTACTCAATTGCTGCATACCTCCCCTGACCCGTCCCACGCCAAAGCGGTGCAGAAACCCAAGTAGCGCATAATAGATACCGCCGCCATCAGCCCGAATATCACCTGCCAGTCCCGTCAGCGCGCACATCGCGGAAATGGTCACCGGGTGCTCGAAACGTTCCTTGGCAGCCTGATGAGCGGACCCTGTCATCAGCGCCATGAGTTCAGGCTTAAGGCGCCGGTTCTTCAGCGCCACGCCTAGAACTTTAAGCTTACTTGTCAAGTTGAACCGCGCGGGATCTACCCGCATCATAGGCAGGGCTATATCCATGAACATGTCGATAACATCCATGAACTCAAGAAATGCAGCAGCATCCTTGTGGCTAAACCGACGAATTTCATCTGCTGTTTTTTGCCGATCTCGCCAAAAAATCAACGAGCTTCCATCGGGGTGTAGATAGACATAACCCGGCGACAACTCGATAGAGTCAAAGCCGTGGTCGGCCAAGCCTAGCTCCTCCGGTACATGGGAGTGCACGCGCATCGACATCATGTCGAGCGCACAAGGATGCACCAGATGCTCCGGCGCCTCAGGGATGAGATAGCCGGACGACGCCATCCCACCTACCTTGTCCAACGCCTCTAGAACAAGAACACGCTTGCCCTCAAGGCCGAGATAGCAACCCGCTGAAAGGCCATTGCTTCCCCCACCCACGACAATCACGTCGAAATCGGTATTTTTGTTATTCACTAAAATATCTCCCTACTGGGCTGACTCAAGTTTTCCTTTACCAAACACCTGCCGACAGAGTCCTTGCTACGCCCAATAAACAATGCGTCCGATACCCATTGGCATCACCACGCATGAACATTCGCCGTCCGCTGTATACGGCAATCGGGAACGTAACAAGAAAGAACCGGAGGCGCTGGATATCCGTTTTACCGAGCGTAAAACGGATATCCAGCACCCTGAGGTGCGAGCAAAGAGCAAAACAACCCTTCCTCTCGCTTAAAGCATCCTGACAGCATAATTCCGATTGTAGAATTTCAATCTACATGTGGAATTATTTTCAATGCTCTGCTAGGGTCTTAGGCAGGCAATCAGATTCGGCTGTACAGCCCATCCAGACTGGGCTGGAAGCACGATGAAAGCCTTTGAAAAATAAAAATAAAAGGAAATAAAGATGAAAGCATCTCTGGTTTACATCCAGGGTGAATCCGGTTCCGATCAGCTCTGCCTACCGGAAGGCGTTCCTGCGCAGGGAAATCGGGATGCACGTCCCGCACCTTCATTGTTCTACTACCTAACCTCGAACTCGTTGCCTGACAGCAGTGCCGGACAGCGATTTTTCGCGCTCTCTTTATAAAAACAAAAACGGAGAAAGATCATGAAACTGAAAATTGCTATTGGATTGCTAGTTGGCGGCCTGTCCGCCACATCTCTGGCCGCAGTGAGCCCGGATGAAGCCAGCGCTATCGGCGATACCCTCACACCATTGGGCGCTATTCAGGCAGCGAACGCCGATGGTAGCATTCCAGCCTATGAGGGAGGTCTGCGAACCGCCCCCCCGGGATTCGAGCCAGGTACAGGGTTTTGGAAAGACCCCTATGCTGCGGACAAACCCATGTATCGAATTACTGCGGCCAATCTAAGCGAGCACGAGCACCTGCTTAGTGCGGGACAGATAGAGGTATTGAAGCGCAACGCCGATTACTACATGGACATTTACCCCAGCCACAGATCTGCTGCCTACCCGCAGGAAGTGCTGGACGCAACTGTGCGTAACGCAACTACCTGCCACACCCTGAAGGACGGGCTGGCGATTGAACCAAATTGTCGTGGCGGCTTACCCTTTCCGATCCCCCAGACAGGCAATGAAGTAATCTGGAACCTGCTCGTGCGTTATAACGACGGCAAGTTTGGTACCACCACCTCTTCGTCCAACACCTGGGTCGTTGATAGAAACGGGTCAGTAACCCAGTCTGCCAACCAAGCTACGTTCGTTGAGCGCCCTTACTACCAGACAGACGTACCAGGCCGGCCGGAAGATCTTTTTTACCGTGTTTACTCGCTGACCAAGCAACCCGCACGCAAAGCGGGAGAGCTCACTGGCCTGATGGACTTTATCGATCCGACCGACAAGCCGCGCCGTGCCTGGAGCTATACCCCTGGACAGCGGCGCATCAAACTCGCCCCCGAGTTCAATTACGACACTCCGGTGGGGAGCATGGGCGGCTTGGAGCTGTTCGACGAACTATTCATGTTCTCAGGCGTGCAGGATAGGTTTGATTTCAAGCTTGTTGGACGCAAAGAGATGCTGATTCCATACAACACCTACAAGTTCTACTTCGATTGTGAGGACCAGTTCCGCACCTCTCATGTAAACCCCGAATGCGAGCGCTGGGAGCTTCACCGTGTATGGGAGGTTGAAGCAACCTTGAAACCAGGAATGCGTCACGTTTACAGCAAGCGCACCTACTATCTCGATGAAGATACCTATGGTGCCGGCCTGTACGATGCCTGGGATCAGAATGGCCAGCTGTATCGTTCGATGATGCTTGGAGGTGTCCAGTTCTATGACCACGACATCCCCTACGTCGTGAAGCACGCCATGTACGACTTTAATAAAGGCATGTACGGCATCGTCAACGACGGAATGGACGCCGGCTATCAGGTTCTCACCGAAGCTCGCACTGAACGTGAGTTAAACCCCGAAGCCATTGTGATGCGCGAATCTCAACGATAAAACCAACTCACCAATCCCCTTGAGCTTCGCGGCCAAGGGGAATTGCTAAGGTGTAACGGATGCGAACGATCAATCTATCCTGGGACGTAACTCACCTTACCCCCTTCATATCCAAAGTTGACCTATGCGGCTCTCTGTTCCTGCCGGACAAGTTTGGCGACCACGTGCCAGAGACACTGACCCTTGTTGTTTGCCTGCATGGCGGCAGCTGCTCACGCAGCTACTTTCATCCGCCATACCTTGACCCGAGTTACAGCTTTGCCGAGTTTATGACCGATAGAGGCTACCTGGTTCTAGCGCTCGACAATCTGGGCATGGGTGAAAGCAGCAGGCCTGAGCCCGAATCCAAGCTGACATTGAATGTGATAGCAGAGGCCAATCACCTTGCCACTCAACAGTGTGTTCAAGCCTTAATGTCGAACCAGTGGGGCACGTTGGCAGAATCAACAAGCCTGACAGTCGCCGGCTTGGGCCACTCCATGGGCGGTATGCTGATCACCTATCAGCAAGCTCATTACAAGAGCTTTGATCGCCTTATCGTCGCAGGCTGGAGCAACCTGCCTCTGGAACTGGCCGGTGCCAAAGTAGAAGCGATGAAGGTGGCACTCCCCCCCAGCGGCTACATACCCACGGATCGATCGCAGATGCGCGCTCTTTTCCACCTGCCGGATGTTGCTGAAGCCGTAATAACTGTCGATAACCAGCACTCGAGCCTGACACCCGTCACTCTGGCCACCGCAGCACTCACTCCAAACGTGGTTGTCGCCAGTGCCGCCAACATTTTCTGTCCGGTATTGCTGGCATACGGTGAAGTTGATGTCAGTCCTGCACCAGAGAAGGAACCTGAATTTTTTTCCAATGCGTGTGACAAGACACTCTTATGTGTTGCCGGTAATGCTCACTTGCACAACTTTGCAAACGCACGGTCTGATATCTGGGAAGGGATCGCCGAATGGACTAAAACAGGCCAGCTTCCCCTGTCTTTAAGCTCCAAAGTAAACTCCAGATCTAGATCCAGCGACAAAGTCTAGGGCTTCGACTCCCCCCACCTGCAGACCACAGAGAGAGCTTCTGGCATGATCACCAGCATGGATCATTTCACGATCGTAACGGATCAGCTTGAGTTAACGCGTCGTTTTTATACTGACCTGCTTGAACTCCGGGTAGGGCAACGACCGGATTTCCCGGTCCCCGGAATTTGGCTATATTTAAAGGATGAGCCGGTGCTGCATGTTATCGAGGTTAAAGAAATGCCTGTTCCACGCCGTGGCGTTCTAGACCACATGGCTTTTTCCGCCAATGATTTGATCAGGACCTTGGGGTCCCTCCAAAAGCACCAAGTAACCTTTCGCATCATACGTACCCCCGGCACCCTAACCTGGCAGGTTTTCTTTTACGACCCGAATGGAGTAGAAGTCGAGTTGGACTTTGCACCGCACGAAGCCCCCCCTGGTAACTGGAAGACGCTGTCGTCTCGATGACCTATCAGATCAGCCCCGAATAGGCGCCACCATCTAGTTGCAGGTTCTGTCCTGTTATATAGCCTGCCTGCTGCGAGCAAAGAAAAATGCAGGCCGCGGCAAGCTCTTCGGGCCGACCAAAACGACCAGCAGGAATGGGGCGAAGCATCTCCTCACGTGCCTGCGCCAAACTAATCCCCTTGTGCTTCGCCAATTTGTCTGTCATGTAGCGCAGACGGTCTGTCTCAATCCTTTCCGGCAGCAGGTTGTTGATCGTCACATTGTCCCGGATTACCTCCGCAGAGAGCGCCTTGGAGAACGCGGTAAGCCCGGCACGGGCAGCCGTTGACAGTCCCATGGCCAAGCGCGGAGTCTTCACCATTGCGGAGGTGATATTGACAATCCGACCAAACTTGCGCGTGCGCATGCCCGGAACAACGTCTTGAATAAGCGACACCGCAGACAACATGTTTGCTTCGAGGGCGGCATGCCAGCGCGCGTTGTCCCAATCAGCCATGTCGCCCGGTGGGGGACCACCATTGTTGGTCACCAGGATATCCGCACTGGCCAGCGGTTCGGCGAGTTTTTCTCGACCCTCTTCGGTGGCAATGTCAGCCACCACATGCAACGGCCTTACGCCTGTGATCTGCGCAATTTGCCTGGCAGCGCACGCTAGGGATGCCTCATCACGACCATTGATCACTATGGCGCAACCTTCGAGTGCGAGCGCCTGTGCACAGGCAAAACCAAGCCCGCGGGAGGAAGCGCAAATTAGCGCTTTGCGCCCTTGAAGCCCTGTTTCCATAACTATTCTCCCGTTGCTTTTCTCGACTAGCAAAGCGCTTGATTTCAGGGTACCCAGTGCGCGTGCAATGCTTTATCCTGATTACCCAAAAGCGTCATGTATCAAGAGTGTGACATGCCTACTGATGACCTCCAGTCTTTCTCGGCTCGCGCCGAACCCAGCAAGCGAGATACCCTTGAGCGTCTGCTTTCAGCGGCCAAGAAGATCTTTGCCCAAAAAGGTCTGGCCGGGGCGCGAATGGAGGATATAGCGCGGCAGGCAGGAGTAACCAAGCAACTGGTTTACCATTACTACGGCTCCAAGGAATCCCTATTTACAACAGTGCTGGATGACTCGTCACGGCAAATAATGGATGAGCTCCTCGCACTGAATGTAGAACACCTGCCGCCACAACAGGCCCTCTTGACACTGCTCGACTGTACCTTCGAGCAGTACATGAAAGACCCACTACTTGGCTCATTGGCGCTTGAAGGTATCCGCTATCATGAGTCAGCTCACGACGATCAGGTCAACAGTTTCTCCGGCCAATCGCCGGCGCTAATAGCCAAGTTTGCCTCGCTACTGCAGCGTGGGATATCCGACGGTATTTTCCGTGCGAATGTAGATGCTCGTTTTCTACTGGCCACATCAGCGCTATTGATGTCTGGCGGTTTTACCAACCACTACACTCTCTCGGTGCTGGTGGGATTCGATACCAGGTCAACAGAGGGCATGAAGATTTGGCGCGAGCATGCGGCGAATTTCATTCTCGCCGCAATTATCAAACCCTCTTAAAGCAAACCCTATATCAGTTTTACATGCCTTTGTGATCGGACTGACTGAAGAATGCCTGCATCGCCACCAGCGACGGCGTATGGCTTGAAAATCCGCCATCAGCGACTAGCGTTGTGCCCGTAACAAACGACGACTCATCACTGGCAAGAAACGCGACCACGTCGGCAATTTGTTTTGGCGTGCCGAGTTCAGGAGTCATGTGGTTATCCCGCAGAATATCCAGCAGCTCCCTTGGCATGGACGAGTGTGCATTTTCTGCCGGCGCGAGCCCAATTTGTACCGCGTTGCCCCGAACTCCCTGCTTTCCATACTGCGCCGCGACCAGTTTCGGCATCATATTCAATGCTGCCTTGGAGCAGGCGTAACCCGTCAGTGACAAGTCACCCTGAGCGCCCAGACCAGAGGTGGCAAAGATGACCGAGCCTTTTCCCTGCTTTAACATCACAGGTACAACGTGTTTCGTGCACAACACCGAGCCGCGCAAATTAACTGCAATGGCACGATCCCAAGCAGTAATGTCCAGATTGCAGATGTCTCGATCGTTCTGGCGCTGGGCAACGTCTAGCACGGCGGCATTGTTATGCAGTACGTCGATGCGGCCGTATCGCTCCATGACAGCAGCTACCATAGCCTCAACGCTGTCTTCTGATGAAACGTCGGTGGCTACACTAATCGCCGAGCCGCCAGACGCATTTATCTCGGTTGCCACACCAGCGGCGGCGGCTTCATTGATATCCACAATCGCCAGACTGGCGCCATGCGCCGCCAGTACTCTTGCACATTCAGCGCCCAGCCCACCGCCAGCGCCGGTGACTATAGCTACGCGCCCTTCAAGTTTTCCCTTCGTCATCTTGTAGCTCCGTACTTAAGGTCAGTATTACTCACCGGTAAAAGCAGGCTGACGCCGCTCGCTAAATGCGAGTGCCGCCTCTTTCGCATCTTTTGTGGTCGCCAACAATGAAAACAGATCGCGCTCAAGACTAAGCCCGGCACCGAGCTCCATCTCTAGAGAGGCCCGAGCTGCTCGCTTGACAAAGGCAGACGCCATTGGCGGTTTTGCAGCAATTCGGTGCGCCAGCACTCTCACTTCATCCAGCAAGCTATCGCTATCTGAAGAGACTCTGGTTACCAGGCCGATACTCAGAGCTTTGGCTGCATCCAAACGATCGCCGGTCAAAAGCATATCCAGTGCGTGGCCTGGTGAAACGACCCGGCTGAGCCGCTGTGTCCCTCCTCCACCGGGAATCAGCCCCAACCCGGTTTCCGGCAAAGATAGTATGGCATCAGGTGACGCGACACGAATATCCGCCGCTAGGGCTAACTCCAGGCCCCCGCCCATACAGTATCCGTGAATAGCCACAATGATGGGTTTGCTAACGCGGTCGAGCGAGTCGATCCAGCTTGAGACTTCAATGCGTTTGCGCACATCTAGAGAGGTTTCCACGCCGCGCTTCTCTTTGATGTCAGCGCCAGCACAAAACCCTCGTTCACCTTCACCGCGGATGGCGACAGCACGAACCGCATTGTTAGCGTCCAGCAAGGCCAAAGCAGCAGGAACGCCCTGGCGAATATCATCGTTAATGGCATTGATTTGAGCAGGCCTGGTCAATATGACCCAACCCACCGCACCATCAAGAATAACCTTGACCGCGCCGTTGATCTCGACCGCCATGGTTTCTACGTCCTTCATCTCAACACTCCTCAAACTCAAACAATTGACCATTGAGCTCGTAGGAGTCGACGCGAATCAGTGATTTTCCTGCCACTGCGTCACTTGTCTCGATCCAGGTAAATTTGGTGCCCCGAGCACGCAGGTCTTCGGCTTTTGCCGCGAGATCATTCACCGCAATGCGAATGTAATATGGTCCGGGGCCCCAGCTATTAAGGTACAAGCCGGCCTCACTATTCCAGCGGGTAGCCTCAATCAGATCAAGGGTGGCGCTATTAGGCAAGGTAAAGCCCATCCTCGCACGAAGGTAACCCTCGCTTTTAATGGTCTCAACCGTCCCACTCGGCTCCCAATCTAGATTGGTTGAAACGCGACGAAGCGTCTCATTCAGATCCCGCACCAGATACCCACGCGCAGAAACCCGGACCATATCGCCTGGCTTGGAGTCCCTAGGTTGCACCGGCGGTACTGCAAAGGTTTCCTGGGGCAGCTGCAGGGGTTCAACCGGCATGATTTCGATACACAGCCCGCCATCTACCACAGGGTCATAGAACGGCTTTTCAGGGGTAGCACCCAGCCATAGCCGGTCGAAAGGCATATCCGGAGTCCGCTGCGCCATGCGAAACGGCAAACCGCGACGCATGAGCTTGCTGACCAGCGCATCGAACTTATCGCCATGCAAGGCAAGTACGATGGAGTGGGTCAACATGGGACGGTGCTTTCCCTGAAATGCTTTCAGACTTTCCAGAAAGTCATGAAACATCGGATCGCCTGGATTCGGGCGATCCAGATGCCATTGCGGCTCGACACGAGTTGGCGAAACAGCTAACGACTTGTGCACACGGAGAAAGTGAGCAATATAAGGATGATCATCGAAAGCCTGGCGCCAGCGTTCATGTTTATGTATGCCTAATTTGTCGACCAACAACTCGGTCATACCATCAGGATCTGGCACCATCATGTCGGCACTCATCAAAAGCTCAAACATACTTTTCTCCATCTGTTGTTCTTGCCTACCGCATTAACAGCGGCGGGCGTTTCAATTCAAAGCGGTGATCTCAAACATCATCCACCTGATATCTCAAAGGCTCGCGACCTCTTCCTGCTTATAAGATGTCTGACCTGCAGAATGTGTATACGCGGTACTGGAAAGCGGAGCACCCGCTTCGTCCGTACTGTCACCAGGGGTGCCAGCAGTACTTTTGGGATTTAGCAAAAAATGTGAGAGCGCGGGGATCAAAATCAGCGCCCCGAGCATGTTCCAAAGGAACATGAAGGTCAGCAGAATCCCCATGTCAGCTTGGAATTTGATTGGTGACCAAGCCCAGGTTATGACGCCGGCTGCCATTGTTAGGCCAATCAGTGCAACCACTCGCCCGGTGAAGTCGAGTGATCGACGATAAGCAACGGCAAGGCTTTCGCCACGTTCTTGCACCGCAACCTGCACACTCAAAAGATACAGTGCGTAATCCACCCCAACTCCAACTCCTACGGCTATTACCGGCAACGTGGCCACTTTGAGCCCAATACCGAGCAGGACCATCAACGCCTTGCAGATGATCGTGGTCATGATGAGCGGAATAAGTGCGACTAAAGTGGCGCGGATGCTTCTGAAAGTCAGCAAACAAAGAAGCGCCGTAGCCCCGTACACTGCGAAGTACATTGTGATAATGCCCTTCTCTACCTCAATATTTGTTGCTGCCTCTATGCCCGCATTACCCGCAGCCAGCAGAAACTGCACCGGACGCTCAGCGTCAGGGGCAGTGTTGTATTCGGCTGCAAAGTCCTCAACCACCCCCAACACCCGGTTAAGCGTTTCGGCTTTATGATCGGAGAGGTACGCTACCAACGGAGTAACCGAACAGTTCTGATTTGTAATGCCTGGTGAAGAGATCATGGCAGCATCCACTGATGCGTTCGTGATTGCCTGATCACGACTGATGGTCAACCACTTAGCACTGCCTTCAGCCATGCCTGAAGAGACAAAGCGTACGGTGTCGGCCAGGGAGCTAGTGGTTTGAACCCCCTCAGTTTGCCGTAACTTCCAAGCCAAACGATCCATTGTTTGTAACGGTCGATAAAAACGACAGCCGTCAACATCCGTTTTCATTATTACGGCAAACTGATCACTCGATAGTCCATAATGTGAGGTGATATAGGCATTGTCTTGGTTGTAACGAGAGTCTGGCCTCAGTTCAGGCGCGCCAGGGTCAAGGTCACCAATCTGCAGATCCATCATCAGAACAGTGCTGCCTGCCGTCACAATAATTGAAGCACCAATTGCAGCGAGTGCCCATTTGCGCTCAGTAAAGCGGTCTAATCCTTTCCATACTCTACCAAGCCAATTTTTGTTGGCCTGGCCCGCTTGGTCTTTCTCTATAGCAATTTGCGCCGCTTTCTCACTGACGCCGATATAAGAAAGCGCCACTGGAATCAGGATGAGCTTGGTAAAAATGAGCACCGCGACACCAACACTGGTGGTAAGAGCCAAGTCACGGATAACCGGAATGTCGATGATCGCCAGCACTGCAAAACCAACTATGTTGGTCAGCAATGCTGTCAAACCAGTCAGAAACAACCGGCGAAAGGTGTAACGTGCCGCGACGTACTTATGAGTGCCGCGCCCAATATCCTGCAAGATCCCGTTCATCTTTTGCGTGCCGTGCGAGAGGCCAATAGCAAAAATCAGAAAGGGTACCAAAATCGAGTAAGGATCCAGCTCATAACCGAGCAACTGCATCAAGCCCAACAGCCACACCACACCGGTAACTGCAATGCCAACCAATAACAACGTACTACGCAAACAATGCGTATAGAGATAAACAAATATCGATGCGATTGCCACGGAGATGGCAAAAAACAACATCACTACCTTTAACCCCTCAATCAGGTCACCAACTAGCTTGCTAAATCCAACTATATGGATACCTATTGAGTCACTTTCATAAGCACGGATTTTTTGTTCCAACTGGTCGGAAAAATCACCGTAATGTAACGGCTCACCCGTTTGCGGGTTAGTGTCTTGCAGGGGTGCTACAATCATGCTCGAGCGACCATCGTTCGCTACCAGGCTTCCCGATATTGCTGCTCGAAAGATATTACGTCGCAACGCCTGAATGCTGTCTTCGCTGCCGTCATAGTTAGCAGGCATGACTGCTCCGCCACTAATACCATCTTCAGTTACTTCTCTCCATCGCACGATGGGCATCCAGAGTGAGCGCATCCAGGAACGGTCAACGCCGGGGATGAGATAAAGGGTATCGTTAACTTTTCGAAGAACGTCAAGATACTCCGGGTCATAGATATCCCCCGTCTTATTTTCAACCACAACCCGGATGCTATTACCCAGACCGGGCAGCTCGTTCTTATACTCAAGGTAATTCTTGATATACGGATTATTAACCGGAATCATCCGTTCAAAGCTGGCGTTCACCTCAATACGGGTCGCAAAAAAACCAAGCACCACCGTCGCAGCCAAGCAGCACAGAATAACCAGGATTCGGTTACTGAAAATTAATCGCTCGAACAGGCCACCGGACTTCTTATCAAAATCCTTTACATTTCGGACGACTGGCATCCCATTGGTATTCTTCTGATTGACCATCTCTATCTCCGAGGATCGACGGGCAGCGGCCACTTTGTGCGCCGACCCACCTCGCCATTCTGGCTATTTAAATCCGGGTCAGCTGGATGCCCAGCCGGCTAGCGTCGATCGCGTTTTAAACTAGGGCTTCAATTCTGTTGTTCGGACGCCAGAAAACTGTGCCAGTAGCAACTTGTCAGATGCATTTAATACCGCTGCAGAGAAAACCGCGCCTCGATAATCGTCAGCCACTTTCTTCAGTTCGAGAGTTTTGGTATTTATCTGCAGAACACCCCCTCTCTGACTAATCAGCAGGGCTTTGTTTTTACCGATAGGCAGACTTTGAACAATGGCAGACTCTTGGGCGGTTTCCACCTTGCTCCATGACTCACCAAGATCCTTGCTGGCAAAGAGACTGCCCCGCAGGCCATACACCAAGACCGTATCTGCAGAGACACTCACGCCAAAGAAGGTACCCGTATACGGAGTTGGTGTTTTGACGAAACGCTGCGAACTTTCATCCAGGCGCATCACCAATCCTTGCTCACCGCTAATAAAAGCCTCTGAACCTGACATGCTTACAGAATAGAGGTGCATGCGCCGATCATTGTCAGTTCGCTCTATCCATGGAACCCAGTGTCCACCGTTGTCAGTCGTGCGCAGAATCATGCCAAATGCCCCCACCACATATCCTTCGCCCTGCTCATTTATGTAAGCATCAAGAAAGGGGGTTGCCATTACATCGGCGTCAGAAGAGGTGTTCATTGCGAGCTCGAACTCACGCAACATGCTCTCAGATTCAAACTCATCGAGATCAGCCACACCTGCGTAATAATTTTTTAGTAACGTGAGAAGACTGCGGCCGTCCAACAACACCGACCATGTCTGACCGCCATCCTCCGTAGCCAGAAAAACCGAGTCATGGCCGACAATCCATCCATGCTTCTCATCGCGAAAGCGGACCTGTACAAGATCACTACCCACAGGACTATCAATTTGCGTCCAGGATTCACCCTCATCGTTTGACATCATGATCAAACCACGCAAACCCACGCCTATGATTCGTTTCCCCGCTCGGGCGACGCTTAAGGTCGGCTGCGTTTCAGGGACTGGCTGAATCGCTCCGACATTATCGAGTGGATCGAACAGCCCAACAGTGGCTGACTCATCTTGTTTTGGTGCCGTACCCGACGCCAAAGAGCCTGCCACAGCAAAAGAAAAAACTGCATTTGCGAAGAAAAAAACCACCAATAACCGGGGTAGCCTTCGCAGCAGCCACCCACTCATCAGGTCGATCAAAATCATTATTGTTATCCTCTACGTAGCCCGCTCAAATTGCCGAGTACTACGGTTACATCGCCTGGCGAAGTTGCACAGTTAAGCGTCACCTGTAAAGGCGACGCTAATCAGCTTTTGGGCTATCTGGAAGTCTCGCGAGCGACCACAGCTTCCGGATTCAAATCACGTTCTGAACGCGGCGCATCCAATACTTTATAACCACCGCTGAGCGCGTCGTTAATCAGACCGTACATACCTTTATTAAAGTCATAGATAGAGTGTTTAACGATGTACGGAATATCCTGGTCGTAAAATTGAACACCGCCCAGCATCATCGACCGATAGAGCTGACCGCTCTGGTCCCAGGCGTCGTAAAGACCCGCGCCAAAGGTATCTTCGTCTAGGTAATAGGTACGTTTGCTGTAAACATGGCGACGGTCCCCTTTGAGGGTGGCCTCAACAACCCATACGCGGTGTAATTCCCAGCGCTCACACTCTGGGTTGACGTGGTTTCCCA
Organism: Halopseudomonas sabulinigri; assembly: GCA_011053055.1. Taxonomy (GTDB): domain Bacteria; phylum Pseudomonadota; class Gammaproteobacteria; order Pseudomonadales; family Pseudomonadaceae; genus Halopseudomonas; species Halopseudomonas sabulinigri_A. The sequence continues at coordinate 22,394 of DRHT01000020.1, read as the reverse complement.
TCAACTGGGTTTCAGGATTGCAGTCGAAATACAGCTCGTAGCTGTTATAAGGAATATACATTTCCTTCTTACCAACCAGCTTGAACTCGAAGCGGTCCTGCATACCGGAGAACATGAATAGCTCGTCGAACAGCTCCAAGCCCCCCATGCTGGCGACAGGGGTATCGTATGCAAACTCAGGCGCCAACTTTACGCGGCGCTGACCTGGCGTATAACTCCACGCTCTTCGCGGCTGTTGGGTAGGATCCAAAAAGTCCATGTACCCGGTCAATTCACCAGCACGTCGTGCTGGCTCTTTGGTGACCGAGTAGACGCGTGCATACATCTGCGGGTCGCGACCGTCCACATCATCCTGGTAGTAGGGACGCTCAACAAAAGTGGCTTGTTCAGATGCCTTAGTCACAGCCCCATTTGAGGCCACCAGCCAGCTATTGGAAGAGCTGGTTGTGGTTCCATACTTACCGTCGTTATAACGCACTTGCTGATTCCACATGACCTCATGTCCGGTCTGAGGAATCGGAAAAGGCACACCGCCCCGACATTCGGGCGATAGGGTCAAGCCATTGTTCATCGTTACGCAGGTAGTGGCGTTACGAACGGAGGCATCTAGCACCTCTTTTGGTAGGGCGGCAGTACGATGACTGGGATAAATATCCAAGTAGTAGTCCGAATTGCGCTTAATCAACTCAACCTGCCCAGCACTCAGTTTGTCGATATATTGTTGGTAGTTACTAGCATTTATCCGAAACAAAGGGGATTCGTTTTTAAATGGATTAACCCAGTACCCACTGCCGGGTTTAAAACCGGCAGGGGCAGTACGGAGCCCCCCTTCAAAGGGAGGGATAGTACCCGCCTCATTGCCGGCTTGTTCAGCACCAGACAAGGTAAGGGTCTTACCAAGTTGGGCGGCCTCCTCTGGAGGAACTGCTGCTACTGCGCAGGCTGAAATACCACTTAGAGCCAAGCTAAAAGCGAGTGACAATCTCATAAAAATCTCCGTTCTTGTGTTTATTAACTGGGAGCTAGTGCCGCTTTATCAAAACGACGTTTTGTATGTAAGTGACAACCAGCCGCGGTCGGTACCACCGACTGCGCCGTTGCCGTTTACCATTGCCTGACCGTTAACAGGATTGATGGTGTTCTTCTCCTGGGCCACAGTGTCAGCATATCGCAGGCTAAACTCGTGCTGCTGCTGATATGTCATCCTGGCACCTACGGACCATGACATGGCGCCTTCTGACCCACCGCCCGCGTTAGCTGCGTTACCGGAAATTCCGTAATTCACAGTCAGTGGTACAGACAGGTCCCAGGATGGCAAAATTGCCAAATACTGCGGCGTATAATTGACAGCTGCCGCCACGTAATTGCGTGTAGAGCAGCCATCCGACTTATCACCCTCGCCGCCGGTACGCAGATCTTTGCAAGCCGCTGTACCCTCACCTTTATAAAGCTCCTGATGCTCAGTCACCTTGTCTAGGTGGCTGTACACCAACTCGGCGACAAGAGTTGAACTCTCCGCCATCCAGAAGCGTGGCACTCCATACACGGCGTTTACCAAAGCGTGATAGGTGTTGCCGCGAGGGCCTTCATCATCAAGGGTGCTAACACCAGTCGCGTTCAATGCTCCGCCTTTACGGTAAGACACCTCTGCACCGATAGACGCCGAGCCAACATTACCTGCGTAACTCAAGCCCACCAGTTTGACTCCGCGCGGGTACACCAGGCGATACTGTCCGGTAGTCATATCAACTTGTGGAGATAGCCAGGCTTGATAGTCGTCAAACTCTCGATAATAGGCACCGAGGGTTGCGCCAACACTTTGCAGGTCATAGCGAGCCATCACGCCCCAGTTGGCAGAATCTCGTCCAAACTTGGAGTCAGCATGCTGTAGGTTGAAGCCAGGCGCGGCAGGCAAACGGTCGGGGCCTTCGAAGAATGGGTCCGCTGCGCCGAAGTAGGTGCCACCATAAGGGAATCGGGTGTGATCCCACTCATAGAAATATTGCGCAGATACGGAAAGCGAGTTGGTCACCTGAGCTTTGGCCGATACCTGACCAATAGGCAAAAAGACTTCCTTAGTTTCGATCCCTGGACTGGTCACCGCCTTCACTGCGTCAGTAGGAGCTTGCGAATATGAAATAGCATGAGCACCGAATAACAAACCTTCACCCCAATACTGGGTGTGACGCCCGACCTTCACGTTGACGGGTACCTGCCCAAGATCAAAGTTAGCCCAAACAAACGCGTCTAGAATCTCTCCCGAAGGACCATAAACATACCGCTCCACTTCAGAGCTGTATTTATCATTGTTGTAGCTGGTGGAGTAGCCAGGCACATTGCTATCGACCGAACGATCACTGTAGGCGTCGTCGTACCAGCCAGCAGCGCTAACACGGGCGCCGAAATGCCATTTGTACGCCAAATCAACCTCAGTCAGCAGGTCAAGGCGGTTGGTAACAATGTCGCCACGATCAAACTTCCCGTCAGACTCATCGTAATTGGGGTTATTCATGATGGCGCTATCTTGGCTTTCTGCCCGCATGCCTAGGTTGTAGCGGACGGTGTTATCCCACCGCATGCGAATATCCGGATTACCCAGATCGATTTGCATTGCGGAAGCGTTACCACTGGCGATCAGAACGGCAACGGCTAAGGCGCTACGCGCCACATTCATGTGACCGGTTTTGTCGATAGTGTTCATCTTCATTCCTTTTGTTTTTATTTTCAGTGACTTATAAAAATTATCCGATTACTGATGTAATGAAACGCTCAGGCTAAGTCGCCTCAATACGGTAACCATCGCCCAGTTTCCCTAAACCAGCGTCTCGCTATCCTAGCGGAGCGTTACATATAATTCCATATCAAGATTTAAATTCTGCATTCAGATTTTTAAATCATAGCAAATCGTCACATTATTCAGAGCTCTTCCTATCAGCGCCGGCACGCTCGGTTTTCATGCTCCAAATCATACACAGCCAAAATTAAACATAATTTTAAACTTTGTTCAATTTATGTTTTACTTTTCGCAATACCTCTTTCCTAAAAATAGGAAATTAAGTCCGTTAGGCCTTGTAGAACAGGCTGTATAGCCATTTCTCACCGAAACATTTCGACAAAACAATAACCAAGGAAAATGTATGAATATCGACTTAAAAGGAAAACGCGTGATTGTTACTGGTGCGTCACGAGGCATAGGTCGAGCTATCGCTTTCGCTTTCGCTAAAGATGGTGCAAAGGTTGCCATCTGCTCGCGCAACCTCGCAGACATCACTCAAACTGGAGAGGCACTACCCGATACCGCGGAGGCCGTTATTGCTCGCTCGGTCGACGTAACCGATAGCACCTCTGTAAAAAGTTTTGTTGCGGAGGTAGCAGAGACTTGGGGCGGAATTGACGTTCTAGTCAATAACGCTGGGCAAGGAAAAGGTGGCAATCTGGATACCCTGACCCCAGAGGACATACTTGAACACGCCAACGTGCTGCAAATGGGGCATTTTCGTTTCACCCAAGCGGTAGTGCCTCACATGCGCAAACAACGTTGGGGACGTATCATAGAAATTAACGCTCTTGCCGGCACCATCCCTACTCCAGAAGGCATTCCTTCCGTAATAAATCGAGCTGCTTGCATAGCGCTCTCACGGTCTCTTGGGATGTCCCTCCCTAAAGATAACATCCTAGTAAATACTCTCAACATGGGCTGGATCGATACTGGACAGTGGGATCGCCATTTCAGAGAAATGGGGGAAGATGTAAGCCGAGAAGAGTTTGACGCCATGGTGATGAAGGTGGTGCCCGCAGGCCGCTATGGCAAACCAGAAGATGTCACAGGCATGGTTCTTTTTCTTGCCAGCGACTTCGCAAGCTTCATCAGCGGCGCGTCGATCGACATTGCCGGCGGTATGGGCGGACAGATCGCATACTACCCCACGCTAAAACGTGATTTCGCCGAAAGTATCCGTGTGCGGCGAGAAATGCAGAGCAGTATCTGATGAAGCTGCCGGGCAACAGGAACGCGATATGGCTACCAATCTCACTCTACGGCCATTCACGATCCACACGCATGGATGAGAAACTGCTGAAAAGCATTGCCCGGCTCGCTCATCCCCTCACCCTTCGCCCAGATAAGGCCGAGCTCCATCGAAGGGACGGCATCGTTCAACGGTCGCACCTCAATCTTGCGCCCTTCCAGCGACCAAGCCCGATAAAGCATGTCAGACAACACCGTGACGCCAAATCCGTGCGCCACCAAACCACGCAGCGACTCTACAGAAGAGGTACGAAAGGCAACTTTCGGCTCCAAGCCTTGTGCTTTCCAGTACCGCTGAACGGACTCCTCGCCCTCGTCCACCGTAGGCAGAATATAGGCGTGTTCGGCAACGTCCTTCAGCGTTATGGATGCCAATTCAATAAGGGGATGCCCGGAAGCAAGCCAAAGCTGGCGACGCGAGCGTATAAGCACGCTCGCATCTAATCCGGTCAGGTCCGTCGCATTCGAAACGACAGTCAATCCGAGATCAAGCTCTCCTTGCCTGACAGCATTTTCGATACTCACGCGATCCATATCAATCAGATCAATCTCAATATCAGGATAGCTACGCTTAAATCGTGCCAGGAGATTGGGAAGAAAATAACCAAGAACTGTGTAGGACGCTCCGACCCGCACCACTCCAGAGACCGAGTGACTCATAAAAAATGGTTCACTCATCGCGTCCTGCAATGTGTCCAGAATGTGCCTCGCGTGCTGGAAGAATTTATTGCCCTCTGCGGTCAAGCTCACGCCGTAAGGCAAACGCTCAAAAAGCTTCACACCAAGCCGCTGCTCCAATTGCATCACTGCAGTGGTCACCGCGGACTGAGATACATGCACGGTCGCAGCGGCCTGAGAAAACTGGCCGGTTTCAGCTGCAGCCACGAAATAGCGCAACTGCCGCATCGAAATATCGGACCTAGACATAAATTTTTCAGATACCTATCAGCAATTTTTAATAATTTACGATACCAAACCCAGTTCATATACTCCAGCTCATCGTGTATTGCGCTCGCTGCGATACCCCATAACAAAATAAAAAGGTGTGAGTAGCCATGGGCAAACTTATCTCGCTGGATGACAAGTACACAGAGAATAGCGGTTTGCAGTTGATGACTGGTATCCAAGCATTGGTGCGGTTGCCGCTAATGCAGCAGCAGCGTGATCAAGTCAACGGGCTGAACACCGCTGGCTTTATCTCCGGATACCGTGGCTCACCCCTTGGCGGCTTGGATCAAGCCTTGTGGCGTGCTCGGAAGTACTTGGAAAAAAGCAACACACTTTTCCAACCGGGCGTAAACGAGGAGTTAGCCGCGACCTCAATATGGGGAACCCAACAGGTCAATCTTTTTGAAGGCGCAACCTACGACGGCGTTTTCGGAATGTGGTATGGAAAAGGCCCAGGCGTTGATCGCTCAGGTGATGTATTCCGCCATGCTAACGCTGCCGGCACCTCCCAATTTGGTGGCGTTCTTGCGGTTGCCGGCGATGACCACGGCGCACGCTCTTCATCACTCCCGCACCAGACCGAACATATTTTCAAGGCTGTGATGATGCCAGTACTGGCTCCATCTGGGGTTCAGGAGTATATGGACTACGGCATCCACGGCTGGGCCATGTCGCGCTACTCCGGTTGCTGGGTGGCACTCAAAGCCGTCGCCGACACGGTTGAAAGCGCTGCCATTGTTGATATCGATCCCTTCCGTGTGGAAAGCGTGATTCCTGATTTCGACATCCCTGAGGGCGGCCTGAATATTCGGTGGCCTGATCCACCGCTCGCCCAAGAGCAACGGCTACTAGAACACAAGCTCTATGCCGCACTGGCCTACGCAAAAGCCAACGGCATTGACCGCGTAGTGATGGACTCACCCAAAGCACGCATCGGCATTATCACTGCGGGCAAATCCTACCTGGACGTGTGTCAAGCTTTGAACATGCTGGGGATTGACGATTCCAAGGCCAATGAGATTGGCCTGCGGGTATACAAGGTCGGCATGGTATGGCCCCTTGAAGCTGACGGCGTCAGACACTTTGCGGAAGGGCTCGAAGAAATCGTGGTAGTTGAAGAAAAACGCCACCTGATCGAGTATCAGATGAAAGAAGAGCTATACAACTGGCGGGAGGACGTGCGTCCACGCATTGTCGGCAAGTTTGATGACAAGGGCGAGTGGACCATGCCACATACCGATTGGCTGCTGCCTGCGATTAACGATCTCACACCCGCGCAAATCGCCCGAGCCTTGGCCAAACGGATTCTTCGTCTTCACGCAGATGAATCCCTGCAAATGCATTTGAATGATCTCGAAGCGCAGCTCACCACAAAGAGCGTGCTTACTTCGTTAATGGATCGGGTTCCACACTATTGCTCTGGGTGTCCGCACAATATCTCCACCAAAGTGCCTGAAGGTAGTCGCGCGCTAGCAGGCATCGGCTGTCATTACATGGCAGCCTGGATATATCCGCAAACCCAGACATTCAGTCAGATGGGTGGCGAGGGTGTCGCCTGGATTGGACAGGCACCTTTCACTAAAACCAAACACGTATTTGCCAATCTTGGCGACGGAACTTACTTCCACTCTGGCACGTTAGCTATTCGCGCTGCAGTGGCTGCCAATGTGCAGATTACCTACAAAATCCTTTACAACGATGCCGTCGCCATGACCGGCGGACAACCGGTAGACGGCACTCTGACTGTGCCACAAATATCTCAACAATTGGCGGCTGAAGGCGTCAAGCGCATTGCTGTGGTGACCGACGAGCCAGAAAAGTACAAAGCAATCCAGGGACTGGCGCCCGGCGTACCCGTCCTGCACCGGGACAAAATGGAGGAGCTACAAACCCAGCTCCGTGAATACCCCGGTGTCTCCGCCATTATCTACGATCAGACCTGCGCCGCTGAAAAGCGCAGACGGCGCAAGCGCGGCAAGTTTCCCGACCCGGCACGACGGGTGGTGATAAACCAGGCCGTGTGCGAAGGCTGTGGCGATTGCAGCAGCAAGTCCAACTGCATGTCTGTGGTGACAGTGGATACCGAGTTTGGTCAGAAACGCAGCATTGACCAGTCATCATGCAACAAGGATTTTTCATGCCTCTCCGGCTTCTGCCCAAGCTTCGTCACCATTGAAGGTGGCTCGCTACGTAAAGCCAAAGCGCTTACCGACCAAGCGGTTGACGACTGGAATCTGACCACGCCTAACACAGTGGCGCTCGATCAGCCTTACAGCATTCTAGTGACCGGCGTAGGTGGTACCGGTGTTGTAACAATTGGTGCCCTGCTCGGCATGGCCGCCTTCATGGAAAACAAAGGCACGCTCAACCTGGACATGGCAGGTATGGCCCAGAAAGGCGGTGCGGTCTGGTCGCATATCCGCATTGCGGCTGACCAATCCCAACTGCATGCGCCGCGTATTGCTGAGGGTGAGACCAGCTTGCTACTAGGCTGCGATCTAGTGGTCAGCGCCAACAACGAGACCCTGGCTAAGTTGCGCCACGGCCACACCCATGCATTAGTTAACTCGGAACAGAGCATCACCAGCGAGTTTGTTCGTACCTTTGCGATGCAGGCGGAGAGTGGCGACCTTCAGGCACACCCTGATCCTCAGTTCCGCACGCAAGGCATGTCTGCACAAATCGCAGAGGCCGTCGGCATTGAACAAGCGATTTTTGTCGATGCCAGCAAGATTGCGACAGCATTGATGGGCGACTCCATTGCGACCAATACCTTCATGCTCGGCCTTGCCTATCAGAAAGGCTGGCTACCCGTTGGGGCCGAAGCGCTTATTGCTGCCATCGAACTGAATGGCACGGCTGTCGACTTCAACCTCAAGGCCTTCACCTGGGGCCGTCGTACTGCGGTGGACCCCATTCGCGTTCAAGGGATGATCGACAGCCAGGGCAAGCGCCCTACTGAGGCGTTATCGCAGACACTCGAAGAGGCTATTCAGAAACGCGTCGCCGCCCTTACCGAGTACCAAGATGCAGATCTGGCCGCCCGCTATCGCGCTCGAGTACAGCAGTTCGAAAACGCAGAGTCAGCCATCTCCGGCAGCACCGGTGTCTTGGCAGACGCTGTCGCACGTAACTACTACAAAGTACTGGCCATCAAGGATGAGTATGAAGTGGCTCGTCTTTATACCAATGGCGACTTCATCAAAAAAGTGCAGGACAGCTTCGAGGGTGATTACAAACTCAAGTTTCACTTGGCGCCACCTCTGCTCAATAGCGCCAAGCCCGGTAAGGAACCCAAGAAGCGTAGCTACGGCACATGGATGCTCACGGGCTTCAAACTCTTGGCACGGATGAAATTCCTGCGCAATTCAGTACTGGACCCATTCGGCTATACCGCAGAGCGCAAGCTGGAGCGGCAATGGCTGGAAAGCTACGAACAGATTCTCGATCAGATCCTAGCATCACTCGACAGCGACAACCTGCCGACTGCCATCCAGCTCGCGAGCCTTCCCGAGATTGTGCGCGGATACGGGCCGGTGAAAGAACGCTTCCTGGCCCAGGCAATAAAACAGCGCGAGAACCTTTTAAAACAATGGCGAGGTGAGCTCCAGACGCTGTTCATCGACGCCACTTCACAAGAGCCAGCAGAGCGCATCAACGTCACTCAGCTGTAACGCTAATAACAATAGGAGATAAACGTATGAGTGCAGTACCCGGATTAGACTTTTTCCTCGGCGAAGAGATAGACATGCTGCGCGAATCAGTCGCCGGCTTTGCTGGCAAGGAAATCGCGCCTCGTGCAGCCGAGGCAGACCGCACAGATGAGTTTCCCATGGACTTGTGGCGAAAATTCGGCGACATGGGCCTGCTGGGTTTGACGGTAGCCGAGGAATACGGTGGATCTGGTATGGGCTACCTCGCACACATGATTGCCATGGAAGAAATTTCCCGGGCAGCTGGGGGCATCGGTCTTTCCTACGGCGCTCACTCGAATCTGTGCGTCAACCAGATTCATCGTAACGGCAACGAAGCGCAAAAAACCCAATTTCTACCCAAGCTGATATCGGGTGAGCACATTGGTGCTTTGGCAATGAGCGAGCCGAATGCCGGTTCAGACGTCGTCAGCATGAAGTTGCGTGCTGACAAACAAGGCGACACCTACATCCTCAATGGCACAAAGATGTGGATCACCAACGGCCCGGATTGCGACGTACTGGTGGTCTACGCCAAAACCGATGTCACCGCCGGTGCCAAAGGCATGACGGCGTTTATTCTCGAAACAGACACGCCCGGCTTTTCCGTTGCGCAGAAGCTGGACAAGCTCGGCATGCGCGGCTCGCATACCGGCGAGCTGGTTTTCGATAACGTTGAAGTGCCGGAAGAGAACGTTCTAGGCGGCGTAGGTGAAGGCGCCCGAGTACTTATGAGTGGCCTCGATTATGAGCGAGCGGTGCTCAGCGGTGGCCCACTCGGCCTGATGCAGGCGGCAATGGACATAGTTACCCCCTACATCCACGACCGGAAACAGTTTGGCCAAAGCATCGGCGAGTTTCAGCTCATTCAGGGCAAGGTGGCCGATATGTACACCACCCTGCAAGCCTGTCGCGCTTACCAATACAGCGTCGGCAAACACCTGGACTCTATGGGCAGCGGTCATGTGCGGCAGGTTCGCAAGGACTGCGCCGGGGTGATCCTGTATACCGCGGAAAAAGCGACCTGGATGGCTGGCGAGGCAATCCAGATTCTTGGCGGCAACGGTTATATCAACGAGTACTCTGCCGGCCGACTCTGGCGCGACGCAAAACTCTACGAAATCGGCGCGGGGACCAGTGAAGTACGCCGCATGCTGATTGGCCGGGAGCTGTTCAATGAAACACGTTAAACAGTTCAGCGGCGTGGCCATCCGGGCCCCGATTGCACCTATAGGAGCAGCGGCATGAGCTCACTTAAAAGTCAGATCAACACGCGGTCGCCAGAGTACATCACCAATGTGGCGGCCATGCAGGAGCTTGTCTGCAATCTCCGTGAGCTGCTGGGCAAAGTAGCAGAAGGCGGTGGCCCAACCGCCCAAGCACGGCACCTCTCTCGGGGCAAACTACTACCCCGGCAGCGCGTTGACGCCCTGCTTGATCATGGCTCACCGTTTCTCGAAATCGGTCAGCTTGCTGCCCACGAGGTATACGGCGAACATGTACCTGCCGCAGGGATAATCGCCGGCATTGGCCGGGTCGAAGGTGTTGAGTGCATGATCGTTGCTAATGATGCGACTGTGAAAGGCGGCTCCTACTACCCCCTGAGCGTAAAAAAACACCTCAGAGCGCAGGCGATAGCTCAACAAAACCGTCTGCCATGTATTTACTTGGTCGATTCTGGCGGCGCCAACCTGCCACGCCAAGACGAAGTGTTCCCCGATCGCGAGCACTTCGGCCGTATCTTTTTCAATCAAGCCAATATGAGCGCGCAAGGTATCCCGCAGATCGCAGTGGTCATGGGTTCCTGCACGGCCGGCGGTGCTTACGTACCGGCGATGGCAGATGAAGCTATCATGGTGAAGGAACAAGCGACCATTTTTCTTGCCGGCCCACCATTGGTCAAGGCAGCGACGGGCGAAGTCGTCAGCGCCGAAGATTTGGGCGGTGCCGATGTCCATTGCAAAACCTCTGGTGTTGCCGACCACTACGCGGAAAACGATGAACATGCGTTAGCGCTGGCAAGACGCAGCATAGCCAACCTGAACTGGCGCAAATTGGGCGAGCTGAACCTGCGAGAACCTGTGGTCCCACGTTACCCAGCCAACGAGCTGTACGGCATCATCCCGGCTGACCCTAAGCAACCATTTGATGTGCGGGATGTCATCGCACGCCTCGTTGACGACAGCACCTTTGATGAATTTAAGGCGCTCTACGGGACAACATTGGTGTGCGGTTTCGCCCACCTGCACGGGCACCCAGTCGCGATCCTCGCTAACAATGGCATTTTGTTTGCCGAGTCGGCGCAAAAAGGCGCGCATTTCATTGAGCTTGCGTGTCAGCGCGGTATTCCTTTGCTGTTCCTGCAGAACATTACCGGCTTCATGGTCGGGCAAAAGTATGAGGCCGGCGGCATTGCCAAACACGGAGCAAAACTGGTTACCGCTGTGGCCTGTGCCCAGGTTCCAAAGTTTACGGTCATCATTGGGGGCAGCTTCGGCGCCGGCAATTACGGCATGTGTGGCCGTGCCTACGACCCCCGTTTCCTGTGGATGTGGCCAAACGCGCGTATTTCGGTCATGGGTGGTGAACAAGCGGCAGGTGTCCTGGTGCAGGTTAAGCAAGAACAGGCTGAGCGCAGTGGAGAAATCTTCAGCACCGAGCAAACCAACAGTCTGCGCAAACCCATACTGGAACAGTATGAACAGCAGGGCCACCCCTACTACTCAAGCGCTCGCCTGTGGGATGACGGGGTCATCGACCCTGCCCAAACGCGCGACATTCTCGGCTTGGCAATTTCTGCGGCATTGAATGCACCGATCAATCAGACACGCTTCGGCGTATTCCGGATGTGAGAACAACCATGGTAGCAGTGGAGAAAACAAGCGTGAGTGCATTCAACACCCTCGAAGTCGAGATTGACACTGGCGGCATCGGCACGCTGTGGCTTAACCGCCCTGAAAAAAACAATGCGTTCAACGCTGAAATGATCGCCGAACTCCTCATGGCCCTCAGCGAAATTCAAATGAACAATGAGCTGCGTTTTTTGATTCTGCGCGGACGTGGAAAGCACTTCTCGGCCGGTGCAGACCTGGCTTGGATGCTGGCCTGCGCGCAACTGGACTACGATGCCAACCTCAATGACGCACGCGAGCTGGGCCAGCTTATGGCAAGTCTGGCGCAGCTGAAAATCCCCACTCTGGCCGTCGTGCATGGCGCCGCCTTCGGTGGCGCCATGGGGTTGATCAGTTGCTGTGATATGGCCATTGGCACCGAGGACAGTTTGTTTAGCCTGTCTGAAGTGCGCATCGGTTTATTACCCGCCGTCATTAGTCCCTATGTTGCGCAGGCAATAGGCCCACGCGCTGCCCGGCGCTACGCCCTGACAGCAGAGCGTTTCGATGGCAAGCGCGCCCAGAAACTGGGCTTGCTGGCAGAAGTTTATCCAGCTGCGGCGCTGGACGAAGCGCTGGCTGGCTGGGTGGAGAACCTGCTTCTCAATAGCCCGCAGGCGATGCGTTCCACCAAGGCGCTAATGCAGAAAGTAAAGCACGGTGACCTGACATCCGAATTGCGCAGCTACACCGAATCAGCAATAGCTAGTATTCGCGTCAGCAAAGAGGGTCAGGAGGGCCTTGCCGCCTTCCTCGACAAACGCAAGCCCCAGTGGCTGCGCGCCTGACCGCACTGCCCGAGCCAAACCGAGCCATCATGTGGATAGAAGAACAATGATCAATACTCTACTAATCGCCAACCGAGGAGAGATCGCCTGCCGCATCATGCGGACAGCTCAGCGGATGGGCATCAAAACGGTTGCCGTCCACAGCGACATCGACCAGGACGCGCAACACGCCAAGCAAGCTGACGTCGCAGTCAACCTGGGCGGGACCAAGCCCGCGGAGAGTTATCTGCGGGCCGACCGTATCATTCAGGCCGCCAAGGCCAGTGGCGCCCAAGCAATCCATCCAGGTTACGGATTTCTTTCCGAAAACGCCGATTTCGCTCGTGCGATTGAAACCAGCGGTCTGATTTTTATCGGTCCGCCCGCATCGGCGATTGACGCAATGGGTAGCAAGGCTGCCGCCAAGGCATTGATGGAGAGCGCGGGCGTACCTTTGGTACCCGGCTACCATGGTGCCGATCAACAGCTTGAGACCTTCCGAGCTGCATCTCAGGATATTGGCTACCCAGTATTGCTGAAGGCAACCGCCGGCGGTGGCGGCAAAGGTATGAAGGTGGTTGAAAGCGAGCAGGAGCTTGCCGATGCATTGGCCTCCGCTCAACGTGAAGCCCATTCGTCCTTCGGCGACGCCCGCATGCTGGTGGAAAAGTACGTATTGCAGCCGCGCCACGTCGAAATTCAGGTATTTGCCGACCAGCACGGCAACGCCGTTTACCTGCACGAACGCGACTGCTCGATCCAACGGCGCCATCAAAAGGTCGTTGAGGAAGCGCCAGCCCCCGGTCTGTCCGAAAAACTGCGCAAAGCGATGGGCGACGCAGCCGTCAAGGCAGCACAGGCTATCGGGTATGTAGGCGCCGGCACCGTCGAGTTTCTACTAGATGCGCGAGGCGAGTTCTTCTTTATGGAAATGAACACCCGCCTGCAGGTAGAGCACCCAGTTACCGAAGCCATTACCGGTCTGGACTTGGTAGCTTGGCAGCTTGGTGTCGCCCAGGGCGAGCCGTTGCCAATGACCCAAGAGCAGATTCCGTTCCAGGGCCATGCCATTGAGGTTCGGCTCTATGCGGAAGATCCAGACCAGGATTTTTTACCTGCCAGCGGCACCTTGTCGCTTTATCGCGAACCGAATACCGGCGTGGGACGCAGGGTGGATAGCGGCGTCGTCGAGGGCGACAGCGTCTCCCCTTTCTATGACCCCATGCTCGCCAAGCTGATTGCCTGGGGTGAGACCCGTGAGCAGGCTCGGCTGGCACTGCTCGACATGCTGCGAAATACCGTCGTGGCCGGCGTAAAAACCAACCTCTGTTTCCTGGAAAAAATACTGGCCCACCCTGCATTTGCCGCGCAGGAGCTGGATACCGGATTCATTGAAAAACACAGCGCGCAGTTGCTGCCCAAGCCCGCAGAACTGGACAGCAGCTTCTGGAATGTTGCCGCCAAGGCATGGTTGATCACCCGACCTGCAGGCGTGGATAAAAGCCCCCGCGTCGCTCTCTGGCAACAACTCCCTGGCTGGCGTGCCGGGTTACCCGCGCAAAGTCGTCTCCATCTTCGCTGCGGTGAACAAGATCAGATTTTCTCCAGCATCAGCCTAGGCAACGCCAGTTACTGTGCCGATAGCGAACTGCTGACGATTGATGCAGGGACACAAAAGGTGCGCTACCGATCGGTGCGTAAGGGCGCTGACCTTTACCTCAATTGGCACGGCGCTTGGCATCAGATCAACGCGTATGACCCCATCGACGGAGCAGGACACGCCCAGCAAAGTGCTGGCGGACTGCAGGCTCCAATGAACGGTAGCGTGGTAAGGATCATGGCGGCCGTCGGACAGGTTGTCGAGGCGGGCACGCCCCTGCTGGTTCTTGAAGCCATGAAGATGGAACACAGTATCCGTGCCCCAGCAAACGGGCGTGTAAAAGCGGTCCTTTGCGATGAGGGTGATCTGATCTCAGAAGGCACCTTGCTGGTGGAGATGGAGGAGCCGGAATGAACCTACCCGCCAAGGTCAAGCTGGTAGAGGTAGGCCCGCGCGATGGCCTGCAGAACGAGTCTCATCCGGTGAGTAACGCAGACCGCATCCGGCTGATCAACGATCTGGGTGCTGCTGGTGTACCGGTGATTGAAGTGGGCAGTTTTGTATCGCCAAAGTGGGTGCCCCAAATGGCGGGCTCTGAGCAGGTTTTTTCCGGTATCAACCGTTATGAAGGCAGCATCTACACCGCGCTGACCCCCAATATAAAAGGCTTTGAACAGGCGCTGGCAGCCGGTGCACAGGAAGTCGCCGTGTTTACCGCGGCATCTGAATCCTTCTCACGGAAGAACATTAACTGTTCGATCAGTGAAAGTCTTCAGCGCTTCGAACCTGTTCTCTCTGCTGCAGTGCAAGCAGGCATCCGCGTGCGCGGATACGTTTCCTGTGTGCTCGGCTGCCCCTATGAAGGAGACATTCCGCCATCACAAGTGGCAGCGGTTGCCCGTGAGCTCTACGCCATGGGTTGCTACGAAATTTCCCTTGGCGACACCATCGGCACAGGTACGCCTGGCGCCACCCGCAAGCTGATTGCCAACGTAGCAGAGGCTGTGCCGCGCTCTGCTCTGGCCGGGCATTTTCACGATACATACGGGCAGGCCTTGGTGAATATTTACGCCAGCCTGATGGAGGGAGTCCAGGTATTCGACAGCTCCGTAGCCGGCCTTGGGGGTTGCCCCTACGCCAGGGGCGCCACCGGCAATGTCGCTAGCGAAGATGTCGTTTATCTGCTGAACGGGCTGGGGATTGATACCGGGATTGATCTCGGCTCGCTGATAGAAGCAGGCAACCGAATCAGCGACACCCTTGAACGCCCCAACGGCTCCAGGGTAGCCAGAGCGCGAAGTCAGCAACACGCATAGCGTTAATACAAGTTTTAAAGGGACGAGGAGTATCAAAACAATGAACAAGATTTATCCAAATGCCCATCATGCCCTTGAGGGGCTGATAGAGGATGGAATGACCTTGGCAGTTGGCGGGTTTGGTCTTTGCGGTATCCCAGAAGCACTCATTGAAGCCCTGCGCGATACCCGAAAGAAAAACCTTACCGTCATCAGCAACAACGCTGGAGTAGACGGCTTTGGCCTAGGACTCCTACTCGAAACACGCCAAATTCGTAAAATGGTCTCGTCTTATGTAGGCGAGAACAAGGAATTTGAACGGCAATATCTATCTGGAGAGCTGGAGCTTGAGTTCACCCCACAGGGTACTTTGGCTGAAAAACTGCGTGCCGGTGGCGCAGGCATTCCCGCCTTTTATACCAAAACTGGCTACGGCACGCTGATCGCCGAGGGAAAGGAAACGCGTCAGTTCAACGACGAGTGGTTCGTCATGGAGACCTCGCTGAACGCAGACGTTGCACTTATCAAGGCATGGAAAGCGGACAAATCAGGCAACCTGATGTTCAACAAAACTGCTCGCAACTTCAATCCGCTTGCAGCGACTGCCGGCAAGGTTTGCATCGTTGAAGTAGAGGAAATTGTTGAAATTGGGGAGCTGGACGCAGACCAGATTCACCTGCCGGGTATCTACGTACAACGCATAGTACTCAATTCAGTACCCGAAAAACGCATTGAAAAACGCACTACACGGAGCGCCTGATCATGGCTTGGACACGCGAACAAATGGCACAGCGCGCTGCGCAGGAATTGTCAGATGGCTTCTATGTCAACCTGGGTATCGGCTTGCCGACCCTGGTCGCCAATTACATCCCCACCGGTATGGACGTCTGGTTACAAAGTGAGAATGGTCTCCTCGGGATTGGCCCTTTTCCTTTGGAAAACGAGGTTGATCCTGACCTGATCAATGCGGGCAAGCAAACGGTTACCAGCTTGCCGGGCAGTAGCTTCTTCGACAACGCCGACTCCTTCGCAATGATCCGCGGCGGCCACATTAACCTCGCTATTCTTGGCGCAATGCAAGTTTCACAGCTAGGCGACCTCGCCAACTGGATGATTCCCGGCAAGATGGTCAAAGGTATGGGCGGTGCCATGGACTTAGTCGCCGGCGTCAAACGTGTTGTGGTGCTGATGGAGCACTGCGCTAAAGATGGTAGCCCGAAGATTCTCAAACAGTGCGAACTCCCTCTGACCGGGGTCGGCGTCGTCAATCGCATCATCACCGATCTTGCTGTTATGGACATCACCGAAACAGGACTGGAACTTGTAGAACTCGCGCCGGAGATGTCTGTAGAACAACTACAGGAAGTGACTGGCTGCCCTCTACAGGTAGACCGCTTCCAAAGTAAATACTGACCTGCCCTGGCAGGCACCCTGAATTTGCCTTGCTGCTACTCCCCTTGCTGCAAGGCAAATGCTGCCCGTTGGAATATTTACGTGGCTGACCCTCCGGGAAGCCACGTTTTTTTTGGAGATTATTATGCAAGACGTCGTTATCGTAGTAGCCAAGCGCACTGCCATTGGCTGCTTTCAAGGGTCGCTGGCCAACATCACGGCCGTGGAGCTAGGAAGCGCTGTCATTCGCTCTTTACTCAGTAGCAGCGGTATCAATGCAGCTGACATTGACGAGGTCATTATGGGCCAAGTGCTAACGTCCGGATGCGGCCAGAACCCTGCGCGGCAAGCTGCAATAAACGCCGGGCTACCTTTTTCGACGTCTGCCATGACGTTGAACAAACTGTGCGGTTCGGGTTTGAAAGCGATACATATAGCTGTGCAAGCTATCCGTTGTGGTGATGCAAACACCGTGATTGCGGGCGGTATGGAAAACATGAGCCTTGCGCCCTATGTACTACCAAAAGCCCGTAACGGCTTACGGATGGGACATGCAGAGCTGCAAGACAGCCTGCTTAAAGACGGATTGATTGATGCCTTCAACGACTACCACATGGGTATCACCGCGGAAAACCTGGCTGATCAGTACCAACTGAGCCGAGCGGACCAAGATGCCTACGCACTGCTATCCCAACAACGCGCGGCGGCTGCTATCCAAGCGGGACGCTTTAAAAATGAGATCGCACCCGTATTTATCCCTCAGCGTAACAATGACCCTCTTATATTTGCCACTGACGAGCAGCCCCGCTCAGAAACCACCGCAGACAGCCTTGCAGGATTGCGCCCTGTCTTCAAGAAAGAAGGCAGCGTAACGGCAGGCAATGCTTCTACCCTGAATGACGGCGCGGCGGCTGTGCTGCTAATGTCGGCCAAACGCGCTGAAGAGCTGGGGCTACCTGTTCTGGCGCGAATCAAAGGCTACGCCAGTGCAGGGGTTGATCCGTCGATAATGGGCATTGGTCCTGTACCTGCGAGCAAACGTTGCCTGGAGAAAGCAGGCTGGTCCCTAGACCAATTGGATCTTATAGAAGCAAATGAGGCTTTCGCCGCCCAGTGCCTTTCAGTTGGAAAGGAACTTCAGTGGGATCTCGACAAGGTTAACGTGAATGGTGGTGCAATTGCCTTGGGACACCCCATTGGTGCCTCTGGTTGCCGCGTGCTAGTCACGCTACTACATGAAATGGAAAAGCGTGATGCCAAGAAGGGACTAGCGGCATTGTGCATTGGAGGCGGACAAGGCGTAGCAATAGCGGTCGAGCGCGATTAAATAATAGCGACTTATGCTTCGCTGATCGCCAGCGGAGCAACGTCAAACGAACGCTCCAGTTTTATCGGGATAAATTTGGACACGGGAGTACCGCTGCCAACTCCGTAGCTACCCAGCGGCACCAAAGGGTTCACCTCCGGATAGTAGGCTGCAGCCTGTCCGGCCGGAATATCGTACGGTAAGACACTAAACCCCTTAACCCGCCGTCTCACGCCATCATGCCATAGCGACACTAGGTCGACCTTGGCACCTGCCACCAAGCCCAATTTCTCGATATCTCGTGGATTGACGAATATGACTTCTCGTTGACCCGATACACCACGATAGCGATCATCTAGCCCATAAATAGTGGTGTTGTATTGATCATGAGACCGCAAACTTTGCAGAACAAGATCATGCTCTTCGCCTGACTGCCTGACCCCTTCAGGCAACAAATCTGTTGGCAACGCACTGGCGATAAATTTGGCCTTGCCGGTTACCGTGCTCCAGTTACGCGCGGTAGCCGTATTTGGAAGGTGAAAGCCTCCAGGCTTGTGCAGCCGCTGCTCGAAATCATCAAAGCCGGGAATACAATGGCTGATGGCCTTACGAATCGTCTGGTAATCGTCGCGCATAGCTTGCCAATCGACCAATTGATCGCCCAGGGTCGCGCTAGCTATACCTGCAATGATCCAGGGCTCAGACTTTATTTGAGCAGATATCGGCTCAAGCTGACCGAACGACGCATGCACCATGCTGAAGGAGTCCTCGACGGTTACGCACTGAGGCCCCGCCGCTTGGTAGTCAATATCTGTGCGCCCTAAGCACGGAAGGATCAGCGCATCGTTGCTAACCATCAAGTGGCTACGGTTCAACTTGGTGCTAATCTGCACGTTGAGTGCACAACGAGAAAGCGCCGCGTGGGTCACTTCGCTGTCGGGTGTTGCCTGAGCAAAATTCCCACCCAGTCCAACGAATACTTTTGCCCGCCCCTCCAGCAGCGCATTGATCGCCGCTACCGTGTTATGTCCAGGTTTGCGAGGCGGGCTGAAATGGAAGTAATCCTGCAAACGATTAAGAAACGCTGCGTCGGGGCGTTCGTTAATACCCATAGTTCTATCGCCCTGCACATTGCTGTGGCCCCGCACGGGGCATAGCCCTGCGCCAACACGACCGATATTCCCGCGCAACAACTGAAGGTTGACGATTTCCTGAATGGTAGCGACGCCGTGAAGATGTTGAGTTATTCCCATAGCCCAACAGAAGATAGTGTTTGGTGCATTGCTAAAGAGACGAGCCGCCTGTTCAATCTCGACGATGGAAAGACCCGACTGAGTAACTATTTCGTCCCAGCCTGTAGCGTCCAAGACTGCGATGTACTCCTGGAAGCCCTCAGTTTCCGAAAGAATGAATGCCTCGTCCAGTACGCCAGCCAGGCGTTGACGTTGTGCACCTCTTTGCCATTGCAACATAAACTTGGCCATTCCCCGCAGCGCAGCCAGATCACCACCCAAGGCAGGGCGAAAATAGGCCGTATGCATGGCATCTGAACTGTTGCTTAGCATCTTCGCCACGTTCTGCGGATGCTGAAAGCGCTCTAACCCTCGCTCTCTCAGTGGATTAAAACAGATTACCTGCGCCCCACGTCGTACCGCGTCTCGCAATGGCTCCAGCATCCTGGGATGGTTGGTGCCTGGGTTTTGGCCCATTACAAAAATCGCATCGGCTTTTTGAAAATCTGCAAAGGTGACTGTGCCCTTCCCTGTTCCAATACTCGCACCAAGCGCCACACCACTGGCTTCGTGACACATATTCGAGCAGTCAGGAAAATTATTTGTACCGAAGATCCGCACGAACAGCTGGTACAAAAAAGCGGCTTCATTACTAGCCCGCCCCGAGGTATAAAACTCCGCTTGGTTTGGAGAATCCAATGCGTTCAGATGTTGTCCGATAAGTGCAAAGGCATCGTCCCAGCTGATAGGAACATAATGATCGCTGGCCCGGTCATAGCGCATCGGCTCGATCAACCTGCCTTGATACTCCAACCAGTAATCCGTCTGCCGGCGCAGTTGCGCGACGCTATGCCGTGCGAAGAAATCGGCATCAACTTTACGGGAGGTAGCCTCCCAGTTAACTGCCTTGGCACCATTCTCACAAAACTTTATTCGTCCTGGGCCCGGCTCTTCTCCCCAAGCACACCCAGGGCAATCAAAGCCCCCATGTTGGTTAGTTTTCAAAAGTGCGCGGATATTCTTGACTGGTTGAGCACTACCCAACCACGCATTGGTGACGCCGCGCAAAGCACCCCAACCTGCAGCCGGGCCAGTATAGTGCTGAAATTTTCCCATGCCCGCTTTCTGCGAATTCATAAAGGCTCCGGGCTATAGACTCTGGGGTCACTGGAACGCGGTATATGCACCAGATTCAATTGGCAATGACGAGCCCAGGAAACACTGATATTGGTTGGGGCTGACAAGGTGGCCAAGGTCGAAAATCCAGCACGAACCGCTTTCTGGATCAGTTCAAGGCTACAGCGGCTCGTCACAACCACGAAGCCTCTCTCCGGGAAGCACTGATCGTTTAGCAGCGCACCAATCAACTTGTCCATTGCGTTGTGCCGCCCCACATCTTCACGGCACAACTTAATGTCGCCGTCTTCATCCACATAGAGGGCGGCGTGCAACGCTCCCGTCTGTTTAGCCAGCAGCTGATGACTGGCCAAACGAGAACGCAACTTGCTCAGATGCTGAGCCGGAGGTAACGCTTGTGGAGGATGTGACGCCAGATCTGGTAGCACATTGGCAAGCGACTCCACTCCACAAAGGCCGCACCCGGTCGACCCCGCTTGCGTTCTGCGAAGTTGCTTGATATTGGCGAAAGCGCGCTGGCTCACGCTAATCTGAAGCTCAATACCTGCAATACCCTGGGTAATTTCTATACCGTAGATACAGCTTGCATCCTTTATCAAGCCGCTACCAATACTGTAGCCAAGGGCAAAATCCTCAAGATCAAATGGGCTCGCCATCATCACCGCCTGACTAATGCCGTTATAAACAAATGCAACCGGCACCTCTTCTGGCAGCAGCACCGAAGAAGCCACTGTTTGACTGCCCAACCCGGTATATAAGTGAAATTGCGGATGGGCCGCATGAAATCCTGATTGGTTATTGGATGAATAAGGCAAGGCAGGGCTCCTCTTGCTCAATACGAGCATAATGGGATGCTCAATCATTCTTTTGACAGAATGACAATCTTATTTCAGAATGATACCTCATCACAGAACACACAAACACCCTGAAAAACGAATGCTATTGCTTCGTGCTTTAGACCCACGGCCACAGCAAAGCTGTCGCCCTAAGGAACACAACCATGAAAGCAGCTATTATCAATGAACGTGGCGCGCTGCCCGTCATTCAAGAATTCAAAGAGCCCACCCCACAAGATGGCTCTGTACTCATCAGTGTAGACACCGCCGGTTTGGGTGGCTGGGATGTACTTGGCGCCTATCGACTAGGTGTTGAGTATCCCTGCGTGATTCGTGGCGAAGGCGTCGGCCGCAACCCCGAAGGTACCCGCGTCTACTTTGGTGAGCGGTCGGTATTACCTTTTGGCGCTTGGGCTGAAAAGACCTTGGTGCCAGCAGAGGAGGTTTGGGAGGTTCCCGAACACATCGATGACCGCACAGCCATCACCATGGGCATAGCAGCCACTGGCGCGCTCGTCCCTCTGGAAGCTGCCAACATCAAGCAAGGTGAGACAGTGCTGATACTCGGCGGCACAGGAACCTTGGGGCAGATAGCGCTGCAACTTGCTCGTTATCTGGGCGCAGGCAAAGTGGTTGCTGCCGGACGCAGCGCAGATGCCTTGGCACGACTCACTGAGCGGGGCATCGCTGATAGCGTAGTATGTCTGAAAGGCGATGAAAGCGACGTACAGGCTCTGAAGAGCGAGGCCGGTGAAGGGTATGACGTGGTGTTGGATTTGGTATGCGGTCAGCCACTACTTTATGCACTAAAGGCCTGCCGCTGGGGCGCAAGAATAATGACGATAGGTACCGGTGCCGGACGCCAGATCAATTTGGATATCGCCGACCTGCTGTTCAAAACCCTGTCATGCATTGGCACGGGGCAAAGACCTCCTGCAGACCGCCAAAAAATCTGGCAGCGACTGCTGACAATCTCCCAAGAACGGAATATCACCGTGGACTATACGGAATTCCCCTTTTCCAACACATCAAATGCATGGCAAGCCCAGCAGAGCGGCCCCCACGCAAAAATTTATGCGAAGCTCAGTTAAATCACGACCTACAATATCGTTAGTTGTCTTTTTCGCCTAGGGAAGGTCTGAAATACCGGCCATATGGGCGGCGATTATGACCTCGGCTCACAAAAAAAACATTTCAGGAACGATTTCATCGCCCTCAGTCGCGTTTTCAGCGCGTTGCAGCCCCTTTTCGGCCATCCAGGCCACTGTACC
>DRHT01000019.1 GCA_011053055.1 Halopseudomonas sabulinigri | reverse complement strand
TAGCCCTGGCCTTCATTGCAGCCTTGGGCTATCACATACGCCTCTTGCTCGGCAGACTCTACGCCCTCGGCGATGACTTCCATATTCAGACTGCGACCCAACTGTATGATGGCACGCACGATAGTCGCGTCGTCCTCATCCACCAGCACATCCTGTACAAAGCTCTTGTCGATCTTGATCTTATCCAGCGGTAAGCCGCGCAAATAGCTGAGCGATGAATAGCCGGTACCGAAGTCATCGATGGCGATCAATACGCCTGCCTTTTTCAGACTATTGAGGTGGCTTGCCGCCGCTGCGATATCTTCCATCAAACCGGTTTCGGTCACTTCCATCTCAAGGCAATGCGCCGGCAACTTGTAACGTTGCATCAGGTTGGTCACCACACGTGAAAGCTCGCTGTGGTGCAGCTGCACGGTAGACAGGTTGACGGCCATGCGTAATTCGCTGAAGCCTTGATCATGCCAAACTCGCAGCTGTTTACAGGCTTGGTCGAGTACCCACTCGCCAATGCTGATGATGATGCCGTTCTGCTCTGCCAATGGGATGAATAAATCGGGTGGCACCAGACCACGTTCCGGGTGCTGCCAGCGCAGCAGCGCCTCTACGCCGACGACTTCGTGGGTGGCATAGCTGACCTGCGGCTGATAAGTCAGGTGGAATTCATTGCGCTCCAGGGCGCCGCGTAGCTCTTTGTCGAGCTCGCGACGTACGCGCATCTCGCTATCCAGGCTGGCGATGTAGAACTGATAGCGGTTCCGTGAGCGAGCCTTGGCCAGCATCATGGTTTGCTCGGCCTTCTGTAGTAGTTTCTCAGCGTCGTCGCCGTCATCCGGGAATAGGGTGATCCCGATGGTGGCGCGTAAACTTACCGTGTGCTCGCCAACCTCGAACGGTCGACTCAGGTCGTCCAAAATGGTTTGTGCCAGTTCGGCCGCTTCATAGGGCTCACCAACGCCGGTCTGTACCAATGCAAACTGGTCGCCGCCCAAGCGCGCGAGGCTGCCAAGCCGACCGCTATTGGCGCGCAGGCGATCAGCGACGGTGACCAGCAAACTGTCGCCGGATTGATAACTAAACTGTTCGTTAATTTCTTTGAAGTCATCCAGACCGCAACACAGCACCGCTACACCGCGTTGACGTCGCCCGGCATCGGCGAGGATGCGACTGAGCTGCTCTTGCAGCATGCTGCGGTTGGGTAGGCCGGTGAGGTGGTCATGTTGCGCCATGTGCAGCAAGTTAGCTTCGGCCTCACGGCGTCGACTGCTGTTGCGCTCAATCGATTCCAGCAGCTCGTTGGCTTTGCTTATCCACAGCCCGAGCTCGTTCTTTTCCTGACCGGGCAACATGGGAATGTGCATTTTACCGGGCTGGTCCGGGTTGATGTTGGTGATACGGTCTATGATGCCGGCCAGCGGCCTGGTCAGCAGTATGTGATAGAGCAGATAAAGCACAAAAGCCATCGCCATCGCGCGCAGTACGCCGGACAGGAGGATGATCAGTGAGCTCTGCAGAAAGTCTTCGCCGTAGGGCGCGGTGTCTAGCGTAATGCGCAGATCACCATAGTATTCTTTGTAGGGCGCGCGACCATAGAGTCCGACGCTGTATTGCTGTTCAACGCCAAACAACCAGTCAGTAATCTTACGGTAGGGCGCGCTTTTCAGCGGTCGCTCGCGGCTGGCTAGTTGGGTTTCATCGGGGTGGCCGATAGCCGCATAGCGAACGGCTTCATGTTCAAACAGGCCGCCGATCACCTGCATTGCCATCTCGCGATCCAGACTGTAAACCGCTTGGGTGGCTGGATCCTGTGACATGGCCAGAATCTGCTCAGCATTGCTGTCGATCATATGGCTTTCTTTGCGCAGATCGTATGCGATTTGACCCATGCTTAATACAACGCCCACTGCCAGTGCCCAAAGCAACACCAGACGAAGCAATTTGATGGAAAGACTGTGCCTGCGCTCGAGCTTCAAGGTCTTGTTATTCCTATCGTATGTGAGATGAGCGGTAGGATCATCATGCAAGGATCGGGCTGGGCAGCGCAATACCTGCATTATTTGTTATTTTTCTATGTGGCGTTCTGTTGAGTATCGACAAACTCAACAGTGACGTCAAAGTGAAATCACTTTTTACGACTCTAAACGCACAACACCCCGCCGGAGCGAGGTGTTGTGGTAGTCCTGTTCCTGCGATCAGGCAGCGAGGTTTTTCGCTACAAAGTCCCAGTTAACCAGGTTCCAGAATGCCTCAACGTACTTTGGACGGGCATTGCGGTAATCGATGTAGTAGGCGTGTTCCCACACATCGCAAGTCAGCAGCGGGGTGTCACCGGAGGTGATAGGGTTGCCGGCGCCGATGGTGCTGGCCAATGCCAGTGAACCGTCAGCCTTCTTAACCAACCAGCCCCAACCGGAACCGAAAGTACCGATTGATGTTTTGCTGAACTCTTCTTTAAACGCCGCGAATGAACCGAACGCCTTGTTGATAGCCTCGGCCAGCGCGCCAGTAGGTTCGCCACCGCCGTTCGGGCTCAGGCAGTTCCAGTAGAACGTGTGGTTCCAGATTTGCGCTGCATTGTTGAATACGCCGCCGCTGGAGGTCTTGATGATCTCTTCCAGGCTCTTACCTTCGTATTCGGTGCCCGGAACCATGTTGTTCAGGTTCACAACATAGGTGTTGTGATGCTTGCCGTAATGGTATTCCAGAGTTTCCGCAGAGATGTGCGGTTCCAGTGCATTCTTCTCGTAAGGGAGTGCTGGTAATTCAAAAGCCATGGTTACTCTCCATCTTCAGGTATCAGGGTCCAGAAACGGAATGCTGCTCTACTGTAGGACATGTGTGTATGCCTGCAGTTCGATTACGTTGACCACGGTTGCCGCGTGGGCAGAGTGGACAATCTGCTACGCCTCTTTTTACCGCGGCTGATACAAGCTCGGTAGGGCGCTGCCCGTCTTACGATCGGGAAGATTCGATGATAGCACCTGAAAGCGCGGCTATCCACGTACCAAGTATGAGGTTATAGCCACTCAGGCGGTCTGCAATGCAGGCCTGGCCAGTGACCAGGCAACGGCTAGCATCATCGCAGCGACCGCTAAATCAATACAGCGCCATGTAACTGGGCGGCTTAACATCGGCGCAAGCTTGGCCGACCCCAGGGCCAATAGACTAAACCAGAGAATCGAAGCGCTGGCGGCGCCAAGCGCGAATATGAGCGGTAGCGGGTTCTGCGCCCCAACCGAGCCGATCAGCACCATGGTGTCGAGATAGACGTGCGGATTCAGCAATGTAACCGCCAACGTACTCAGCAACACTGCTCGGTGTGAGCGTTTTGGTTGTTCGCCGGCACTCATCACCTGCGGTGAGAGTGCCCGACGCAGCGCCTGCAATGCATACAGAGAGAGAAAGCCGACACCTGCCCAGCGCGTAATTTCCATGGCTAGAGGATGGCTTTGCAATAAAGCTGCTAGACCGAAAGTACCGGCCATAATCAAGATGGCATCGCAGCTCATACATATGAGTGCGGCGCTAATATGGTGCTCGCGACGCAGGCCCTGCGCCAAAATAAAGGCGTTCTGCGCGCCGATCGCCATGATCAGGCCGGCTGAGACCAAGAGCCCGTTGATATAACTGTGCCAGATGGAGGGCATGAAAAACGCCTTTCAGGTGAGGGTAGGCAGTCGATTCTGGCGTGGCTATGTTCATTAGAAAAGTCAATAATGCTGATGACTCATTAGAGAATTTAATAATGCTCGATTACAAGTTACTGGCCGCCTTGACGGCGGTCATAGAACAGGGCGGTTTTGAGCGCGCGGCTGTGAGCTTGGGCTTGTCTCAATCTGCTGTATCGCAGCGCATCAAGTTGCTTGAATCGCGGCTGGGCTCTCCGGTGCTAGTGCGCGTGTCGCCACCAAAAGCGACTGCGGCGGGGCAGCGGTTGCTTAACCATGTGCAGCAAGTGCGCTTACTTGAACGGGATTTACGCAGCGACTTGCCCGAGATAGATACGCAGTCGGGCATGAGCCGTTTGCGTATCGCGCTTAACGCCGATAGCTTGGCAACGTGGTGGGCGCAAGCAATCAGCAGCTGGTGCGGCGCTGAGCGGGTATTGTTGGATATGCAGGTAGAAGATCAGGATGTGGGCTTGCGGCGCATGCGCAATGGCGAGGTTGCCGCTTGCGTTTGTGCTACCGAGCAGCCGGTAGCAGGCGCACGCAGCTTGTTGCTGGGGCGGATGCCCTATCTGGCGGTTGCCAGTCGCGAGTTTATCGAGCGGCACTTTCCTGATGGGGTTGAGACGGCGCGGCTGCCGCAGATACCGGCAATTGTATTTGGCCCGGATGATCAGTTGCAGCACCGCTTCCTGCATCAGTTAGGCGTGCCGGGTGAATTTGAGTATCACTTGTGCCCTTCCTCTGAAGGATTTGTGCGAATGCTCAGTGCGGGGGTTGGCTGGGGAATGGTGCCAGCTATGCAAGTAGCGGCGGAGCTGCGCAGCGGCGCGTTGTGCGAGTTGGTGCCGGGTAAAGCGCAGTCGGTGAATTTATATTGGCATTATTGGCGCAATGGAGGGCAGCTATTGGAAGGTTTAACCAAGGAGCTGGCACGTCGCGTGCCAGCCCTGCTGGGCTGATTAATCCAGGTGCATGTCACCTGAGCCGGCCAGTTTCTCAATGCAGTCAGAGCCAAGCAGGCGCGATGGTGTGTAATAGCCGGGAGCGGGCTCGTTCTGTTGTAGAAAGTTGACGGCAAAAAGTGCGCCTTCTACGGTCACGTCGTAACCGTTGGCCGTTTCAATACGCGCTGTGATTTTTTTCCCTGCGCGATTTTGTGCCTCGCCCCATACGAAGGAACGCGCGTTCTGCCGTTGATCGCTGCCGGGCCCAAGAATACGGCGGCCAACCAGGTATTTGAGGAGCGCTTGCACGGGCCGCAGGCCAAGTAACGGCCGTAAGCGGTCCAAGCGACGCAACCGAGTGGCTGCGCTTGGGGCCATCGGAATAAAGACTTCAATGTCATCGATGCCGGTTGAGAACCAGGCCGTTGCTATATCGCCCCACGGGATAGTGACTGCGTGTTTGGTGCCGTTGCCAAAGTCGATGTCGCGGCTTTGGTAGGCTAACGGCACGGTTTGGATCTTGTCGTTTTTGCGAATACGGCCGCCGTACTTCAAACCCTCCACCGAGGTTTTTGCGGTGCCTGGAGAGAAACCGCTACGCGAGTCAAAGCCGAGAGCCAAGCGGTCGGCATCCGGCAAGGCTTCTTTCAAGCGCGCGGCGATGCAATCGGTTGGAATCACGTCGAAGCCGACGCCGGAGCAGATGACGATATTGGCCTGCGCGGCATCATTGTGACGGCTCTGAGCCGCGACGAAGACGTCAATCTCACCGGTTATGTCTAAATAATGGCAATGGTTGTGCAGGCAGGCATCGATCATCGGCTGACTGGTAGCGGAGAAAGGGCCGGCACAGTGCACAACCACGTTTACGCCTTGCAGCCCCGTGTTGGTTGCGTCGGCATCATCAAGACTGAAATTGCGTGCCGGTAGACCAAGCTCGTTGGCGAGTGCCTCAACGGCTTGTCGGTTACGTCCCGCTAGTATTGGAGACAGGCCACGGTTGACGGCGGCTCTCGCCAGTAATTCACCGGTATAACCGTTTGCACCGTAAATCATCCATTCAGACATGCCGTAGCTCCTCAACCCTAAGATGGCTCAGAGTAATGTCTGCGCTGCGGATGCGCCAGCGGCTTTAGCGCGCCGCTGAGCAGCAGTGCGCAAATATACTTGGCGGGCTGGCGAGTTGTCCCGGTTAGCTAACGAACCACCTGACCACGGTAGATTCGTATGCTTGCGCTCGGTGTTGCCGGTGCTGGCTCGTCTTGTATTGCAGCTCTGCGCTGTGCGCTGGCCTGGTATTGACGTGCCGCAACGGCGCCTTGGGCGACCATGCGTTCCTCCGGCTCTGGCGTTGGCGGAGAAACCATTTCGGCCAACCGCATACCGAGTTCACGAATATCAGCGAAGTGGCAATCTCGGCTTAACCCAATCATGTTTTCCACCGCATCCGGCTCGCTTAGGCGAATGGTGACCCCCAGGGAGCGTTTGATATGGCGGCGTAAGGTGGTCATACAGTCAAGGGTCGCTCGGTTGAACTGCGCTTCTGCAATCATGCTTTTACCCCCGAATAATGATTGGCTGCGCAAGGTGCGGTAGCCAAGACCGTTAACTGCAAGCAGAATGTGTACCAATACGCAAAAGCGCAGGATATAGGCTGTCTGGCAAGGGTCCGTACTATCTTGATGTTGTTAGATAGCGGTAACTTGCTATTCATTGGTGCGATCTTGCACCGCTCTGGCGCGGGCTTTTTGCTGACATTCAGGTTGGGGGAAGTATGAAAGAGCGTGACTTAGATGATGATTTGCCGAGCTTGCGGGCGAGCCGCGATGATAACCTTAAACCGGTCAACCCGGAGCCGCGCCGCGGCGGTGCAAACGTAGGGTTGCGAGCTGACCCGCCGGCCCAGCCGGTGTCACGCAGCAATGGCCCGTTGTGGGCGCTGTGCGCTGCTTTGTCGCTAGCCCTTATTGCATTGGGGTACTGGACCTACCAGCAACAGAGCCTGCTCAAGCAGCAGTTGGTAGCAACTCAGACCAGTTTCGCGCGCATCAGCGAGGAAGCATCCGGCCGCATTCAGGACATCACCGGCAAAGTAAGTGCAACGGAATCCAGTCTGAGTGACGCAGAGCAGGCCCGTAATGCCCGTATCGGCAAACTGGAAAGCCAATTCTCGGAGTTGAAAGCAGCGCTCGGCGAGCACGACGGTCGCTTGAGTAGCGCAAATGCCGGCAGTGCCGATCTGGCCAAACGCATGCAGAGCCAACAGACCGAACTAGCCGCTTTAACGGCCAGTAACGCCGCTGCTGAAAAACGTTTGGTCGATCAGGCGCAGCGATTGGATAGCCTGGCGGAGCAGGGTGAGGCCGCGGCCAAGCAATTGAGCGAACTACAGAGGCAGCTAGCGGGGCTGGACGCACTGCAGCAGCAGTTAGCCGAGCAATCCACCCAGCTGACTAGCCAGAAGCAAGCCTTGCAAGCGCTACAGCAGAAAGGCGGCGGTGATGTGCAGCAAAGCCTGCTGATCATGCGTACAGAGCTGGATCAGCGCGCGGCCGCGACCGATCAGGCGCTGGACGCAATCAACAGCTTCCGTCTGCAAACCAATCGCAGTATTGACACCTTGAAGAGTCAATTGGCCAGCCTGTATTCGCAAGTCCAGGGCAACTGATGAACTTTCTTGCCCACCTGTTGATGGGTTCACAAACCCCGCAGCAGGCGTTGGGTAGCTTATTAGGTGATTTCGTCAAAGGGCCAGTGCAGAAGATTGCGTTGCCCGATGATGTGCGTGGCGGTATCTGGCTGCACAGACGCATTGACGTTTTTACCGACAGCCACCCGCTGGTGCTGCAAAGCAAGGCACGGATCAGCCCAGCGCGTCGGCGCTATGCCGGCATCATGGTGGATATGTTTTACGACCATCTCTTGGCGCGTCATTGGCAACACTTCGCCGAGCAGTCTTTGGTTGAGTTTACCCAGCAGGCTTATCGGAACTTGCTACAACAGCCAGAGTTAATACCGGAGAACGCCTGGCCGGTGATTCAGCACATGAGTGAGCACGACTGGCTCACCAGTTATGCGCAGTTGCCGCATCTGCATCGTGCGCTGGACAATATGTCCAGGCGATTGCGCCCTGATAATTCACTACCGGGTGCGGTGGCTGAACTGGAGGCGGATTACGCCGCTTTTGAAGATGATTTTTTCCGCTTTATGCCCCAGGTTCAAGCTTTCGCGACCGATCAGGCCGCGCTTTTGAGTTCTACCGGGCTTGATTTGATTGTGCCGTCGGGCAAGCCGAGCGCCTGACTCACCGCAGATTGTGCATGGCGGGCCAGCTGGTTGCGGTTATGCTCGCGGCTGTTGAGTGGAGGCAGAAAGTGCAAGTGCACATCTATGGTGTCGGCGCCGAGTAAACGCAGCAGATGCTGTGAGAATTCGTCGTCATCGATAAAAGGCGCGACACGATCTATCTCGCCATTCAGTCGATAGGCCAGGGCAACCGGCTGCACGGGTACTGTGGCGTCAATAGCACTGCCCAATAAACGGCCATGAAAGGTTCTGACTCGGTCACCGGCAGTGGTAGTGCCTTCCGCAAAAATCACCAAACTACGGCCCTGGTTCAGCACCTCGGTGAGTTGTTCCTGCAAAGATTGAGATATTCCCCGTCCACGCTGAATGAAGCAGGTGCCTGCGGCAGCAGCGAGCCAGCCGATGACTGGCCAGTGTCGGATCTCCGCCTTGGACAGAAAATGCACCGGTGCCTGAGCGCCGAGCACGACGATATCCAGCCAAGATACATGGTTGCTGACCCAGAGCGCCGTTTCGCTTGTGGGCTGACCGTGCACGTGGAGTCGCAATGGCAGCAGCCGGATCAGGTTGCGTAGCCACCAGCGCATCAGGCGTTGGCGCTGTGCATTCAGAAAGGCCGGTTTGAACAGCTGCAGCACTGCTACCCAGGTGGCAAGCAGCAGGCCGCACAAAATCCAGCCGATCACGCCGCATAAGCGCAGCGCCTTGCGCGCCGTCATCTTCAGATAGCCTTGAAGTGACGGGCGTAGCGTGGGCAAAGTTGCTCGCGTCGTAGTAGGATAAACACGTCGGCGACGTTGAACTCCGGATCCCAGCAAGGCTCGCCGCAGACCTTGGCGCCCAGACGCATATAGGCCTTGAGCAGCGGGGGTAGCTGAGCGGTAAGATTCGCCGGCAAGTCGCGTTCGGGAATCGGCAGTCGCGGGATGGCATTGAGGTATTCGCGACTCAGGTAACGCCCGCGCAGACGTTGCATGATGGCGTGTGCTTGTAAGCCGCCATCTCCCATATCGATACTGGCGCAGCCCATCAGGTACTCGTAGTGACGCTCGTTCATCAGTTGCGCTAAGCCTGCCCAGAGCACTGAAATAGTGGCGCCGTTGCGGTAGTCGGCATGCACACAGGTGCGGCCAATCTCCATGATGTCACCGCGTAGATCCTTCAAACCAACCAGCTGGAACTCGCTCTCGCTATAAAAACCGCCGGCAGCGGGCGCGCGGCGACTATCGAGAATGCGTGTGGTAGCGACCACACGGCCATTGTTCTGATCGCGCACGATCAGGTGTTCGCAGTGCAGGTCGTAGTGATCCTGGTCCAGGCCGGCTTCGGCAGTATGCAGCACGGCCCCGCATTCTTCGGCAAATACCTGGTATCTAAGCGCTTGTGCAGCTCTTAGGCTGCGTGCATCGGTGACCAGCTCGGCGAGCAACTGGCGGCTGTTGGATTCTTCGAGGGCGAGCGCTGCTTGTGACATGGACACCTCCATCCGGGCATCTGTTATTTGATGTACAAACTGAGCCTATGGCGCTCGGGTGTCAGGATTGTGAATGCTTGGTTACGTTCGTGTTACCAGGTACATCTTGATCGAGGCGGTGACCTGACCTATATGCCGCCAGGCAAGACCTATTTTAAGACGGGGCCAGCGCGCTTTTTATACTCGGTCGGTAAGCTGCAGTTTTTTGAGGCGGTCAGCGGAGTTCTGTTGTGCGGCGATATGGCGCTTCTATGCTGAATGATGCGGAACCAGTTACCGAATTTGCTACTCACAAATCCAGCACAGAGGGCTTTCAACGGCCCTTCGTTGGGCCTGCTATGATCAACACCTTTCTGGATTGGATCAGCCAGCTCGAATGCGGAATGGATCTGCTCACCCAGGATGACTACCGCATACCCTGATTCGTATTTGCTACAAGGAGATTTATGTCGTCGCGCGTTTATGAGTGGCATCAAGACAACGAATTCACACTGCGAGTGGATGGTCACCGCTACTTCCCGCGTTTGCTGGAGGCCTTTGACCAGGCAGAGTCCAGCATCGATATTGAAATGTATCTGGTGAGCTCGGGTACCAGCAGCGAGCAGGTTGTAGATTCCTTGCTCAAGGCGGTAGAGCGCGGAGTTACCGTAAGGTTCATGTTCGACGCTATTGGCAGTGAGAAATTCAAGCAGCCCGATCGTGATCGCCTCACCGACGGCGGTGTGGAAACGCGAATTTATAATCCGGCGTCCTGGTATCACGGCACCCGAATGTTCCACCGTGACCACCGTAAGCTGATCATTGTTGATCAGAAAATTACCTTCGTTGGCGGCACTGGCTTTACTGACGAGTTCTGCCAGAAAGAAGAGAACGGGCAGTGCCCACGCTGGCATGAGCAGATGCTGGAAGTTCAGGGGCCCGTGGTAGCGGACTGGCTGGATTTGTTTGAGGTCGAGTGGGCGCGTGTCAGTAAATATCAGCGTCGCGGATTGTCTCCGGTGCGTAGGGTCAAGATTCCGCCACGGCCGCAAACCGGGAGTGGCCATGGCCGGGTGTCCTACATTGGCGCGCGCGAACAGAAGGAAGTGGTTGCTTCATTGCTGGCAGCGCTGGCACACGGTGAGGAGCGGGCCTGGCTGGCAACGCCTTACTTTTTGCCATCCTGGCGTATCCGTCGTTCGCTCATGCGTGCTGCTCGGCGCGGTGTGGACGTGCGTTTATTGTTGTGCGGTACCAGTATTGATCACGAGGCGGTACTCTACGCCGGCCAACGTTATTACCGACGTTTGCTGAAAGCGGGTATCCGAATTTACGAGTTTCAGCCACGCTTTACTCACCTGAAAACCGCGATGGTCGACAACTGGGTATCACTGGGCTCGTGTAACTTTGATCATTGGACCTTGCACTGGAATCTGGAAGCCAACCAGCAAGCGGTTGATCCGGGTCTAGCTAAAGCGGTGACTGAGAGCTTTGAGAAGGATTTTTCCGAAAGTTATGAGTGGACTATGGAGCGCTGGCACAACCTGTCCTGGAACCACCGCCTGAAAATTCGCGTGTGGGGGCAGATTAACCGTTGGGTGATGCGGATTTTTGGTATTCGAGGTTGAAACCGCTCCACGTCAGCGCGTGGAGCGGCAGGGCCTTATTGGTTGGCAAACACTGGTTTGCGCTTCTCGATGAAGGCCGTCAGTGCCTCACGCGCGTCTGCGCTAGCAAGTAATTCGGTGAAGTGCGCGCCTTCGGCATCCATAGTCTGCTCAGCGATTTGCGCGACACCTTGTTTGATCAGCTGCTTGGTTAGCTTGACCGATGCCGGTGGCTGTTCTGCGATGCGCTGAGCGGCTTGTTGGGCAGCTTCCAAAACGGCCTCACCCGCTGGTAACGCACGATTGGCCAAGCCTATCTCAGTGGCACGTTGGCCGGAAATTTCATCGCCCAGCAATAATAATTCGGCAGCACGCAGATGCCCCAATAAACGCGGCAACAGGTAGCTGGAGCCCGCCTCCGGGCAAAGCCCGAGATTCACGAAAGGCATCTTCAAGCGCGCGTCGTTCGCGACGAAAACCAAGTCGCAATGCAGCAGCATGGTTGTGCCGACGCCGACTGCCGGGCCGTTGACGGCTGCGATCAGCGGCTTCTCGGCGTTACAAATAGCGCGCAGGAAGTGATAAACCGGGGTTTTGGTGTCGCTACGCGGTGAGTTTACAAAATCGCCCACATCGTTGCCGCTGGTGAAACAGCTGTTACTGCCCTGAATCACGACAGCGCGAATGGCTGGATCCTGTTGTGCGGCGACAATGGCGTCTGCCATGCTGCCGTACATGTTTTGCGTCAGGGCATTCTTTTTGTCGGGACGGTTCATGGTCAGCGTCAGTACGCCGCCGTTGCGCTCAATCAGTACATGTTCGCTCACGTTATCTCCAGAGTCTGACGATGAATTAGTATCTGTGGATCATGGTCGCACGATTTGAATAGGTGCCCCAGTAACTCGCTGAGTGCCGAATGAGGCTCTATAACGGGGGCGGATTGCCGACCGTGCTATATAGCGGCGCCTTAATTTTTTTGCGGAGGGTAAACTTGGCTCGCGTCGGCTCGCTAGCGGCGGGGCAGAAAGGCTTCGTCGATAATCTGCGGGCCGGCCAGGCCGGCCATAAACAGCGGGCGCCTTAGCTGCTCGACAAAGCTGGCGCTGCCACATACCAAGGCCAGGGTAGAGCGCGAGCGGATGCGCAGCGCGCGCAGGTCTGTTGCTAGCTCTGAGCGCGCGCGCAAATGCAGTTGCAGCTGTTGCTCGGTTTCAACAAGAGCGTTCAAGCGCTCTTGCAGGTAGCAGCCCTGTGCGTGCGATGACCAGTGCCATAGCGTGATCGTGGCGCTGTGCTCGTTCTGTAAAGCATCACGTGCCAGTGCTTGCAAGGGTGCCAGTCCAGTTCCGCTGGCAAGTAGCAGCAGCGGGCGGTCATGCCAAGCGGGGTCGTAGGCCAAATGGCCGCTGGCGGCGCCCAGGTAAAGCGTTTGCCCCGGTCGGCCATGCAATAACTGACTGGAGAACAGGCCGCCTTCACGCAACTGGATATGAAACTCCAACAAGGCCTCTCCGGGCAGGCTGGCCAGTGAGTAACTGCGGCCTAGCTGCGGTGATAACCAGATCATTAGATGCTGACCGGCTCGATAGCGCAGCGGCCGTTGCGGGCGCAGACGCAGCAGCAGAACGTCGCCGGGCAGCTTTTCCATGGTTTCGATCAGAGCAGGCAGGCCATCGTTAGCCGGATCATGCAGTGTGAGCTGCATATCGCTCTCGACGGCGCACTGGCAGGCGAGCAACCAGCCATCGGCTTGTTGTTCTGGGCTCAAGCCTTGTTGTGCCGCCGCGGGGATGGGTTGCTTGGGAGCTTGCACCAGGCAGCTATGACATTGCCCAGCTCGGCAGGACCAATTGATTGGCAAGTTTGCTACCTGTAGGGCAGACAGCAAATTGTCGCCTTGATCCACTTGCAGATGGTGGCCTTGTACCGTCAATTCAGGCATGTAAAAACTCAGCTGGGTTTGATGCGCTCATTATCACGCTGGTGATGTTCACAGCGGTTACGGCCACTGTTTTTGGCCAGATAGAGAGCCTGGTCAGCATTGTTCAGGCAGACCTCCAAATCGTCTTCCTGCTGGATCAAGCTTAAACCAGCCGACAAAGTGCAGTGTACGCCTTCAGGCAAACTGGTGAACTGGGTATTGGCAAAGTTATCGCGGATGCGATCCAGGCATTGGTGTAGCGCACCCAGATCGGTATTGCTCAGCAGTATCACAAATTCTTCGCCGCCAAAACGTGCAACCAGATCACCGTCGCGCAGGCTTTCGCGGGCTAACGAAGCAAAGCCTTGCAACACCTCATCACCGGCAGCATGTCCGTAAAGATCGTTGATACGTTTGAAGTGGTCCAAATCAATCAGCGCTACGCCTAGCAACTGGCCGGGGCGCATCAGGGTCATGCGGCGGCGAGTTTCATCAATGAAGTAGCGGCGGTTGGCCAGGCCGGTAAGACCGTCGGTGGTGGCCAGGTTCTGCAGCTGCCCCATCATACCGCGCAGCGTCTCTTGGTGGGCTTGTAGCGTGCTGTGCCGTTGCTGGAGGCGTTCGCGTAATACGCGGATATAGCTGCCGGTCATGGTCAGGCAACCCAGAAAGCAAGCCAGGATGAACCATTGCACCAGGCTAAGGGTGATGTTTGGCGCGGTAGGGGAGTAATAGGATTCGATGGCAATCAGGCTGCCAAAAGAGACCAGTGCCAAGCCCGCCTGCAACAACAGGTCACGGCGCGATAACTGGAATATGCCGAATACCAGTATGTTGGCGTAAACCATGACCAGGCTGCCGCGTAGAATGCCAGCAAAGGCTAAAAAATACGTAGTGAGCAAGATGGCAACGATAATTTGCGCGTTGGTCAGGCTGGGCTCCCTGAAACGTAAATTTATCCCGAATTTGAACAGCAACAGGAAAACGCTTTGGGTCGCCAACCCAAGCAGCACATGGGTAATCGCCATCCAGGCCGAAGCGTCGTATTGCTCTGTCACCCACGCGACACCGATCACTACATAGGTAATCAGATAATTGATCTGTGCCAGGTAGAAGCGCTGCAGCCTCAGTGCCTGGAATTTATCGCTGTTTGCGTCCTGCAATTCGCTCACGATAGGCCTGTTTTTGTATGATGGCATTATGACGTCAAGTTATCGTCTAAACCTTGTTTTGGAAAGCATTTTATTTCGATTTCCATCTCCGTGACTGAGATCCGCTTGGCAATAGCGCAATTCGCTATCTGCGGCATGCATAGATAGCGTGTGGAACGAGCTGTGGGGCGTATTTCGTCAGACAATAATGTTACGACGCTTTGCCATACGATCAGCTCGGGTATACTTGGCGACTGATTTTCCAAGGGTGTGATCTTAACCACCCAAGCCTGTCCGATTCCGTGAGCCTGGTCTGACATAGCGTATTCCGTGTCAGCCGCCTAATGAGAGGAGCCTGTCTGAGCATGGCCGTTATCAAACAAGATGATCTGATCCAGAGCGTAGCCGATGCGCTGCAGTACATTTCCTATTATCACCCCGTCGACTTCATTCAAGCAGTGCATGAAGCCTATGAGCGTGAAGAGTCGAAGGCCGCTAAAGATGCCATTGCTCAGATTCTGATCAATTCGCGTATGTGTGCCACGGGGCATCGGCCTATCTGCCAGGATACTGGCATCGTAACGGTGTTCGTCAAGATTGGCATGAATGTCAGCTGGGAAGGCGCCACCATGAGCCTGGATGACATGATCAACCAAGGCGTGCGTCAGGCTTACAATCTGCCTGAAAACGTCCTGCGTGCCTCGATTCTGGCTGATCCAGCTGGCAAGCGCACCAATACCAAAGACAACACCCCTGCAGTCATTCATTACCAAATGGTGCAAGGCGATACCGTTGAAATCGATGTTGCGGCCAAGGGCGGCGGCTCCGAGAACAAGTCTAAGATGGCGATGCTCAATCCCTCCGACTCGATTGTCGACTGGGTGCTGAAGACGGTACCAACGATGGGCGCCGGCTGGTGCCCACCGGGCATGCTTGGTATTGGCATTGGCGGTACTGCCGAAAAGGCGGCCGTCATGGCGAAAGAATCGCTGATGGAGTCCATCGATATTCACGAACTGCGTGCCCGTGGCCCGCAGAACCGCGTTGAAGAGCTGCGTCTGGAGATTATGGACAAAGTCAACGCGCTGGGTATTGGTGCTCAGGGTCTTGGCGGTCTGACCACAGTGCTGGATATCAAAATCAAGGATTACCCAACCCATGCTGCCAGCTTGCCAGTCTGCATGATTCCCAACTGCGCCGCGACCCGTCACGCGCACTTCACGCTCGACGGCAGCGGTCCGGCAGTCCTTGCGCCACCGCCGTTGGACGCCTACCCAGACATCACCTGGGAGGTCGGCGACGGTGTTCGCCGTGTCAACCTCGATACGCTGACACCAGCCGATGTGCTGGACTGGAAGACCGGTGAAACCGTGCTTCTCTCCGGCAAGATGCTCACTGGCCGCGATGCCGCACACAAGCGCATGGTCGAGATGCTCAACAAGGGCGAGCAATTGCCGGTGGATCTGAAGGGCCGCTTTATTTATTACGTCGGGCCGGTTGATCCTGTGCGTGACGAAGTGGTGGGGCCTGCAGGTCCGACTACCGCAACGCGTATGGATAAATTCACTCGCCAGATTCTGGATCAAACCGGCCTATTGGGCATGATCGGTAAATCCGAGCGTGGCCCAATTGCGATCGAAGCGATCAAGGACTACAAAGCGGTTTATCTGATGGCGGTTGGCGGTGCGGCATATCTGGTTGCACAAGCAATCAAGAAAGCCGAAGTGCTGGCTTTCCCGGAAATGGGCATGGAAGCGATCTACGAGTTTGAGGTCAAGGACATGCCGGTGACTGTAGCCGTCGATACCAAGGGTGAGTCCGTGCATATCACTGGCCCTGCGATCTGGCAGAAGAAGATTGCCGAGAGCCTGGCAGTCGAAGTGCAGTAATCTCGCTCGTTTTAAAAAAGGGTCTCGCTTGCGAGGCCCTTTTTTGTGGTCCATTGTCGGTACTGTATGCGGTTGAGGGTAACGAGCCTTTTGGGTGGTTGGCTACCCAAAAGGCTCGTCGACCGCGGGCTTACTACAAGGTTAAACCAGTGGCTCACCCACATGCAGCAGCTTCATTGAGTTGGTGCCGCCACGTGAGTTGTATACATCACCTTTGGTCAGAATGACCCAGTCACCGGGTTGTACATAACCGCCTTCCAGTAGCTTGTTCACCGCTTGTTGGTTGATGTCACTCGAGGGCATATCCGCCGGGTTGAACGGAATAGCCTGCACGCCGCGATAAAGCGCCACCCGGCCCAACGTGAGGGTGTTGGGTGAGAGCGCAAAAATCGGCAGGTGCGAGCGAATGCGCGACATGATCAGCGGTGTGAAGCCGCTCTCGGTCAGCGTAATGATAGCGGTTACACCGGGGAAGTGATTGCCGGCGTACATGGCGGCCAATGCGATGGTTTCATCGCAACGATCGAACTTTTGATACAGCCGATGCCCGGACTTCTGGCTGGTCGGGTGTTTTTCCGCGCCGCGGCAAACCCGGTCCATGGCGCGCACCGCTTCTACCGGATAGTCGCCGGCGGCAGTCTCGGCCGATAGCATGACCGCATCGGTGTAATCCAAGGCAGCGTTAGCTACGTCGGATACTTCAGCGCGGGTGGGCATCGGGCTAGAGATCATCGACTCCATCATCTGCGTAGCGGTAATCACAAGCTTATTCTGTTTACGAGCGCGGCTAATGATGTGCTTCTGGATGCCGACCAATTCGGCGTCACCGATCTCTACGCCCAGATCGCCGCGTGCCACCATGACCGCGTCGCTGGCCTGAATCAGACCGTCGAGCACTGCATCGTCGGCAACGGCTTCGGCGCGCTCGATCTTGGCAATCAGCCACGCTTCTGACTCGGCATCGCGTAGTAGTTTGCGGGCTAGGTGCATGTCTGCGGCGTCGCGCGGGAAAGAAACCGCAACATATTCCATATTCAATTCGGCGGCGAGGTTGATGTCGTTGCGGTCCTTGTCGGTCAGCGCCGCCGCAGACAAGCCACCGCCACGGCGGTTGATACCCTTGTTGTTGGACAATGGGCCGCCAACGGTGACACGACAGCGGACTTCGTCGCGGCCAACGCTTTCAACTTGTAAGACGACGCGGCCGTCGTCGAGCAGCAGCTCATCACCCGCACGGCAGTCGGTCACAAGATCGGGGTAATCAAGGCCGACGATGTCACTATTGCCTTGTTCCAGATCGTGTACGGTAGACAGTCGGAATTTGTCGCCTACATCGAGTTCAATACGTCCTTCAGTGAAGCGGCCGATACGGATCTTGGGGCCCTGTAGGTCGCCCAGTAAAGCGACATGCTGGCCATTTTCTTCGGCAATTTCTCGTACCAAACGGGCCCGGCGGCGATGCTCATCAGCACTGCCATGGGAAAAGTTGAGGCGGGCTACATTCATGCCGGCGGCAATCAGCTCGGCAATTTTCTCGGGGCTGCTGGTGGCAGGCCCTAGGGTGGCGACGATCTTGGTGCGGCGCAGCGACATGCTCAAGTCCTTATCTATCGGGCGGGCGGTTGGGAATGGGTTCTACAATAGAACATAATTGCCCTTTGCGGGTAGGTTGGTTGGCACAGGAGAGATGCATGCACCCACAAGTTGAAGCCGTCACGGCAGCGCTTCGCGAGCGCAGCAAAGCCTCGCGCGCGGCTTATCTGGCGCAGATGCAAGAAGCGCCTGAAGGACGTCGCGGGTTGTCCTGTGGCAATTTGGCGCATGGCATGGCGGCCTGCTCGCCGCAAGACAAGGACCGCATCCGCATGATGGATGAGGTCAATATTGGCTTGGTCACGGCTTACAACGATATGCTTTCGGCGCATCAGCCGTATGAAAGCTACCCGGCGCAAATTCGCCAGATCTTGCGCAGCATAGGTGCGACGGGGCAGGTCGCGGGGGGCGTGCCGGCGATGTGTGATGGCGTGACGCAAGGTGAGCCCGGCATGGAACTGTCGCTGGCTAGTCGTGATGTGATTGCCATGGGTACCGCGATTGCCTTGTCGCACAACATGTTCAATGGCGCGATGTGTTTGGGTATTTGCGACAAGATCGTACCGGGCATGTTGATGGGTGCGCTGCGCTTCGGTCATCTGCCGGTTATGTTCGTGCCGGCAGGTCCGATGCCCAGCGGGTTGCCTAATAGTGAGAAGGCGCGCGTGCGTGAGCTTTTTGCTGAAGGTAAAGTCGGCCGCGAAGAGCTGCTGGCCGCAGAAAGCGCCTCTTACCATAGCGCTGGCACCTGCACCTTCTACGGCACCGCCAACACCAATCAAATGCTGCTTGAGGCCATGGGCCTGCAATTGCCCGGCGCCTCCTTTGTGCATCCGGGCACGCCGTTGCGCGACGCACTGACTCAACATGCGGCTGAGCAGCTGGTGCGGCTGGCGCGGGCGGGAGAGGTGCGGCTTGCGGATATTCTGGATGAACGCGCGCTGATCAATGCGCTGGTGATGCTGCTGGCCACTGGCGGCTCTACCAATTTGACCATCCACTTGGTCGCCATTGGCCAGGCGGCCGGACTGCAGGTGCGCTGGGAAGACATGGCGAAACTATCTGAAGTGGTACCCACGCTGGCGCACATTTACCCCAGCGGCAAGGCCGACATTAATCAGTTTCAGGCCGCCGGAGGCACCGCCTGGCTGTTCCGCCAATTGCTGGAAGGTGGTTTGTTGCACGAGCAGGTGCACACGGTTGCCGGCTTTGGCTTGGCGCGCTACTGCCAGGAGCCGGTCCTGTTGGAAGGCAAGCTGCACTGGCGCGATGGAGCAGCCGATAGCCTGGATGACAGCATTTTGCGCCCTCTCGCATTACCGTTTCTACCTGACGGCGGCCTGCGTTTGCTGGAAGGGAATTTGGGTCGCGGCGTGCTCAAAGTATCTGCTGTTGCCCAGGAGCATTGGCAGGTGAGCGCGCCCTGTCGGGTATTTGATGACCAAAATGATTTTGTTGCTGCATTTAAAGCCGGTGAGCTGGATTGTGATTGCGTTGCCGTGCTGCGTTTTCAGGGGCCGCGGGCTAACGGGATGCCTGAGCTGCACAAGTTATTACCCTATCTCGGCGTGTTACAGGACCGCGGGTACAAAGTTGCTCTGGTGACTGACGGGCGCATGTCCGGCGCTTCTGGCAAGGTGCCGGCAGCGATTCATATTTGTCCGGAGGCGGCCGATGGCGGTGCGTTGGCGCGGTTGCGTGATGGCGACCTGATTCAGCTGGACGCAGGGCGCGGTGATCTGCAACTGGTCATTGATGAGCATGAGTGGCAAAACCGCGTCGCTGTGCCGCATCAACAGCCGGTTCGCCGTGGTTGGGGCCGCGAGCTGTTTGCCTTTATGCGTGCCGAGGCCAGTCCGGCGGAGCAGGGCGGTAGCGTGTTTACCGCTAGCCTGCAGCAAGCGGATCAGTAGATGAATGAGTTAATAGCCTTGGCCGCACAGCGCGGACTGCCTATCCAGCTGGTCGCCTCGGCGCAAGCGCAAGCACAATGCTTGGCCGAGAGAGTAACCAAGCAATTGCAGTCTGCGATAAACCAGCGTGGGCGGGCCAGTCTTGCGCTCTCGGGCGGTCGTAGCCCAGTGCCGTTTTTAGGCGCGCTGAACGCCGCCGATTTAGCGTGGGAGCAGGTGAGCCTGACGCTGGTGGATGAACGTTGGGTGCCATTGGAGCACGCCGACAGTAACGCAGGCTTGCTTTGGCGGCACCTGCCTGCAGTCATGCCTAGGGTGGATTGGACGCCGCTCTACTACGGACTCAGCCCAGAGCAAGATGCCGAATGCAGTAGTGCTGCGCTGGCCGCGTTAATGCCTTTGGATGTGGTGGTGCTGGGTATGGGCACTGATGGCCACACCGCATCAATATTTCCTGGCGCTCTCGATCTGCCTCAGTTGTTGGCATCCGATGCTCCTGCGCTCTGTATGCCCGCCCTATCGGCCGAGGGTGCGCAGAGGTTGACCCTCAGCGGCGCTGCGTTAAACTCCGCGCGCTTGCAGATACTCGCTCTCCGGGGCGAAGATAAAGCCGCGACGCTGGCGACCGCGTTGGTGGGTCAGCACCCGGAATGGCCAATCAGTGCCTTTCTGCGGTCGCCGCTGGAAATTGTATATAGCCCTGATGGCGGTTAAAAAATGACGCAAAAAATGGACATGATTGAAACTCTGGATGCGTTGTTCGCAGAGGTGACTCTGTTGCCGGTTATCAATATCGAGCGTGAAGCCGATATCTTGCCACTGGCCGACGCGCTAGCCGCAGGTGGTATTACCACGCTGGAAATTACCTTGCGGACGCCACTGGGCTTGTCGGCCATCGCGCTGTTGCGCCGTGAACGGCCACAGCTGTGCATTGGCGCGGGCACGGTTACCGATGCGGCTCAGTTTGCTGCCGTGGAACAGGCGGGCGCGCATTTTGCGGTAACACCGGGGATTACCGAGGAGTTATTGCAACTGGGCTTGAATAGCCGTATTCCGTTGCTGCCAGGTATTGCGAGCGCCTCCGAAATTCTTGCTGGTTACCGTTTGGGCTATCGCCGTTTTAAGGTATTCCCGGCGCATGTGCTGGGTGGTCCCGCGCTGCTTAAGGCTTTCGCTGGGCCTTTCCAGGATGTTCGCTTCTGCCCGACGGGTGGCATAGGCCAGCAAAGCATCAGTGACTATCTGGCGTTGGATAATGTGATGGCGGTGGGTGGTAGCTGGGTGGCGCCCAAGACCAGTATCGCCGCAGCGGACTGGGCCGAGATCACTCGGCTCAGCCTTGCCGCTACTGCGTTGGCTGGCCAACGCTGACGGCCTTGGTTACGCTGAAGGCTTGCTCGGGTCGCTGAAATCATCAGGCTTGATGATCAGCAGGTCACAGGGCACTTCATCTAATAGTCGTTCGGCGGTATGGCCTATCAACGCGCTCTGTAGCCGCGAGCGCGATACGGCGCCCAGCAACAGTAGATTGATCCCCAGTTTTTCGATCATCGCGGGGATGGCCTCCTCAGGGTAACCTTCCAGCAGATGCTGTTGTGCTTGGCCAGCATCCGCGCGTTTTAGT
Source organism: Halopseudomonas sabulinigri (assembly GCA_011053055.1). GTDB lineage: Bacteria > Pseudomonadota > Gammaproteobacteria > Pseudomonadales > Pseudomonadaceae > Halopseudomonas > Halopseudomonas sabulinigri_A. Next base: position 76,331 of record DRHT01000019.1, on the reverse strand, counting down.
AGCTCGCTGAAGGCCTCAGTGTGGTGTTTTTTTACATCATCTGCATAGCCCTGATAATCCACCACCAGAGTGGCGTCGATCACCATGGTGCGCGGGAGCGGGTTATAGCAGTGGATCAAATGCAGGCTGGCGCCGGTATTTCCAGCCACGGTTTTGGCGCTGGTGATGAGCTTTAGGTCGAGACTGGCAGGTTTGTCGTCGACGTGCAGCGGGTCAACCGCAGCGCAAATCTGTGTGATGGGCTTTTCGCCTTTCTTGACCAGCCACAGCGGCACTTCGGCATGCCGAATGAGTTGCCAGTCGGTATTGGTCAAAAATAGCCGTTTGAGCGGATTATGATGGTGTGTGGTCTTGATGATTAGGTCAGGTTTCAGCTGTTGCGCCGCTTGCAGTATGTGCCGATCCAGGCGTTTGCCCCAGACTGCTTGCACTTCTACCCCAATGCCTTTTTCGCGCAGTGGCGCAGCTAACTCGTTGAGCTGTTTTAGGTGGTTCTGCAGCAGTGATGCGCGGGCTTTTTCCAGGCTGTTACTTTCGAATAGGGTGCCGCCGTCCAATGCCGCTACATAATCGCAAAGCAGCAGTGTGAGGCGTGCTTGTGGATAGTGCTGGCACAGGTTCTTGGCTCGTTCGAGGCACGGTTGCTTGTTTTCAGTAGTAGGGTCTACTACAACCAACATGTGACGAATATTCATGGTGCGGTCTCCGGCAGGCGGCGTTCGACGGCAAGGTGGTGTGCGTTTTTGCGCCGCGATTTAGCGTGAAAATATAAAAACAGAGTGCGTAACTTAAAAATAGTGCCCAAACGGTTAGCTGTCACTGATCTACGTCAACGGGTTGCTTGATTGAAGAAATCCGGCAAGGCGCCGATACCCCGTTAACGGCGCCATTTTAGAGAATCTCATGACTAACCAACTCTCATTTCTGCTCGCTGGTCTGCTTGTGCTGACCGGTTGCTCTTCAACCGCTTACAGTAAGCACTTGAGCAAAGCCTACAACGCTTACGATGACGGTGATTGTGCTGAGGTCATCAGCCAGCTTTCGCAAACCGAGCGTTTAAGCCGTTCAAGGCCTTACCTGCAGCCGGAAATCTCTTTATTACGCGGCCAGTGCCTGGAGCGCGAGGGGCTCTATCTGGATGCGGCTCAGACCTATCGTTACCTGCTGGATCATTATCCGCATAACGAATACGCCTACCGTGCTGGTGCTCGCCTGGAAACTTTGCATCAACTAGGTCACTACGATCCTGCAAATCCGCTTCCGCCCCAGGCAAACTGAGTAAGTCGCAGCCGACGGCGGGGCTTGGATCGGTGATGGCAGTCGGCTATTCTCGACTGTCTGGTCAAGGATTCGCCGGGTATCGCCATGAAACTATTGCTATTAATGCTGCCATTGCTGGCCACAACCTGGGTTGGGCTTGCCGAAGCCGAGATCTATCGCTGGGTTGATGCACAGGGCCAGGTGCACTTTGACCAGCAGCCACGTCAGGGCGCGCAGCAGATTGAGGTGCGGCCGCAGGTAATAGAGCGTGAAGACCATGTGCGTCAAAGTGAGCAGAACCGGCAACGCCTGTTTGATGTTCGTGAGCAAGAGCGCGAGCAGCAACGAGAGCAGAACTCCCAGCAGCGGCAACGCCAGGTAGAGCGCTGCGCGCAAATGCGTAAGCAATTGGCGCTCTATGAAAGGCGCGTTTTCTGGTACGAAGAGGACGCCAGCGGCCAGCGTGTTGAGGTCTCGAACGAGCAAGTTCAGTCCAGCCGGAATGCGCTGCTGGAGCAACTCCGGGAGGGTTGTTGATATGCACGTTACACCCACCTCCAGCAGTGATCGGCCGATGGAACAGCGACAGATTCCGCGGCATGAACTGAGCGCCTTTTTGCGTGTATATAACAGTCAAACTGATCGGCCGTTTGGTTATGTGGGCAACGTCTCACGCTTAGGCATTATGCTGATTACCGAATTGCCTGTGATGCTGGATCAGGAGTACGAACTCATGCTCAAGCTGCCTGCTACAGAAGGTGAGCAAGAGGAATCGATACATTTTCGTGTGCGCAGCCACTGGTGCCGACAAGACATAACCCCGGGTTTCTTCGACTGTGGCTTCAGTATTGCGTCTAACCCTAATACCTTTGCTGGTCTGGCAGCGGCTTTGCAACGTTACTTTAGCTTCAGCTAGCAAAGCGTTAGCTAATAGCTTGATCAGCCGTCGGATGCCTGATTGGCAGCATTGCGTTACCCTGCACTGCTTGAGCAAAGGGGGCAGGACATGAGCAAAAGCTTTTTCTGGTACGACTTTGAATCCACCGGCATAGATACGCGTCGTGACCGTCCGGTACAGGTTGCGGGCGTGCGCACCAACGAGCAGCTGGAAGAAATCGGCGAGCCCCTGTGTATTGACTGTCGGCTGTCGCCCGACATTCTGCCGCATCCGATGGCCTGTCTGGTCACCGGTATTGGTCCTGAGCGCGTGGCGGCTGGTCTCGCCGAACCCGAGTTCATTCACTTACTGCATGAGCAGATGATGCAGCCAGGTACTTGCAGCGTGGGCTACAATAGCTTGCGCTTCGACGATGAGATGACCCGCTTCACCTTGTATCGCAATTTCCATGATCCTTATACCCGTGAATGGCAGGGTGGGAATAGTCGTTGGGACCTGCTGGATGCCTTGCGCGCGGCTCACGCGTTGCGTCCAGATGGCATTACGTGGCCGCAGCAAGACGGTTTTACCAGCTTGCGGCTAGAATTATTGACTGCCGCCAACGGTATAGATCACGGTCAGGCGCACGATGCCCTTGCCGATGTGCGCGCTACCATCGCCATGGCGCGTTTACTGCGCCAAGCGCAGCCCAAGTTGTTCGATTATCTGCTCAACTTGCGCAGCAAGCATCGGGTAACAGAGCTGGTTGATCTGCAGCAACTGCGGCCATTGGTTCACGTGTCTGGGCGCTTTGGCCGTGAGCGACAGGGCTTGGGGCTGGTGCTGCCTCTCGGCTGGCACCCAACTAACCGCAACGCGCTGATTGTCTATGACCTAGCCGCTGACCCCGCGCTGATTATGGAGCAGAACGCCGATGATATTCGACGCTTGCTGTACACCCGACATGATGACCTCGCCGAGGGGGAAGCAAGACCTGGCCTGAAGTTGGTACATATCAATAAATGTCCGGTACTCGCTGATACCAAGGTGTTGTTGCCGGCTGATATCGAGCGCTTGCAGCTGGACATGCCCTTGTTGCTGCAACGGGCGGAGCAACTGGCCAATTGGCGAAACGGTGCGCAGGCGCTGCTGGCGCAAATTTATGCGCAGGACGTGACCGATGCGCCGGGCGGAGAGGATCCTGAGTTGCAACTGTATGGCAGCTTTATTGGTGACGCAGACCGTCGATTACTGCCAGCCATTCGTGAGGCTGACGGTAAAGCGCTGGCCGCGACAAGCTGGCCGCTGCGTGATCAGCGGTTGGTCGATATGCTGTTTCGCTATCGCGCGCGCAACTTCCCTGAATCCTTGAATAAACAAGAACAGCTAGAGTGGGATAGGTTTTGCCGGGAACGTTTGATGGGTGTAGAGCCGGGTGCGCCCATAACACTTGCTGAGTTCATGCGCAGCATTGAAGAATTATTGCCGCAGGTGGAAGGGCAGCAGCGAGTATTATTGCTGGCTTGGCAGACAGAGGCTCAGCAGCGCGCCAAAAAGCTGGGAATAACGCCAGCCTGATTGCTTGATTCATTGACAATAAAAAACCCGATGCATGGCATCGGGTTTTTTATTGTTCAGAGCAGACTGGCTTAGCCCAGAATGGTCATCCATGATTCAACTTTCTCGGAACCGTATTGCTCTTTCCAGGCTTTCAAGTTCTTATGGTTGCCACCTTTGGTTTCGATGACTTCACCTGTGTTGGGGTTCTTGTATTGCTTGACCTTGCGTGCGCGCTTGACGCCGGTAGCGGACTTCTTGCCACTGGTAGATTTATTGTCAGGATCAATAATGGCGACAACATCTTTAAGTGATTTGTTGTACTGGCCCATCAGGGTGCGCAGTTTTTCTTCAAATTCAATTTCTTTTTTCAGCTTGTCGTCATTGGATAATGACTGCAGACGCTCACTAAGTTCGCGAATGGTTTCTTCAATCTGGCGATATTCTTGTAACATGGACATGAAAGTTTACCTTTTGTAACACGGTTTGGTAGACGGAAACGCTGTGATGATAGTTTATGAGATGGCGGCTTACAACAAGTTGTAACTTCTCTCCGACAAACTGTGAAGGTTTTTTCAAGTTATTACGCTAATCCACTGGTCGGTCAGCTGGAAATAACCATTATTCTCTGCACCCGGCTTTGTGTAACGGTTAGAATGCCTGCCGATACACAGTGGATGGGGTCGCCGCTGCGGCTTTTCAAGCAAAACTTCAATTGCTGCGTTGGCCAAGCTTGCCTTGATACTGTCTTTGTTTATATATCATTTTTTTTGCAATTATGATGGTAATTGATTGAGGAGTGGAAATGCGTACTTTCAGGTTGGTCATTGCCTGTCCTGATCGGGTGGGTATTGTTGCCAAGGTGAGTAATGTGTTGGCGGCGTATAATGGTTGGATTACTGAGGCCAATCACCATTCTGATAATTTATCCGGTTGGTTTTTCATGCGTCATGAAATTCGTGCGGACTCTCTACCTTTTGATGTTGAGGGTTTGCGAACCGCATTCGCGCCTATCGGCAATGAGTTTAAAATGGATTGGCGGGTCAGTGATTCCGCGCAGCGCAAGAAAGTAGTATTGATGGCGAGCCGTGAGTCGCATTGCTTGGCTGACTTATTGCACCGCTGGCATAGCAGCGAGCTCGATTGTGATATCACCAGTGTTATTTCTAACCATGATGATTTGCGCAGTATGGTCGAGTGGCACGGCATTCCCTTTCATCATGTGCCCGTTGATCCAGAGAATAAGACGCCTGCTTTTGCCAAGGTAAATGAGCTGGTGACCGAACAGCAGGCCGACTGTATTGTTTTGGCGCGCTATATGCAGATTCTGCCGCCGGAACTATGTGAGCGTTATGCTCATCGCATCATTAATATCCATCATAGTTTTTTGCCATCCTTCGTCGGCGCACGCCCCTATCATCAGGCGGCACAGCGTGGCGTTAAACTGATTGGCGCAACCTGTCATTATGTAACTGAAGAGTTGGATGCTGGCCCCATCATTGAACAGGATGTGGTGCGTATTACGCATCGGCATAATGCCGACGATATGGTGCGTTTGGGCAAGGATGTTGAAAAAATGGTGCTGTCTCGCGGTCTGCGTTTTCACTTGGAAGATCGTGTGCTAGTTCACGACAACAAGACTGTGGTGTTCAGCTAAGCTATAAGAGAAACAACCCAAGGCAGGAGGCTTTATGCTCAAATCGGTTAAAGTGCGCGATTACATGACGTCTGATCTGGTTACCTTTACCGCGGATATGGACTTATTTCGGGCAATTGATCGTCTGCTGACGCATCAGATATCGGGAGCACCGGTACTTGATGAGCACGGAAATCTGATTGGGTTGTTGTCCGAGGGTGATTGCCTCAAAGGTATTCTGGCCGGCAGTTACTTTGAGGAAGTGGGTGGCACCGTGGCATCGGTAATGACGGTAGTTGTAGAGACCATTGATGCCGATGCCGACATCGTAAAAGCGGCAGAACACTTTATTCGCATGCGTCGGCGTCGATTGCCGGTAGTCGATGAGGGACGTTTGGTTGGCCAGATCAGCCGTCGGGATATTCTGCGCGCCATGCAGAAATACAATGAACATGCTGCGCCCAAATGATTTTCCTACCTACCAATGAAAGCGATGACGACGTGCCGGACCCTTTGGGTGCTGGTTCGGCAAGCATGCCCCGTACGCAGGGAGAGGGCTGCTTGTCGCGTTTTTCCCCCGAGGCCCTGAATGAAGATATGGGCGCTGATTTTTCGTCTGTTGATATTGGGCTGGCTGCAGCATCTGACCCCGATTAAAGCCACTGGTTATTCCGCGTTGGGTTTGCCTATACTAGGCATGGCAAAAGGCTATGCCGAGATGCTCCTGCAGGTACTTAAAGACTATCGATTAGTCAGGTATTTGGCGCGGAGGCGGTAAGGACGCAATTTCACTTACCCTGGTTTTATGTGGGCATTCAGCAACGATGTTAAAAAAAATAGCTACTGAGCAGGTCCGCATCGGCATGTATGTCGAGCGTTTTTGTGGTTCCTGGATGCAGCACCCCTTTTGGTCGAGCAAGCTACTGATTGAAGATCGGCTGACGTTGCAGCGTATCCGCGAAAGCTCGGTGACTGAGCTGGTAATCGATCTAGCCAAGGGCGTTGATGTCATGGTCGAGCAGGTTACTGAACCGGTGCACCCGGAGGCAGACCTTGCTCCTGTCGTGGCCGTTGTTGAGTCATCTACTTTATCTGCTTCTAATCACCTGCAAGCCAGCTCAATGGCTGATGAAGTGCTGCGCGCCCAACAGATATTTAGGCGTGGCAAGCAGGCAGTTAAAGACATGTTCAGCGATGTGCGCCTAGGCAATGTGGTTAATACCGAAGGTTTGGGTGAGTTGGTAGGTGAAATGAATAACTCGCTTAGCCGCAACCCTCAGGCATTGATTAGCGTCGCTCGCATAAAGCACAAAGATGAATACACCTATCTACACTCAGTTGCCGTCGCTGCGCTGATGGTCGGTATGGCGCGCGCCAGTGGGATGAGCGAACCCGAGGTGCTGGAAGCCGGTATGGCCGGGTTGCTGCACGATATGGGCAAAGCAGCCATGCCTGAAGCGATATTGAACAAGCCGGGCAAGCTGACGGTAGAAGAGTTTGCGATCATGCAGCAGCACCCGGTAGAAGGGCACAAGATCCTGTTGGAGTGGGGTTCAATTCCTGCTGCAGTGCTGGACGTTTGTCTGCACCATCATGAGAAAGTGGATGGCAGTGGTTACCCACAGCGTTTGGCGGGCGAGGGCATATCGTTGTTATCGCGGATGGGTGCTGTTTGCGATGTGTATGACGCAGTCACGTCCAATCGGCCCTATAAAGCCGGTTGGGATCCGTCCGAGTCGCTGAGCCGGATGGCGACCTGGAAAGGGCACTTCGATACCGAGCTATTCCAGCGCTTTGTGCGCATGCTGGGTATCTATCCGGTGGGCTCCCTGGTGAAGCTGCAATCTGAGCGCTTGGGCGTGGTAGTTGAGCAGAACAGTGGTTCACTGCTTACGCCTAAGGTCCGGGTGTTCTATTCAGTCAAATTGAAACAGCGAGTGCCCGTCAGTTTGGTTGACTTGGTCAATGCGGATGAGAAAGACCGCATCGTCGGGCGCGAAAACCCCGAAGACTGGCCATTCAAGAACCTGGAAGCGCTGTGGATGCCGAGCTGACTGAGGCCTCAACTCGACCGCCATATAGTGTTCATCCTGATTAACAGCCACGTCTTATCTCCCCGCCAGAAAGGCTCCAGTGAGTGCCGAATTCGACGGTACCTTGACGGCCGCTAAGCTCCCTGTGTGATACCTGTTCTGCCCACAGTTTAGGCGCCGATACAAAAGCTAACATGATTTTGGCTGTATTTGTTATGTTATAACAAATACTATCTGCTTCTACGAACCGCAAGGTTTCGTTGCCAATACAAAAAAGGGAGCAGGTATGAAACATCGCAAGACGCGGCTGGCGGTTTCGCTGGCGGCTGCAGCACTGAGTAGTCCATTGAGTCTCGTCGCTTACGCGCAAGTGCAAGAGTTGCCGTCGATGACAGTTAGCGCCAGTGCATTGGGGCAAAGCACTGATGAGATGATCCAGCCAAGCGCGGTGCTGCAGGGTGACGACTGGATAGGTCTGCGGGAAACCTCATTGGGCGATAGCCTGGAGTCACTGCCTGGTGTTCGGGCCAGCGGTTTTGGTGCGGGTGTCAGCAGGCCAGTGATCCGTGGGCTGGATGGCGCTCGCGTGCGGGTGCTGAGTGATGGCGCGGACGTACTTGATGCCTCTGCTATTAGCCCGGACCACGCAATAAGTGCCGACACTGCATTGCTGGAGCGGGTAGAAGTGCTCAAAGGGCCAGCCACGCTGCTGTATGGCGGTGGCGCGATTGGCGGCGTGGTTAACCTGATTGACCGTCGGGTGCCCACCTATGTACCCGAGCGTGGCTATGAAGGTGAGTTGGATCTGCGTGGCAATAGCGTAGCTGACGAACGTGCTGGCGCTCTGGGCGTGACTGTTGGTGCTGGTCAGTTTGCTGCGCGCTTCGAAGGCAGCCGCAGCGACGCAGATGCTTATCGGATTCCCGGTCATCCGTCACGGCAGGAAGGCGCCTATAACGAAACGGATAGCGCGGGTATGGGGCTCAGCTGGATTACCGAGCGCGGTTATGTGGGGCTAGCCTACAGCAGCCAGGATCGCGAATACGGTTTGCTTGCGCACGAGCACGCCGATTGCCACACCCACGGTCCAACCGACTGGCACTGTGTTGAAGAAGAGCATGATCACGATGGTCATGACCACGATGAAGAAGAGCAAGAGCATGGCGATGCCTACATCGATATGCAGCAGCGCCGCTGGGACCTGCGCGCTGATTACAGCGACCCGTTCAATGGTTTTGAGCGGGTGCGAGTACGGGTGGCACATACCGATTACCAGCACGTAGAAATGGAAGGAGAAGAGGTTGGCACCGAGTTTACCAATCGTGGGACCGACGGCCGCATTGAGCTGACACATGCGCCTATTGCGGGCTGGCGCGGAGTGGTCGGCAGCCAGCTGACGCGCCGCGACTTTGCCGCCTTGGGCGAAGAAGCCTATGTACCGCCGACGCTGACTCATAACCGTGCGCTGTTTGTGTTGGAAGAGTATCAAGCCGGTGACTGGCGCTATGAAGTGGGCCTGCGCCAGGAATGGCAAACCGTTGAAGTAAAGGACGGCGACGATGAGGCTGATCATCGTGGTAGTTCGGTTTCTTTCGGTGCTAGTTGGCAGTGGCAGCCAAACCTGGCGCTCTACAGCTCGCTATCACGTTCCCAGCGGTTGCCGACAGCGGAGGAGCTTTACGCCAATGGTCCTCACGCGGCCACGCGGACCATCGAGCTGGGTGATCCGGATCTGGATAAGGAGACCTCTTGGAATATGGAAGTGGGCCTGCGTCGTACCCGTGGCCCGGTGACCTTTGATTTGAGTGTCTACCGTAACGAGGTGGATGACTTTATTTACGCGGCTGACACCGGCCACTCGCCGGGTGCTGGTTACCGCGAGGTAGCTTATGAGCAAGCCGATGCCGTGCTGCACGGCATGGAAGGTCGCGTGCTTTGGCAGGCAACCACAAAAACAGGCCTGAGCTTGTTCGGTGACCATGTACGGGGCCGCTTGAAGGAGGGCGGTGATCTGCCGCGTATCCCCGCTGACCGCGTGGGTGTGCGGGTTGACCAACGCCTGAGCCAGGCGTTGTCAGGCTTTGTCGAAACCAGCCGAATTATGCGCCAGGACGACATTGCCGATTATGAAACCGAAACCGACAGCTACACCTTGCTGAGTGCCGGTCTAGGCTGGCGCGGGCAGTTGGGCGAGAGCGACTACCTGCTGTATCTGCGTGGTAACAATCTGCTCAATGAAGAAGCTCGTCAGCACACCTCTTTCATTAAGGATGAGGTGCTACTGCCGGGACGTAATCTGACGGTGGGCGCGCGTTTCAGTTTCTAACGCGCAAAAAAAACGGCGCGCTCAGTTATTGAGCGCGCCGTTTGGCTATATCAGCGTCTTATCAGGCGCTGGCGGCCTGTTTGCCAGCTTCTGCCGGATCCTGGGTGCGAATCAGGTGATCGAAGGCAGCCAGTGAAGCGGTAGAACCGGCACCCATGGCGACGATAATCTGCTTGAAAGGCTCGGTGGTCACGTCACCGGCAGCGAATACGCCGGGGATGTTGGTCGCACCGCGTGCATCAATTTCGATCTCACCGAAGCGAGTCAGGTTCAGTTCGCTACCTTTGAGCCACTCGGTGTTGGGAATTAGACCTATCTGCACAAAGATACCCGCCACATCAACCTGCTTAAGCTCCTCGGTTTCGCGGTCTTTATAGGTCAGGCCAACCACCTTGTTGCCATCACCGCGTACTTCAGTGGTTTGCGCGCTCTTGATAATATCGATGTTGCGCATTGAACGAGCCTTGCGTTGCAGCACTTCATCAGCGCGCAGGGTATCGGCAAACTCCAGCACGGTAACGTGTTCAACGATGCCGGCCAGATCAATGGCTGCTTCTATCCCCGAGTTACCGCCGCCGATGACCGCGACACGTTTGCCCTTGAACAGCGGGCCGTCGCAGTGTGGGCAGTACGCAACACCCTTGCCACGGTATTCCTGCTCGCCGGGTACATTCATTTCTCTCCAGCGCGCGCCGGTGGCCAGGATGACTGCACGGCTCAGCAAAGTAGCGCCGCTTTCGAGTGCGATCTCAACGTAGTCGCCGGTGCTGATTTGCGCGGCTTTCTGCTCGGTGATCAGATCAACTTCGTATTCCTTAACGTGCTGCTCCAGGCTGGCAACCAGCTTTGGGCCTTCGGTGTAAGGCACGGAGATGAAGTTCTCGATACCGACCGTGTCCAGCACCTGACCGCCAAAACGCTCAGTGACGATGCCTGTGCGAATGCCTTTGCGGGCCGCATAGATGGCAGCAGACGCTGCAGCAGGACCGCCGCCGACAATCAGTACGTCGTAGGGCGCCTTGTCATTCAGCTCTGTAGCACGGCGCTTGGAAGCACCACTGTCGACCTTGTTGACGATCTCGGCGAGGGTCATGCGGCCCTGGCCAAAGTGCTCGCCATTCAGGTAGACCGAAGGCACTGCCATTACCTGACGCTCATCGACCTCTGATTGGAACAGGCCGCCGTCAATCATCACGTGGGTGATGTTGGGGTTCAATGTCGCCATCAGGTTCAGCGCCTGAACGACATCCGGGCAGTTTTGGCAAGACAGCGAGATGTAGGTCTCAAAGTGAAACTCGCCTTCCAGGTGACGGATCTGGTCGAGCAGCGCGGGCTCTGCTTTCGACGGGTGGCCGCCAGACTGTAGCAGCGCCAATACCAGTGAGGTGAACTCGTGGCCCATCGGGATGCCGGCAAAGCGCACGCGCGGCGGCTGGCCGCTGGGGCCAATGCCCATGCTGGGGGTGCGCTTGTCGTCGGCAGATACCAGGCCGATCTTGCTCGACATTTCCGCGATCTCGACCGCGAGTTCATGCAATTCTTTGCCCTTGGGGCTGTCATCTACGGACACGCTGATTTCGATCGGGTTAACGATGTTTTGCAGGTACGTGTCCAGTTGCTTCTTCAGATTGGCGTCCAACATGTGCGTGTCCTTTAAAGAAATAGGTCAAATTCTGGGCGTAAAAAACCCGGCCCGCCAACCGAGAGCGCAGTGCGCTCCGCAGCGGGCCGGGTCATCAGGCAATCTTAGATCTTGCCTACCAGGTCGAGAGAAGGAGCCAGAGTGGCCTCGCCTTCTTTCCACTTGGCCGGGCAAACTTCGCCTGGATGTGCAGCAATGTATTGAGCAGCCTTGACCTTGCGAACCAGGTCTTCAGCGTTACGGCCAATGCCTTCGCTGGTAACTTCAACCGCTTGGATGATGCCCTGTGGGTCGATGATGAAAGTACCGCGGTCAGCCAGCCCCATGTCTTCGCGCATGTTGTCGAAGTTGCGGGTCACGGTGCCGGTCGGATCGCCGATCATGGTGTATTTGATCTTGGCAATGGTTTCAGACGTGTCGTGCCATGCTTTGTGGGTGAAGTGAGTGTCGGTAGACACGGAGTACACTTCTACGCCCATCTTCTGCAGCTCGTCGTAGTAATCAGCAACGTCGCCTAGCTCAGTTGGGCAAACGAAGGTGAAGTCAGCTGGGTAGAAGAAGAAGATCGCCCACTTGCCTTTAACGTCTGCTTCGGTGACTTCGAAGAACTCGCCGTTTTTGAATGCTTGCGCTTTAAAAGGTTTGATTTCGGTGTTGATAACTGACATCGATGAACTCCTTATTGAGTCGTTTGTGTCGTTGGTTGAGAAGACAGGAGCAATACTAGGCTTCTGCCATGAATACTTAAAATAAATTTCAACTAAATTGCAGATAGCTTTTATCTATCTGAGGCCGCGGCGATGAAATTCAAGGCCTGCCTCCCAGCACTGCCAAGCTAACGCCCAATGACTTGGCTGAGATTGTCGAGCCTAGTTGGCGTTTGTGACCGTTAGGTGCTGCTATGGGTTCCCGAGGCTGATTGCCGACGGGGAATCCAGTAAAGTAGAGCCAACTGAACTCGATAGAGCAAATGTATGCTGACTCATCTGGATGCACAAGGCCGTGCCAACATGGTCGATGTGACCGAAAAGGCCGTTACCTCACGTGAAGCGCTGGCGGAGTCACTGGTGCGCATGCGCCCGGAGACCTTTGAGCTGATTCAATCCGGCGGCCATCCAAAAGGTGATGTGCTGGCGGTAGCGCGCATTGCTGGTATTCAGGCTGCCAAGAAAACCTCTGATTTGATCCCGCTGTGTCATCCCTTGATGCTCACCAGCGTCAAGGTCGAGCTGCTGCTCGAAGCACCGGATGCAGTGCGGATCCAGGCGCGTTGCAAGCTCGCCGGCCAGACGGGCGTGGAGATGGAAGCCCTAACGGCCGCCAGTATCGCCGCGCTGACCCTGTATGACATGTGCAAAGCGGTAGATAAAAGCATGGTGATAGAGGCCACCCGCTTGTTGCAGAAATCCGGCGGCAAGAGCGGTGACTTTCAAGCCGAGGCGTCGGCATGATCAATCTGCAGTTCTTTGCCCGTTACCGTGAGCAACTGGACTGTGAGGCAGAGCAGTTGCCCTGGGATGCCAGCTTGCAGACCTTGGCAGACGTACGCCAGCACCTGTTGGCGCGCGGCGAGCAATGGCAGGTGCTGGCGGAGCCACGCATTATGTGTGCGCGTAATCAGGAGCTCTGCTCTTTGGAGGCGCTGATTGCCGACGGCGACGAGCTGGCTTTCTTTCCGCCCGTTACCGGAGGCTAAGATGCGTATTGCAGTGCAACAGCAGGCGTTTGATCCAGGCGAGTGGTTGAATCGCTTGCAGGGCGACAATCAGGGCACCGGTGCGGTAGTGGGTTTCGTTGGTTACGTGCGTGATTACAACGACGGCGATCCGGTCGCTGGCATGTGGCTCGAGCATTATCCCGGGATGACCGAAAAGGCATTGCAGGGCATCGCCGACCAAGCCTCTGAGCGCTGGCCGCTGTTGGATGTGCAACTGATTCACCGGGTCGGACAACTCGATCCGGGCGAGCCGATCGTTTTTGTCGGCGCCGCTTCGGCGCATCGGCAGGCCGCTTTTGCAGCAACCGAATTCATCATGGATTACCTGAAAACCCGCGCGCCTTTCTGGAAGCGCGAAACGACGCCGCAAGGCGAACGTTGGGTGGAATCGCGCGAGAGTGATGAGCAGGCGCTGGAGCGTTGGTCGTCCCAGCCATGATTGGGCCGTGCTAAAGTGGCATACAAGCAGCAAGCGGAGCAGCACATGACACAAGGTCGTTTACAGGACGGTCAAGGACGCCGCATTGAGTATTTGCGCCTCTCGGTGACCGACAGGTGCGATTTTCGCTGTGTCTATTGTATGGCCGAAGACATGACCTTTCTGCCGCGCGCGCAGATCCTCAGCCTCGAAGAGCTCGAGCGCATCGCTCGTCTGTTTGTTGCGCAGGGCGTGCGCAAGATTCGGCTGACGGGTGGCGAGCCGCTGGTACGCCGGGGCATCGTTGATTTGTGTGAGCGTATCAGCGCCATAGACGGGCTGGATGAACTGGTGATGACCACCAACGGCTCGCAACTCGACAAGCTGGCTCAGCCGCTGGCCGATGCCGGGGTCAAACGCCTGAACATCAGCCTGGATAGCCTGCAGGCTGATAAATTCAAGGCCATCACGCGTACCGGCGAATTGAGTCAGGTGCTGGCCGGTATAGAGGCGGCGCGCAAGGCGGGCTTTGAGCGCACCAAGCTGAATGTGGTGGTCATGAAGGGCCGCAACCACGATGAGGTCAATGCACTGACTGACTTTGCGCTACAGCGCGGGCTGGATATCACCTTTATTGAAGAAATGCCCTTGGGCAACGTGGGCCGTGAGCGCGGCGAGGCTTTTTGCTCCAGTGCTGAAGTGCGCGAGATGATCAGTCAGCACCATAGTTTGATCGAGAGCAGCGAAACCAGCGGCGGACCTGCGCGCTACCTGCGGGTTGAAGGCTATCCAGAGAGCCGCATCGGCTTCATTTCTCCGCATTCCCATAATTTTTGCGATACCTGTAACCGCGTGCGTTTGACCACCGAGGGTCGGCTGTTGCTCTGTCTGGGGCATGAGAACGCACTTGATATGCGCGAATTGGTGCGCCGCCATCCTGATACCGACGAGCCTATTCGGGACGCGCTTGAACGTGCTCTGCAACACAAGCCCGCGCGTCACGAGTTTGCCGTGGATGGCGAGGTGCAGGTGCTGCGCTTTATGAACGCCACGGGTGGCTGAGCTGCTCCGAGTGCTGGTTGGTGAGCCTTCCATTAGCTCTATTGATCCGGATCAACACCTGAAGTGAGGCGGCGGCGTAGTCTGAATACTCAGACTTAATACGCCGGAGAGCCTCATGCTTAGTTCTATTCGTTGGGACGCTAACCTGATTCGTCGCTACGATCATGCCGGTCCGCGCTACACCTCATATCCTACCGCCGTGCAATTCCACGAAGGCATTCGTCCGTCGGACTTCCTGCACGCCTTGGATCAGAGTCGGTCCCAGCAGCGCGGGTTGTCGTTATATGTGCATATCCCGTTCTGCGCCAATATTTGCTATTACTGTGCCTGCAACAAAGTGATCACCAAGGATCGCAGTCGCGCACGGGAATACCTTGCCGCGCTGCGGCGTGAGATTGAATTGGTCAGCCAGCATGTGGGGGCTGAGCAACGCGTGGAGCAATTGCACTTTGGCGGCGGTACGCCGACCTTTCTTAGTCACGCCGAGCTGCGCGAGCTGATGGCGTGTTTGCGTAAGCACTTCGTGCTGCATGACGACGACGGCGGCGATTACAGTATTGAGATTGATCCGCGCGAAGCTGATTGGGCGACCATGGGGTTATTGCGCGAACTGGGCTTCAACCGGGTTAGTTTCGGCGTGCAGGACCTGGACCCGGAAGTGCAGCGCGCAGTCAATCGATTGCAGAGCCACGAGCAAACCCAGACCGTAATGGACGCGGCGCGCACTCTGGCTTACCGCTCAATCAATATCGACTTGATCTATGGCCTACCCAAGCAGACGCCAGAACGCTTTGCACAAACGGTAGATGCCATCATCGCGCTCAAGCCTGATCGGCTCTCGGTGTTTAACTACGCGCACCTGCCTGAGCGATTTATGCCGCAGCGGCGTATCAATAGTGCCGATCTGCCGTCACCTGCAGACAAATTGCGGATGTTCGAGAACAGCATTCAGCAGCTGTTGGCAGCGGGTTATCGCTACATCGGTATGGATCACTTCGCACTCCCGGACGACAGCCTAAGCATCGCGCAGGACAGCAATGAGCTGCAGCGGAACTTTCAGGGTTACACAACCCACGGCCATTGCGACCTGATTGGTCTGGGTGTGTCATCGATAAGCCAGGTTGGCGATCTTTACAGCCAGAACAGTAGTGATTTGAAGCTGTATCAACAAGCGCTGCAGGACGATGAGCTGGCTACCCGTCGTGGTTTGGTGTGCCATACCGATGATCATATTCGTCGCGCCGTAATCGCCCAGTTGATCTGCCACTGCAACCTCTCATTCGGGGTGATTGAGGAGCGTTTTCAGATCGACTTTCATGATTATTTTGCCGATTGCCTGCCGATGCTAGAGCAAATGGCACGCGATGGTCTGCTTATTTTGACGCCGGGTAGTATCAGGGTGCAGCCTGCGGGACGGTTGCTGATCCGCTCCATTTGTATGCTATTTGATGTCTATCAGAACGAGCAGAGCGCGCAGCGGTTCTCACGCATCATTTAGCGTAATGCTGTGTCTGCGATAGTGCTGTTATGCTGAGTCCCTCCAGCAGGCGGCCAGAGGTGTTTCATGCAGAGCGACCTACGCAGACAGCGGTCATTTTGGCTTCGTATTGGAGTACTCGTTTTCGCTGCTTTGGTGGTGCTGCTGTCCTGGCTGGGCAGCGCAGACCGGGCGTCGATAGAATATATCGATGGTGCCTTGCTGCAAGCCTCTGTCGCCTTTGCATCGGCCCGCGCGCTTAACGCGCTGATTTCAGTATTACAATCGACCACCCTGAGCTTCAGCCTGTTCGGCGGCGTAGCGGTGACGCTCGGCGAGCTGTTGGATCCCTTCAATGATCTGATCGAACAATATGGCACCCTGATGCAGTGGGCTATCGGTTCGCTGCTAACCCAGAAAATTCTACTTGGCGTGGTTTCCCACTCGATGTTCAAGGTGCTGATCAGTATCAGCGGCCTGCTGCTGGCATTGAGTCTGTTCTGGCGTCAGGGGCGCTGGGCTCCCAAGTGTCTGCGGTTATTTATGGCATTGCTGTTCTTGCGGTTTGCGTTAGCCGCAGTGGTGTTAATGAATGCCGTGGTGGATAACCAATTCTTGGCCGAAGAGACACGCCAGGAAGTAGCTTTGCTGGATAATCTACCCGCCCAGGTGGAAACCCTAGGCGCAGCCGATAAGGTGCTGGATGGCCAGCCGGCGTTGACGGCACTGGGTAAGCGTCAGCTCCAACTACAGCAGAAACGCTCACAGCTGGTGTCCGACCGTGAGCGCATCGGACGCGCACGGCAGCAAAGCCAGCGCGCGCTGGAGAACATGGAACAGCAAATGGGCGGCCTACAGCGCTTGAATCCTTTCGATCGGGATGCGGATTACGAATTTTTGAAACTGCAGATTCAGCGCATGGATGAACAGCTGCAACGTATTGCGCGCGAGTTGGCGACAGTTGCTCAGCATTTGGCTACTGTCGAGCAGGAGCGGGCAGCCTTGCAGCAGGCCAAAGCCGACAGCGATCCGGCATTTTGGGATGCACTGGGTGACGGGTTTACCGGCCTCGGCGAGCAGCTCGCGCGCGCAGGCGATCCGCAAACCTATGTTGCCATCAAGCAGGCGCTGGACGGCGCAGTGGATACGGTGCTGCGGGCGATGACGCTCTTTGTTTTGCGTACGCTGATTTTACCGCTGCTATTTTTGTATCTGCTGATTAAAGGCTTACGGGCAATCTGGCGGCTAGAACTGCAGCCTTGGCTAGGCGCGTCCCAGCGGCTGCGTAAGCCGTTGATTGAGTGATCAGTCGCTGCGGTAGGCCCGCCGGGCATATTTATAGCTAAATGCGCCGCAGCGAATAAAGTTTTGCCCGCCGTGGACGACAAGAATGGGTAACAACCCTTTCGCGAGGCGACCGGCATGGCGCAACTCAGTTTCAATCAGAAAATTGTTGGTGCGGCATGTGTGGTGGTTATCGCCGCCTTCGCGGCTTTTTCCGTTTACAACGACTACCTGCAGCGCAAGACACTGCAAGACAACCTGCAAACCTATTTGGCCGATGCCGGTAGCCTGACGGCCGAGAATATCAGCAACTGGCTATCCGGCCGGATTCTGTTGCTGGAAAATCTGGCTGCCAACACTCAAAGCGAAGCGCCAGACCGGTTGGTGCCCTTGCTGGAGCAGCGCACGCTGGCGCAAACCTTTGACTTTAGCTATTTGGGTGGGGCCAATGGCGAGTTCACCATGCGCCCGGAGTCGGAGATGCCGGCTGACTATGATCCGCGTACCCGTCCCTGGTTCAAGGATGCTCGCGCCGCAGGCGAAACTATCTTGACTGCTCCCTACGTCGATGCTGCCACCGGTGATCTAACCATGACCATCGCCACGCCAGCAGGTGCTGCGGTGGCCGCGGGTGATCTGAACTTGAAGGCGATCTCGCAGATTATTAACGCACTCGACTTCAACGGTCTGGGTTATGCCTTCTTGGTCAGCCGTGATGGCAGCATATTGGTGCATCCCGACAGCAGCCTGCAGATGAAGACGCTGCGGGATATATACCCGCAGAATACGCCGCAGATCAGTAGCGGCCTCAGTGAAACCGAACTGGATGGGCACCCACGGCTGCTGACTTTTGTGCCGGTCAGTGGGCTGCCTGGGGTGGAATGGTATGTGGGGCTGTCGGTAGATCGAGACAAGGCTTTTGCCAGCCTGACCAGCTTCCGGATTTCAGCTTTGATTGCTGCGCTGATTGCATTGGCTGCCATAGTACTGCTGCTCAGCCTGCTGATGCGTTACCTGTTGCGGCCACTCAATTCCCTGGGCCTCGCGCTGGACAACATCGCCAAGGGTGAGGGAGACTTGACCAAGCGCCTGCCGGTGAACAGCGACGACGAATTCGGACGCTTGGCCAGCGCTTTCAACCAGTTTGTCGAGCGCATTCACGACTCCATCAGCCAGGTCGCGCAAACCAGTAGTGAGCTGAATGATGTGGCGCTGCGCGTGGTCGATGCTTCCAACGCCAATATGGCCAGCTCAGACCAGCAGGCGGCGCGCACCAACAGTGTGGCCGCGGCGATCAATGAACTGGGTGCCGCAGCGCAGGAGATCGCTCGCAATGCGGCCGATGCGTCCAAGCAAGCCAGTGACGCGCGTAATGGCGCAGAGCAGGGCAGTGAGGTGGTCAGTAAGACCATAGTGGCGATGCAGGAGTTGTCTAGCAAGATCAGTGAGTCGAGTCAGACCATTCAGCAGTTGAGTCACAAAACCGCCGATATCGGGCGCATTTTGGAGGTGATTCAGAGCATTTCTGAACAGACCAATTTGCTGGCGCTGAATGCTGCAATTGAAGCCGCGCGCGCTGGCGAAGCGGGCCGCGGTTTTGCCGTGGTGGCGGATGAGGTCCGTAACCTCGCGCACCGCACGCAAAGCTCCGCACAGGAAATCCACGTGATGATTGAAGGCTTGCGCGGCGACGCTAGTTCGGCCGTCAGCCTAATGAGCGACAGTCAGGAATACAGCCAGCACAGCGTAAGCGTTGCCGGTCAAGCTGGCGAGCGGCTCCAGCAGATTACGCTGGGCATTGGCGAGATCGACAATATGAATCAGTCAGTCGCCACCGCGACCGAAGAGCAGACATCGGTGATTGAAAGCCTCAACGTGGATATCAACGACATCAATATGCTTAACCAGGAAGGCGTCGACAATTTGCAGGCAACACTGCGCGCCTGTACCTCGCTGGAACAACAAGTGGCGCGTCTGCGTCAGTTGGTTGGCAGTTTCCGTATTTAGATATGTTGATCAGGGCTCGCCAAGTCGTTGATTACCTGCTGTAAGCCGCTATAACCGGTACAGCGGCATAGATTGCCGCACATTGCTTGCTCCAGCTCGGCTGCGCTGGCGTGCGGTTTCTGCGTCAGGGCGGCGGTTAAACTAGTGGCTATCCCCGGGATGCAGTAGCCGCATTGCAGCGCGCCGTGTTCGATCAAGCTGTCCGCCACCCGTTGAAATACCGGTTGGGAGCTCAGCCCTTCAACAGTACTCACTTCTTTGCCCTGCACCTGATAGGCCAGCAGTAAACACGCTGGCACTGCAGCGCCGTCGAGCTGAACCGTGCAGGCCCCGCAGCGCCCAATGCTGCAGCCTTCCTTGGGGCCAGTGAGTCCTTGGTCTAGGCGTAGTATGTCCAGCAGGCGGCGGGCCGGGCCGACCCTCATATTCAGCAACTGCCCGTTCAAGGTAAAGTTTAGCTGCATGCTCGCAGCAGTATTTTGGGTGCTCATGGCAGGTTTCCCTCGGCTGCGGTCATAGCGGCTAGTAGTACAGCAGGGCGAGCGGGCAGGTCGCATGGCCGTACACCAGTGGCATCCTGAATCGCGGCCATCAATGCGGGACTGATGGCTTCAATGCCCAGCTCGCCGATACCGCGCACAGGGTATTGATCGCCGGCGAAGATGGTTTCGATCACATCAACTTGCTGTACAGGTGCATCGGCCAGGGTTGGGATCAGATAGGCATCGAGGTTATCGAGTTGGTACTCGCCGTTGTGCATAGGCACATCTTCCAGCAACGCCATACCCATACCCATGACGGCCGCCCCTTCGATTTGACCTAGATAGCTCGGCGGGTGAATGACCTTACCGCCGGCGGTGATGTGGTGCAGATGGGTCACCTTCACGCGGCCAGTGAAGCGATCCACCCTGACGCGGGCAACAGTGGCAATCAATAATTGCAGGTAGCGCCCTCTGGGCTGAGCGTCGGGGCCAGTGGGAAAGTCAAAATGGGTTTTTAGCGTCGGCAGTGATTCGCCTTTGCTTCGGCTTGCCAATGCTTGATAGCTGATAGCACGCTCGCCCTGTGGCTCGTCGTGCCAGAGCCCACCGGCACCGGTGCGTAATGCCCGCTGATCGCCCAATAAGGATTTGCCTAGCTGGATCAGCTGCTGTTGCCAGTCGTCGCGCAGCCGCCGCAGTGCTTCTGTGGCAATCACTGTGCTGCGTGAGGCGCTGGTTGGTCCTGAGTCTGGCCCGTTGGAATCACCTAAGCGAATTTCCAGATCCGCCGCGCTGCAGCCAAGCGCTTCGCAGGCCAAAGCCTGAACGGCGGCAACCACGCCTTGTCCGTACTCGATAAACCCAAATGCTAATTGAATGGTGCCTTGTTCGGTCAGGCGCAGGCTGGCGCCGCCCGCATCAGGCAAGCCGTTGCCCAAGCCGTTGCCCTGCGCGCCTAATGCCATGCCCACGCCGCTCAGCCAGCGTCCGCGCTCTTGGTCAGCAGTGTTGAGTCGCCATAGTGGTGATGCGAGAGCACTGTTCAGCAGCGTGTCAGGGTGACAGGGCATTTGCTGGCTTTGGCCTTCTACACCGTCATCATCCGGGGTGCGCAGATTGCGGCGGCGTAGCTCCGCGGACGATAGCCCAGCAGCCTGCGCCAGTTTGTCCAGCTGGCTTTCCACCGCGAAGGTCGCCTGGTTGCCACCGAATCCGCGAAAGGCACCGGCAACGCTGTTGTTGGTGTAGACCAGCTGGCCCTGTACCTCAACGTGCGGGATGCGATACAGGGGCGCGGCTGCGTGATCACTGAAGTTGGTCAGCACTGCGGGACCCAGAGAAGCATAGGCTCCGGTATCCAGCACAGCATGCAGCTGATGGGCAATCAGGCGGCCCTCGGCGTCGCAGCCGGTACGCGCAAACATCTGTATCGGATGGCGCTTGATGCCGGCCCGCGTGGACTCTTTGCGGTCGTAATGAATGCGCACGGGGCGGCCGGTTTTCAGGGCCAGCAAGCCGGCAGCAGGCTGCATGGTCAGCTCGTCTTTGCCACCAAAGCCACCGCCGGTAGAAAGGCCAATAACCCGCACCTTTTTCTGCGGTAAGCCGAGGATGTCGGCGAGCTGATCGCGGTCGCGATGGCCACTTTGGCAGCCGACTCGAAAGGTCAGGCTGCCGTCTTGCTCGGGAATGGCCACGCCGCCTTCGGTCTCCATGAATACGTGCATCTGACGCGGGGTGCTGTAGCGGCTTTCGACGATATAGCTGCACTGAGCAAAACCTGCGTCAATATCGCCGTGACTCAGTTGTGAGCTATCCAGCAGATTTCCATCGGGGTGCAGCAGGGGAGCGCCTGAGGCCAGAGCTTGTTGGCTATCGCCGATGCTGGGTAGTGGTTCATAAACCACCTTGATAAGGGTGAGTGCGTGAGCTGCAATTTCGGGGCTATCCGCTGCCACTGCAGCAATAGCATCGCCGAGAAAGCGAACTCTGTCAGTGCAGAACACGGGCTGATCCCGAAAGATGATGCCGTAGCTGTTGGTGCCTGGAATGTCTTCAGCGCAAACGACCGCGCGTACACCGGGCAGGCTGCGAGCTTGGCTCAAGTCGATATGCAAAATGTGCGCGTGCGGCCAGGCACTGCGCAGGATCCGGCCGTGCAGTAATCCGGGCCAGTGCAATTCGTCGGTGGGATACTGCTGGAGTCCGTAAACTTTCTCGGTGCTGTCAGGACGGGCGCTCCAGCGTTCGGCAAAGTGCGCTTGGTCCAGCGGTACGGCGGTTGGGACGTTATTCATGACAAGTCTGGACTCAGTTGGTCGCACAGCAGGTTGGCGCCGGCTGATATCAAGTAGTCACGCTGCGCGCAGCCGAGCGGCAGGATGCTGTCGAGGGTGGCGCGCAAGGCAGTGTTCAGCACGCGACGACTGTCCTGGAGCGGAAGAAAATGAGGGCTGATCGGTAACAGACAAGGCTGAATAGCATTGCCACCAATGGCCAGTCGCAGTTTCTGCAGTTGACCTTCTTGCCAACATTGCAGACTAGCTACGTTCAACAATGGCGGGTTGAAAGCGCTGCGGCTGGCGAGCTTTTCCATGCGGGTGAGGCTACCGGCTAGGGGGACGGGTATTTGCAAAGCGGTGATCAAACCTTGCGACTGCGGCGCTTCAAGCCACTGCGTTAGCGGTTGTTGTTGCGACCTGCCATGTCGATCAATCCAGAGAACCTGGGTATCCAGCACCAGTAACGAAGGCAGTAGATCGCCAGCAAAACCGATGTTGCCAGCCAGCGTTCCGAGTTGACGTACGCCGGCAGCGCCAACGCTAACGGCTGCCTGAGAAAGCAGTGGCATGTCTTCGGCTAGCGCGCTGTTATTGGCTAGCTCCGCCAATGAGGTTAAGGCGCCGAGCTGCCAGCTGCTTACCAAGCGCTTGCATCCGATCAACTCGCTCAGCCCGCTGAGTGCAATGGCTTGAGTGGGCCAGTTCGCCGTTTTGTTCCAGCTCAGCTGAAGAGCGGTCGCGCCAGCTATATAGGGCGCTTGATGGCGTACTGCCAAAGCAACCGCTTCAGAAGCGCTCTGTGGGAACAGAATATGCGTTTGAGTGCGGTCGGTCACGGCTATCGTCATGGGCTTGATGGGCACGATAGGAATTGCTTTGCTGGCCTGATCAGTGTCACTTGCGGGCTCCATTAGTGGGTTCTATTGATTGATGCAGGAAAAGTGCCATTTTGTGTGTTTTGGTGTCGTAGCTTTGAATAGCTGTCTGATTGGTCAGTTAAAAGGCATGGGCTGTTAGAGTCAGGTAGAAAGTGCGAGTAGGGAAGCTAAATGACGGTGCGAACGCTTAAATAGTGCATATTTATGGTGCGCATAAAAACGCTGGGATTGAGAATAATTTCAGGGTTTGTTCTCTGAAAGGTCAGCTTTTTATAAAAGCTGACCGTTTGGTCTGTAAATGTGTAGCTCGCAAGTACGATCTCACAGCGTTAGCGAACGGTGTAACCCCGTGCCTCAAGACAGGCCGTCATCGCGCGTTGGTAATTGGCTCGTGTAGCACTGGCCGCGTTAGCAGCAACTCCGCCATAAGGTTGTGTAGGATCGTAGCCCGTTTGGCTATTACCCCACTGATGGCATTCGTACTTATCCTTTGACTGTTGGCCCGCAGACTGATTACTGGTGGGGTAAATAAAGAGCTCATCCTGCGCGGGTGTACTGACGTTGGATTGGCTCGGTGCGTCGACTACTACGTAGTTATTGCCGCGTTGCACGTAATAAATATTGTTGTAACGGTAGTAAGGGCGACCACCAATCATCAGGCTAATGTAGCCGCCGGGCAAAACTGGAATAGATAGCCCTATGGGTGGGGTCACGACGATAAAACCGTTGCCGTGTGGGCGATACCAGCCGCCTCTTACATAGTAATAGTCGTGATCACGATGGTGTATCTGTCGGTAGCCGCTGGGCAACCTGGCCACACTGCTGCCGGGCCGCATGTGCGGCTGCGAAGTTACTCGGACTGGCGCGCGCTGCGCTTGTTGGGCGGGCTGATGCTGAGGTTGCTGGTTGTGCTTGCTTTGATCATACCGGGAGTTCTGGCCGGCGTTGTCGCGTCGGTCCTGATCCCCCGGACCGGCGAAGACCGCCGTGCTGGTGAGCAGGCTCGCAGCGACCAGGAGTGCCAGCTGTTTGGGGATGATGACGCCAATGTTGTGCATATTGTCTTCCTCTCTTTAACGAACGCTGTAGCCACGCCCAATCAGGCAGGCTTCCAGAGCGCGTTGGTAGCTGTCTTCGACCAAGCCCTGCTGAGCGCTGCGGTCGGCGTTGATGCTGTTTATCTGTTCTGCCTTTTGGGCGTCCGAGGCCACACCGATGGCCGCACCCAAAACGGCTCCCACCAGTGCACCTTCGCCACCGTGGTGCGGGCCCGAGAGCACGGCTCCAGTAATGCCGCCGAATACCGCTCCGGTGGCAGTACCTTCGCCAGGCGTGCTGGGGACGGGTTCAAGACTGTTGTTGCCACTCATGGTGGCTGGGTCGAAATGCGATTGTTGAACTGCCCATTGGTGGCAGTCATAGCGGTCGTAGTTGAGCTGTTCGGCGCTTTGTCCTTGCGACGGATAGACGGCAAGTGGACTGCGTGAATACATAACGGAGTCAGTTGCTGGCATCGCCACAGTTGATGCGCAGGCACTGAGCAAAATGGGCAATAGCACAGCCAGAGCACGAAGGCGGGGCAGTGATGGTGAGGCGATACCGGAATGCGGCATGTGGCAACCCTGAAAGAGACATCCACGTCAGGCCAATGACCGCCATCCTGGGAGGTCGAAAAGGAAACAATGGGACTTCTGTCAGGGGCGGTATTGCTGGCGCCGGGCAGATTAACCATCTGTGCCTAGCGTATCTATCGTTGTGTCAGTCGGCGCCGCAAGAATGTAAAGATTTCGTAAAGGTTGGGAGGGGGTACTTGGCTTGGTTGAAGAATGGCCATAGGTGCTGAGGAACCGAGAGCACAAACAACAATGCCCCGACAATCGAAGCTGTCGGGGCATTGTTCAAGCAGCTGCGCGTAGCCTTACATTTGCGACTGCAGGTAATTTTGCTCGCCAACCATCTTGATCAAACGCAGCTGCTGCTCCAGCCAGTAGGCGTGATCTTCCTCGGTATCCTTGAGTTGTATTTCAAGCATTTCGCGGGTGGGGTAGTCGCTGTGTTGTTCACATAGCGCAATGGCTTTGGCTAGGTTCTCACGTACCTCATATTCCAGCTTGAGATCGGACTCCAGCATTGCCTGCACAGTGAAGCCGGGTGTGATCTCCGACGGACGCATATCCGGCTTGCCTTCCAGAAAGAGAATGCGCTTTAGAATCGCATCAGCGTGCTGCGTCTCTTCTTCCATTTCGTGATTGATGCGCTCGTACAGCTTGCTGTAGCCAAAGTCGTCGTACAGGCGTGAATGCAGGAAGTACTGGTCTCGCGCGCCCAGCTCGCCACGCAGTAGTTCGATCAGGCAATTAATGACCTCTGGTTGACCCTGCATGCTGAGTTACTCCTGCGACTGTTTGACGATCTTCGGATTGTGCCTAAATTGGATTCGAATTGCCATCTTATGAGTAAATAAAATTTCAATACTTACAATAGGTTATGTTTACTTTGATGGTGTTGAAAAGCGTGATGGAAGTACTTCTTGATTGC
The DNA here is from genome assembly GCA_011053055.1 of Halopseudomonas sabulinigri. Classification (GTDB taxonomy): domain Bacteria; phylum Pseudomonadota; class Gammaproteobacteria; order Pseudomonadales; family Pseudomonadaceae; genus Halopseudomonas; species Halopseudomonas sabulinigri_A. The sequence continues at coordinate 50,855 of DRHT01000019.1, read as the reverse complement.
ATTGGTTTTCATACAAGCCAGTAAGTTAACAACGGCTAACCCTGAGTGTAGTGGCGGCTCGCGGAAAAGAACAACGCTGGAGATAGCTAAGGGCAGCGAGGAAAAGCGGGAAGGGTGATTTAATTCTATTTAAATCAATTGCTTAGCCGTAATTCTGGAGCGGGTGAAGGGAATCGAACCCTCGTCGTAAGCTTGGGAAGCTTCTGCTCTACCATTGAGCTACACCCGCACAGGCGGTCTTTGTACCAGAGTCGCTGACGCTGGGGAAGAGGGCGGAGATATTTGTTTTCTCCGCCATACAATTTTGCTTCAGCGTTGTTGGTTGAGTTGCATCAGTAGTTCATAGCTGTGCTGTCTAGCTTGCTGGTCGAAGATTGGGCTATTGACGATCAATTCGTTTACGCCGGTACGCTCCAGCAACTGCTCCATTTGCTCGCCTGCGGCTTCTGGGTCGCCGATTAAGCTGCCGGATAGGGTAGACATTACCTGGTGGCGTTCGTGGGGCTGCCAGAGGCTTTCCATATCGTGAGTAGGCGCGGGCATCTGACCTGGGCGACCGCGAATCAAGTTGAGAAACGCTTGCTGGTGAGAGGTTGCTAGATAATGTGCTTGCTCTCGGTCATCGGCCAAGTAGGCGTTGATGCCAAGCATGGCGTAGGGCTCTGCAAGTTGTTCTGATGCAGTGAAGTGTTCGCGATACAGGCGCAGTGCGCTGAATAGATAGTCTGGCGAGAACTGTCCGGCAAAGGCAAAAGGTAGGCCGAGGCGCCCCGCCAGCTGTGCACTAAAAGTGCTGGAGCCGAGCAGCCAAATAGGCACGTTGAGACCGGCGCCTGGCACTGCGCGTAAGCGCTGTTCGGGCGTAGGCGTGGCGAACAGCTTGCGCAGTTCATCCAGCATCAACGGGAAATCTTCGCCATCGGTACGGCCACGACGCAATGCCTGAGCAGTGGATTGGTCTGTGCCGGGCGCGCGGCCCAAACCCAGATCAATGCGGCCAGGGTAAAGCGATTCAAGGGTGCCGAACTGCTCTGCAATCTGCAGCGGAGCGTGGTTTGGCAGCATGATGCCGCCGGAGCCGATGCGGATATTGTTGGTGCCGGCAGCAAGGTAACCCATAACCACCGAGGTGGCGGCGCTGGCTATGCCGGTCATATTGTGATGCTCTGCGACCCAGAAGCGATTGTAGCCTTGTGTTTCGGCCAGTTTTGCCAACGCTAGGGCGTTGTGCAGGGCGTCTGCGGGTGTTGCGCCTTCAGTAACGGAACACAAATCCAGTATGGACAGCTTTATGGCCGAGGTTGTCATCTTCGCTCCTGCACATCAGTTTGCAATCAGGCTATGCTAACGTCGAATGATGTCAGGCAACATAGCTAATCACGACTGGGCAACGAATCTCAGCTGTGACCACCAATTGGAGCTTGAGCGTCGGAGGATCGGAGCAGTACGCAGGCTGCCGTATCACTTCTTTATAGAGCGAACAGCCCATGTATCAGTACTCGAACGGCAAGAAAATGCGCTACGCCATGTTTACCCTCTTATCCGCGGCCGTCTCTTTACTCTGGACTGTGCAAAGTAATGCTGCGCAGGTCATGTTGACTGATAAGGCTGGCGCGCCTTTGTCCAATGCCGTGTTGCTCGTGGATGGCATACCCGCGTTGCAGTCTCAGCAGTATGTGATGGATCAGGTCGATATACAGTTTGTGCCACGCGTATTGGTTGCGCCTGTTGGCACCCTGGTGGACTTTCCAAATAGTGATGATGTGCGCCATCACGTCTATTCTTTCTCTTCTGCCAAGCCGTTTGAGCTGCGTCTTTTCAAGGGCGCTGAGGCACCTCCGGTCGCTTTTGATCGCGCCGGTGTAGTGGTGCTTGGCTGCAATATTCACGACTCCATGATTGGCTACATTCTGGTCACCCAAAGCCCCCGCTTTGCCGTGAGCGATGCGCAGGGGATTGTGTCGCTGCCTGATTTGCCGGCTGGCAACTGGCCGGTTTCGTGGTGGCATCCATCACAGCTTGAGCAGCCGCCCGTCGCACTCGGTGAGCTGGACCTGAATCAAGCGGGCCAGGTTCTGAGCCTGCCAGTGTCCTCAGCTAAGCAGGCGCCGACACCAGTGCTATCTCCGTTGCAGCAACGCTTCAAGAAAGCGGCGGAGTAGCGGGTGCGTATTCGGTATCTGCGTACCAGGCTGATAGTTACGTCTGTCTGCTTGCTGTCGTTGGTACTGGGGGCTGTGTTTTTTGCGGTTTATACCAGCACAGACTTCTCAGCGGAGCGACAGGCGCAACGGCAACTAGAGGTAGGTAGCAACGTTTTCAGAAATCTGCTGGAAGCTCGAGCGCGTGAGTTAACCAACGCAACGCAGATTCTGGTAGCAGACTTCGGCTTCCGTCAGGCGGTTGCCACGGGGGATTTAGCGACCATTCGCTCGGCCTTGCTAAATCAGGCAAGCCGCATTGGTGCTGACCAGGCATTGTTTTTTGATGCGCAGGGTGACCTGCGTATTTCGTCGGCGACCATGCCAGGCTCAGACACCGCGCAGGTGGAGTCACTGCAAGCATTTTCCGAGCAAGCGTTGATTGCGATGATTGATCATCGACCCTATTTGTTGGTAGAGGCGGTGGTGCACGCGCCCGTTCCAGTGGGGCAGGTTGCGATGGCATTCAGCCTGGACGCTGCGCTGGCCCGCGAAATGCAGAAGTTGACTGGCCTGGAAATTCGCTTTGTCAGCAGCCGAGACAAAGAGGTCATGAGCACCTTTTCGACCACCCCATATGCACAGCAGGATATGAGCCTGCAGCAGGGCACGCAGAGGCTCGAGAGGGAAGGCTATCTGACTACCGCCATTACCCTTCTGGATCAGGCGCCTTACAGTGTGGTGGCTCAGATGGCCAGCCCGCTGAGCGATGCGCTGGCGAGCTTCGATGATCTCAAGCGCGAACTGTTGATTATCACGCTGATCGCGCTATTGGCTTCCTCGTTTTTGGCGGTGCGTTTATCCGGCGGTTTAGCGCGTCCGGTCACCTTGTTGGCGGAGGCAGCCAAGCGTATTGGTCGGGGCGACTACACCCACAAAGTCACGCTTGCCCGCAATGATGAGTTAGGGCTCTTGGCCGAAAGCATCGATGCCATGCGGATCGGTATCGCCGAGCGGGAAAGTTTGATTGCGCATAACGCGCTGCATGACCCACTGACCGGATTGGCTAACGTTGGCGTGATGCGTGAGCGACTGAATAGCTCGATTGTCAGTGGGCAAAGCGGTGTGCTTGCGCAATGCAATTTGGTGACCGCAGAATTGATGGTTAAGGCCCGTGGACAGAGTTTCATGGATACCTTGGTACGCCAGTCAGTAGCGTGTTTGGGAGGCCAGCTACCGGCCGATTCATTGCTGGCTTGGCAACCAGGGGTGGGCTTTCTGTTGTTGTTGGAGCGCCGTGATCTGGATGAGGCGGTGGTGGTTATCGACGCGATGCTGGCTCAGCTCGGCGAGAAGATGCAGGTTGAGGATATCAAGCTCCGCTCGCAATGGATGGCCGGTGTAGTGGAGTGGCCGTTGCAAGGGCGTGACGCGGGTGAGCTGTTACGCCAAGTCAGTATTGCACTGGGAGACGCTGCTCCCGGCCCGGAACGCATTGCGGTGTATCAGGCGCAGCGTGATCAAGCGTACCAACGACGTATTCGATTGGCGCGGGACCTTCGTTATGCCCCGGAGTACAAAGAGCTGGCGGTAGTGTTTCAGCCGAAATTGGATTTGGCCAGCGGCGAAGTGCGGCAGGTTGAAGCGTTGATGCGCTGGACGCACAGCGAACTTGGTCCGATCACTCCTGATGAGTTCATTGTTTTGGCCGAGCAGACCGGCAGCATTGGCATGCTGACGCAATGGATGATGGCCGCGGTTGCCTCGCAGTTACGCAATTGGATAGATCGTGGTATTCATCTTCAGGTAGCGATGAATATATCTGCTCGTGATTTGGACGACCCGCAATTTCCCCAGCGCATCGAGCATCTGCTGCGCGCCCAACAGATCAGCCCTGAGTATCTGTCGATGGAAGTCACCGAAAGTGCAGTGATGATAAACCCTGAGCGCAGCCTGAATAGTCTGCGTGTGCTGCGTGACCTGGGTATCGCATTGGCGGTGGATGATTACGGGACAGGCTATTCATCGTTGGCTACGCTGAAGAGTCTGCCGGTGCAAGACTTGAAGATAGACAAGTCTTTTGTGCTGCAGCTTGCGGAGGGCAGCGACGATGCCGTTATCGTCAAGTCGACCATCGAATTGGCGCACAATATGGGCTTGAAAGTGATTGCCGAGGGAATAGAGAGCATAGACAGCCTGAACTGGCTGAAAGAGCGTCATTGTGATGTGGCTCAGGGGTACTTCATTAGTCGGCCGTTGGCTGCAGCAGCTTTAGAGCAATGGCTTGAGGATACCCGTGGTACCTTCGGAGTAGTGGAGTCTGCATGAGAAAAGCTGCAATAGCCGCTTTGCTGGTGGCTTGTGCAAGCGGCGCGATGGCCGAGCCCGGTGGTCGTATGCTCGCGACGGGCGGTGCGACCAGTATTGAGGGTGCTGCTGGTGGTGGCATAGTGCCTTGGGCGGTGTTGTCTGGCTACGGTACCCGTGATGAATGGGGCGGCGATGTTTTTGCGACGCGGGTCGATACCGGAGATTATCGGCTGGATAGCTTCGGCGCCGCGCTCAGCTTAGGTAATCGCGTGGAGCTGTCGATTGCTCGTCAGCGTCTGGATATAGATGCGCTGACCAAAGCCGCAGGCCTGCCCGAAAAAACCCTAAATCAAGATATCTACGGGCTGAAAGTGCGCCTGTTCGGTGATCTGATTTACGACCAACTGCCGCAGGTCTCGTTTGGTGCGCAGTATAAGCGCCAACGTAACTTCCTGGTGCCATCACTGGTTGGCGCCAAGCGTGATTCAGATACCGATTATTATCTTGCAGCTTCGCGCCTGTTTCTGGGCGCTGTAGGTGGCTATAACCTGCTGCTCAATGGCACCTTGCGTTACTCACGGGCAAATGAAACGGGCCTGCTCGGTTTTGGTGGTGATCGCCGCGACACCCGTAGTTTGTTGAAGGAAGGCAGTGTCGGTCTGCTGTTAAGCCCGCAATGGATAGTCGGCGTCGAATACCGTGAGAAACCGGATAATCTGTCCTTCGCTGGAGAAAGCGACTGGCAAGACCTATTTGTCGGCTACTTTCCTAGCAAGCGTGTGGCGGTAGTCGCCTCGTGGGCTGATATGGGCGAAATCGCGACGCTGGAAGGCCAGCAGGGCCTGTATTTGTCATTGCAACTGAGTTACTGAGGCGGTTCATGTTCAAACCATTAGTTAAGATTATCTGCACGGGTATTGTTGTCATGGGGGTAGCCAGCTGCGCCACCAATACAACGCCGGCGGATGACAGTCTGTATCAGGCTATGGGTGAGCAGGCGGGTATCAATCGGGTGGTGGAAGGCCTGTTGTACCGCATTGCTGATGACGCACGCATCGTGCACCATTTCGCCGATACCGACATACTCCGGTTGCAAGAAAAGCTACAGGAGCAGATTTGCGTCGAGGCTGGCGGTCCTTGTGAATATACCGGTGACAGCATGATTGACGTGCACGCGGGTTTTGATATCAGCCAAGGCGATTTTAACGCATTGGTGGAGGATCTGATTGCGGCGATGGACGATGAAGGTCTGTCTGTACGCGTACAGAATCGACTACTAAAACGACTCGCGCCCATGCGCGGAGATATCATCTATCGCTAGAGTGGGTTGATCTTCCCTCACCCGAAGGTTTGCCGGTTCAGGTTGTATGCGGCCTGGCTGGCTAGGGCGCCGGCGCGATATTGATCAAGCGTAAGCCAGCCAATACAGCTTAACTCTTGGCACGGTTCACTTCGGGCTCGGTGCCGGTCATGGTGACCTTGGTAATCAAACTGGCCGATGGCATGCCGATGGCAGCACCCTGTGCAAAGGTCACTCCCAGTTCGCGCACCTTCGCCAGAATGGCTGGGCTATGGACGAACTCAGCGACCGTCAACATGCCAAGCTCCTCTGCAAACTGCACTATGCCTTTGCAGATGGTCATCGCGGTAGCGTTGGTGTCCAGTTGCTTAATCAGGCTGCCATCGATCTTGATCAGGTCTACATCCAGACGTAGCAGGTGCTCGAAGTTGGAATAGCCAGTGCCGAAGTCGTCAATCGCGATGCGGCAACCGAGCGCCTTGGCACGGTCAATGAACTGACGCACCGCAGCATAGTTTTCAATACCTTCTGATTCGAGGATCTCGAATATCACCCTGGAACCGATTTCGTTTTGTTCAACAGTGGCGATGATGTGATCCGATAGTTCCTGATCCAATAGATCTTCACAGGATAGGTTCAGCGAGAAGGTGTATGGCAGATCTGCAAATTGCCGCATGCTGCTTTCTACCATGCAGCGGGTAATGGAGCGATAGAGGCGGACTTTCTTCGCCAGATCGAGGAACTGTGAAGGGCTGATGGGTTCACCCTGGTCATCCAGCAGTCTTACCAGGCACTCAAACTTCTCAATTCGATTGGTTTTGAGGTCCATGATGGGTTGAAAGAAGGGCACGATACGACCTGTTTCCAATGCCCCTTTCAAGCGGTTGGCCCAGATCAAATTTTGCTCGTAGCTTTCACGAACTTTGTGGCGCTCATCGTAAATGACGTAATTGTTTTTATGCAGGCGCGCTAGCTCCAGCGCGATGTTTGCGCCAGGCAACAGGGCTTCGCTGGTCAGATCTTCACTGCCGCGCTGGGCGCTGCTGGCAGCGCCCAGGCTGGCATTCACGGGTATATCCTGGTTGTGCCATGTGATGCGCAGTGCGCTGATGAACTCGAGCAGCTGGTTGATCTGCTTTTGCAGTTGTCCTTCGCTGTGTTCGCCTGGCAACCAAACGGCGAGCTCATCTGCGGGCATGCGATATAGGCGGCTTTGCTGCCAATCGGGCTGACTCCCCAGGTAGTCATCCAGTGCATCCGCTAGCTCGATAATGACGTGGTCACCACATTCGTGGCCGTAAAAATCGTTAATTTCTTTGAAAGAGTCAATGTTGAGCAGGATCAGTGACGCGGTACGACGCTTTCTTAAATCAACCAGCAGGCGCTCGCGATTAGGTAGCTCTGTCAGGCTGTCGGTGTAGAGGTTATGCAGTTGGCGCAGGATGCCTGCCACTAGATAAAGAATGAGAGCGGAGATCAGCAGCAGTATCAGCCCGGTCAGGCTAACAATTCGGAAGTTGCTTTGCCGCATAGGCTCCAGCACCGCATCAATCTCGGCTTGAGGCACGCCAATGCCGAACAGCATGCCAGCCTGGGTACGAGAGAAGAACAGCGCATATTCGCGCTGACTTAAGTCAAGTTGCAGGTGCTGCATGGGTGAGGCGAGCTGACGCGTGCTGAGTATTCGGGTGGTGGATTGTGGTTTCAGTTGTTCATAAAGATTCAGGTCGACGATAGCGTTGATCAGCTCTTGCGCCTGCGCCACATTTTTAGCTTCTGAGAGGCTGGAAAGATTGCGGTTTTCGGTATCCAGCAAAAACGAGAAAGTGCCGGGGGTGACCTCAACCCGACTGACCGTGCGCACAATATCTTCCGCTCGCCAATCGGTAATCGCTAACCCAATGGGTTGTTGCTGGTTGTTGAAAATTAAAACCGCGTGGCTGATCACGGCGCTGTCGATGCTGGCTTTGTAGTAAGCGGGCATCCAGTTATTGGCGGGATCGATATTGCTGTTGGATTGTTGCTCAAGTTCAGTCAGGCGCTGATACCACTGCCGTATCATTTGCTGGTCGGCTGCCGGAATGGCCTCGACCAGAATGTTGCTCTCCTGACGATAGGCATAAAGCGCCTTCTCGGTTCTGCCGTCTGCGAACCATAGGCTGCTGCCGTAACTATCGGGAAAGTCTCGCAACGTCTGTTGCAGGCTCTGGCGCAAGCGCTGCACCGTAACCGCAGAGTTGTCCTCCAGGCTATCAAACAGGCTGCCGGTGCGGGCCAGTCCATGAGTGTTGTATTCCATCTGCCGATGGTGGGCGTTGATGCGGTCCAGGTTGGCGTAGAAAGTGTCGGTAATTTGTCGCTGCCGCAACTCAGCCATGGCATTTTGCGCGTACTCCAGATTCAAGCTGGACATCAGCCAAGTACCAAACATGAAGATGCACACCAGCAGGCTGAGCAGAAACATGATTGCTGGCTTGACCGGGAGCATGGGCATTCCTTGGCTAGAGTCCGTTAAGCCCAGAATGGACGCGGCCTTGGGCCTGAGTCAACTCTTCCGGACTGAGTTGGGACGATAGCTGTTCTACATGCCGTTTGCCGCGTTTTTCGCCGTTAACCAACGCCAAGCTCAGCCAGACGTAAGCCTCTATCAGGTCGGTATCGCCACTGGTGCCCTGCAGATAATCCATGCCTAGCTCATATTGGGCGGTGGCCGAGTTCTTTTTTGCTGCCTCTCGCAGCCAATGACGAGCGCTAGCTGAACCTTTTTGCTGGTTGGCCAGCTGCAAAATAGCGGGCACATAACCGGCGCTGGCGGCGCGATGCAGGTGGACCTGCGATTGCGGAAAGTTCCTGGCGAGCCCCGTGCCTTGCTGGTAAGCCTGGGCCAGTAAAAAGTTGGCCTCGCGCTGGTCCTGATCACTTGCTGCCTTCAGCCAGGTAGCGGCTTCTTCTTGTTGATCTTGTGCGGCGAGTAGTTGAGCCAGTAACAGCTGACCGTTGGCGTCGCCCTGGCCAGCCGACTCGCGTGCCCAGCGCAGCGCCTCAGACTGATCCCCGTCTGTTTGTGCAATCACCGCAAGGTGATGCTGGGCTTTGCCATCGCCCTTCGCGGCAGCGGCAGAGCAAGAGGGTTGAGCTTGCTGAAAGTTTTTAATGCTAAACAACAGGTAGCAATCTTTTGCGTTATTGCTGCTGGCAGCGCGTTGGCTGACGGGCGTGTCGGCTTTGGCGGTTGGCGTAACGGGTGTGGCGTTAGTTTGAGTAGCAACCGCCGACTGCGCCGCGCTCACCCGTAGGGCGAAGGCATCAATCACCGCAGGACAAGAGAATACATAGCCGCGCTTAAGGCGTTGTAGCGTTGCAGCGTTGGGATCCTGTGGAGCATAACGGGCGGCAACCACGCCGCAACGTTCGCTGCGTTCGGCACGGACCAACTCTGCATAGGGAGCGTAGTTCGAGTCTTCGCCGTGCCGCTGCAAGTAGACAGTGAGTGGGTCTATATATTCTTGATCAAACAGCGCCTGCACTTCAGCGTGGCGCTCTTGCTCCTTTGGATCGCTGGTCAAACTGGCGGCGAGGTCGGCCAGGCGTTGGCGCTGATTTTTTAATGCTTCGCTGGAACGTGCCAACAGACTGTCAGGCTGAGATAGGCTCTCGCAGCCGGTTAGGGCCGCTGTAACGATGAGCAGCAAAACAACAAGTACGCGCATGAATTCTCTCTGTGATGGCCAGGAACCACTGAGTATGGCTATTGAAAATGCGTAAAAATAACAGCGGTCACTAACTGCTCGCAGTGTCTTTCAGCGTTTTTCGGTCTATCAGAGTCTTGACCGGAAAACTGCGCGAATAACTGATTCAGACGCCTTTACGCAGGTTCGCCGGTTAGCCGATAGCCTTGTTCTAAACCGGGCCATCCGTTGCCGTTGTCGCTAGCGCAGTGTATCAGAGTGTCCGCACCAGCAAAGCATAGCACTGGTTTTCAGGTTTAGTGTATGGCACTTCGACATTATCCTGATTGGCGCTCTTTTCGCTAAGCTGGAACGCTTCTTGCCTAGAGTCTGTTAGCACGCAAATTGCGTCAAATTATTGATTGGGGAAGCTCCGGGCAATGGCTGTCGATCGCACACAAATGATGGGTAACATGCGGACCAATCTGGCCGGCTTGCGCCACGGCAGTCTGGGTGTGCCTATTCTATTGCTGGTGATGCTCGGCATGATGATGTTGCCGGTGCCACCCTTCATACTCGACGTGCTCTTTACCTTCAATATCGCGCTGGCCTTGGTGGTGCTGTTGGTCGGCGCTTACGCCTTGCGCCCGCTTGATTTCGCCGTGTTCCCCACCATATTGCTGGTCGCCACCTTACTGCGCTTGGCGCTCAACGTAGCGTCTACGCGAGTGGTGCTGCTCTATGGTCATGAGGGTGGTGACGCGGCGGGTAAGGTTATTCAGGCCTTCGGTGAAGTGGTGATCGGCGGTAACTATGTTGTGGGTCTGGTGGTGTTCGCCATCCTGATGATTATCAACTTTGTGGTAGTTACCAAGGGTGCTGGGCGTATCTCAGAAGTGAGCGCTCGCTTCACCCTGGATGCTATGCCTGGCAAACAGATGGCAATCGACGCCGATTTGAATTCGGGTCTGATTGATCAGGAACAGGCCAAGACCCGGCGGATGGAGGTGTCGCAGGAAGCGGATTTCTACGGCTCCATGGACGGTGCCAGTAAGTTCGTACGCGGTGACGCGGTTGCCGGTCTGCTGATTCTGTTCATCAACGTGATTGGTGGTTTAGCCATCGGTATGGCGCAGCACGGCCTGCCATTCGCAGAAGCCGGCAAAATCTACGTGCTGTTGACCATTGGTGACGGTTTGGTGGCGCAAATTCCGTCGCTGCTGCTGTCTACCGCTGCCGCCATTATGGTGACGCGGGTCTCCACCTCTGAAGACATGGGCGCGCAGGTGCAGCGTCAGATGTTCACCTCGCCCAAGGCGCTGGCTATTGCCGCGGCGATCATGATCATCATGGGCCTGATTCCCGGCATGCCACACTTTTCCTTTATTGGTTTGGGTGCGCTGGCAGCCGGTGGCGCCTACGTGATTGCCAAACGACAGCAGGTCAAGGTTGAAGAGGACGCTGAGGTTGAGCGCAAGCAGGCGCTGCCGCCAGCGGTGCAGTCGCCAGAAACCCGTGAGCTGGGCTGGGATGACGTCACCCCGGTCGACATGGTGGGGTTGGAGGTAGGTTACCGTTTGATTCCGCTGGTCGACCGGAACCAGGGTGGGCAGTTGCTGGCGCGGATTAAGGGCGTGCGTAAAAAACTGTCACAGGACTTGGGCTTTTTGATGCCCTCGGTACACATCCGCGACAACCTCGATCTGGCACCCAATGCCTATAGATTGACGCTGATGGGTGTTGGCGTAGCTGAAGCTGAGGTTTACCCAGACCGTGAGCTGGCAATCAACCCAGGCCAGGTATTTGGCGAAATCAAAGGCTTGGCGGGTAAAGATCCTGCCTTTGGGTTGGATGCGGTATGGATCGAGCCGATGCAGAAAGACCAGGCTCAGTCGCTTGGTTACACGGTAGTCGACGCCAGCACCGTGGTGGCCACCCACATCAACCAAATTCTGCACAAGCACGCACATGAGCTGATTGGCCATGAGGAAGTGCAGCAGCTGCTGCAAGTGCTGGCCAAGGCTTCGCCAAAGCTGGCTGAGGAGCTAGTGCCAGGGCTTATTTCAGTCTCCAATCTGCTCAAAGTGTTGCAGGGCCTGCTGCAGGAGCAGGTGCCGGTGCGCGACATTCGGACCATCGCTGAGTCTATCGCTAACAGCTCGGGCAAGAGTCAAGATACTGGCGCTGTGATTGGGGCAGTGCGCGTTGCGCTGTCGCGCTCGATCGTGCAAAGCATTGTGGGGCTTGACTCCGAGCTGCCTGTGATCACTCTGGAACCAAGGTTGGAACAGATGTTGCTACAGAGTCTTCAGAAGGCTGGGCAGGGTGTCGATGATGGCATGTTGCTGGAGCCCGGGATGGCAGAAAAACTGCAACGCTCGTTGTCAGAAGCGGTGCAGCGTCAGGAAGTACAGGGCAAGCCAGCGATCCTGCTGGTGGCTGGGCCGATTCGGATGATGATGGCCAAGTTTGTCCGCTACGCCGCCCCCGGAGCCCATGTGTTGTCCTACCAGGAAATTCCGGACAGCAAGCAGGTGACCATAGTCGCCACGGTCGGACAGAACTGAGCCAAGGCTCAAGAACGCAGATTAAACGCAGCCTGGCGCGATGCGCGGGGCACCGGTAACTGATGAGGTCAGCCATGAAAGTCAAACGTTTCTTTGCCGCCGATATGCGCCAAGCGATGAAACTGGTGCGTGATGAGCTGGGCGCTGACGCCTCGATTATCGCTAACCGCCGTGTGGCTGGTGGGGTAGAGCTGACCGCAGCGCTGGACTATGTTGCGCCGCGCATCACGCCGCCGACGCCAGGGCTGGATCAGGAACTGAAAAAGACCCAGGAGCGAATCGTTGCCGCCCGCGCTGAGCTTGAGGTAGGCCAGATGGTTTCGCGTAACCAGCCAACGGTTAACCGTCAATTATTCGGGGACAGCATGCGCGCGGCGGCCGAGCAAGGCTCGCCAGTTGCGCGCGACCTGCTTGATCGTCTGGTGCAAGAGCCAAGCGAAGAGCCGCCGGTGCAGCGCAAGGTAAGTGCTGCAGTCCCTGTCGCTGACGCGGCTGAAAGTACTGGGCTTAGTGCTATGCGCGCCGAGTTGGCAGGGTTGCGTGAGATGTTGGAGTCGCAGTTGGGCGGTATGGCTTGGGGCCAACTCAGCCAGCGTCAGCCTAAACAGGCTGGCTTGTGGCGCCGGCTGACACAGATCGGTCTGCCGGCAGAAATCTGCCAGAACCTGCTGAGCCAAGTCGCTGATGTGACTGACGTTCGCCAAGCTTGGCGCCTGGTACTTGCACACCTATCGCACCGCATTCCTACTTTGCGTGAAGATATGCTGGATCAAGGCGGTATTATCGCCCTTGTCGGCCCAACCGGCGCAGGCAAAACCACCACGCTGGGTAAGTTAGCAGCACGCTACGTGCTTAAGCACGGTAGCCAGCATGTGGCCCTGGTAACTATGGATACCTATCGCATTGGCGCGCATGAACAGCTGCGTACCCTCGGCCGCATTCTTGACGTGCCGGTGCGAGTAGTTGATGAGCAGAATAGTTTGCAGGATGTGCTGGCTGATTTTTCCGGTAAGCGTTTGGTATTGGTAGATACGGCCGGCTTGCAAGCGCAGGACCCTTATCTGCGCGGTCAGTTGAACGCACTGGCGCAGCAGGGGCAGCAAGTACGTAAATTGTTGGTACTGGCGGCAACCAGTCAGTACCGTGTAATGAAGGCGGCTTATCACAACTATAAGAGTTGTGGGCTCAGTGGGTGCGTTCTTACAAAGGTCGACGAGGCCGCAACGCTGGGTGAGTCATTAGGGCTGGCTATGGAACAGGGTTTGCCGGTAGCCTATCTGGCAGATGGCCAGCGAATTCCAGACGATATCAATCGTGCGTTAGGGCACCAGTTGGTAAGTCGCGCGGTCAGTATGGCGGGTAATGAAGCGCCGGAAGATCAGGCGATGGCAGATGTGTTTGCCGGTATGATGCATGGCCAGCGGGCAAGCTAAGCGAAATCAATAATTCAAGGTAATCATCGTAGATGGGTAGCAATCATCCGGTTCAGGTTATCGCAGTCACCGGCGGCAAGGGTGGTATCGGCAAAACTAATGTGTCGGTCAATCTTAGCCTTGCGCTGGCGGAGTTGGGGCGCCGTGTCGTGCTGTTGGATGCCGACTTGGGGCTAGCCAACGTTGACGTATTGCTTGGGTTAAAACCCAAGGCTACGCTGGCTGACGTGCTGGAAGGCAAGTGTGATCTGCGCGACGTGATGATCCCCGGCCCCGGTGGTATCCGCGTCGTGCCTGCTGCGTCCGGCGCGGCGAACATGGTTAACCTTAGCCCTCAACAGCATGCAGGTCTGATCCAGTCATTCAGCGAGGTTGGTGACAATATCGATGTGTTGATTGTCGACACTGCCGCCGGTATCGGCGATTCGGTGGTCAGCTTCGTACGGGCAGCCCAGGAAGCACTGGTCGTCGTCTGTGATGAGCCTACCTCTATTACGGATGCTTATGCACTGATCAAGCTGCTAAACCGTGATCACGGCATGACGCGTTTCCGAATTTTGGCCAATATGGTGAACACCCCGCAGGAAGGTCGCATGGTATTTGCTAAGCTGTCTAAAGTAACTGACCGGTTTCTCGACGTAGCACTGCAATACGTCGGGGCGGTACCTTTCGATGAAGCGGTGCGCAAGTCCGTACAGAAGCAACGTGCAGTCTATGAGGCTTTCCCGCGCAGCAAAGCGGCCATGGCCATTAGAGCAATTGCGCAGAAGGTGGATTCATGGCCTTTGCCAGCTAATCCACGCGGACACCTGGAATTCTTCGTCGAGCGTCTGGTACGGCCTACCGGCTCGGGCCTATGATTGCATCGGCTGGCGGACTAAGCATGTATACACGAGCACAACGTTCTGCGAATGACCAGGATCGACTCGTTGAGCAATATGCTCCGCTAGTGAAGCGCATTGCTTACCATCTGTTAGGCCGGCTGCCGTCCAGTGTGCAGGTTGATGATCTGATCCAGGCCGGCATGATTGGCCTGTTAGAGGCTTCTCGTAAGTTCGACTTCGGCAAAGGTGCCAGTTTTGAAACCTATGCTGGTATCCGCATTCGTGGCGCCATGCTTGATGAAGTACGCAAAGGTGATTGGGCGCCACGTTCAGTGCATCGAAATACACGCATGGTCAGTGATGCGATGCGCGCTGTTGAATCTCGTTTGGGGCGTGACGCTAAAGATCACGAGATTGCTGCCGAACTTGATATGAGTCTTGAAGAATATTACGCGATTCTCAACGACACAGCGGGGAGCAAGCTTTTTAGCTTTGATGACCTGTTGGAAAGTGGTGCGCCGGCCGATGTACAGGGTGATTTCGAGCCTTTCTCTGGGCTGGAAGATGAACGTTTTCGCGGCGCGTTGGCGGAAGCAATCGACGGTTTACCTGAACGGGAACGTCTGCTTCTGTCGTTGTATTACGATGAAGAACTGAACCTCAAGGAGATCGGCGCGGTGTTGGGAGTAAGTGAATCGCGGGTAAGTCAGCTGCATAGTCAATGTGCCGCACGACTGCGCGCCCGTCTATCAAGTTGGCGAAATGATTGATTTTGTCGCCAACATCCGGACAATGCTCGAATTGCGCAAATAGTAGCACTGTGCCTGATCCTGTTTTGATGGCTGTAAACTGAAGATATTGTGAACAACCGGTTGCGCAGCAGCAGGCTATTCAGAGTTTCTTTATACGGCTAGTTTGGCCATTGCAATGGGTTTTCGGGGTGCAGGCCTGCACTTTCCCTGGTTTGTACGGAGGTCGACTTGGACAAGAATATGAAAATTCTCATCGTTGATGATTTTTCAACGATGAGGCGCATTATCAAAAACCTGTTGCGCGACCTGGGTTTTACCAACACGGCTGAAGCCGATGATGGCAATACCGCATTGCCGATGCTGCAGAGTGGTAACTTCGATTTTCTGGTGACTGACTGGAACATGCCCGGCATGAGTGGCATCGACCTGCTGCGTGCAGTCCGTGCTGACGAGCGTCTCAAGCACCTGCCGGTGCTGATGGTGACCGCTGAAGCCAAACGGGACCAGATCATCGAAGCAGCCCAGGCGGGTGTTAACGGTTATGTTGTGAAGCCTTTTACTGCTCAGGCTTTGAAAGAAAAAATCGAAAAGATTTTTGAGCGAGTGCAAGCAAAATAATAATCAACCGGGGTACAGGTTATGGCGTTAAGTAAGGATCCCGGCCAGGCGACTGCTCAGGAATTTGAACATTCCCTCAAGGACAATGCGCGCCAATTGGTCGATCATCTGGAGCAGGGTGACTTCGCCGAAGCTCTATTGGTGATTCACGCAATAAATCAAGCCCGTGATCGCGGTCTTTATCATGAGGTGGGGCAGCTCACCCGTGCGTTGCACAACTCCATTGTCAACTTTCAGATAGACACCACCCACGCCCTGGGTGATGAAACTGAAACCTCGAAAATTTCTGATGCCTCGGATCGCCTGGATTATGTGGTGCAGCTGACCGATAAGGCAGCCAATCGCACTATGGACCTGGTAGAAATCAGCGCGCCAAAGATATCTGAACTGGGCGGTGAAGCGGCGGCCTTGCGTAGCGACTGGCAGCGTTTGCAGCGGCGTGAGATGGCGGCCGACGAGTTTCGTGAACTGTATAAGCGTATGGGTGACTTTCTTGAGAAAGCCGAAAATACCAGCAATGACGTATCGGGCCATCTTAACGATATTTTGATTGCGCAGGATTATCAGGACCTTACCGGTCAGGTGATCAAACGCGTCATTACGCTAGTGCACGATGTTGAAGAAAGTTTGCTCAGCTTGGTTCGCATGGCGGGCCAGGTGGATCGAATTACTGGCATCAACCACGCAGAAACCGCCAGCGAGACAAAAAAAACCTCACCCAGGGGTGAAGGTCCGCAAATTCATGCCGATACAAGAGAAGACGTTGTATCCGGGCAGGACGAAGTCGACGATCTTTTGTCCAGCCTGGGGTTCTGACTCCTGCAAAAAATCGCCGGCACCGAGTGTGACGGCAACGGCCAGACTAGTTGTGAAATAGTCAGGCTTGCTGGTTCCGGATTAGCGACTAATAACAGCGGACTGCGCCCAAGCAGCGATACTAGCCCAACGCATTACCGTTTACTGTTAACACGCCCGAGGGGAGTGGGTGCATGAGTTTCGATGCGGATGAAGAGATTCTCCAGGACTTTCTGGTCGAGGCAGGTGAGATACTCGAGCTGTTGTCCGAACAGTTGGTCGAACTGGAGAACCGTCCCGATGACATGGATCTGCTCAACGCTATCTTTCGCGGTTTTCATACCGTTAAAGGCGGTGCTGGCTTCCTGCAACTCGATGCCCTGGTAGCTTGCTGCCACATCGCCGAGAACGTGTTTGATATTCTGCGCAAGGGCGAGCGCCCGGTTACCTCCGATTTAATGGATGTAGTTCTACAGGCGCTGGATACGGTCAACAGTATGTTTGATCAGGTGCGCAACCAACAAGAACTCACCCCTGCCACGCCAGCTTTGCTAGCTGCACTTTCCGCGTTAGCGCAACCAGCCAGTGCCGATATTGTTGAGCCTGTCGCTGCAGCTGCGCCGACCGCACCGGCTCTGGCTGCTGTGAAAAGTATCTCCAGCGGTGATGGCGATATAACCGATGACGAGTTCGAGCTATTGCTCGATGCGCTGCATGGCAATGCAACTCCCGCTGTAACAGCCGAGCCGGCCGCGTCAGCAACCGCCGGCAGTGATGAAATCAGCGATGATGAATTCGATGCTCTGCTGGACGAGTTGCATGGCAGTGGCCAAGTTGGAAGTGGCCCCGCCACAACCACGGCCGCTAGTTCCGGCGACGATATCTCCGATGATGAATTTGAAGCGCTGCTGGATGAGTTGCACGGTAAGGGCAGCGCGCCAGGCAAGATCGAAGACGACGTGCCTGTTGAGGCGTCTGTGCCACAAAGCGCCGCAGACACTGCAGACAAAATTACCGACGATGAGTTTGAAGCGCTGCTCGATGAACTGCATGGCAAAGGTTCTGCACCGGGTAAGGAGGCTGTAGACGCTACCCCGACTTCTGCGTCGGTTGCTGCACCTGCTACCAAGGCAGACAGTAAGCCCGAGCCAAAGCCTCAGCCCAAGGTTGTTGCCAAGCCACAAGCTGCGCCTGTGGCCGCCCCAAGTGTCGTAAAGCCGGCACAAGCGGCAGAAGCTGCTCCCACAGCTGAGACCACCGTACGCGTAGACACCGCACGTCTTGATGAAATCATGAACATGGTTGGCGAGCTGGTGTTGGTGCGCAACCGACTGGTGCGTCTGGGCTTGAGCAGTGGCGATGAAGAACTGAACAAAGCGGTTGGTAATCTGGATGTGGTTACCGCTGATCTGCAAATGTCGGTGATGAAAACCCGCATGCAGCCGATCAAAAAAGTATTTGGGCGATTCCCGCGCGTGGTACGTGATTTGGCGCGGAGCTTGAAAAAGGAAATTAACCTAGAGCTGGTTGGTGAAGAAACCGATCTCGACAAGAACCTGGTAGAAGCGCTGGCCGATCCACTGGTTCACTTGGTGCGTAATTCGGTAGACCACGGTATTGAGCTGCCTGACGAACGAGAGGCCGCGGGTAAACCACGTACGGGTAAAGTCGTATTGGCCGCGCAGCAGGAAGGCGATCATATTCTGCTGACTATTGTCGACGACGGCCGCGGTATGGATCCAGACGTGCTGCGTGCCAAGGCAGTCGAAAAAGGCATGATGGACAAAGACGCTGCGGATCGCCTGAGCGAAGCCGAGTGCTTTAATTTGATCCTCGAGCCCGGCTTCTCTACAAAAACCGAAATTTCCGATGTGTCCGGCCGTGGTGTGGGTATGGATGTGGTGAAAACCAAAATCTCCCAGCTCAACGGCACCATCAATATTGAATCAACCAAAGGGCAAGGCTCGCGCATCGCCATCAAAGTGCCGTTAACGCTGGCGATTATGCCAACCTTGATGGTCATGTTGGCGAACCAGGCGTTCGCGTTGCCGCTGGTAAGCGTTAACGAGATCTATAGCCTCGATTTGTCGCGCACCAATATCGTCGATGGCCAGGAAGTCATTATCGTGCGCGAAAAAGCGTTGCCGTTGTTCTATCTCAAGCGCTGGCTGATGCCCGGCGTGCAAGATACCAGCGATCATTCTGCGGCTAGTGTGGTGATCGTCTCGGTCGGCACGCAACGAGTGGGCTTTGTGGTTGATCAATTGGTCGGCCAGGAAGAAGTGGTTATCAAACCACTCGGGCGGATGCTCCAGGGCACGGCGGGTATGGCTGGCGCGACTATCACCGGCGACGGCCGTATCGCCTTGATTCTGGATATACCCAGTCTGCTCAAGCGGTACGCGCGACGGGTGTGATAGGTTGTACCATGCTGTATCAGACGCATCTGCCAACTGCTGTTGCCATGCTGAACTGACGCGGTAGGCGGGGAAAGTGGCTCGCAAGAGTCACTTGGAAATGGGCGCATGGTGCGCTGCGCCGAATGGCGATGCGGGTTCAGGAGAAGGTATGGCGGTCAAGGTTCTGGTGGTTGATGACTCGGGTTTTTTTCGCCGCCGGGTAACCGAAATTCTGGCGGGTGATCCGCAGATTCAGGTTGTCGGCACGGCAACCAACGGCAAAGAAGCTATCGAGCAGACGCTGTCGCTACGTCCGGACGTAATCACTATGGATTACGAGATGCCGGTGATGGATGGCATCACGGCGGTAAAGCAGATCATGCAGCGCTGCCCCACGCCGGTCATCATGTTTTCCTCGCTTACCTATGAAGGCGCCCGCGTTAGCCTGGATGCACTGGATGCTGGTGCCGCTGATTACCTGCCAAAAAACTTTGAAGATATTTCTCGCAATCCCGATAAGGTGCGACAGTTGCTTTGCGAACGCGTCAACGCGTTGGCGCGCACCAATCGCCGCTCGCTTGGGCTGAGCGCCAGTCCGGCGGCGCAGCCAGCCTCCCATCTCGGCAGTAGCGCGCCGCGACCTGCCGCAGTGGCCGGTAACACCGCATCTCCCGTCAGCAAGCCGGCAGCAACGGCGCCCCGTAATAGCCCGGCGCCGCGCAAGCGCAGCTATAAGTTGGTCGCAATAGGCACTTCGACTGGCGGTCCAGTAGCGCTGCAGAAAGTACTGACACAGCTGCCGAGTAATTTCCCAGCGCCCCTGCTGCTGATTCAACACATGCCCGCCGCTTTTACCAAAGCCTTTGCGGAGCGACTCGACAAGCTATGTCGGATATCGGTAAAAGAAGCGGAAGACGGTGACGTTCTCCGTCCCGGCGTAGCGCTGCTGGCGCCCGGCGGCAAACAGATGATGCTGGATGGTCGGGGCGTGGTGCGCATTTTGCCCGGTGATGAGCGGCTCAATTATAAGCCCTGTGTCGATGTTACTTTCGGTTCGGCGGCCAAAGCCTTCCAGGATAAAGTGCTGGCGGTCGTGCTGACCGGCATGGGCGCAGATGGCCGCGAAGGCGCCCGAATGCTTAAGCAGGCGGGCAGCTCCATATGGGCGCAGGACGAGGCAAGTTGTGTAATTTATGGCATGCCCATGGCGATAGCCAAGGCCAATTTGGCCGATGGTATCTACAGCCTTGATGAAATTGGGCGTTATCTGGCAGAGATAGGCTGATGGATATTCTCAGTATTATCGGCATCATTCTGGCCTTTGTGGCCATTATGGGTGGCAATTATCTAGAGGGTGGGCACGCTTCTGCGCTGTTAAACGCGCCTGCAGCGCTGATTGTGATTGGCGGTACGTTAGGCGCGGCTTTTATTCAGACGCCGTTGACGGTTTTTAAACGTGCTCTGGTCATTTTGCGCTGGATTATTTTCCCCCCTTCAAACCGTTTGCGCGAAGGGATTGGTCAAATTATCAACTGGAGCACCATTGCGCGTAAGGATGGGCTGCTGGGGCTGGAGGCTATCGCCGAGCTGGAGCCTGATGCTTATGCCCGCAAAGGACTGCAGTTGTTGGTCGACGGCAGCGAGCCTGAAGCGCTGCGCGGTATTCTCGAGGTCGAACTGATGACCCGTGAAAACCACGACCTGATGGCCGCCAAGGTCTATGAAAGTATGGGCGGCTATTCGCCGACCATAGGTATCATCGGCGCAGTCATGGGGTTGATTCACGTGATGGGTAATTTGGCCGATCCGTCCATGCTGGGGTCGGGTATTGCGGTTGCCTTTGTCGCGACTATCTACGGCGTAGCGCTGGCCAATTTATTTTTACTGCCAGTAGCACATAAGCTCAAAGCGGTGGTGCTGCAGCAGTCGCGTTACCGTGAAATGATGCTGGAAGGCTTACTGTCGATCGCCGAAGGTGAGAATCCGCGCTCTATTGAAATGAAGCTCGAGGGCTTCCTCGACTAGCGTCGACAGAACCTGGGGAGAGCGGCATGCGGCGACGTCGCCATGAAGAGCATGAAAACCACGAACGCTGGCTGGTGTCCTACGCAGACTTCATCACCTTGCTGTTCGCCTTCTTTGTTGTCATGTATTCAATTTCTTCGGTCAACGAAGGCAAGTACAAAGTCCTGTCCGATACGCTTGAGGGCGCATTCAATCAGCCGCAGCGATCGATAGATCCGATTCAGATTGGTCAGGAACAGCCGCGTGGTATTGGCAAGCAAGATGACGCTGGCGCGCAAGCAGGTCAGCAGGACGGCGGCAGTGACGCTTTGCAGGATATTACCCAGGCAATGCAGGCAGCCTTTGGCGATCTGATTCAAGCTGGCGATCTGGAGGTGCGCGGCAACGAACTCTGGGTGGAAATTGAACTGAGTTCTGGGCTGCTATTCCCCAGTGGCGATGCTTTACCGCTGGACGCAGCTTTTGGCTTGGTTGACCGCATCGCCGAGATACTGGCGCCCTACGATAACCCGGTGCATGTTGAAGGCTTTACCGACAACGTGCCCATGCGTTCAGGTAACTATCCAACTAATTGGGAGTTGTCTGCCGCGCGTGCTGCCAGTGTGGTACGTATGTTGACCACTGGCGGAGTCAATCCTGACCGTTTGGCTGCAGTAGGCTATGGTGAGTTCAGGCCGGTCGCGGACAACACTACTGCTGCGGGCCGTAAGGCCAATCGTCGAGTGGTACTGCTGGTGTCACGTTTTGTGGATAAGCGACATGAAGCCTTTAGCGGAGAGCCGGAGTCGGTCGACGTGATGCGCGAAGCGCGTAGTGAATCAGCCACCCCTCCAGTTACGGCTGAGCCGTCTGGCACGGGTTCTGCATCGAATTCAACTCCTTAGCTGTAACAGGTCTTAGCTGTCAAAATGTTGTCGTTTATCACGTGTAGTGGAGTATGTCCGTGTAGGAATGCTCCCGGAGGTAAGCCATGAGAGTCTGGGCGGTAGCCAACCAGAAAGGCGGTGTGGGTAAAACGACATCTGCTGTGGCATTGGCTGGCCTGCTGGCGGACCAGGGTCAGCGCGTGCTGGTGGTGGATTTGGACCCGCATGGTTCCATGACCAGCTATTTCGGGCATGATCCCGACCAACTCACCAGCAGCGTATTTAACCTGTTTCAGCACAATGGCCAGGTACCCGAGGGGCTGGCGGCGGCGCTACTGCTTGATACGTCGCACCCCAATATTCAGTTACTGCCCTCAAGTACTTCTCTGGCCACGTTAGAGCGGCAATCGGCCTCTCAGGGTGGCTATGGCCTGGTGTTGTCACGGGCGCTGGCGCAACTGTGGAATGACTTTCAGTTCGTGATTATCGATAGCCCGCCACTGCTTGGCGTTTCGATGATCAATGCCCTGGCTGCCTGCGAGCAGCTGGTGATACCGGTACAGACGGAGTTTCTCGCTCTTAAAGGGCTGGAGCGCATGGTGCACACCCTGAACATGGTTAACCGATCGCGCAAGCAGGCACTGCCCTATACCATAGTGCCCACCTTGTTTGACCGTCGTACTCAGGCGTCATTAAGCACCCTGCGCATGTTGCGTCGTGACTACGCTGACCATCTCTGGCAGGCGTATATTCCGATTGATACCAAGTTGCGCGATGCGAGCCTGGCTGGGGTGGTACCGTCGCAGCTGGATAACGGCGCACGCGGCGTCTTGGCCTACCGGGCCTTGCTGCGTTATCTGCTGGCGCAGAGCCTGTCCCGCCGCGAGCAGGTCGCGTGAACGCGGCCTTTGTCTGGCTAATGCTTTAACGGCGGCCGCCGATATAGATTCAAGATCTGTGATTGATGTGCATCACAGTTAAACCAACATGGCGCGGGTGTTATGAGTAAATCCAGATTACCGGTACAAGAATTCGTGCCGGAACAAACCATTCAGCATTATCTGGATGCGCTGCTGCAGGATGCGACCGAGGAGCTGGCGCGCGTCGAAACTGAGCCAGCGGTGCAGCTTGAAGCTGCGCCCGTTGCTGAGCCGCCGCCTGCGCCGGTATTGCGGGTTGCTCTGCCACCGGTAATTGAACCAGCGGTAGCTGAGCCTGTGCTGGAAACTGCTGAGCAAGAACTTGTTGCACCTGCTCCGGCAATCAACCCGGTGTGGCGCGAACAGTCATTTGAAGCGCTGCTGTTTGATGTAGGTGGGTTGAAGCTGGCGGTACCGCTGGTATCGTTGGGAACTATCTATCCGCTGGATTCCGAAATCACACCCTTGTTCGGTCAGCCCGACTGGTTTCTTGGCATAATGCCGACGCAGGCGGGTAATTTAAAAGTGCTTGATACCGCCCGTTGGGTGATGCCTGAGCGCTACAGCGATGACCTGAAAGAGCGCTTGTCTTTTGTTATCTCGGTAGAAGGCTATGACTGGGGTATGGCGGTACATGGGGTGCACGAATCCATTCGGCTGCAGCCAGAGCAAGTTAAGTGGCGCTCGCAGGAGGGTAAACGACCTTGGCTGGCGGGTACTGTGATAGATCACATGTGCGCCTTGCTGGATGTATCCGCGCTAGCTAGCCTGATAGTCAAGGGTGTGGCAAGTCAGGCGTCTGGTAATGCCCCAACGCCAGCATTAGGATAACTACAAACAGGGCGTCTGACCTCGTGGTCAGAGCTCATCTTCAGCGTCCCAGGCCGCTGGACTGCTATCAACGATGATCGGGAAGCAAGATAATGAAGAATAATTCGGGACAAGGCGCTGAAGATCCGATCCTGCAATGGGTGACGTTCCGCCTGGACAACGAAACCTATGGCATCAATGTGATGCAGGTGCAGGAAGTATTGCGTCATACCGAAATTGCACCTGTGCCGGGCGCACCTTCTTACGTGTTGGGTATCATCAATCTACGTGGCAACGTGGTGACTGTCATTGATACCCGGCAACGCTTTGGTCTTACACCTGCCCCGATAACCGATAACACCCGTATTGTGATCATTGAAGCTGACAAACAGGTGGTTGGTATTATGGTCGATAGCGTGGCCGAAGTGGTGTATCTGCGCCAGTCAGAAATCGAAACCGCACCGAACGTAGGCACCGATGAGTCTGCCAAGTTTATTCAGGGTGTTTGTAACAAAAACGATGAACTGCTGATTCTGGTCGATCTGGAAAAGATGATGACCGAGGATGAGTGGGCTGAATTGTCCGGATTTTGATGGCGATGAACGAGCCTTCGCTGTTGCTGCTGCTCGGTAGTGTGATGGGGTTGATTGTGGCGGCACTGATCGTGTTGTTCGCTCAGGTTCGCCGTCTGCCGGGTGAGTTGCAGCAGCAGGCTGAGCTGCAACGCGTGCGGCAGGAGCAGCTGTCGAGAGATCTCGCGACCTTCCAGCAAGGCAGCATTCGCATGGGGGAAGAGCTTACTTCGCTGCGACTCCAACTCAAGCGCTTGGAAGACAAACAGCTCAAGCTGGAAACCCAAGACCCGCAATCACTGCCCTACAGTCAAGCGGCGCGTTTGGTTGGTATGGGGGCGAGTATCGAAGACCTGACGCAATCTTGTGGCCTGTCCAAATCAGAAGCCGAGTTGTTCGTCAAACTGCATGGTACTCGGCGTAACTGAGCTTCTTAACGGGCGCTCTGTTGGCTTACGCTCCTTTCTCTTTACGCCTCTGACGCTGAATCCTGACCTGGCTTATCTTGTTCCAGTCGTTTCGGTTGTGGTTGGTCGCCATCCGGGTTGAATCCGTCCGGGCGTTTGCCTTTTAAGTACCAGGCGAACGCAATGATTTCCGCGATGGTGCGATACAAGGCTTCGGGTATCTGATCGCCGAGTTCCAGCTGAGTCAGCATGCGGGCCAGATCCGCGTTCTCGTAAATCGGCACTTCATAATCGATGGCCAACTGAATGATCTGCTCGGCCAATTCACCTTCGCCCTTGGCGGTTAAGGTCGGTGCTTGCGCGCCGTCATACACCAGCGCTATGGCTTCACGTGTGCTGCTCATCAGGTTACCTCGTCAATCCATGTTTGCTGCAGCGCTTGGCGCGGCGGTGGTGGGGTGCCGCGGTGACAACTGAGCTCACCAACGTCCAGCCCTTTGGCCAGCAAACGGTCGCGTAACTCGGTCAACTGTGTGTTCACCAGGCTCAGGGTGTTGGCGCGCTCGGCCCAAAACTCGCTGCTGACCTTGTCCTTGCGCAGCCTGGCAATGGCTTGCAGGCTGCCAAGCTCATCCAGGTTGAAAGATAATCTTACCTCCCATTGCGGCACGGGTTCGGCCTGTTTGGCGTTGGGTGGAGCGTTGTCGCGCTGAATGCGCATTTGTACGTGGCTGAATTGATGGCCGTCGCGCATGGGGATTTCCAGTTGCCAAGTGGTCTGTGTACTGCCGTCGGCGAAGCTTTGGGTTTGACCCAAGCTCTGAAACTGGTGGTGCTGAATTCGTGATAGTAAAGCCGCTGTGAGGCGCAGCAGGCTACCCAGATCGTTGTTGTCGCCCAGTGCCTGCAGTGCACGGGTGGGCAGTGGGAACATACCGGGTTTGAGCTGTTGTTGTGCGGCGGCCTGGCTGGCCTGTTGCCATGGACCGGGCGGCAGGTTCAAGGCGTTGAGGCTGCCGGGTGGTAGTTGTTGCTGCAGGGTGATCAATAGGTTGACCAGGGTGCCCTTGAGATCGACGCCTGCCAAAGGTTCTGGGGCGCCGGGTGTTGAGAGACTGGCAAGTAGCGGTAGCAGTTTGTCCAGTGCCGGCATAGCGCGTTGTGCTATTGCGCTTTGGTGCGTACCTGTTTCTGCTGTACCTGCTGGAGTAGCGTTACCGGCTTGCTTGGCGCCGGCTTGGGCAATAAATGAGTCAGCTAGTTTGGCCAGATTCGGCTCTAGAAATAGTCCGCTCTGCTTGATCGCGTTGGCGACGCCGGTAGCGGTGGTGAGCTGTTGCGGTGTGGCGATTTGTTGCAGTACCTGCGCCACCGCCTGCTGTAATGCCGGTACGGCGGGCAAGGCACGCGGGCTGGCCTGCAACTGATCGAGACGATTGAGCAGTGGCTCGCTGGAAGCCTGGTTTTGCAGCGTGGTTCGCAGGCCCTGTAACAAATCCAGCTGACGTTGTTGTGCGCCGCTAGCGAGGACCCGCAGTTCGCCTTGCGCACCCACGCTGGCATTGAGACGGCTGCCGGGTTCAACTGGCTGGCTGCTGGTAAGTTGCAGTAGGCTGCCGTTGCCCGCGCCCTGTACGATCTTTGCAAGCAGTGCAAAAGCTATTTGCTTGCCGGCGGTATCGGTGATGGGCTGTTGATTTAATACACGCGCCTGCAGTGTGCTACCGGCAGGAAACTGAGCTGGATCCAGTCGGGTCAGCGGGTCGCCGGTGGGTGCGCTGCTGGCTGGTTGTAGAATTGCCATCAACTGCGTCTGGCTGAGCGCCTGGACTACCATCTGTGTGCCGGTGCTAACCGGCTGTGGGCTGGTTGCCTGTACGTTTACCGGGGCCCCGGTATCAGCGCGAGCAATACGCAGTAGTACGTCGAATTGACCGCCGCTGTTAGCGCGTGGGCTGCTTTGCACCACTTCAGCAGGTAGCTTTTCGCCGGTGCCGAGCTGCAGTGCGTCAATTGGCCGCAATAGTTGCAGCGCCAGGCTAATAGCCTCGCCGCTACGCGCACTCGGCGCCGCAGCAGGCGTGGTTGGCGCGCTGGGCGGAATG
The DNA here is from genome assembly GCA_011053055.1 of Halopseudomonas sabulinigri. GTDB lineage: Bacteria > Pseudomonadota > Gammaproteobacteria > Pseudomonadales > Pseudomonadaceae > Halopseudomonas > Halopseudomonas sabulinigri_A. The sequence continues at coordinate 24,343 of DRHT01000019.1, read as the reverse complement.
CTAGTGGTCGGCGGCAGACGAAAGTCGGAGCTCATGTTGTCACATATTGATGTAAATCGCGGTCCCCCGGGGTAGGGGGGTATGTATAATGGCGCCCCATAGAACGGGCCTTAAAGCCCGCATTTGGCGGCTATCTCAATGAGTATAGCGGCCAGCATGCCGGAATCATGAGTCCAATGGTATCGGTGCGAATTAGCCTGTGTCTGGAGTGGTAGTGAGCAAGCAGCAGATCGACGTTATCGAGCTGGCCTGTGAGCGGGATGAGCGTGAGCTTTTCTCCGCGGTCTCCTTCTGCCTGCAGGCGGGTGAAGTGTTGCAGGTCGCAGGCCCTAACGGCGCCGGTAAAACCAGCTTGCTGCGCATTCTCGCGGGGTTGATGCCTGCTACCGCTGGTGATATTCATTTTGCTAAAAAGTCGATACTCGCGGGTTCTGGTCGTGAGCATTGGCGACGCAACTTGCTATATATCGGCCATGCCCCAGCGGTCAAAGCGGCGCTGACAGCGGAAGAAAATCTTAGCTGGCTCTGTGCGTTAACCCAGCCTGTCGGCCGTGAAGTTATCTGGCAAGCCCTTGGGCAGGTTGGCTTGCGTGGTTTTGAAGATGTGCCCTGTCGGCAGCTGTCTGCTGGGCAACAGCGCCGCGTCGCGCTGGCTCGCTTGTATCTGCCGGGCGCGCCCATTTGGATTTTAGACGAACCCTTCACTGCTCTGGATCAGGCCGGCGTGCTTACGCTAGAGCAGCACATTATGGCGTTTGCCGCATCCGGCGGCAGGGTCGTGCTGACGACCCATCACAGTCTCGCGCATGTGGCTGGCGTGCGGCGGCTTGAGTTGGGGCGGGTGAGCTGATGCGGCAGATAATCTGGCTGTTATTTCAGCGCGAGTGGCAACTGGCTTGGCGCCGTCCCGGCGATTTGCTTAACCCGCTGATTTTCTTTGCTATCGTGATTACCCTGTTCCCTCTTGCGGTCGGTCCTGAGCCGCAATTATTGCAGCGCATGGCCTCCGGTATCATTTGGGTGGCGGCGCTGTTGGCGACCTTGCTTTCACTGGATGGCCTGTTTCGCAGCGACTTCGAAGATGGATCGCTGGAGCAGTGGGTGTTGTCACCCCATCCGCTTACCTTACTGGTATTGGTCAAAGTGCTGCATCACTGGTTGATGTGTGGCCTGTTGCTGGTACTGTTGGCGCCGGTATTGGGTTTGATGTTGGCGTTACCCTGGTCGGTGATGCCTACGCTCTGTATTACGCTGTTACTGGGTACCGCAGTTTTGAGTCTGCTGGGCGCAATAGGCGCTGCATTGACCGTTGGATTGAAGGGCAGTGGCAGTATGTTGCTGGCCTTGTTGATACTACCGCTGTATATCCCGGTGTTGATTCTTGGTACTGGTGCCATGGACGCCGCTTTGCAAGGGTTACCTGTGCTGGGCTACCTGCTCTGGCTAGGCTGTCTGGCGCTGCTGGCCTTGAGTCTGGCACCCTTGGCGATTGCAGCGGGTTTGCGGATTAGCGTAAGTGAATAGGCGCGGAGATTAACAGCGAATGAGCTGGACATTTTTTCACAAACTGGGCTCGCCAAAATGGTTCTACGGAATCAGCGGCAAACTGTTGCCGTGGTTAACTGTGGCCAGTGTGCTGCTGCTTGCTGTTGGCTGTGTCTGGGGCTTGGTGTTTGCGCCTGAAGACTATCAACAGGGCAATAGCTTTCGGATCATCTATATCCATGTGCCAGCCGCCATCTTGGCGCAGTCCTGCTACATGATGTTGGCGGCAGCAGGCATTGTCGGCCTGGTCTGGCGCATGAAATTGGCCGACGTGGCGCTGCAATGCGCCGCGCCTATCGGTGCCTGGATGACGTTTGTTGCGCTGATTACCGGCTCGATTTGGGGTAAGCCGACCTGGGGCACCTATTGGGAATGGGATGCGCGACTGACGTCCATGCTGATTTTGCTGTTTCTGTACTTTGGCATCATTGCGCTGCGTATGGCGATCAGTAATCGCGACACTGCAGCCAAGGCCACCGCAGTCATGGCCATTGTTGGGGTAGTGAATATTCCGATCATCAAATACTCGGTGGATTGGTGGAATACCCTGCATCAGCCAGCCACCTTTACCGTGACTGAGAAACCAGCCATGCCAGCAGAAATGTGGTTGCCTTTGCTGGTCATGGTGCTGGCCTTTTATGGGCTGTTTGCGCTTAACCTGTTGCTACGTATGCGCCTGGAAGTGCTGCGTCGCGAGCACAAGGCGCGCTGGGTCCGCGAGATTCTGGAGAAGAGTGCATGAGTAACCTGCCCACGTTTTTGGCCATGGGCGGTCATGGTGTTTATGTCTGGTCGGCCTACGGGATTACGGCGACAGTTCTGATTCTGTTGTTCCTGCCCCCGGTGCTTGGAAAGCGCCGCCTGGTGCAGGATGAAGCACGCCGACGTCGGCGGGAGGAGTTGTAATGCATCCGTTGCGCAGAAAGCGCCTGATTCTGATTTTGCTGGCCGTTCTTGGTGTGGGGGCGGCGGTAGCCCTAGCGCTATCGGCTCTACAACAGAACATCAATCTGTTTTATACGCCCAGCCAAATTGTCGCCGGAGAAGTGCCAGACCAGGCGCGTATTCGCGCTGGCGGCATGGTAGTAGAAGGCAGTTTGAAGCGGTCAAAAGACAGCCTCAACGTGCACTTTGACGTCAGTGACGGCACCCATGCTGTGACCATTGCCTACAGCGGCATTCTGCCGGACCTGTTCCGTGAGGGGCAGGGAATAGTAGCGCTGGGACGGTTGGACGCCGATGGTGTACTGCAGGCCGACGAGGTGTTGGCCAAGCACGATGAAGAATACATGCCGCCTGAAGTGGCCAAGGCCATGAACGACGCTAAGGCGAAGAAGGCCGCCGACGGCGCCCCGGCCAGCAATTACTGAGGTGGAGATCGCATGATTCCGGAACTTGGGCAAATAGCCCTGATTATTGCCCTCTGTCTGGCGCTATTGCAGGCGACGGTGCCGCTGTACGGCGCGTGGCGCGGCGACTCCCTGGCGATGAGCTTTGCCCAGCCTGCAGCGATGGCGCAGTGCCTGTTTGTGCTCTTCGCCTTCCTTTGTCTGGTGCACGCGTTTGTCACTAACGATTTCAGCGTGACCTACGTCGCAATGAACTCCAACTCGGCGTTGCCCTGGTATTACCGGGTCAGTGCAGTCTGGGGCGGCCACGAAGGCTCTCTGTTGTTGTGGGCGTTGATTCTTTCGGCTTGGACCTTTGCGGTAGCGATCTTCTCGCGCGACCTGCCGGAGGACATGCTGAGTCGCGTGCTGGCGATTATGGGCATGATCAGCGTTGGCTTTTTGTTGTTTATGCTGATGACCTCCAATCCCTTTGATCGTCAACTGCCTTTCCATCCGGCTAACGGCAACGATCTCAATCCCTTGCTGCAGGATTTTGGTCTGATCGTGCACCCGCCGATGCTCTACATGGGGTATGTCGGCTTCTCGGTTGCCTTTTCTTTTGCGATTGCCGCCCTGCTGGGCGGTCGTTTGGATGCCGCGTGGGCGCGCTGGTCACGCCCCTGGACCATTGTTGCCTGGGCGTTTCTCAGTCTTGGCATCGTGCTGGGCTCATGGTGGGCCTATTACGAGCTCGGCTGGGGCGGTTGGTGGTTCTGGGATCCGGTAGAAAATGCCTCATTTATGCCCTGGCTGGTTGGCACTGCACTGATTCACTCATTGGCGGTAACCGAGAAGCGCGGCGTGTTCAAAAGCTGGACAGTACTGCTGGCGATTGCGGCTTTCTCGCTTAGCTTGTTAGGGACTTTTCTGGTGCGCTCCGGTGTGCTCACCTCGGTGCACGCATTTGCGACAGACCCTGAGCGCGGGATATTTATCCTCGGCTTTCTGCTGGTTGTGGTGGGCGGCTCCTTGCTGCTTTATGCGCTGCGCGCACCTGTGGTCAAGAGCCAGATTGGTTTCGCCTGGAACTCGCGCGAAGCACTTTTGCTGGTCAACAACCTAGTGCTGGTAGTGGCGGCACTCATGGTGTTGCTGGGTACGCTTTACCCGCTGATCATGTCGGCGTTCGATACGCTGGTGTCGGTCGGCCCGCCGTACTTCAACGGCATGTTCTTGCCGCTGATGGCGATTCTGATGGCGGCGATGGGTGTGGGTATTCTCAGCCGTTGGAAAGAAACGCCTCTAACCTGGCTGACTGGCCAACTGAAGTGGGTGCTGGCACTGGCCGCCGTTGGCGCCTTGGGTCTTGCGCTGTGGATCGGTGACCACGTGGTGTCGGTCGGCAGCATGTTGCTGCTGGTGTTCTGGGTTGCCGGTGCAAGTATTCGCGACATCCTGCACAAAACCCGCAACAAAGGCTTGAGCAAGGGCTTACGTGCCTTGCCGCGCAGTTACTGGGGTATGACTTTTGCGCACTTGGGTATTGCCGTGTGCGCGGTGGGCGTCATCGGCGCCAGTCTGTTCGACAATCAACGCGATCTGCGCATGGCGCCGGGCGATACGCTTGAGTTGGGCGGATATGAATTCATCTTCGAGGGGGTACAGCACCGCGAAGGCTCCAACTGGGTGTCAGATCAGGGTCGTGTGCGCGTTATGAAGGGCGACCGTCAGGTCAGCATGCTGTATCCGGAGAAGCGCCTGTATAAGGTCAAAAATCAGCTGATGACTGAGGCAGGCATCGATGCCGGCATCACCCGTGATCTTTTTGTTGCCATGGGCGAGCCACTCGAAGGCGATGCCTGGGCGATTCGCGTACACATCAAACCTTTCGTGCGCTGGGTATGGGGCGGCGGTTTGATGATGATGTTCGGTGGTTTGCTGGCGGCCAGCGACAAACGTTACCGCCTAAAGGCGCGGCAGCGTAAAGCAGCTCCGCTTAATGCCGAGGAGGCAGTCTGATGCGCCGGGTACTTTTGGTTGTACCGTTGTTGATTTTTCTATTGCTGGCCGGCTTCTTTCTGCGCGACCTGCTGAGCAAGGAGGAGGGCAAGAACGAACTGACGTTGCCCTCACCGCTGGTTAACCAGCCGTTCCCCGAGTTCAGTTTGGCGTCGGTACTGGACGAGCAGCAGACCATTACGCGTGCCGATTTGCTGGGCAAGCCGGCATTGGTCAATGTCTGGGCGACCTGGTGCGTCGCCTGCCGGGTCGAGCATCCGGTGCTGAATAAGCTGTCTGCGCAAGGCGTGGTGATTCACGGCGTTAACTACAAAGACGAAACCATCGCTGCGCAGAAGTGGTTGAAAGACTTCCATAACCCCTATCAGCTGAACATCAGTGATGCGCAGGGCCGTCTTGGCCTTGATCTGGGCGTATATGGTGCGCCTGAAACCTTCCTGATCGATGCGGAAGGTGTAGTGCGTTACAAGTTTATCGGTGTGATCGACGAGCAGGTATGGGAACGCGAACTCGCTGCGCAATATCAAGCGCTAGTTGAGGAAGCCAAGCCATGAAGCGTTGGTTAGTAGGGTTAACGCTGGGCGCGGTGCTGCTGAGTGCTCAGGCTGCCGTGGATACCTTTGAGTTCAAGTCTGAGCAGGAACGAGAGCGCTTCTACTCGATCAGTACCGAGCTGCGTTGTCCCAAGTGCCAGAACCAGAATATTGCCGATTCCGATGCACCGATTGCCCATGACCTGCGCAATGAAGTTTTTCGACTACTCGAAGATGGACGCAGTGACGACGAGATCGTCGATTACATGGTCGCGCGCTACGGTGATTTTGTGCGTTATCGCCCCGCGCTGAACGCCGAAACACTGGTGCTCTGGTTTGGTCCGTTGTTTTTCCTGCTGGCGGGTTTTCTCGCCGTGTTCATGCTGGTACGCCGGCGGCAGCGGGCTGCCAAAGACCCGCTGGAAACCATTTTGACCAGCGAAGAGCAGCAACAGCTGGATCAACTGCTGGAAGAAAAGAAGAAACGAGATGATTGATTTTTGGTTGAGTACCGCTGCTTTGTTGTTGGTGGCGGTGGTGGTAGTGGTCTGGCCGCTATGGCGTCGCCGCAGCAATGAACGGGTTGACCGTACCGCGTTGAACGTCGCCCTCTATGAAGAGCGCGTAGCCGAGTTGCAGGCGCAGCAGCGCGCCGGTGAGTTAACCGAGTCTCAAGTCCAAGCTGCTCAGCAAGAAGCGAGTCGCCTGTTGCTTGAGGATACCGCCACAGCAGACGCTAAGCGGGCGCCTTTGACCCGCCGCGTCGCTGGCGTACTGCTGGTCTCTGCTCTAGTACTGCCATTGCTGGTGGTCGGCCTATATCAGCTCTGGGGTAATCCTGAAGGGCTGGCGCTGTATCGCGAGATGCAGGACACCCCGCAGCTCAGCAGCTTGGAAGCTTTGATCGACCGCACCGAGCGCGTGGTTGAAGTACAGCCGACCAATGGCGAATCCTGGTACATGCTGGGTCGCGCCTATATGAGTGCGCAGCGCCCAGCCGATGCGGTGCAGGCTTTTGGTAATAGTTTGAATCAAATGGGCGAGGCGCCGGATGTATTGGCGCAATTGGCGCAGGCGCGCTATTTCGCCAACGGCAACCAGCTGGACCCCGAGTCTGTGGCGGCACTGGATAAAGCGCTTGAGGTGCAACCCAATAATCCGACGGCATTGGGTCTGCTGGGTATTGCTGCCTTCGAGGCGGGTGATTACAACGGTTCCATCGGTTACTGGGAGCGCTTGCTGAAAGCCACAGAGCCTGGCAGTCAAGGCGCGCAAGCGATCCAAGGCGGCATAGACCGGGCCCGTGAGCGTATGGCTGCTGCCGGTGATACGGCTCCTGTAGAGCAAGAGCAGGGCCCGGCGATCCGTCTCACAGTCAGCGTTGCGCCTGAGTTGATGGCGCAACTTGACCCAAACTCGAGCGTGTTTGTATTTGCCCGCGAGCCCAATGGCCCGCCGATGCCTTTGATTGCCAAGCGCCTGACGTTATCTCAGCTGCCGCTCGATATCACCCTGACTCAGGCCGATGCCATGCTGCCTGGCGTCACGCTGAGTGCGGAGCAGTCATTGCAGCTGGTGGCACGGGTTTCACCGACTGGCGACGCGCGCGAAGGCACGCACCTGGGTCAGCTGGATAACGTACACGCCGGCAGTGACGAGCAGCTGCAGTTGATCATCGACCGCGCCGCTGACTGATCCACAGTCATTTTGTGGATATCGCTCAACGCCCCGTCGGCGGTATCGCTGGCGGGGCGTTTTTTGTGCTGAACCCGATTGCCTCTTGCGTGTCGAAACAACTAGACGGGCGCCATGCTGGTGCCTGCGTAGTAGCTGCATCAATGACGCCTGCTCCGCAGGCAAGCGAGGCAAACCATGTTGACCTCCATTCCCTTTGCCGACGACCGTGTGGTGGGCTTTCGTATCGAAGGCAAGATCACCACTGACGTGTTGGATCAGGCAATCGTCTTGATAGAAGTCGCTTTGCAGAAGCACGAAAAAATTCGGATGTACGTGGAGATGCCGAGTTTCGATGGTATTTCCGTGGAAGCCTTTTACAAGGATATGAAGTTCGGCCTCAGTCACTGGGGGCGTTTTGAGCGTGAAGCTGTCGTTACCGACAGACACTGGATGGAAAAGATGGCCAGCCTAGCCGACAAGCTGTTCAGCTCCATCGACGTACGTGTGTTTCCCTCAGATCAGACCGACGCAGCGCGAGATTGGGTGCAGGCCAGTTGAGAGTCCGAAGTCAGTCTTGCTGTACCTCTGGCAGGCTGAAAGCCAGTAGCGCGCCCAGCAGTCCTATGCCCGACAACAACAGCAGCATGCCGGCTGCGCCAATCAGTGAGCTGAGCAGGCCAAACAGCCCCGTCGCCAGCAAAATCAATCCGATGACACTGTTACTTACGGCGACATAATCGGTACGTTTGCTGCCGCCGGCCATATCCAGAACGTAGGTTTTGCGGCCCACTCGCACGCCGCTGTGGGCTATCCCCAGAATGAAAAACGCGACCGGAAAAAGCCATACCTGCAGACTCTCCGGCAGTACCGAGAAAGCATGTAGCGCAATTACCACCGGCCCTAACAGGCTGGCAATAAAGGCCGCGCGAATCAGCACCTGCTTGCTCGACTTGTCCGACATGCGTCCCCAGACCATGGCGCTCAAGCTGCTGGCCAGTCCATTGGCGACCAGAAAGGCGCCGAGCATGCCAAAGCTGGTGTCCAAATCCTGTGCGAGGATCACGTAGTAAGGCGCAGATAATGCCGAGCAGAGCAGCAGCGCGCGGGTAATCACAAAGCGGCGGAAGGGTTTGTCGTCGCGCAGCAGGCTAATGCGCCCAAGGGCTTCTCTCAGGCCATTACCGCCGCCGTCAGTGGCGCCGGGCGCTTCATCTATCTTGCGATACACCCAAGCAGCCAATACCCAGAGCAGTGCGGAGCCAACCAGCAGCGCAGCGTAGAACAGCATGTCGTCGTCCTGCGGTGGCCAGATCAGACAGTACACACCAAAGGCCAGAGCGAGCCAGCCGGAAAGGCTGCTAGCCAAACCGTTCAGGCGGCCGCGCCGTGTCTTGGGTACAGTTTTGCCAATCACGTCTTTGCTGGCTACCGAGCACAGCCCGCGCGCCAAACTGAAAACAATCAGGCAGAGAATAATCAGGCAGCCCGCCAAGGTACCTTCGGTGAGCCAAGCCGCAGCACCCATCGCCATTAGAGCAGCGGCCTGTAACAGGCTACCGAGAATCCAGGTTCCCTTGCGATATTTGAACTGGCGCACGTAGGAAGCGATAAACAGCTGCGGCAACATGGAACCGGACTCGCGAATGGGCACTAGCCACGCAACCAGTGCGACAGGCGCACCCACCACGCCCAGCAACCAGGCCAAGGTGGTTTTTGGGTTAGTCAGGGTGTCGCCGAGGCTGGTCAGCGTGGTGGCCAGTACCTGGCGGAAGAAGTTTTGCGGTACATCGGTGCAGGCGCCGTCGGGAATGTCCTTGCAGACGCGGGCGTCCTCTTCATTCATCAGCTTGCTGTACAAGCCGTTCAGGTCGGGGTCCAGGCGCATGGTTTGCAGGTATCTCATGGTGGCTGATAGCGTTGGCGGAGGAGTTTGCCGCAGTTGTCCGCGCTTGGCTACTGGCGCCAATCACGGCTGTTTTGCCGTTCGGGGCTTCTCTTTGCCCGGCAGAGTGCGTAAAAATGCGGGTTTATCCTGTTGCCGACCCTTTCTGGCCGCAACAGCCGCCGAGTAAAGCAAGGACATGCTTCATCCATGCGATTGAAATGCATCAAGCTGGCAGGCTTCAAATCCTTCGTGGACCCGACCACCGTGTACTTCCCAACTAACATGGGAGCGGTAGTGGGGCCGAACGGCTGTGGCAAGTCCAACATTATTGATGCGGTGCGCTGGGTGATGGGCGAAAGTTCGGCCAAGAACCTGCGTGGCGAGTCGATGACCGACGTCATCTTTAACGGCTCCAATACGCGTAAGCCAGTAGGGCAGGCGTCGATCGAACTGGTGTTCGACAACAGCGATGGCACCTTGCAGGGTGAGTACGCGGGTTACAACGAGATATCCATTCGCCGCCGCGTCACCCGCGAGGCACAGAATCAGTATTTCCTTAATGGCACCAAGTGCCGTCGCCGCGACATCACTGATATTTTTATGGGCACCGGCCTAGGCCCGCGTAGCTACTCGATCATCGAGCAGGGCATGATCTCCAAGCTGATCGAGGCCAAGCCTGATGAGCTGCGGTTGTTTATCGAAGAAGCGGCGGGGATCTCCAAATACAAGGAACGTCGCCGCGAAACCGAGAATCGAATTCGCCGCACCCACGAGAACCTGTCGCGGCTGACCGATCTGCGCGACGAACTCGAGCGGCAGCTCACCCACCTGCACCGCCAGGCGCAAGCCGCAGAGAAGTACAAGGAATACAAAACCGAAGAACGCCAACTCAAGGCACAGCTGCAGGCGCTGCGTTGGCAGGGCCTGAACGCGCAGACAGGCGACCGTGAGCATCGTGTGCGTGATCTGGAAGTGGCGCTCGAAGCGCTGATTGCCGAACAACGCAACGCCGATAGCGAAATTGAAAAGCAGCGCGACCAACACAGCGATCTCAATGAGCGTTTTAATCAGGTGCAGGCGCGCTTCTATAGTTTGGGCGCCGATATCAGCCGGATTGAACAGATATTGCAGTTCAATCGCGACCGTCAGCGACAGCTGCACGATGATATCGAGCAAACCGAGCAGGCCTGGCAGGAAGCGCAAAGCCACCTGACTCAGGATCAGGCCTTGTTGGCCGATCTGCAGAATGAGCTTGGCCAGCTGGAACCAGAGCTGGAATTAGCAGGCGCTGCTGACGAAGACACAGCCATGCAGCTGCAAACTGCCGAAGAAACAATGCAGAGCTGGCAGCAGGCCTGGGAGCAGTTCAATCAGCAGGCCGCAGTGCCGCGTCAGCAGGCGGAAGTTGAACAGTCGCGTATTCGGCACATCGAACAGGCCGTTGAGCGCCTCGGCGAACGCATTCAGCGTCTTGAAGAAGAACGCAGCAGCTTGAACTCTGGCCCACTAGAGGACGAGTTGGCGGAGCTGGGCGAACAGTTGGCCGAGCTGGAGATGCGCGGCGAGGGCGATCAGCTGGCGCTAGTGGATGTTACTGAGACGCTGCAACACGAACGCGACAATCTTAATGCCCTGCAGCAAGAGCAAGATATTCGCCGCGGTGAAATGCAACGCGGTAGCGGCCGCCTCGCTTCGCTGGAAGCGTTGCAGCAGGCGGCGTTGGATCAGGGTGGCGACGTGGGCGATTGGCTGGCCGCCCAAGGGCTGGCCGGTGGCCGCCAGTTGGCCGAACAGATCCAGGTTGCAAGTGGTTGGGAACAGGCGGTGGAAGCTGTTCTCGCGGATGATCTGCAAGCAGTCTGTTTGGACGATGTGGGTGCGTTGAGCGCAGCGCTGGCTGATTTTGAACAGGGCAATCTGCGCCTGTTGGATACCCGCAGCGCCGGGCAGCGCAGCTCAGGCAGTTTGCTCGACAAGGTCACATCAAAGATTGATTTGAGCTCTTGGCTGGGCAGTATTCGCCCGGTTGAAAACCTGATTGAGGCTCTAGCGCAGCGTGAACAGCTGGCGGCGCATGAATCGTTGATTACGCCGCAAGGCCACTGGCTTGGCCCTAACTGGCTGCGCTACCGGCGTGGTGAGGCTAGCGAGTCCGGTGTGCTGGCGCGCCAACAGGAAATGGAGCAGCTGCAGGCGCTGCTCAGCGAGCAGGAACTGGCGCTCGACAGCAGCCAACAGCGGCTCGGTGATCTGCGTGAGCGAATTCGCAGCCTTGAGCAGCAACGCGAAGCGCTGCAGCAGGCCATCTCCGGGTTAGGCCGGCAACAAGGCGATCTAAAAGCACAGTGGTCAGCCAAGCAGGTGCGGCTGGAGCAAATCACCGCGCGGCGCCAACGCATTGGTGACGACCTGCAAGACATCAAGCAGCAGCGCAGCGATGAGCTGGAGCAGATAGGCGAAGCGCGGCTGACATTGCAGGCGGCGCTCGACAGCATGGAGCAAGACACCGGCCAGCGTGAAGAGCTGCTGCGCCAACGTGATCAGGCACGTGAGGCATTGGATCAGGCGCGTCAACACGGTCGCCAGCAGAAAGACCGCTCGCATCAGTTAGCACTGCGTGTGCAGTCACTCAAAGCGCAGCAAAACAGCACGTCGCAGGGCTTGGAGCGCCAGGAAATGCAGGCGGAGCGTCTCGGCGAGCGGCGTGAGCAGTTACGCATGACACTGGAAGAAAGCCAGGCGCCGGAAGACGATCAGCGTATTGAGCTGGAGACCCTTCTGGAGCAGCGTGTCGAGGTCGAGCAACAGCTGACCAGCGCACGGCAGGCGCTGGAAGGTGTTGATCAACAGATGCGTGCGCAAGAGACCCGCCGCGTACAAGCCGAACAGCAAGCTCAGGTACTGCGCCAGCAGCTGGATGAGCAACGGCTGGACGCCCGCGATCTGCAAACCCGCCGTCAGGGCTTGCAAGAGCAGTTGCTGGAGGCAGGTTATGACCTCAACGGCGTGATCGAAACCCTGCCCGAAGGTGCAACCGAGTCTGATTGGGAGCAACAATTAGCTCAGTTGGATGCGCGAATTCAGCGTCTCGGCGCAATTAACCTGGCCGCTATTGAAGAGTACGAGCAACAGTCAGAGCGCAAGCGCTATCTGGATGCGCAGAACGCTGACCTGGACGAAGCACTTAATACGCTGGAACAGGTCATCCGCAAAATCGACCGTGAGACCCGCGCTCGCTTCAAGGAGACCTTCGACAAGGTCAATCAAGGCTTGCAGGCGCTGTTTCCGAAGATATTTGGCGGCGGTAATGCATATTTGGAACTGACGGGAGATGATTTGCTGGATACCGGCGTGACTATCATGGCGCGCCCGCCTGGCAAAAAGAACAGTACTATTCACCTGTTGTCCGGTGGCGAGAAGGCGTTGACCGCCATTGCCCTGGTGTTCTCCATATTCCAGCTCAATCCGGCGCCGTTCTGTATGCTCGACGAGGTAGATGCCCCGCTGGATGACGCTAACGTGGCGCGTTACGCACGCATGGTCAAGGAAATGTCGGCGCGGGTTCAGTTCATCTACATCACGCATAACAAAATTGCGATGGAGATGGCAGATCAGTTAATGGGCGTAACCATGCATGAACCTGGCTGCTCAAGACTGGTCACAGTAGACGTAGAAGAGGCCGTAGCACTGGCGGCAGTGTAAAGTTTCCGACGGGCGTGCTAGCATCCGGCCAGATAACAGCGGGGCCTTGGCCTCAAACAGAATTGTAAGAACAGGAACAGGTATTCATGGATTTCGGTTTGCGTGAGTGGCTTTTCATTTTTGGGCTTCTTGTCATCGCAGGCATTCTGTTTGATGGTTGGCGCCGTATGGGCGGGCGTTCGCGCATCCGCTTTAAGTTAGAGCGCAACCTCAGCGATTTGCCAGAAGAGGCAGACAAGGACGATTTGCTTGGTCCGCCACGGATCATCGGCAAGCACGAGCGCGAAGAACCTTCGTTCGGCTCCGCGCTGGATGATGTGGCTGATGCGCAGTCGGCTGCTGACTGGCATGAGCCGCAGCAAGCAGGTTTGGACCTCGAAGAGCCACCGGTACTGGTTGATCCAGTCGCACGTAAAGAGCCTGTAACCAGTAAACCCGCCAAGCAGCGCAAGCCTGATACCGCGCCAAAGCCAGAGCAGGAATCGTTGCCCGTGGAAGAGGTGTTGGTGATCAACGTCGTCGCCCGGGATGAGCTGGGCTTTGTTGGTTCGGCGCTGCATCAGAGCATTCTCGAAAGCGGATTGCGCTTCGGCGATATGAATATCTTTCATCGCCACGAAAGCATGAGCGGCAACGGAGACGTTTTGTTCTCCATGGCTAACGCGCTCAAGCCCGGCGTATTTGATCTGGCAGAAATGGATCAAGGCAACGTGCGTGCGGTCAGTTTTTTCATGGGGCTGCCCGGCCCGCGGCACCCTAAGCAAGCGTTGGATCTGATGATTGCCGCTGCACGTAAGCTATCCCACGAATTGGGTGGCGACTTGAAAGACGATCAGCGGAGTGTGCTAACGGCGCAAACCATCGAGCACTACCGCCAGCGTATTGCCGAGTTTGAACGGCGGCATTACAGCCAGCGCCGCTGAAGCGCATCCACAAAGCCCGGTTATGCCGGGCTTTGTTGTTTTGACTCCCTGCATTCACTTTCTCCGCGTATTTGTCGCCTGACGACTTGCGCCAGCTTGGTTACAATCAGCAGCTCGTTTCTCATTACACCGGTTACCCATGACTCAGCACATCACGCCCGCCGAACGCGCCATCGCGTTGCGCGAGGAAATCGCCCAGCATAATCACAATTACTACGTGCTGGATGAGCCCGCCATACCGGATGCTGAGTATGATCGCCTGTTCAATGAGCTTAAGGCCATTGAGGCTGAGCATCCCGATCTGGTCACGCCGGACTCGCCTACCCAGCGGGTAGGTGGCGCACCGGCGGGCGGCTTTGGCGAAGTGCAGCATGAAGTACCCATGCTCAGCCTGGGTAATGCCTTTGTCGAGCAAGACATGCACGACTTTGACCGTCGTGTGCGTGAAGGGCTGGATTTGCCAGCTGGCGACTTATTTGGCGCTGGCGATGAGGTGGAGTATTGCTGCGAGCCCAAGCTGGATGGCCTAGCGGTCAGTTTGTTGTATGAGAATGGCATGCTGGTGCGCGGCGCGACGCGTGGCGATGGCAGTACCGGCGAGGACATCTCTAGCAATGTACGCACCATTCGTAACGTACCACTCAAGCTGCGCGGCGAAGGCTGGCCAGCGGTATTGGAAGTCCGTGGCGAAGTATTTATTAGTAAGGCCGGGTTTGAGGCGTTAAACGAAACGGCGCGAGCCAATGATAGTAAGACCTTCGCTAATCCGCGTAACGCCGCTGCCGGAAGCCTGCGGCAACTTGATCCAGCGATTACCGCCAGCCGTCCACTCGAGTTCTGCTGCTATGGTTTTGGCCGTGTCGAGGGTGAGTTGCCGGCGACTCAGGTCGCTATCCTGCAGGCTTTCAAGGGCTGGGGGTTGACGATTAGCCGTGAACTTAAGCAAGTGCAGGGCGTTGCCGGCTGTCTTGAGTATTACCGCGATATTGGCGAGCGTCGCGCTGCATTGGACTTTGAAATTGACGGCGTGGTGTTCAAGGTCAATCGACTGGATTATCAGCGCGAACTGGGCTTTCGATCGCGCGAGCCGCGCTGGGCTATTGCTCACAAATTTCCCGCCTCGGAAGAACTGACCCAACTGCTCGATGTTGAGTTTCAGGTTGGCCGTACTGGCGCCATTACGCCAGTGGCGCGCCTGAAACCGGTACAGGTCGCAGGCGTTACCGTTTCCAACGCTACGCTGCACAATATGGATGAAGTTGTGCGTCTCGGCGTGATGATTGGCGATACCGTGATTATCCGCCGCGCTGGCGATGTGATTCCGCAGGTCATGCAAGTGGTGATCGAGCGCCGTCCAGCGGATGCGTGGCCGATCGATGTGCCAAGTGAATGCCCGGTCTGCGGGTCGGCGGTTGAGCGCACGCAGTTGACCAAGCGCGGCAAGGGCCGCGAAACCACCTCAGAGGGCGCGGTTTATCGCTGCGTCGGACGCCTGACCTGTCAGGCGCAACTGAAGCAGTCGATCATTCATTTTGTTTCGCGTCGGGCGATGGATATCGATGGTCTGGGTGAGAAGAGCGTCGAGCAGCTGGTGGATACCGGCCTGGTTGCATCGCCTGCGGATCTCTACCAGCTGACCTACGACCAGGTGATGCCGCTGGAAGGCTTTGCAGATCTGTCCAGTCGTAATCTGTTGGCCGCGATTGACGCAGCCCGTAGCCCTGCACTGGCGCGCTTTATTTACGCCTTGGGTATTCCCGATGTGGGTGAAGAAACCGCCAAACTGCTGGCACGGGCGCTGGGTTCTTTGGAGCGCATCCGTCAGGCGTTGCCGCAGGTGTTGGTTTACTTGCCGGATGTTGGTGCCGAGGTGGCCTATGAAATTCACAACTTCTTTGCCGATGAGCACAACCAGCAGGTGATTGATCAGCTGCTGGCGCGCGGTGTTGAGCCCCAAGCAGGTGGCGAACTAGGCGCCGAATTTGCTGCCAGTGTGTCGCTCGCTGACTTTTTGGCGCGCCTGGATATCGCGCATATTGCCAAGACCGGTGCCGAACGATTGGCAACTCAATTCGGCAGTCTAAAAGCTATTTTCGAGGCAGACTGGCTTGATTTGAAGCAAGTCGAGCGGCTCAACGATAAAGCCATCAAGGAGCTGCGGGCGTTTGCTCAGAATGAGCAGGCCCGCGAGCAGGCCTTGGTCATCGAGCAGCAGTTGCGCGACTTTGGTATGCACTGGGAGTCGGAGCGAGCCCAGACAGACAGCTTGCCGATGGCGGGCCAAACCTGGGTGCTGACTGGTGGCCTGGAGGCTATGCCGCGTGACGTGGCTAAGGTGCATCTGGAAAGTTTGGGTGCCAAGGTCGCTGGCAGCGTTTCTGCCAAAACCCATTGTGTGGTTGCTGGCCCCGGCGCGGGCAGCAAGCTGGCCAAGGCAGAACAACTGGGTGTGAAGGTTCTCGATGAAACTGGCTTGTTGGCGCTGCTCGCTGAGCACGGCATTCAGGCATGAGCGAGATTATCGTGTTGGCACCCATGGAAGGATTGGTCGATCCGCCCATGCGTGACATCCTCACGCGGATCGGTGGCATTGATTGGTGCGTCAGCGAGTTCATTCGTGTGACCACTGGGTTGCTCAATCACGCCACTATTCACCGCATTGTGCCGGAGTTGGATCACGGATGGAAAACCCGCGCTGGCGTACCAGTCCGGCCACAGCTGCTGGGTTCTGACGCTTACTGGCTGGGCGAGAATGCGGCGCTGCTAGCAAGCATGGGCGCGCCGGCAATTGACCTGAACTTTGGTTGCCCCGCGAAGACGGTTAACCGTCACCGTGGTGGCGCCAGCCTGTTGCGTGAACCTGAGCTGCTAGAGCAGATCGTTGCCAGCGTGCGCGCCGCCACGCCAGCAGATGTGCCGGTTACCGCGAAGATGCGGTTGGGATACTGCGACACCGCTTTGACATTGGAGTGTGCGGCGGCATTGGAAGCTGGTGGTGCAGTAGAAATCACCGTTCACGCACGAACCAAAGTTGAAGGTTACAAACCGCCGGCGCATTGGGAGTGGTTAGCGCGTATCCGTGAGTCGGTCAATGTCCCGGTGATTGCCAACGGCGATGTCTGGACGCCAGCGGATTACCAGCAGATACGTGAGGTCAGCGGCTGTGAGAGGGTAATGATTGGGCGTGGCTTGGTGCGTCGACCTGATTTGGCGCGGCAGATTCGGCAGTTGGAGGGCGCTAATGCCGTCATGGCCGAATGGTCTACCTTGTTGCCCTGGATTGCCGACTTCTTCCAGCAGACCCGTGAGCGGGTGGTGGACCGTCACGCACCGGGGCGAGTGAAGCAGTGGCTCTCCATGCTCGGGCTGACCTATGCCGAGGCACGGCCTCTGTTTGATGCGCTTCGCCGCGAGACAAATGCAGCGGCAATCAGCCAATGCTTGAATGCCTTGGCTGCGGGTGCTGATCAGTCGCAAACGTTGTCCGCACTGACTGCGGAGAACGGCTTGGTCATGCGCTGCGAATAAGTCTGTACGGCGCCCAGCAGGACCATGCCCAGAAGCAACATGGCGGTCCTGCTTTCAGGCAACCAGGATCAGAAAATCAGCATAAAAAAGCCGATAACCACAAGCAGGCCAATCAGGAAAATGATACCGGCAGTACTCGCAAGAAATTTCAACATGGCATACCTCGTCTTTTTTCTAGGTTGCACTGTTTGAGGCCAAATAGCGTTGGCAGTTCATTTTCTGCGGGTGCTGAACAAAACAAATACGGCCTAAGACAGAGCCGATTTGTTTGGTCTGACGGCTGAAATGCGCGTGGTTCCACCGGGTAAACATAGTGGCGGAGCTATGTCATTTGTCGCATAAAACGCAGATCAAGCCAGTCCTTCAACTTTCCGGCTAGCCGGCCTTCAGTGGCGAGTGAGCCATAACTCAGCAGGGCGCTGCCGTCCGCGCAGGCTAGTAGCGCCAGAGCGGAAGGTTGCGGCTGGTAAGTCTTTAACGCTGTGCCTTTTATTTGCGCCATCAAATTGTCTCCGAGCACGCCGCCTTGACGCACGGCATACACACCAGAATGAGGTGTGTCGGGAAGGCTGGCACAGTCGCCACTGGCGAAGATACTGGGATGGCTAAGACTCTGCAGCTGCGGGTTGATGCGAATGAAGCCATCAGCGTCGCAATCTA
Organism: Halopseudomonas sabulinigri; assembly: GCA_011053055.1. Classification (GTDB taxonomy): domain Bacteria; phylum Pseudomonadota; class Gammaproteobacteria; order Pseudomonadales; family Pseudomonadaceae; genus Halopseudomonas; species Halopseudomonas sabulinigri_A. The sequence continues at coordinate 6,540 of DRHT01000019.1, read as the reverse complement.
GACCACAGCGCCGTTGCCACGCTGGCGCGGCTGTCCCCGTCGCCAGTATCACGGCCTGTGGTTGCAACACTGCGCTGCTCTGCACATAAAGCTGACCGTCGGTTATGCTGTCAATAGGCTGATTTTCGTGCAGCGTCACCTGCGCGTGTTTTAGTCTGGCTCTAGCCAAGCGTGCCAGCCTCGGCGGGTGCCCGCTAAGTAACGTACGACTACTGAACAAATCGAGCAGCGTGTCCGGAAAACTGATACGCAGCGCCACCGCCAGTTCAAAACCCGCTGCGCCGCCGCCTAATATGGCTAATTGCCTGGGTGGGCTAGATAGCCAGCTTTGCCACTGGTGGATAAAGCCTGGAAAGGGTTTAGCGCCAAGCAATTGCAAGCTTTGGTCGTGTTCAAAAGGCGTTGGAGCGGCAGCGCCGCTGTTCAGCGATAGTGTCTCGAATTCGATGGTCTGACCGTCGGCCAGCTCAAGCAAACCGGTATCGGCGTTGAGTTCGCTGAGTTTGCTGCAGACCAGTTCAAGGCCGACGGCCGCGCAGAGCCCCGCTAGCGGCACTTGGCATTGCTCGGATTGAAAGCGCCCAGCAATAAGGCCAGGCATCATGCCGGAATACCACGCCTGTGGTTCAGGATTGATCATCAGGCTGCCGGCGGGCGCGCGATAGCCCTGGGTAACCCAATGCCGCAGGCTAACCAAGTGAGCGTGTCCGGCACCGACTAATACTAGAGGTGCGTTCCGAATGTTTGTTTGCATGGCCGCAGACTAGCGGTTAAGACGCATTTGGGGAAGCCTGAACAACGGGTCAGATCGCGTCTGCGCTGCACATTTCAGCAGTTAATCCGATAGCAATTGGATACACACATAGCCCCCACTGATAAGCGCGCATTGTGCTAGCTGATGCGCGTATTTCGAAATCGACTTTCGCTGTGCGAACCTGCTAGTCTCCAAGGCTGATAATTCTAAGTACTAAATCTAGAAGGGAGCATAGTGTGAACGACCAGATTCGTTATCCAACATCCGCTCGAGCTTGGTGTACCGTTAGTATCTTGCTGGTGGCCTATGTTCTCTCGTTTATTGATCGGCAGATTCTCAATCTGCTGGTTGGCCCGATACGCGCTGATCTGGGTATCAACGATACCCAAATGAGCTTGCTGATGGGGCTGTCCTTCGCCATTTTCTACACAATCGCGGGTATCCCTCTTGGGCGGATTGCGGACAGCAAAAGCCGTCGCGGGCTGATCGCCTGGGGTGTCGCGTTTTGGAGTCTGATGACCGCCGCCTGTGGCTTAGCGCAGCAGTATTGGCAGTTTATTCTTTGCCGCATTGGTGTGGGTGCAGGTGAGGCGGCATTGTCGCCTGCGGCTTACTCCTTGATTGCCGACAGCTTTCCTGCTGATCGCCGGGCGACTGCCATCAGCGTCTACGCCATGGGTATCTACCTGGGCGCCGGTATGGCCTTCCTGCTAGGGGGTATCGTGGTTACCTGGGCTAACGCGCAAGGCCCGATGACACTGCCAATTGTGGGTGCGGTACGCCCTTGGCAGCTGATCTTCCTGGTGCTCGGCGCAGTGGGCTTGATGTTCTGTTTGGTGCTGCTGGCCATCAAGGAGCCAACGCGTAAGGGTATAGGCGCTGGTGTGGCCGTGCCGCTGAAGCAGGTAGGTGCCTACCTTTTGACCATTCGCAAAGCAGTGATGTGCCACAACCTCGGTTTTGCCTGTCTGTCGTTTGCCTCTTATGGTGCTTCTGCCTGGATTCCGACCTTCTTCATCCGGACCCACGGTCTCACGCCTGGTGAGGTGGGTATTTACTATGGCAGTCTGGTGATGGTCGCCGGCTCCACGGGTATTGTCTTTGGTGGCCGCTTGGCGGATTATTTGGCTCGTCGTGGTTATCGCGATTCGAACATGCGGGTAGGGCTGTTGGCTGCAGTGCTGACGCTGGCGTGTAACGTGGTCTACCTTGTCGATAATATGCCGTTGCTGTGGGCTATCATGTTCTTCAACGTGTTTACTGTTGCAATGCCGTTTGGCGTAGCGCCGGCCGCTATTCAGGAAATCATGCCCAACTCCATGCGCGGGCAGGCTTCGGCTATTTACCTGTTTACCATTACGCTGATTGGCTTGGGTATCGGGCCAACTGCCGTAGCGGTGGTGACCGATTATGTCTTTATGGACGACATGGCAATTCGTTATTCCATCTTCATTGTGGCCAGCGTAATTACCTTAGGTTCTATCGTGCTGCTCTGGATGGGGCTCAAGCCCTATCGAGACGCCCGCGATACGCTGGAAAACTGGAGTACAAAGCAAGGCCAGCCTGGTTGAGTATCTGACTCGGAGTAGCCAGCGGATTTATTTATTTCAACAGGAGCAATCAACATGACTGACGCAGTTATCGTATCCACGGCCCGTACGGCTTTGGGCAAATCCTATCGCGGTGCGCTGAACAACACGCACAGTGTCGACATGGCTGGTTACGTTATCGAGCACGCGGTCAAGCGCGCCGGTATCGATCCTTCACTGGTTGAAGACGTCATCCTGGGCGCTACCTTCCATGAGGGTGCGCAGGGCAAGAACATGGCTCGCCTGGCGGCAATCCGTGGCGGCCTGCCGGTCACAACCGCTGGTATGTCGATCAACCGTTTCTGCAGCTCCGGTCTGCAGTCCATCGCCATCGCTTCGCAGCGTGTTATCAGCGAAAAGATCCCCGCGATTGTGGCCGGCGGCGTTGAGTCCATCAGCCTGTGCCAGAACGACAAGCTGAACATGTTCCATGGCACCAATGAATGGATCATGAAGAACAAGCCTGAGCTGTACATGTCGATGATCGAGACCGCCGACATCGTGGGCCAGCGTTATAACGTCAGCCGTGCCTCGCAGGATGAGTACGCATTACTGAGCCAGCAGCGTACCGCAGCAGCCCAGGAAGCCGGCAAGTTTGACGACGAAATCGTCGCCTATAACACCATCATGAAGGTGCAGAACAAAGAGACCGGCGAGATTACCGATAAGGAAGTCAAGCTGGTCAAGGACGAGTGCAACCGTCCAAGCACCACGCTGGAAGCCCTATCTGGCCTGCAGCCAGTACGTGGCCCCGGCAACTTCGTGACTGCGGGTAACGCCAGCCAGCTGTCTGATGGCGCTTCTGTCTGCACCGTAATGAATAGCAAGGTTGCCGAGCAACTGAACATCAAGCCCATGGGTATCTTCCGTGGCTTTGCGGTTGCCGGTTGCGAGCCAGACGAAATGGGCATTGGCCCAGTCTTTGCGATCCCCCGTTTGTTGGAGCGTAACGGTCTGAAAATGGACGACATCGGCCTGTGGGAACTGAACGAAGCTTTCGCTTCACAGGTTGTTTACTGCGCCGAGCGTCTGGGCATTCCGATGGAAAACTTGAACGTTAACGGTGGTTCTATCTCTATCGGCCACCCTTATGGCGTAACCGGTTCACGTCTGGTTGGCCATGCGCTGATCGAAGGCAAGCGTCGTGGCGTCAAGTACGTGGTTGTGACCATGTGCATTGGCGGTGGCCAAGGTGCTGCTGGCCTGTTTGAAATCGTTTAAATTCAGCTGCAAGCCATAAGCGGTTAGCTGCAAGCAAAACCCGAGTCCGTCTCGGGTTTTGCTTTTGCGGTTTGCGTATCGCTTGAAGCTTGGCGCCGACATTCCGGAGAATGCTCTACGTGTCCCAAAAAATCATCAATACCGAAGATCTGGCCTTTTTGCTCTATGAGCTGCTGGATATTGAACGCCTGACCCAGTTCCCCCGCTATGAAGACCATAGCCGCGACACCTTTGATGCCGCCATCGAACTGGCCCTGAAAGTTGCTAGCGAAACCTTTGCCCCGCACAACCACGCCTGTGATGAAGACGAGCCGCGCTTCGAGAACGGTAAGGTCGTGATTCGCCCGGAAGTGGCGGAAGCCCTTAAGGTACTGCGCGAAACCGGCCTGATGGCCGCCTCGCAGGATTACGAGCGGGGTGGCATGCAGTTGCCTGCTGCGGTATCGCAAACCTGCATCGGCCTGATCAAGGGCGCCAACGTCAGCACCCAGGCCTACGCCGGTTTGACCATCGCCGCCTGCAACCTGATCATGGCGCATGGCAGCGACGAGCAGAAACAGCGCTTTGCCGAGCCGATGATGGCCGGCCGCTTCTTCGGCACCATGTGCCTGACCGAGCCGCATGCTGGCTCATCCTTGGGCGATATCAAGTCCCGCGCCATCCCGCAGGATGACGGCAGCTACCGCATCAGCGGTAACAAGATCTTTATCTCTGCCGGTGATCACGAGCTGAGCGAGAACATCGTTCACTTGGTGCTGGCCAAGCTGCCCGACGCACCGCCCGGCGCCAAAGGTATCTCATTGTTTATCGTGCCCAAGTTTATGGTTAACGACGATGGCAGCCTCGGCGAGCGCAACGATGTGATCTTGGCTGGCCTGATCCACAAGATGGGCTATCGCGGTACCACCTCTACCATGCTCAACTTTGGTGAGAAGGGCGGGGCGGTAGGCTATCTGGTGGGCGAGCCGCACAACGGCCTGGCTGGTATGTTCCATATGATGAACGAGGCGCGCATTGGTGTTGGTCTGGGTTCGGTCATGCTGGGCTACACGGGTTACTTGCACGCATTGGATTACGCCCGTGATCGCACCCAAGGTCGCTCAATGACTGAGCGTGACCCGGCCACCCCGATGATCCCGCTGATCCAGCACGCCGACGTACGCCGCATGCTGCTGGCGCAGAAAGCCTTTGTAGAAGGTGGCCTGTCGCTGTGCCTGTTCTCATCCACTCTGGTAGACGAGAAGAAGCACGCACCCAGCGCAGAAGAACGCGAAGCCGCTGCTGGCCTGCTCGATCTGCTCACGCCCATCGTCAAATCCTGGCCTTCACAGTTCTGTCTTGAAGCCAACAGTCTGGCGATTCAGGTACACGGCGGCTATGGCTATACCCGCGAATACCCGGTCGAGCAGTTCTACCGCGACAACCGCCTCAACCCGATTCACGAAGGCACGCACGGCATTCAGGGCCAGGACCTGCTGGGCCGCAAGGTCAGCATGGCAGGCGGGCAGCACTACCAGGCGCTACTGCAACGCATTGGCACGACCATCAAGGCCGCGGCGGGCAGCGAAGAGTTGAAGTCCAGCGCGCAGCTGCTGGTTAACGCAGTAGCCACGTTGGAAGAAACCACCACCGCCTTGCTCGCCATCAAGAAAACTGAACCTGATCGCGCCCTGGCCAACGCTTACCTGTACATGGAGTGCTTTGGTCACGTCGTCGTCGGCTGGCTCTGGCTGCGCCAGGCGCAAGCTGCACTCAAAGGCCTGAAAGAAAGCGGCCCAAGTCAGCCTGCTTTCTACCAGGGCAAGCTGAACACCTGCGAGTACTTCCTACGCTACGAACTGCCCAAGCCGCTGGCTCTGGCAGAGGTGCTGCGCAGCGCAGACCGCACCACGCTGGATATGCCGCTGGATTGTTTCTGATTCGGTTGGTGTGACGAAAAACCGGGCTTTGGGCCCGGTTTTTTTGCATTTTTTTGGCATGAAGCGGGAAGGCCTTTCAATCGTTCTGATGAGGTCTTGCAGGATGTTTAAGAGTCTTGCATAACTGGTAGTCGCTTTGGTCTGTGTCGCTTTGGTGATTTACCGGTATGCCGGGTAATAAATCGAGTAAATACAGCCGAGTCGGAAAAGTGCAAACGCTGTGATATCTCGGTAATAGATATTTCAGAATGCTGCAGATAACGTAATGCTAGATTGAGTTTCGCCTTATTGAGCAATGCTATGAAAGTCGTGTTCTGATGTCGTAAATGATATTGAAGCGTGCGGGGTTTCATATTAAGACATTTTGCAGTGAACTCGAGGCTGCAGTGATGCCGGGTCAAACTCGAATGTATGATGTGTTCAACTTGTACAAGTGTAGAGCGAGGGTTGAAGTCATCATGTATCAATCTTTCGTGTTCAAAAAAGGTCTGTCGTAAGCGGCTGGCCGTTCGAAGCGGCAATTTCAGCTCTTCCTTGGTGATGAGTATTCCGTTCATCTCTTGGTTAAACTGGATGTTTTTGCCGAATACTTTGATATAGGGTTCCAGTTCATAGGGCTCGGAAACTTTTAGATATACGGACTTTGGTTTCCAGCTTTCGTCAATATAGCGTCTGAAAGATAGGCTCAGTATACCCAAGCCTAAATCGATTATTTGAGTATGATTTCCCGTTATATCCGGGTTGATATCATAAGATAAGATCGTGCCGTCGCGGTTTGATTCGGTGGAAAAGAAAGAGACGTCAGTGTGAGCGGGGTAGTTTATCAGAATATTATCGATGAATTCTTTGATGGTGGCTGAATTTCTAAGCAAAAACCACAGTGGGCCAATGACTGTTTCGCCCTGTATTTCTGCTAAGGAAGGTCTGAAATACCGGCCATATGGGCGGCGATTATGACCTCGGCTCACAAAAAAAACATTTCAGGAACGATTTCATCGCCCTCAGTCGCGTTTTCAGCGCGTTGCAGCCCCTTTTCGGCCATCCAGGCCACTGTACC
>DRHT01000018.1 GCA_011053055.1 Halopseudomonas sabulinigri | reverse complement strand
TTACCGTACTCAAGACGAGGCAAGAGCAGACCTATTTGAATACATCGAGCGGTTCCATAATCCTAGGATGCGACGTAGAGTTGCTGCGCAGGATCAAAAGCTCTTAGCTGTTTTATAACCGTCCGTGGAAACGGGGTAGAACCCCCCCAGGCTTTTAGATGAGTCGAATCATACCGACCTAATTGATGCCTACAAGTCAGCGATACTCGAAAATGAACACCTGCGCGCAAAATTGATTAAATCTGAATCGGAAGCGCTGGCAAGTAATGAACCATCCCTTTCTCCTAAGAGCCGTCGAACACATTTACTAGCGATCGCTGCCCTACTTGAACTCTTAAAAGCGCCAACTGACCGCCCTCGTCCGCGAGGCATGAATCAGGAGGCTATCAGAGACAGCATCCTTGAAAAATTCCCGTTACGCGGCCTTGGCGATCGCAGTCTTCAAGAAATATTCTCTAACGCAAACAAAGCTAAAGCTGACGCGGAATGATCACCACGCAAATATCGCAATTGCGTAAGCTCGAATCGCAATTGCGATGATCTACTGCCAAGAGGCCTGTTGAATACATAACCACTGCCACTACGCGCCAAGAAGCGCAATGGAGTTCTGGTTATGTCTACTCGTTACATCATGCGCTTGCCGGAAGTAATTGAAAAAACCGGCTACAAGCGCGCAAGCATCTACAACTTTATGAAAGACGGTACCTTTCCGCAGGCCCGCAGTATCGGCCCGCGCGCGGTCGGCTGGGATAGCCTGGAAGTTGAGGCATGGATCGCCAAACGGTTAGGAGGGGTGACTTAAATGACAAACATGAAAAAGGCCGGCCCGAAGACCAGCCCCAAAACACACAACTTCAATAGCACCATTGCCAGCGCTCAGCGTGCGCGCTTATTGAAGCGCCTGGAGCCCGTGGATACTTTCTCAGCTCGCAATGAAATGAACCTAATGATGCCCGCTGCACTCATTGAGGAACTCCGTAACGCCGGCCATAACATTAAAACCCAACGCATCATCAAGACCGACCAGCGCAGGCACACGCATCGAGGCGTGGCGCGGTATTACCTAAGCCAGTCGGAGGCATAACCCATGAGAAAAAACCAACACCGCAAAACAGCGGTGACGCTACCGGCTTGCCTAATAGACGGCCGTTACCTGTTGCTGGCGCTACAACCCGCTGGCGCAGATCTGGTTCTTTTGCTGACCCTGGAGGTTCTGCTATGGACCATCTGAGCCCGTTCCGCGACGCCCTGCAGATAGTCTATGGGCAGATAGATATTCACCCGGTAGCAGACGGGACCATTCACCGCTTTACCGTGCCTGGTGATCGCCCCGGAAGTAATAACGGCTGGTACGTCCTGCACGCTGGCGGCATTGCATTTGGAGCCTTTGGTAGCTGGAAGGCTGGCGACTGTCACACCTGGACCAGTCGGGAGCCTGCCCACCATCGAGAAGCCGAACACCTGCACCAGCAGATGGAGCAGGCACGACTGCAACGGGAAGCCGGTCAGCGCCAGCGCCAGCATTCCGCCGCCGGGTATGCCCGCAATCTATGGCGTGACGGCCGCAGCGCTGATCCGGATCACCCCTACCTGATCGCTAAAGGCTGCAAACCGCATACCTTGCGTCAATTGGGTGATGTCCTACTAGTACCACTAACCCACAAAGGCGATCTGGTGAACGTGCAGCGCATTCACCCTGACGGCAACAAGCGATTTCTGTCGGGTGGCCGTGTCAAAGGCTGCTGTAGCCCGCTGGGGCTCATACAGGCAGGCCAGCCGCTATATCTGTGCGAAGGCTGGGCAACGGGCGCAACGCTGTACGAGAGCAGCGGTCACCCGGTCGCCTGCGCAATGAATGCCGGCAACCTGCTGTCAGTCGGCCAACAACTGAGCCGCACCCACCCTGGCGCCTGCCTGATCGTCGCAGGTGACGATGACCGCCAGACCGAGGGCAACCCCGGCAAGCGCGCCGCAGCAACCACTGCCTTAACCCTAGGCTGCGGTTTGATCTTGCCGCCCTGGAGCGGTTATGAACCCTTCAGCTTGACCGACTTCAACGACTTGCGCCAATGGCAGGAAGGTGGCAAATGAGCAAGCTACTGATACCTCCGCCCCGCTACCCTATGCCGCTGCCGTTGCTACCAGAGACCGAGCAAGCGACCCCCTACCCTGTCGAGGCCCTGGGCCAATTGCTGGGCGACGCCGTAAAGACCATCGCGTCGATAGTGAAAGTACCTGAGGCAATGGCGGCGCAGTCCGTATTGGGCGCTGCAGCGATGGCTGCGCAGGCACATGGCAACGTTATCCGAAGCGGGCAAGGCATCCCCTTGTCGTTATTCATGCTGACTGTTGCCGAATCAGGCGACCGCAAGTCGTCGGCTGATGGCCTTGCGTTGAAGGCTCACCGCCAACATCAGCGTGAGCTGTTGGAGCAATACAAGACACAGCGCAAGGAGTACCGAGATGCCGACGACGCCTACCAAAAGGCCCGCGCGAGGATACTGGACAAAGCCAAGGCCAGCCCGGAGGCTGCTACCGTCGAGCTGGCAGGCCTAGACGAACCAACCGCGCCGCCTTCACCTTTCGTGCTAGCCGAAGAGCCAACCCTGGAAGGATTGCACAAATCGCTACTGAGAGGGCATCCGTCTCAGGGGCTGTTCAGCGATGAAGGCGGTCAGTTTTTCGGAGGGCATGCCAGCCGTCCAGAGAACATGCTAAAAAGCGTAGCCGGTCTGTCCAAGCTCTGGGACGGGTCACCTATTAGCCGTATTCGGGCCGCCGATGGCGAGAGTGACGCGAGGCACGGCTGCCGACTGAGCGCCCATCTAATGATCCAGCCGATTGTGGCCGCTGACGTGTTGAGCAACCCAGTGATGCAGGGACAGGGGTTCCTGGCACGCTTCCTGATTGCTTGGCCTACTTCGCTGGCCGGCACGCGTATGTATCAAGACAGTGACCCACACGCAGACCCGCGCCTGGTCCGATACTGGCAGCGCATGACCACCATGCTCACGCTGGAGCCTATCAAGGACGATTTGGGAGAATTGGCGCCGCCGCTGCTGCGTCTGGATGAGCGCTCGATGTCTGCCTGGATCAAACAGCATGACAGCATCGAGAAGCAACTAGGCCAGGGGGGTGACATGGAGGACATCAAGCCTACCGCGGCCAAAGCTGCGGAAAACCTGTTGCGCATCGCTGGAGTGTTCGCTGTCGTTGATCATCGAGATCGAATCGAAGCGGATCTAATAGAGCGTGCTGCGGTGCTAGTGCGCTGGTATCTGAACGAAGCGTTACGCCTGACCCAACCTGTGAAGGTAGAACCGCAACTCCGAGACGCTGACCGTTTGGCAAAATGGCTGATTGCCAAGCAATGGAAATCATTCGACGGCCGGAGGCTCCAGCGAGAAGGACCTTCATACGTTCGCAAAGCCGCGAGCCGTCGCGATGCTCTGCTGCGCGTGCTGGTAGAACACCGCTGGCTGACAACTTCAGACGGTAAGCTGTTCAATCTCAACCCAGTCACGCTTGCGACAACCGCGACAACTGTGACAAGCCAGACAGGATCAGGCCCAATGATTTGCGACCCCGCTGCGACAAGCTGCGACGACCTCCAGCGCCACCGCTCACCGTCGCAACCTGTCGCAATTCTGTCGCATGCACTACGGCCCCAGGATTCGCAGCTTGTCGCGGATGTCGCAAATGTCGCAACCAATCCGAAATTCCGAGGTGAGATATGACAGCCGCCATGCTGATCGAAAAATCACGCTCTATTGGCATAGTGCTGACGCTCTCCGGAGACACCATCGTTTGGCTATCTGACAACCCGCCCGAGCCTGAACTGCTAGCAGCCTTGCGTGAAAACCGCCTGTCCGTCATCCATGCTCTCCGTATGGGTATCCCAATCTCTTTAAACGCACTGGACTGGCTCGCACAGGTAGCCGTTCTGCTAAGTACCGATGCAAGCACACTTCTGGAACACGGACTTGTTGACACAGATGACCTGGTGGAACAGTACCGCACGCACCCGCGCTTTACCGCTCGACTAATTGAAAGTAGTCCGGCATGGCTGCGACTTAACCTGGGACGAGGCAAAACGAGAGAGCTTCACGCGCGTGAGGTCCGTACCGAGTGCGTACCGACCGAAATTAACAAAGCAGGAATGCCAGAGATACAGTACGTACCGGAGTGGATCGCAAAGCGTGACGCCATCTACAGCCACGCGCTTGGCCACTGCAAAAAATGGTTTCCTCCAGCAAGCCGCTATAGCCCGGCAGGAGCTAGGCTGCTGGCCCTATACCAAGGAGCACCACAATGAAGAGCCCTAAGCAGCTACGTAAGTTATGGCGGCAACACCATGAGGCATATCAAGGCTGCATACACGAGTTGGCGGAACGTGAGCACTGCAATCCCCCGCCCACTAGACCGCCCTTCCCTGAGGAGCTTCGCGGCCTGACGTGTGGAGCGAAGACCCGAGCCGGCACACCTTGCAAGCGCCGTGACTTGTACCTATCCGGACGCTGCCGTTTACATGGCGGCCTTTCGACCGGCCCTAAAGGTAAAATAAAACAAACCCCATGAGAACCTGTCAAAAGCTTACATTTTCGGAATAGCAAATCGGTCACAGTGCTAGTGAATGAGCACTCCATGCGCGGATCTTGCCCTTTACCCAGGTATGGCAGGTTGATATTGTGAACCGGCCCGCATCATGGCAGGCTGCATAGCATTCAGGGATGACTCTATAAAGGTGCAGGCGACACTATAGCCGCCTCTGATCCTCATCGTTGTCAGCCCATACCTTCTGCGTATTGCAGAATTTGGCGCGATATTTCGTGCCTCCCAGGACTGGATCATGGACAAGAAGTTGCTTTCCGAAAGGGACATCTGCAGCAAGTACATTGCCCCCGCCGTTCAACGAGCTGGGTGGGACATGCACCGCCAGGTGCGCGAAGAGGTCAGCTTTACCAAGGGCCGCATAATCGTGCGTGGCAAGCTGCACAGCCGAGGCGAGTCACGCCGTGCTGATTTCATCCTCTACCACCAGCCCAACCTGCCCCTGGCCGTAATCGAAGCCAAAATGAACAAGCTATCCATCGGCTCCGGTATGCAGCAAGCCCTGGGATATGCCGAATCGCTCGACGTTCCTTTCGTATTTTCAAGCAATGGCGACGGCTTTCTGTTCCACGATCGCACCGGTACCGGCAGCCAGGTCGAAACCCAACTTACCCTGGATCAGTTCCCGAGCCCTCAGGAGCTCTGGCAACGCTACTGTCTATGGAAGGGCCTTGACCAACAGGCTCAGGAGAAGGTGGAAGCGCCCTATTACGACGACGGCTCTGGGCGCATGCCGCGCTACTACCAAACGAATGCCATCAATCGAACAGTAGAAGCGATCGCACAGGGCCAGAACCGCATTTTGCTGGTCATGGCCACTGGCACTGGCAAGACTTACACCGCCTTCCAGATTATCTGGCGGCTATGGAAATCCCGCCAGAAGAAACGCATCCTGTTCCTGGCCGATCGCAACATTCTGGTCGACCAGACCAAAAACAACGACTTCAAGCCCTTTGGTCAGGCGATGACCAAGATCGCCAAACGGCAGATCGATACCTCCTATGAGATTTACCTCTCTCTGTATCAGGCCGTTACCGGCAATGAAGAAGAGATGAACATCTACAAGCAGTTTTCCCGCGACTTCTTCGACCTGATCGTGATTGATGAGTGCCACCGGGGTAGTGCTGCAGAGGATTCCGCATGGCGCGAGATCCTTGAATACTTTTCCAGCGCCACCCATGTGGGCCTGACTGCCACCCCCAAGGAAACCAAGGAGGTGTCCAGCACCACCTACTTCGGTGAGCCGGTGTACAGCTACACCCTTAAACAGGGCATTGAGGACGGCTTTCTGGCGCCCTACAAGGTGGTGCGCATTGATTTCGACAAGGACCTGCAAGGCTGGCGGCCACCAAAAGGCATGCTCGACAAGAACGGCGAGTTGATCGAAGACCGCATCTACAACCTCAATGATATGGATCGCACCTTGGTCATCGAGGCGCGCACCCAACTGGTCGCTCAAAAGGTAACCGACTTCATCAAGGCCACTGACCCGTTCCAGAAAACCATTATCTTCTGCGACGACATCAACCACGCCGAGCGTATGCGCCAGGCTCTGGTTAACCTCAACCCGGAGCGCATCGCGGAAAATCGCAAGTACGTCATGCGCATTACCGGCGATGACCAGGAAGGCAAAGCCGAGTTGGATAACTTCATCAATCCCGAAGCCCGCTACCCCGTCATTGCCACCACCAGCAAACTGATGACTACGGGCGTCGATGCACAAACCTGCAAACTGATCGTGCTCGACCAGCACATCAAATCCATGACTGAGTTCAAGCAGATCATCGGTCGCGGCACGCGTATCAATGAAGATTTTGGCAAGTACTGGTTCACCATCATGGACTTCAAAAAGGCCACCGAGCTGTTTGCCGATCCTGCCTTTGATGGCGAACCCGTGGTGATCTACGCCCCTGAAGGCAATGACTCCCCGGTGCCGCCGGATGACCTTGTGGACGGTGAGAATGGTGGTATCACCGGAGAGGATGTGCTACCCGAGGACATCGACTTCCCCGAGGGTGAAGGGGAAGGAAGGCGCATCAAATACGTGATCGATAACGTACCCATTTCCGTCATCGCCGAACGCGTCCAGTATTACGGGCCAGACGGCAGACTGATCACCGAGTCACTGCACGATTACACGCGGACCTGCGTAAAGAAGCAGTTCGTCTCCCTGGATGACTTCCTGCGCCGCTGGAGTGATGCCGATCAGAAGAAAGCCATCATCGACGAAATGGCCGAACAAGGCGTGATGTGGGAAGCCCTGGCCGAAGAAGTGGAAAAGAAGCTCGGCCAGCCGCTGGACCCCTTCGACCTCATCTGTCACGTCGCCTTCGACCAGCCTGCCCTCACCCGCAAGGAGCGCGCCGAGCAGGTGATAAAGCGCAATTACTTCGCTCGCTATTCCGGCGCCGCCCGCCAGGTGCTGGAAGCCTTGCTGGAAAAGTATGCTGATACCGGCATCGAGCATATCGAAGACATCAAGATCCTCCAGCTAGACCCTTTCAGCCAGATCGGCGCACCGATAGAGCTGGTCAAGGCCTTTGGTGGCAAAGCCGGCTACACAAAAGCCATCCACGAGTTGGAAGACGAACTTTACGCCAGTTAAGCCCATGCATCGCCTGATATCATTCGCCCCATTTTAAAACGCCTCAGTGAGATAACCATGTCCATCAGCTCCACCATCAAATCCATCCAGGACATCATGCGCAAAGATGTCGGCGTCGATGGCGACGCGCAGCGTATCGGCCAATTGGTCTGGCTGTTGTTTCTGAAAATCTTTGATGACCGTGAACTGGAATGGGAGTTGATGGATGATGCCTACCGCTCGCCCATCCCCGAACGCTGCCGCTGGCGCAACTGGGCAGCCGACCCGGAAGGAATGACCGGCGACGAGCTGAAGGACTTTCTCGACCGCCAGCTCTTCCCCACCCTGCAAAACCTGCATGAGTACAGCACCACCCCGGCGGCCTATGTGGTGCGCGGCGTCTTTGAAGACGCCTACAACTACATGAAGTCCGGCCAGCTGCTGCGCCAGGTCATCAACAAGATTCAGGAAGGTGTGGACTTCAACAAGGCCCAGGAACGCCACGAGTTCGGCAACCTCTACGAGCAGTTGCTGCGCGACCTGCAGAGCGCCGGCAACGCCGGGGAGTTCTATACGCCACGCCCGGTCACCGAATTTATGGTGCGCATGGTCGATCCCAAGCTGGATGAAAAGGTCATGGACCCGGCCTGCGGCACCGGCGGCTTTCTGACCTGCGCCATCGAGCACAAGCGCAGCCGCTATGTAAAAACCGCAGACGACGAACGCACCCTGCAGGCCAGCATCTTCGGCGTGGAAAAAAAGCCGCTGCCCCACCTGCTGGCCACCACCAATATGATCCTGCATGGCATCGAAGTGCCCAGCCAGATCCGCCACGACAATACCCTGGCTCGCCCACTGATCAGCTGGACACCCAGCGAGCGCGTGCACTGCATCGTCGCCAACCCGCCCTTTGGCGGCATGGAAGAAGACGGCATCGAAACCAACTTCCCTGCGACCTACCGCACCCGCGAAACCGCCGACCTGTTCCTGGTGCTGATCATGCAGCTGCTAAAGGACGGCGGCCGCGCCGCCGTGGTGCTGCCCGATGGCTTCCTGTTTGGCGAGGGCATCAAAAGCCGAATCAAGGAAAAGCTGCTGACCGAGTGCAACCTGCACACCATCGTTCGGCTGCCCAACGGCGTGTTCAACCCCTATACCGGCATCAAGACCAACCTGCTGTTCTTTACCAAGGGCATCCCGACCAAAGACGTCTGGTTTTACGAGCACCAGTATCCAAAGGGCGTAAAGAACTACAGCAAGACTCGCCCCATGCGTATCGAAGAATTCGACCTGGAGGCCGCCTGGTGGGGCACCGAAGCCGACGGCTTTGCCACCCGGGAAGAGAATGAATTTGCCTGGAAGGTCAGCGTTGAAGAACTGCAGGCCCGCAACTGGAACCTCGACTGCAAAAACCCACATATCGGCGAACAGATCAGTCACGATCCGGACGAGCTGCTGCGTAACTACACTGCCCTGCAAGGCGACATCAGCGATCTGCGTGAACAGCTAAAGGCGGTGCTGGCCGAAGCGCTGGAGCGCGAGGTATGACGGCGTTATTGACCGACAACCTTCCACTGCTGGCCGGTGCGCCAAATGGCATCAAGAAACTGCGTGAGCTGATTCTGGAACTGGCGGTACGTGGCAAGCTGCTTGAGCAGAACTCCAATGATGAAGCTGCCAGTGAGCTGCTGACGAATATTGCGAAAGAGAAAGCGTTACTCATTGAAAATAAGACCATTCGAAAGGGAAAGCCGTTACCCGATATCGAACAAGATGAAATGCAGTTCAAGCTACCCATCGGCTGGGAGTGGGTAAGGCTAGGCCAGATTGGTGATTGGGGGGCTGGGGCAACTCCTGCTAGGGGCAACTCAAGTTACTACGGCGGTGAAATGCCTTGGTTCAAATCGGGCGAGCTGATTGCAGACTTCATTTCAGATTCGGAGGAGTCGGTAACTGAGCTAGCGCTTAAAGAGTGCTCATTGCGCCGAAATAAACCGGGCGACGTACTCATTGCTATGTACGGCGCGACCATTGGTAAAACAGCAATCTTGAGGGTGGAAGGCACAACAAATCAGGCTGTCTGCGCGTGCACACCGTTCAATGGTGTGTTCAATAGATATTTGCTGCTTACCCTAAAAGCGCTCAAATCGAATTTCATTGGCCAAGGGGCTGGTGGGGCGCAGCCAAACATTTCACGAGAGAAAATTGTCGCCACCGTAACGGGGCTTCCACCCCTTGCCGAACAACACCGCATCGTCGCCAAAGTCGATGAGCTGATGGCCCTGTGCGACCGCCTGGAAGCCCAGCAGGCCGATGCCGACAGCGCCCACGCTCAACTGGTGCAAGCGCTGCTCGACAGCCTGACCCAAGCCAGCGATGCCACCGACTTCGCCACCAACTGGCAACGCCTGGCCGAACACTTCCACACCCTGTTCACCACCGAACCCAGTATCGACGCCCTCAAGCAAACCCTGCTGCAACTGGCCGTGATGGGCAAACTGGTGCCGCAAGATCCCAATGATGAATCTGCTGATAAGTTGCTCGAACGTATTTCGGGTCACCGCTTAACGTATCGGGAGAAGAAGCATAAATCTCTTGCCGACATTTCCGAGGTAGAAAAGCCTTTTAAACTGCCATACCAGTGGGCATGGACAACCTTACCGGCAATTGGTGAGCTCGCCCGAGGTAAGTCGAGACATCGACCCCGAAACGACCCTTCTCTGTATGCGGGAGGGAATGTTCCTCTGATTCAAACAGGCGACGTCGCTAGGGCTGACGGCGTAGTCAAAACACACAGCGCTATGTACAACGACAAAGGTGTGGAGCAAAGCCGCTTATGGCCTGCAGGCACTATGTGCATCACTATTGCAGCGAATATTGCCGACAGCGCGACTCTCGGTTTTGACGCATGCTTCCCCGATAGTGTTGTTGGCTTTATTCCTGAGTTTCCTGAGCTGGATGTGCGTTATTTTGAATTTTTTCTACGGACTGCGAAGTCGCACCTTGAAGACTTTGCTCCTTCTACGGCTCAAAAAAATATCAACTTAGAGATTCTTGGGTTGCTGTCGGTGCCATTGCCGCCAGCGAATGAAGTTCGCCGCATCATCGCCAAAGTCGATCAGCTAATGGCCCTCTGCGACCAACTGAAAAAACGCCTTACCAAAGCTCGCAAGGTGAACGAACAACTGGCCAGCACCCTGGTCGAGCAGGCGGTGGCCTAACGGTCTCCAGACAGCATCACGTTAAGGACAACCCCATGCCCATCAAAACACAAATCTGGACAGTCGGCGGTCAACCCAGCCAATTGAGTGAGTGCATCCTGCCCAGCGAGCAGTTGCTGGAAGACATGATCGTCACCGCACCACGGCTGCTGTCAGAGGAGTGGATGCTGATCGGCCGCCAGGAAAGCACCGGACTGGGCGGGCGGATTGATCTATTGGCCATCGCCCCGGATGCCTCCTTGGTGCTGATAGAACTCAAGCGTGACCGCACTCCGCGTGACGTCGTCGCTCAGGCGCTGGACTATGCCTCGTGGGTGGAAAAACTGGCCGCCGAGGATATTGCCGCCATCTACAAACGCTACCGTCAGAACGCCGACCTGGCGGCGGACTTTCGGGCCTACTTCGGTCTGCCTCTGGATGAAGAGGCACTCAACCATAACCACCAGATCATTATTGTCGCGTCCGGACTAGATGCCAGCACCGAGCGCATTGTGGCTTATCTCAGCGAGCGGGATATCGCTATCAACGTGCTGTACTTCCAAGTATTCCAGCATGGCGAGCAACAGTTGATCAGCCGCTCCTGGCTGCTCGATCCGCTGGAGACCCAGGCGATTGCCAGCAACACACGCAGCGACGGCCCTAGCGAGCCCTGGAATGGGGAGTTCTATTGCTCTTTCGGGGAAGGCGCTACTCGCTCCTGGCTGGATGCACAGGAATTCGGTTTTATCTGTGGCGGTGGCGGCACGTGGTACAGCAAAAGCCTCAAGATGCTCGCACCGGGCGACCGGGTTTGGGTCAATATCCCTCAGCAAGGTTACGTCGGTGTTGGCCGCGTAACCGGCCTGGCCTCAGCCGCAGCAGACTTCACCGTCATCCAGAACGGCGTCGAAACGCCGGTGCTGCAAGCTGCTACTCGTGGCACCTATCACGCAGAACATGTCAACGATCCAGCGCGGTGCGAGTACTTCGTGGCTGTGGAATGGATGCAAACCGTACCGATTGAACACGCCATTAAAGAAGTTGGCCTATTCGGCAATCAAAATACCGTCTGCCGCCCCACTACACCCAAGTGGCGCTGGACGATAGAGCGCTTGAAAGAGCACTTTTCTTTATTTGACAGATACTAATACACGCGGCCTGCGAACTGCGTAAAAGATCAACGGAAAAGGACGGCATGGGCATGAAGAAGGATGGTAAGAAGCTATCTTGGGCGCGTGCCCGGCAAAAACAAATTCTTGAGAAGGCAGACCATGCAGCAGAAGCGCTGGGTAAGGCTAAAAGCGCTGCCGGTGATGCTCTGCAGAAGATCGATCAGACCCATGGCATCACCGATAAAGCGAAAAAAGTCGGCGGGCAAGTAGCCGAGCAGACGCGAGCGCTTGACCAGCGATATGGGCTGAAGGATCAGGCCAGTAAGGCCGGAGATTATTTAGGTACTGCGACCAGCAATGTGGCCAAGGCTGGGAGAGCCCTGGCTAAAAGGTCGGGGGCGGAAGAGTTGACTCAAAAAGCGACTCAACGTGCTCAGAAAGCAGTAGTTGAGCCAGCCAAGAGAACTATAAAGAAAAGCGGCGCTGATTTAGCCCTGGCAGAGGTACTCCGAAAAATGGAGCTGCAGTATGGCGCGGCCCGCGAAATCATTAAGCCTTATTTCGCAGCAGAGGACCCGCGGGAGCTTCTGGAAAACACCCGAAGGGAGCTATCGAAAGTTTCCGCCTGCCTAATGCAGATCAGTAGAAGCGACTCTGACAAGCTTGCGAGCCAGTTTAGTAACGCGGTGCTAGCTAAGGTGTCAGGCGCGGTGGCGTCTGGATCGCTTATCGCGTTAGTAGCTGCCTATGGCACCGCAGGCACAGGGACCGCCATTGCGTCTCTATCTGGAGCGGCAGCAACCAATGCCACACTTGCTTGGGTGGGCGGGCTCCTGGGCGGCGGTATGGCCACTGGAGTGGTTCTCACTGGGGGTATTGGCCTGGTCGCCGGACTCGCTGCTTACAAGTGGCTGGGCTCAGAACGACGCCCTTTTGAGTCGCTCAGTGAAGCCGAGCAAAGGATAGTCCAGTCGTGCTGGCTGACTATGGCCATCATCGACGAATATCTTGCGAGTTCGTACCAGCAGTTTACCGAGTGGGACGCAGAGCAATTACTGGAAAATGTGTTTCGTCCGCTGTTGGATGAGCTGCAATGCCACCAAGATATGATCTGTACCAACCTGGATGGTAAACATGCGGTCGCCTTACGCCAACATATCATTACTGACTTTCGGCGCGTGGTGATTGGTGGCTTCGAGGACTTCATTGAGGACTATCCATTCAAAGGCTTTCCTCGTGCCGAGTTTGCTGTCGGTGGTGTGTTCTACGCGTTGCTCACCCAGACCGCAGTCGGAAACGACCTCGAAAGCCAGCTGGTATTGGATGCGTTACGCAGATCAAACAATCTACTGTCCGATGCCACTGAGAACGAACTGGGGGATTACCTACGTGATTTCTCACCAGAGGCCTTGAGGGGCGTAAGTTCGAACGTCAAGGGCATCTACCACGAACTCTTGTATGTGCATAATTACAATGCCACCCATACCGATACCCAGGCAGAGCTGTTCGGCGCCACGAATAACCCTGGCGCGGATATCCAGATCCGAGACACAGATACCGGTGACATCGTCGGAGAGTTCCAGCTAAAGGCTGTTATGGACGCGGATAAAATTGAACTTCATTTAGAGAAATACCCAGATATCTCAGTGCTGGCGACCAACGAAGTGGCTGGTCAACAGGTCGATCCGCGGGTAGGTACCAGTGGACACGATAACGAAACGTTGCAGGCTCAGGTTGAGCTGGATATGTCAGCCATGGCTGACAATTCTTTCGGTGATCGTGCCGGCGATGCCGCACTGTTGGCGGCAGGTATTGCATCTACCCGAGAGCTGATGGAGATGCTCCGCGGTGAACGACGTTTTCCGGATGCATCTGCCAACGTGCTCAAAGGAACAGGCGTTGCGAGCGCTGCTACTGTGCTGACTGCATACTTATTCGGATGAGGGGTTTAGTCGATAGCCGCCGTTGTGGTGGGTGGCTATCGGGCAGAAGCGGAAGTTCGATTAGGTTGTTTCAAGCCAAAATATGATACTTAAGCTGGAACACAAGCTGATTTAACTTCCAAAAGCTCCAGAAACATAGCCCAAGCGGATGGGCTCCAGCTATCACGAAATTCTAGATTCCGCATAGAATCCGAACCATCATCATATTTGAGGGATCATACGATGGATAAGACAAAAATAGCCGAGTTTTCTTACGATCTTCATAGTGCGCTTGGAGAGTACGAAACACCGGAATTTGACTATTTAAAAAAACTAGGGATGGCGGCGACCCTAGCAGTACATATACGAGGTTTAGGTACCATTCCTTATGATGTTCTACGTCAAGTGTCCTACCATTACTTTAAGATACCATCATATGCCTTAGATCAGGTTCTGAATATTCTTGACGATTTAGAGTTTGTTGAACTCGCAGGAACCCGCTCTAAAATTTCAGCTATCACTCCTAAAATCCCTCATTTTAAAAGCATCTACGATACGATCGGAGGTTACACTGAAAGTGACGATCTGAGTGAAGCTGAAAACGTCATGCTCGCAATATTGAATGAAGTCTATAACAAGCCTGAAAACAAACAAAAGCTAATAAACAGCCTTGGGGCCGATACCGAAGTTTTCGAAACGTGCATGAGGTACAGCGAAGAAGGTGGCTTGCTACGCACCCACAAAGCAAGAGGCAAAGATATAATATTGAGCCCCTACTACTTTGCTGACAACTTAGATGGATTAGCCGACTTAACGGCGAAATCAGGGTCGAAAAGCATCAGCGGCGTTTTACAGAAGCTAAAAGCGAACCAAGGCTGGCCACTGTCAATGGTTTTGAATAACAAAGAAATAGGAGGAACTGCGTTAGATGCCGTAGAGCTTTCCTTGGTTCAAGCAATGGCATCTGAAGGGATACTGAAGCCCCCATCTATACGCTTCGGGAATGGCTCATTGGAACAGTTCGTATTTACGCCTAACCCTGGTGCGCAGAGACTGAACTCCGCCAAAAGAGAAGTTTATGAGAGAGCAATGGCTTTAGTCTCATGCGTTCGAAAAGGTCAGTTAATGCCAGCAGAATATAGAATTCGATCTCCGCTTGCCATATTGAGGAGCCTCCGCGACAAAGGATTTCTAAATAGCAACTCAGAAGCTAGCGACCAATATAAAAATCTGGTATTTATGAAGGTGGCTTTTTTAAGACCCGTTACCACCTCCCGCTGTGAACTGGTACTTATTAAGTCTGAAGAGAACTCCGACGCCCTGGATATTGCGATAAAACTTCTTTCTACAGGAGAGCTTGCAAATCTTGAGGTCAACGCTGAAGCACGAATATCATTTTCACGGGACGAGTCCTATATCCAATCGATCATTTCATCTTCTGATATGAGAAAACGAAAGCAAATACAGATCACCGCACAAGCCCAGCATGAAATGGATCAACTGCTTTTGAACTTAGACATATAAGGGGCGATAAATGGCCGCGTTAGATAAAGACACATCTCAAAAAGAAAAGGCTATCCGCTATTGCATTTCCAATGGAGTGCTGCCATATCTTGAGGTTGTGGTAAATAATGTGCGTGAAATAACTGATGTCCGTACGGTGATTACTGATCTTGACGTTCTTGGTTTGGAAATATCACGTCGCGGCAGCATAAGACGAACCCTATTTGACTGCAAAACCGTCGGTAAAATGAGCGCGATAAATAGAGCGTTCTGGGCATCAGGTGTAATGGCCTATACGGGGTGTGAAGAATCATATGTAATTTTAACCAAAAAAGCGTCGGAAGCACATCGAGTAAGTGCTAAGACATTGAATGTGCATTTGTTTCAAGAATATGATTTCGACTCGTACGCGGAGTCTGCCAACATAAATTATCTTGATAAAAAATATTACTCTGCCTACATCTCTGCCTGGCATGATTACTATAAAATTTTTGAGCGGAATGAAGTATTACGTCCATTAGGGGAGTATATCAATACACGGATTCCATTAGAGAATGATTTTGCGAAAGCGTTAAGAGAGCTTCTTGGGGTCATTCGCCTTACTAAAGGGGAGTTAAATCCAGAAAAAAAAGAGCATATGGCTGTATATTGCTCTTTGATCTTAAGCTTTTTACTGATTATGACTCCAATTTCTTCGCAAATCGCAGACGTCTTCGATCCAACTATGGAGCAAGTCGAATATGAAAAGATATTGCGCTACTACGTTTGGGGAGGCCGCGATAGCTATATTCAACGACGAGATCTAAAGAATTCTGTACAAGAAGCTTCCGGAGCTAAAAAAAGTGAACTTGAGTTGCCTGGATGGGATCGATTTGTAGAATTGTCGCGAGGTTTGCTTGAGGCACCTGCAGAAATCGGCAGGACACTTATTCCTTGCAGGGATCTCTCCCTAAGATATCTATCAACTGTTGATACTCATAAAGATTTTCAGCTCGCTTCAGGTCTGAAGTCCTCAAACAGAATCACTCAATTTATTATTGCTGCCTCCAGCTATATTTACACAGCAGCTGGATTGCCTAAAGATTTTCATAACTACCTTAAGGAAGATCTAGCAAAGTTAAGTGAAATAAAATCCCCATGACTCACATAGTTTTAAGCTGATTGCGTTGGAGTTAATTTTCATCTGATCTCAATCACTAAAGAGCAACTTACCAAGACGCTGGACGAATAAGCAAAAAACTATAAAACTCACAAAGTAAAAAGGAGCAAGGATGCAGAACCCTGAAATGTCCCTGATAGAGAAGCTGGACAATGGTCTTACTAAAGGCCTATGCCTACTGCTTGGCTGGATTAAAACAGCCTTTATTTGGCTGTCCGGTTTAATTTCACTAATCGGATTGCCAATTATTATATTTGAATATGGTGAGGGTTCGGCTGATTTATCCCGCATAGAGTGGATCTTTATGCCACTGATGCTCCTTCTACTGTGGCGCCATGTAAACTACTGCAAGCATTTTGAGACAGGTTTCTGGCGAAGCATCAGTCGATTGATGATATTCATAGGCATGTTGTTAATGCTGCAATTGGTCTTCATAGGTATCGTTGCAGGACTATTATCCGTTACCGACGATGCAGAAATGACCACCAATAGTCTGGAGGCTTTTCTTAAGTTCCTAGCGATGGCAGACCCCCTCAGCGAAATACTGAATTACGGTTTGCTGCTGATCACTGTCTATCTTTCTGCTCCGTATATGCGGACGTTACCCACAGCTAAGATAAATACGGAGCAACCTAACAATAACGAAAATATAAATAGCGCTTTCAGAACGGAGCCTACCCTATGAAAAGATATATTTTCTCCGTTGTCTGTCTAACGAGCCTGGCTTTCCCCGCTATAGCCAGTGCCATTGATGATCACGAACATTTTGTTCAGGGCTGTCGAGAGGTTCTGGGGATTTACGCCAATCGCGACAAACAGCGGCTGCTCGCAGGCCTGACTACCAGCCCAACCGAGGCCCTGAGAGCCGGATACTGCATCGGCGCCATCAGCGAATATCAGCGTGAACGCGAGTGTTTTACGAACGACTGGTACGAGCAGGCACAACGCATTTCCGAGATGTCGGAATATGCAAAAAATGGCGCATCTGTAGAGGAAATACTGGAGACCTCTTGTGAGATCTGACGGCTCAACCTGGCTGGAGCTATCCTTGGTTTATGAGGATTTGCTCTGCAAGCGGGTAGGGTTGGCAAAGCCCTTAAGCCAGCATGGCAAATTGCTGGACGCACTGAAGACCCTGGTAAATGCGCTAAGCCCTTCCACCAAAAAGAAGGATGAAGTGTATCGATACCCGAGTCGCACGAGAAAAATCATCATCCGCCTGGATTGGATACCCCTGGGGTCCGGATCAGACAGCCGTAACCGTGTCCTGATCAACCCAGAGGACGTAACTCTGCTATGGAATGCAATTTTGCTTCAAGGCGTGTTTGGTGAACCAAAACTGGTGGCTACACTTCTTGACGAAAAGGATGACAGCACTGCCTTGATGGGCTGGGCTCGTGATCTTTTTCTGGAGCGTCAGTCCCTTGCCGGTCTTGGGCTGTTGCGGCCAGAGCTAAAGGTTTTCCTTGATCGCCTGCCCGTGGCAAACCTGCGAGAAGAGCGTTTGCCAAACCCGTTTGCGGATACCCTTCCACAAATGGGACTAGGTCACCTCCACGGAAACGTCCTAAAGGCCCTGGCGACGCAGACGGCGGCCCTTTCGTTAGGCGACAGCATGATGACGCACTATCTGTCGGGAAATCTGGAGATGGCCTACCAAGCCGCAAATAGCATGCAGACTGAGAACCCTGTTCTGCTCCAATACCAAGAAATGATTGTGCGGCAGTATACCCAGGCGAATGAATTTGATGATTTATTGGATTCTTTTCGCTAACACCCTTGGTTGTGGATTCCACAGATAAACACTGCATTCCTACTTACACAGGAGCGCAGTGTTATGACCACAAGCCTTATCCTCTCAACCCGCAACACCAAACCATCCCGCAATGTAGTTCTGGTTGCCATTGACTGGCAAAAGCGAGGCGACGGCAAGACCAGCCTCGGTATCGCCTCTATAGCCGCAACCCTCAAAGCAGCCGGCATACGCTATCAACTGGTCGAAGGCACAATCAGTGACCCGGATTTCTGCCTTGAGGATATGCAGTCACGCATCCAGCGGGCACTGGATGAGATGGGGCCGAACACCCTGCTCGGCTTTGGGGTCTTCGTCTGGAACGATGAAGCCGTCTGTGACCTGTTGAGCAAACTGAGCCTGCACGAGGGTAGCCGTATCGTGCTCGGTGGGCCGCAAGTCAGCTATATGCCCGCCGGCGGGCTGGAGCCAGCCTACCCTCAAGCGCACTGGTTTGTTCGAGGAGCCGGTGAAAATGCCATGTTGCGACTCGCCCAGGCAGTGCCGTTGGCGCAATGCGGCGTGCACAGCGCTGGGCAGCCTGATCTGGCTTTGCAGTCTGAACTGCCGCTGTCGGGTCTGCCCTCCCCCTTTGTTCAAGGCGTGGTGCAGATGGCTTCGGAAATGCGCTGGGAAACGCAAAGGGGTTGCACCTTCAAATGCGGCTTCTGTCAGCATCGCGACCCGGATGGGCGGCAACCGACCAGAATGTTCGACCTCGACCGTCTGGCGGCTGAAGCACAGCTATTTGCCGATCACGGCGTAAAGCGCATTTCGATCCTGGATCCGATTTTTCACACCAACAACGAACACGCCATTGCTGTGCTCAATTTGCTCAAGCAATCCGGCGTGACTGCACAGATCGCCCTGCAATGCCGTTTTGAAATGCTTACCGGGTCTTTTCTGGATGCTCTGGATGGGCTCAATGTCACGCTTGAGTTCGGTCTGCAGACCACCAGTTCGTCCGTCAGCAAACTTATCCAACGCCATAACAACATGCCCAAGGTCGAAGAGAAGCTCGCGCTGGTCAAACAGCGGGGTATCGACTTCGAGGTCTCGCTCATATACGGCTTGCCGACTCAGACACTGGACAGCTTCAAGGCTTCTGTCGAGTGGTGTAAACGCCAGCAAGTGCCTCGCGTCATGGCCTGGCCGCTGATGTTGCTGCGTGGGACTCCGCTGTATGACCAGAAGGCTCAATACGGGCTGCAGGAATCTGTCGGTAAAACTATCCCGATAGTGATCGCCAGCAATAGCTTTACCGAGGCCGAATACAAGGTGATGGCTAACATTGCGGAGGCCCTGTGATGAGCATCCCTAGCCGCGTTATCGTGTTGGAAGGTCTGGACGGTGTCGGCAAGTCAACGCTAGCCAAAAAACTGGCTGAGCAACTTGATGCCCAGTTCATGAGCACACCCGGCGAAAGCTTCAAGGGTATTCGCAGCATGATTATGGATGCGTTTGGCGAAGATCAGTTGGCCAAGGCACTTTTCTACGCAGCTACTGTTTCCAGCGAAGGCCGCAAGGCGCGCAGCATCGTCGAGCAAGGTCGTTCGGTGGTAATGGACCGCTACTGGGTATCAACCGTTGCCTATGCAAAGGCCCGAGGCGTATCGGCAAATCTCGATGCACTGGAAAGCGACCTCATACCAACTGACATTACTGTTCTGATCACCCTGGACGAAAACACGCGCCTGCAAAGGCTGCATCAACGCGGGATGACAGCAGAAGACCTGGAAACCATCAATGAGCCCTTTAAGCAAGCAGTGATGCGGGAACTGGAGATGCGTAGCGACATAACGGTGGATGTAACCACGTTGAACCCGGACGGCGCGGCCACAAAAGTTGCCTCAGCAATAAACGAATACTTGGGCCGTATGACGCCTGTTAAGGGAGCACATTTATGATCACCATCGACCAGGTTATCGCCACCTGCCCTCACCAAATCATGTCTTGCCATCAAAGCAAGGCACAGGAAATCGACAAGGCCCTGCAAGCTGGCATTCCCTATACCGCGCTGGGTGGTAAGCGTATGCGTTGCAGCAAGAATCTGCTGCGTTTCAAGCTCGGCCTGTCATTACGCCTTATTTACCGAATTACCGAGCGTGGCCACATACCCAGCGTCGTCATCACCCGTCAGCGCCTTGAGCGCGAGTTGAAGCGAAGGCGAGCCTAGGAGCTCTGCAACCCTCAACTAAAAAAGGAAAAACCATGAACTCAATCGTATCGCTCAATCAGCCAATGCTGGCAGCTAATGGCCTGGACATGAACGTCAGTCACCTCGATTTCAAGCGCTTGAAGCACAAGTACACCGAATCCTCGGAGGCAGAAATGGCCGCTTCCGAATGGGATATGGCAGAGCTGGAGTACCGCCGCTTTCTGACACTCAAACGCCTCTATCCAACGATTTCTTTGGTGCCCAGCAAGACGGTTGATGCCCTCTGGCATGCCCATATCCTGGATACCCGTGCCTACCGCACGGACTGTCATAAGGTATTCGGCCGTTTTGTTGACCATTACCCGTACTTTGGCATTTACGGTGAAGAGGACTATCAGGAACTGAAGAATGCCTTTGCTCAGACAGTCGCTCTGTACGAGAAGCACTTTGGTGCCTATCCGAACGGCGGCGCTGAATCGCAGGCAATGCGTTGCACGGGTCATTCCTGCCATGCACCAACCAGCTGTGCCTGCCGTGTCCCAGGTGCTTGCAAGTAAGACGGCGTAGCAAAAGAGCTATAAGCCCTTCTCAAAGCAAAGAAGCCAACAGCTGCAACCATGCAGCTGTTGGTGTTGAAGTTGCTAAAAACTCTAAATTGCACGCATGTTAGGCTCAATCAGTGATTCCGAGCCAGCGACCTGCTCTTCTAGCTTCCGTTACGAAGCAATTAACCGCGCATGGAGGGTGCGTACCACGTGCGTACCACGTGCGTACCAGCATGAGCGGAATCGATCCACCGACTATAGGCAATGCCACCCAATGAAACGCTCCTATCTCGCCAGGCTCCGCACACTGCCCCATCGACTCATTTTTGATCTGAGATGGAAACTCGGCCTATTCAAGAAAACGAAACCTACTGGCGGCGGCACTGTGACCTATCTTCCCGACGGTGAGCTGTACTTCATCCCCTCGCAAGGCAAAGCCCGAAAAGCCGATACCAATCCGCTGGAATAGCAGAGGATGGTGAGCAACATACTGCTCACGAATGAAGAGATTGTGGGAACAAATGTGGGAACAGGAAGCCACAGAAACAACAAAGCCCCGAATAACGGGGCCTTGAGGCATACATCTGGCGGAGAGTCAGGGATTCGAACCCTGGGAACTGTTGCCAGTTCAACGGATTTCGAATCCGTCCCGTTCGACCACTCCGGCAACTCTCCAAGTCGGCGCGCATGGTAGCAGCTTTCGCTTGTTTTGCGGAAGCTGCTCGCGCGTTCAGGGAAGTTCTACGCCCAGACGCTTGGCGACTTCTTCGTAGGCTTCGATAACGCCGCCAAGACCCTGACGGAAACGGTCTTTATCCATTTTCTTGCCGGTTTCTTTGTCCCACAAACGGCAGCCGTCTGGGCTGAATTCATCGCCCAGTACTATCTCACCCTTGAACAGGCCGAATTCCAGTTTGAAATCCACCAGCATGAGGCCTGCGGCGTCAAATAGCTTCTTGAGCACATCGTTCACCTGCAGCGTCAGCTCTTGCATACGCGAGAGGTGCTCGGCAGTCGTCCAGCCGAAAGTCACCACGTGTGACGCGTTGATGAAAGGGTCGCCTTTGGCGTCATCTTTCAGAAATAACTCGAAGGTCGGCGGCGTTAGTGCCATGCCCTCTTCCACACCGAGGCGCTTTACCAAGCTACCTGCGGCGTAGTTGCGCACTACACACTCGACCGGAATCATGTCGAGTTTCTTAACCAGACACTCGGTGTCGGACACCAGGCTATCAAACTGGGTAGGGATGCCGGAGTCTTGCAGCTTTTGCATGATGAAGGCGTTAAAACGGTTATTAACCATGCCTTTGCGGTCCAGCTGTTCGATCTTCTTACCATCAAACGCGGAGGTGTCGTTGCGAAACAGCAGTATCAGCCGATCCGGATCATCTGTGGTGTAAACCGATTTGGCCTTGCCGCGATAAAGCTCAGTACGTTTTTCCATTATCGGCTCCCGCTGAGTGCGCAATGGTGGTGGGATAATCCCGAAATAGTCTGCCAAGGCAGGCCTTGATTCTGTTCTGCCAGCAGTAGTTCGCCAGACCAATTCGCTAACACATCTGCAAATGCGCTACGCGCCAGCTCTGGCCGATTGTTCTTTTCGCTGATGTGCGCTATGGCGATGTGCTGCAGCTGTTCCAGGTCGATCATGCCCAGCAGACTAGCCGCCTGATGGTTGCTCAAATGACCCAATTCGCCGCCCACCCGCGCCTTAAGAAAACTCGGATAAGGCCCCATAGCGAGCATGCGCGGATCGTAGTTGGCCTCTAGAAAAAGCGCATCCAGCTTGGCGTACTGTTCAACAATCCAAGGCGTAATACTGCCAGTATCGGTCAGTACACCAAGGCGCTGTTGACCGTTATCAAATATGAATTGGCAAGGTTCACGAGCATCGTGTGGTACCGCTACTGGGCTGACCTCCAGCTCGCTTATAACCACGCGGCTGTGCAGGTCGATCCAGCGAAAATCCAGCAATTCCTGCCGCAACGCATAACCGGTACCGGGGGTCAGGTAGACCGGCAGGTCAAACTTACGCGCCAGCTTGGCTACCCCTTGAATATGATCGGAATGCTCATGGGTAACCAGCACCGCCGTCAGCTGCTCGCCACTTATGCCGGCATGACGCAACCGCTGCTCGGTGGAGCGCAGACTGAATCCGCAATCCACTAGCAGCCGAGTCGCGCCCTGCTCGATCAGCGTGCCATTGCCTTTACTACCGCTGCCGAGGGAGCAGTAGCGCATCGCCGTCAGGTCCTTCGTTCAAGTTGCTCTGAATTTTCTCGAGCAAGTCATGCGCTATGGTGCTATCAGCGGCCTTGTCGATGCCTGCCTCTACCGTCACTTCAACTCGGTTGGATATCGGCGTCAGACGCACCTGGATCTGGTTTTCATCCGCCACTTTCTCGTCTTCGTCATCGTCTCCGCCGAACCAGCCGGAGAAGAAACCAGGCTCTTCTTTGTCGCTGCGAGTCTGGTCAAGATCAACATAATAGACGCCCGAACTGCGGTTAAAGTCGGTGACCAACACATCACCACGGGCCAGCGAGTCACCCACCTCTACCCAAGCACGGTTAAAGTCAGTGCTCAGGGTCAGCACTGTGTTGCCTGCGCCATCCTGATCAAGTGAGGTCTGCGTCGGCCCGATATTGGCAAGGCTCGAGACCTGTCCGCCATTCTGGTTGGCGATACTCTGGTTGAGATAGGTTTCTAGCTCAGCCAGCAAGCCGCGCTCAAAACCGGAGATGTCGGACCGGCTTGGCCACTCGCTGTCGTCGTCACCGATATCACGGCTCTGATGCAATACCTTCACTTCGCTGGAGCCGGCGTTTACACCGGGCTCCAAGCGCACACGAAAGCGCTGTTCCTCATCATCAACCCGACGCCCCTCTTCCAACGTGGGCATGACGCGACGGACTAGAGGGTTATTGGCACTTTTAGTGAAGTCGACCCATTCGGTAGCGAACTGGCTGAGCGCGCGATCACTCTGGGCCAGCGGCACCTGGTAGTCAGACCAGAAGCGCTCCAATAGCGGCCATACTTCTGATGCGGGCATTTGCGCGAGCAACCAGCGACGGCTGCCATCTTGTTGCATTGAGAAGGCGGAGGTGTCAGCACTGGCCAGCAGAGGCTGCGGACGTGGTGTTTCAAACCCATCTTCGGAAACCGGACCTGCCGTGAGCTGCCCTGGAACCGGCAGCAGATCGCCAATTGGCTTGCTTTGCAGGTCGCTGGGTACGGTCATGCGCGATTCAACACGCGCATCCTGATAGTCACTGCCGCGATCACGGAAATAGCCTTCATCGCCAATCATATAACCACAGCCGCTGAGGCTGGCCAGTACACCCAGAGTCAGTGCGCTAAGCACAGGCTTCATAAACGTTTCCTTGGTAAACAGGTTTCCGGTTTGATCAAAGCAACCCGCACTGACGCAGGGCTTCGTGAACCGTATCGTGACAACGTGGACTCAGGGGCGTCAGCGGCAAACGAATGCCGTCAGCGATCAACCCCATTTCTAACAGCGCCCACTTCACCGGAATGGGATTGGACTCAATAAACAGTGTTTTGTGCAGCGGCATAAGTGCTTCATTCATGCTGCGTGCGGCATCGTGATCACCGCGCAGTGCTGCCGCGCAGAGTTCGTGCATTGCCCGCGGAGCCACGTTGGCGGTCACCGAGATGTTGCCTTTGCCACCTAGCAGTATTAACTCCGCAGCCGTTGCGTCGTCGCCAGAATACACCGCCAAGCGGTCACCAACGCGTTCAATCACTTCAGCTGCGCGTTGCAAATCGCCAGTAGCTTCTTTAATGCCGATGATATTGCTGATATCGGCCAGGCGTTCAACAGTCTCAGGCAGCATGTCGCACGCCGTACGCCCGGGGACGTTATAAAGAATCTGTGGGATAGCTACCGTTTCGGCGATGTACTTGTGATGCAGGTATAAGCCTTCCTGGGTCGGCTTATTATAGTAAGGCGTTACCAGCAATGCCGCGTCGGCGCCAACACTGCGAGCAGCCTCGGTCAACTCAACCGCTTCACGCGTTGAGTTCGCGCCGGTACCAGCGATGACCGGAATGCGGCCCGCAACCTGCTGCACTACGCGACGAATGGCTTCTTTGTGCTCCGCCATATCCAGCGTGGCTGACTCACCCGAGGTGCCAACGGCCACAATGCCATCGGTGCCATTCTCAAGATGAAAATCGATCAGGCGCTCAAGTGCCTGCCAATCCAGGCCTCCGCGGGAATCCATGGGTGTTACCAGCGCCACCAGGCTGCCTGAAATCATGCAACTGCTCCACTTGAAACATTAAACGACAATGGTACTTTCGCCATGCAGCTAGCACAAGGGACGGTCACACCCAAATAGCCTATGTTAGGCCCTGAAAACTGGCAGTTGAACCACTTTGATCAGGCTGTGACAATAGCTGCTGAGCTTTCGTGTGCCAACCGGCGCCCGCCGCCCCCTTTTTGAGGATCACCATGTCCAGTACCCCGAGCCAGCGTGATCAGTATCTGGTCATCAATGTCATGAGCCAGGAAACCACGTCGCTTGCCAGTCTGCTCACGCGCCTGTGCACCGAGCAGCGCTGCATGATCGTCAATAGCCGTATGAGCCGCCACGGCACCTGCGCTGTATTGCTACTGCAGGTCGGTGGCAACTGGGACGCCCTGGCCAGGTTGGAGACGCTGCTTCCACCGCTGGCCAAGCGCGAACACTTTGTGCTTTCAATGAGTCGTAGCCAGAGTCTTGAAGAACGCCCACAGGCGCTGCCCTACAACGTTTTCGTCACGGCCGCACAACGCCCTGAACTGGTCGGCGAACTTTGTACCTTTTTCCAGCAGCTCAGTATTGACATCGAAGATCTGCAAAGTTTCACTTATCTCGCACAACATACCGGCACCCCGATGCTCAACCTAACGTTGACTATTGCCATTCCGGCGCGCACTCAGCTCAGCTGGCTACGCGAGCAGTTCCTGGATTTCTGTGATGAACTCAACCTCGATGCCGTGATCGAACCTTGGCGTCCACTGCACTGAACCTGGCACTGAAACTCATGAGGTAAAGTATGCACGTTGAACAGAATCAGCCCCTACCCGCTTTCACCGCTAACGCTACCGGCGACCAGACTGTGAGCCCCGATAGTCTGGCGGGCAAAAAAGCCGTGATTTACTTCTACCCCAAAGACAATACGCCGGGCTGCACCACCGAAGGGCAAGATTTTCGCGATCAGTTTGCTGCTTTTGGCGAGGCGCACACAGTGATTTACGGCGTGTCCCGCGATAGCTTGCGCACCCACAGCAACTTCAAAGCCAAGCATGAATTCCCGTTCGAGCTAATTAGCGATCCTGACGAACAGCTGTGTAAGCTGTTTGATGTGATCAAGCTGAAAAAACTCTACGGCAAGGAATATGAGGGTATTGAGCGCAGCACCTTCTTGATCGACGCCAATGGCGTGCTGCGAAAAGAATGGCGCAAGGTGAAAGTGCCTGGGCATGTAGCCGAAGTATTAGCAGCGACCCAAGCGCTGGAATGACGTTCAGCGCGGTTACGCCACCGCTTAGTACTGCGGCGTAACTGTGGGCTCAACCGCTGGCTCACTGGCCGCTTCAAGCCCTCGCGGCCAGGCATAGAGCACTGCTTTGAACAGGGTCGCCAGCGGAATGGCAAAGAACACGCCCCAGAAGCCCCACAGGCCACCAAAAATCAGCACTGCAGCAATGATTGCAATCGGATGCAGGTTAACCGCCTCGGAAAACAAAACGGGTACCAGCACGTTGCCATCAAGCATCTGAATAACCCCGTACACCACCATCAGCACCATAAACTCGTTGCTGAGCCCCCACTGAAACATCCCGATCATGGCTACAGGGATAGTCGCCACCGTGGCCCCTATGTAGGGCACCAGTACCGACAGCCCCACCATGACCGCCAGCAATGCGGCGTAGTTAACGCCCAGAATCGCAAAGCAGATGTAGGTCACCGCGCCAACGATCAGAATCTCAACTGCCTTGCCACGAATGTAATTACCAATCTGTTCATTCATTTCAAGCCACACCCGCTTCATTAGGCGGCGCTCACGTGGCAGATGGCTTACCAGCCAGCCAGTCAGCTGCTGGCTGTCTTTGAGGAAGAAAAACACCAGGATCGGCACCAGCACCAAATACACCAACATAGTAATAATGAAAGGCAAGCTCGACAGCGACTGCGACAAAACCCACTGCCCGAACTGGCCCACCTCACCATTAACCGAGGCAATCAGGCGCTCAATCTGGGTCTCCGACACGATCGAGGGATAGAGCTCAGGCAAATGCATAAGCTGATCCTGCCACTTGCCAAGCATCCGCGGCGCTTCATTGAACAGATTCAGCATCTGCCGCCAGACGAGCGGAAGCACGACGCCCAGCAACGCCGCTAGAGCGCCAAGAAACACTAAAAATACCAGCCAGACGGCCATCCAATGCGGCAAATGCCAGCGTTGCAGGCGCGTCACCAAGCCTTGTAAAAGATAAGCCAGCACCACACCAGTCAATAACGGCGCTAGTTTGCCGCCAAAGGTAATAACAATGGCAAAACCCAACGCAAGTACTACCGCCAGCACCACTGCTTCTTCATCAGAAAAGTAGCGCTGAACCCAACCTTGAAACACTTTTAACATGATGATTAATCTGCTTTACGCAACCAATAATGGAATTCGCCGTCCAACTCGCTAGAGCCCAACAGCCGGTGACCGGCAAGCTCGGCGAAGCGCTGAAAATCACGCTGCGAACCGGCGTCGGTAGCCACCACATGAAGAGTTTGTCCTGATAGTATGCTGTTGAGCGCTTGCTTGGCCTTAAGTAGCGGCAAAGGGCAGCTCAGACCTCGCGCATCGAGATAACAATCAACGGGCAGGTTTTGTGGCTCAGAGACCATGCATACACTCCAGAACGAATGGGCGACAGTATAGCCTTGTCAGCACGCCGACAGACAACCTTGTACTCATGGGTATGAAGCAAAATATGACAACGATAAAAATACCCGCGCTGCGCTGGCTCTCAGCTGCTGTGCTGGGCGCCTCTCTGGTGATGACCGCATCGTCCTCTCAGGCCGACGATGGTTACAACCTGCCCACACTGGGGGACACCAGCTCGTCGATAATGTCGCGCGAGCAGGAATACCAGATGGGCCGCACCTGGCTGACCATGCTGCGTGGCGCTGTACCCACTCTGGAAGACCCGCAACTCAAGAGCTTTGTCGAGAACCGCGTTTACGCCTTGGCTGAAACAAGCCAACTATCCGATCGCAGGCTCGCTTTCGTAATGATTGATAGCCCCGAACTGAATGCCTTCGCGGCACCGGGCGGCGTTGTTGGCGTGAACGCCGGGCTGTTTTTACATGCCCAGACCGAAGGCGAGTTTGCTTCCGTCATGGCGCACGAATTGGCTCACTTGTCGCAACGCCACTTTGCTCGCGGCCTAGAGCAACAACAAAACATGCAGATGCCTTTCATGGCAGCGATGCTAGCCAGTATTGTGCTGGCGGCAGCGGGTGGCGGTGATGCCGGCTTCGCGGCGCTGGCCTCGACTCAGGCAGCAGCCATTCAGGAACAACGTCGTTTCTCGCGACAGAACGAGCAAGAAGCTGACCGTATTGGCCTAACCAACCTGGTTGCGGCAGGTTACAACCCACTAGCCATGCCCAATATGTTTGAGCGCTTGGCCCAGCTCAGTCGCTTTGATTCCAACCCGCCGGAATTTCTGCTGACCCACCCGGTCAGCCAATCGCGGATGGCCGACACGCGCAATCGCGCCGCCCAACTGCCGTCGGGTGGCGAAGACGACACGGTTGAATATCAAATGATGCGAGCGCGGGTGCAAATTCATTACGAAAGCAGCCCTGGCCTATCTGCGAAGCGATTTCGCGTGCTGTTGGATGAACACGATGGCAATCATGACGCTGCCCGTTACGGCCTTGCTCTGGCGCTAACCCGGGGCGGCCAACACTCGACAGCTGAAGAAACTCTCGCGCCACTGCTGCAGAAGGAACCACACAATCTTACGGTAGCCTTAGCTCAAGTCGAGATCGACAGCAATCGCGGCCGTCTTGCCGCAGCACTCTCGCGGACGCGCGAGTTAATGCAAAATTACCCCGGCAACTTCCCGCTGCAATTTACCGAAGCGGATTTACTACTCAAACAGCAGGATTACGCGGAAGCAGCCAAAGCCATTAACCGACTGGCCGGACAGCGCAGCGACGACCCTGATGTGTGGTATCTGGCGGCAGAAATACGCGGTTTGGCCGGCAATATTCTTGGCGTGCACCTGGCTCGTGCCGAGTATTTCATGTTGACCGGCGACACCGAGCAAGCCGGCGAGCAGCTTGATCTAGCGCTGAAGCGGGCAAACGGAAATTTCGTTACCAGCTCACGCATACGCGAGCGCCAGGAAGAACTTTCCCGGCGGCGTAAACAAATTGAATCGCTTTGATTTTTAAGTTGTTGCTCGTGCAAACGCAGACCGGCGCGCGGGACTTTCCCCGCGCGCCGGTCAGTTTTAAGCGTTGCCCTTAACCGTCATATTGGCAAGCCGAGTGAAGTCGAGCATTCGGTCCAGCGGCTTGACCGCCCGGGGGATCAACTGCGGATCAACCAAAATCTCATCGGTACCGTGCTCAAGGCTCTGCAGTACGCGTGGCAGCGTATTCATAGCCATCCAGGGGCAATGCGCGCAACTGCGGCAGGCTGCGCCATTACCGGCCGTAGGCGCTTCAATCAATAGCTTATCTGGCGAAGCTTGCTGCATCTTGTAGAAAATGCCGCGATCAGTGGCAACAATGAACGTAGGGTTCGGCAGTTCCTGCGTCGCCTTGATTAGCTGACTGGTAGAGCCAACTACATCGGCTAACTCCACTACCGCCAACGGCGACTCGGGGTGCACCAGTATCGCGGCGTCAGGATAAACCTTGCGTAGATCCTCAAGCGCCTTGGCCTTGAACTCTTCATGCACGATGCAAGAACCTTCCCATAGCAACATATCAGCACCGGTTTCACGCTGAATGTAATTACCTAGATGCTGATCCGGCGCCCAAAGAATCTTCTCACCCTTGTCCATCAGATGCTCAACGATGGGCAGTGCACAGCTGGAAGTCACCACCCAATCCGCGCGCGCCTTGACCGCCGCAGAGGTGTTCGCGTAGACCACCACTGTGCGGTCTGGATGTTGATCACAATAGGCTGAGAATTCCTCAATCGGGCAGCCTATATCCAACGAGCAGGTAGCCTCGAGCGTTGGCATCAATACACGCTTTTCCGGGCTGAGGATCTTGGCGGTCTCTCCCATAAAGCGCACACCTGCAACCAACAAGGTGCTCGCTGGATGGTCTCGCCCAAAGCGCGCCATCTCGAGTGAGTCTGACACGCAACCGCCGGTTTCTTCAGCCAACTCCTGCAGCAACGGGTCAGTGTAATAATGCGCCACCATCACCGCGTTGTGTGCCTTCAGAGAAGCAGCAATACGGGCCTTATAGTCGGCTTTTTCCGCGTCACTCAGTGGTGCTGGAGCCTTAGCATCCAGATGTGCCTGCACTAGCAGGCGTTC
The DNA here is from genome assembly GCA_011053055.1 of Halopseudomonas sabulinigri. Lineage (GTDB taxonomy): Bacteria > Pseudomonadota > Gammaproteobacteria > Pseudomonadales > Pseudomonadaceae > Halopseudomonas > Halopseudomonas sabulinigri_A. The sequence continues at coordinate 128,169 of DRHT01000018.1, read as the reverse complement.
AGAAATCTGTGACATATTCTCATCCGTCCGGAGAACAATAATAGGCCGCCATCATATCACGACGCGTTAGCACCAAAAGCACTCGAGGGACTTGAACTGAAGGAGCTAAGAGAACTGAATAGTCACGCACAACAGAGGCAATCAGCAAAGAAAATGCCGAGTGACTGATCTGAGGAAGAAATGGATTATTTACTGCGCCGACAGAAAAAGCGGGGAAGTCCAAAATGGTGGGTCGTGTAGGATTCGAACCTACGACCAATTGGTTAAAAGCCAACTGCTCTACCAACTGAGCTAACGACCCGTTTGGAGGCGCGTTATATTACTGATTTATCTGTAAAACTCAAGACTTTTTAAGTTAGATGCACAATCTTTAGCTATAACGTGTGGGATCAGTAACGCCTGCAGCAGCGAAGCCTTCAGCGCGTAGACGGCAGCTATCACAACGCCCGCAAGCAAAACCCAGCTCTGTGGCTTGATAGCAGGAGACCGTCTGGCGATAGTCCACGCCATGGCGGATGCCCAGCTGCACTATTTCAGCCTTGCTCAAATGTTGCAGTGGTGCCTGGATGCGAAAACCTTGCCCCTCAACCCCGGCGCGGGTCGCCAGGTTTGCCAACTGCTCAAACATACGAATGAATTCGGGCCGACAGTCAGGATAGCCCGAGTAATCCACAGCGTTGACGCCAATTAAGATATCCCGCGCATCCAGCACTTCGGCCCAGGCGAGTGCAAGCGCGAGAAATACAGTATTGCGGGCCGGCACATAGGTTGTCGGGATGCCTAGCTGGCGCTCTTCGGGCATCGCCATCTGATGATCTGTAAGCGCCGAGCCGCCCATGCCATCCAGATCGAGCCCAATCACCTTGTGCTCAAGCACACCAGCAGATTGCGCCAGCGCCTTGGCAGCACTGAGCTCGGCACGGTGTCGCTGACCGTAATCAAAACTCATGGTGTAACACTGATAACCCTGCGCCTGCGCCAAAGCCAGCACAGTTGCTGAATCCAAACCACCGGAGAGTAAGACGACGGCTTTGCCAGGTTTTTGCGCACTAGGCATCTAAAATGTTCCGTAGGGTGGGATAAAGCAGTGAGCGGCAGGATGCGTGAAAGCGTCGCATATGGGTGAGATTAGCCCACCCTGCGTATCGGCAGATAATACAAAAACGAAGATCAGTTCAGCGTATTAAGCTCACGACCGGCTAGTTGCGCGGCAGATGAGTCTGGATATTTGCTGACGACTTGCTGAAAAAGATCGCGGGCTTTGTCGTTATGCCCCAAGCGACGCTCAACCTCGCCCAATTTATATATCGCATCAGATTCCTTGCGATGATTGGGGTAACGGCTGATAACTTGGGCAAAAGATTTGCCAGCGGATTCTAGATCGGATTGAACCAGGTAAACCTCACCCAGCCAGTATTGCGCATTGCCTGCGTATTGACTGTCGGGGTAACGGCGAAGGAAAACGGTAAAGGCCTGTGCAGCCTTGTCAAAATCGCGCGCCTTAACCAAATCAAAGGACGCGTCATACAACAGCTTTTCGCGCTCAGGATCTGCTGGCGCAGCGCCGGTAGTACTATCGCCTGATGCAGGCGACGCAGCATCATCTTCCGGTAGCGCAGCACCTGCTGAACCACTAGCTGATGAAGCCGAGGCACTCTGACTGGACAACCGACGATCAACATCCTCGTAGCGTTCCAGCTGATCGCGCTCCATCTGTTTCAGCTTATAGCCCTGCTCTTCAAGCAGACCTCTCAGCAGAGTGACTTCCTGCTGAAGCTGATACATCTGTTGGTACAACTGGCCTTCACCAGAAAGGCCAGTCGTGGTCTGAGGGGCTGCAGAGGAGCCCGGGTAGTTGGTGCCGGAGTTACCCGAACCACCTTCCGACACCGGCACCTGTGCCACCGCTCCAATGGGCGCCAGCAAACAGGCAAAAACAACTCCTCTGAAACCTTTCATAAGACCTCTTCTATTACTTGCGCAGCTCTACGCGACGGTTCTGAGCCATGCTTTCTTCACCGGAACCCATAACTGAAGGCTTCTCTTCGCCGTAGGAAACCAGTTCCAGTTGGCCAGGAGAAACGCCTTGCAGTACCAGGTAGCGCTGAACAGCAGCAGCACGACGCTCGCCCAGAGCCATGTTGTACTCACGAGTACCGCGTTCGTCAGTGTGGCCTTCCAGAACAACGCGGTTGCCAGCAGACTTCAGATCTTTGGCGTGAACGTCAAGAGAGCGCATAGCTTCTTGCTTCAGCTCAGAGCTGTCGTATTCAAAGTAGAAAGTAGTAACGGCACGCAGAGAAGCTTCTTCGCTGCTCATGCCATTATCCATACCTGCGCCAGAAGTGCCTGCGCCGTAACCGGCGTTAGGATCAACTGCGCCAGTGCCGGAAGCATCGCCACCTTTGGACGAACAACCTACAACGACGCCGAACGCTACAACCAAAGCAGCCATTTTACCGAACTTGATAACTTCCATCATGAAACTCCTATTAACCCCATATGGTTTAGTGTTGGTGCGCCCTATGGCAGGTATGGGGACCATGATGGTACACGCAGGTCGCTGAACTGCGTCGGAATCTCCGAGCGTGCGCGACCATTTGTCGATACCAGCATGAGTACGCCCCGTCCCTGTTGACGGGTAGCATAAATTAACATAACGCCGTTCGGTGAGACAGTAGGTGACTCATCTAAAGATGTTTCTGTTAAAACCCTCAGATTGCCCCGTTTGAGGTCTTGAGTAGCAATCTGAAAATTACGGTAACCTTCCTGACGGTGCACCATAACCATGGTACGACCATCAACGGAAAGTTTTGCATTGGCATTATAGTTGCCAACAAAAGTTAGGCGCTCGGTGGAGCCACCATTAATGTTCTGTTTGTAGATTTGCGGCTTACCGCCACGATCCGACGTAAAGGCGATGGTGTTGTCATCCATCCAGCTCGGCTCGGTATCGATCGAGAAGTGATTGGTCACGCGGCGCAATTGCTTGCTGCCCAAATCCATCACGTAAATCTCCGGGTTGCCATCACGCGACAGCACAAAGGCCAGCCGGTTGCCATCCGGCGACCAGGCCGGAGCGCCGTTCAAACCTTCGTAGCTGGTAATGCGCTCACGGCGGCCTGTCTGAATATAGTGCACGTAGATTTCCGGACGACCCGACTCGAAAGAAACGTACGCAATGCGCTGCCCATCGGGCGCATAGGACGGGCTCAGAATAGGTTCACGCGACTGCAGCAAGGTCGATAGGCGCGCGCCGTCATAGTCAGACCGCTGCAGCGTATAACGCGTATTATCCTTGGAAAAGCGCTCGGCGGCCACGTACAACAACTTGGTATTGTAAGCGCCTTTAATGCCGGTGATTTCTTCAAACACCTCATCACTTAGATGATGCGCCATGTCGCGCAGCTGCGCTTTGGTGCCACTGACGGTTTTCGACAGCAATACCTGCTCGCGCACAATACTGTAAAGACTGTAGTTCAATTCATAACGGTCGGTACCGGCCTGATTGCTAACTTGGCCGACTACCACATAATCAACGCCAATCATCTTCCAGTCACGCGCATTGATTTCTTCGCCGCGTACCGGGTAGCTCAGCATATTGCTGCGCTCCATAGGGGCGAACATACCGCTGTTACGCAGGTCATTGGCGCTGATCTGCGCCAGGTCTTCAGGTAATGGGGTACTGCCCTGCCAACCAAAAGGCACTACGGCAATCGGGGTGGCCTTGTCGGTACCTTTAGTAATCTCGATGGCTTCTTGCGCCAGCGTCATTTGTGCGGCACACAGTGCAATCACTGCGATCAATGCTTGCGTAAATCTTTTCATCAGAATGCCAGATCCTCTGGTTTGAAGCGCAGCAGACGCTGTCTATAAAGACGGTCAAATGCTGCGGGATTGTCGCGTGAAAGCGTTTGCATTTCCGGGATTCGGCCGACATTTCGCACAGCCTGAACCGCCGATTGATCAAACCCGGGGTCGCCACTGGAACGAGTGACCACCACATCCGTAATTTGCCCCGTAGGCAACATACTCAGTTGAACCTCAACCACCATGCCGTTGCGTGCGGTTGGCGGACGACGCCACTGCTCACTCACATAACGACGGATGACGTCATCATAACTGGCGGCAACCTGCTCGCCAGGCCGATCAGCCTGCGCTTGCTGATACTGCGCATCGTCAGCAAGCGCCTCTGCCAAAGCCTTGGCTTTAGCGTCTTCCTGCGCCTTACGGGCGGAATCAGCTTCAGCACGTTTCTTAGCTTCAGCCGCTTCAGCCGCCTTTTTCTTGGCATCAGCCTCAGCTTGCGCTTTACGCTTGGCCTCTTCTTCAGCCTTCTTGCGAGCGGCTTCTGCTTCAGCGCGTTTCTTGGCAGCTTCTGCATCAGCGGCTGTTTCCGCCTCTTCGCGCTTTTTCGCCGCTGCTACTTCAGCTGCCTTTCGCTGCGCTTCGGCTTTCGCCTCGGCCTCGGCTTTTGCCTTGGCTGCAGCATCAGCCTTAGCCGCCGCATCGCTGGCCGCTGCGACTTCAGCTTTTTGCTCTTCGGCCTTTTTCGCATCAGCTGCCGCAGCCGCAGCTGCTTGCCTGTTCTCTTGCTGCTGCTCTTGCTGCTTCTTACGTTCCAACTCTTCCGCTTCGTGGCGCTTCGCTGCGGTGCGCTGCGCTTCGCCGGCTATCTTCTGATCGGTCTGCGTGGTCGCAGGGCTCATAGAGTCCAATTGCACCAAGGTCGCTTGCACAATCGGCCTGGCCGGCTCAAAGCTGGGCGCAGTACTAAACGAAGCAAACAGCAAAATCGCAACAGCCAGATGCACCGCAAATGCTTTAAGCAATGGCGAGGAATAGCGCCCGGACGTATCTACCCGCCGGCGATTTTCAGGCGTATTCACGGCGCCTCGGTTATCAAGCCGACATTAGGAACGCCCGCTTGCTGCAGAGCGCCCATTGCCATCATGATCACACCATAATTCGCCGCTTTGTCACCGCGAATGTACACCAAGGTGTCCGGCTTGGCGCGCATGATCTTAGTAACACCGTCAGTCATGGCTTCAAGCGAAACCGCGCTGTCGGTCTGGTTTTCGGTATCAACCGAATCACCCAAATTCCAATAATAGGTGCCATCGGCCAGCACAGACATCGTCAGTACCTGCTGATTACTGTCTGAGGGCAACACTTCGCTGGAGACCTGTGGCAAATCCACTTTCACGCCTTGATTCAGCATGGGCGCAGTCACCATGAAAATCACCAGCAACACCAGCATGACGTCGATGTAAGGCACGACGTTCATCTCGGCGACCGGTTTGCGCTTCTGGCGTCTGCGCTGCATGTGCATCGTCATAACTAGTCTGCCTTACTCATCGCGAGAATGAACGCGACGATGGAGAATGCTGGAGAACTCTTCGCCAAACGTGTAATAGCGGCCAATCAACATTTCCGAACGTGCGGAGAAGCGGTTATAAGCGACCACTGCGGGTATGGCGGCAAATAGACCGATGGCGGTAGCGATCAGCGCTTCGGCAATACCCGGCGCAACTGTCGCCAGCGTCGCCTGCTGCACAGTGGCGAGCCCGCGGAACGAGTTCATAATACCCCACACGGTGCCAAACAAACCCACGTAAGGGCTGGTCGAGCCGACCGTAGCCAGGAACGACAAGTGTTGTTCCAGCTTCTCTTCCTCACGGGAAATGGCCACACGCATGGAACGCTGCACCGCATCCATAATCGCATCTGGATCGACGCCAGACTGCTGACGCATACGAGAGAACTCTTTAAAGCCGGCGCGGAATATCTGTTCCAGGCCTGAATCTTCGTCCGGCGAACCGGTTACCTGCCGATAAAGCTGCGACAAATCGACCCCAGACCAAAAACGATCTTCGAAGTCATCCAACGAATTCTTGGCCGAACGCATGAAGCTGCTGCGCTGAAAAATCATCACCCATGACACAATAGACGCGGTCAGCAGCGTCAGCATCACTAGTTGTACCAGCACACTGGCGCCTGAAACCAGGTGCCACATAGACATTTGATCAGCTTGCACGCTTCACCACTCCTCGCTTACTCATAGGGTCCCTTCATCGTTATCTGCCACTGCCCAGCGCTCAAAAGCACTGCGCATAACCTCGGGTATAGCTCTGGGGCGGTAACGGTCAGCACTGACACAAGCAACCAGAACCTCCCCCTCACACAGCAATTCGCCATCCGCCCGCTTGACCTGCTGACGGAAGCGAATACTTGCACGCTTGGTTTCCAAGACAGCTGCAGAGACGACAAGTTCATCATCCAGCCGAGCGGGCGCGTGGTAACGTGCCGTCACAGAGTGCACAACAAAGATGACATTTTCTCTTTGCAAAGCACTTTGATCAAACCCGAGAGTGCGAACCAGCTCTGTTCGCGCACGCTCCATAAACTTCAGATAATTGACGTAGTAGACGATGCCACCGGCATCGGTATCTTCAAAGTAGACGCGGGCTCTCAGCTCGAATGGCGGCCCTGGACGTTCAACGCGCATAATGTAGTGCCAACTTGACGTTTTGCATAGTAGGCAACCTCGTTAAATTCAAAATATTTTTCAGGGCGAATCCGGTGCGGCGGAATCATCGAACAGATCAGCGGCCTGAGGCATCATTCGGCTGGGCAAATTCAGACCAAAATGCAGGTAAGCATGGCGTGTAACCACCCGACCACGTGGTGTGCGCATGATGAATCCCTGCTGGATGAGATAGGGCTCCAGGACATCTTCAATAGTGTGCCGCTCTTCACTAATGGCCGCCGCCAGGTTATCGATACCTACCGGGCCACCATCAAACTTGTCGATCATGGTCAGTAGCAACCGTCGATCCATATGGTCGAAGCCCTGCTCATCGACATCCAACAAATTCAATGCCTGATCCGCAACCTCACGCGTAATAGCGCCTTGGCTGCGTACTTCGGCAAAATCGCGCACCCGTCGTAACAGTCGATTAGCGATTCGCGGCGTACCACGGGACCGACGCGCAATCTCGCGGGCACCCGCTGGTTCCAGCTGAAGCCCGAGAATGCCGGCTGAGCGGCCGACGATGATAGCCAGATCGTCTACACCATAAAACTCCAAACGCTGAACAATGCCAAAGCGGTCACGCAACGGATTAGTGAGCATCCCCGCCCGAGTAGTCGCACCCACCAATGTGAAGGGTGGTAGCTCCAGCTTGATTGAACGAGCAGCTGGACCATCGCCGATCATGATATCGAGCTGGTAGTCCTCCATCGCGGGATAAAGGATCTCTTCAACCACCGGGGACAAACGATGAATCTCATCAATAAAAAGAACATCACCCGCTTCCAGATTAGTCAGGAGCGCGGCCAAGTCTCCCGCACGTTCGAGCACAGGGCCGGAGGTACTTTTTATTTGCGCACCCATTTCCTGCGCAATGATGTTGGCCAGCGTGGTTTTACCTAGACCCGGAGGGCCGAAAATGAGCACGTGATCCAGCGCTTCGCCGCGGCCTTTAGCAGCTTTGATGAACAATTCCATCTGCTCACGCACAACCGGCTGACCGATATATTCGGCCAGTTTGTACGGACGAATCGCCCGATCTATTACATCCTCTTGCTGCCGCGGGGCAGCAGCGATCAAACGATCTTCTTCAAGCATGCTGTATCCATGGTGATATGACCTACGGGCTGGTTACACCATGCCCTTGAGTGCGCGGCGAATCAACTCCTCGCTGGAAAGCCCTTCTTCGTCTACAGCAGACACCGCCCTACTCGCTTCTTGCGGCTTGTAGCCCAGAGAAATCAAGGCACTAACCGCATCAGCACTAGGTTTAGCCACAGGTGCTGCAGCGAGCCCAGTAACGGCTAAGGACACGCCACCGGGAGTGGATTCCCAAGCTTTGAACCGGTCACGCAACTCAATCAACAAGCGCTCTGCCGTTTTCTTGCCAACGCCGGGAATGCGCACGAACGCACTGACGTCCTGATGCTGCACTGCCATCACCAGCTCATCGACTTCCATACCCGACATCAACGCCAGCGCCAATTTAGGACCGACTCCGTTCAGGCGAATCAACTCGCGAAAAAGCTCACGCCCGCGTTTGTCAGCAAAGGCATAGAGCAGCTGCGCGTCTTCACGCACGACCATGTGGGTATGCAAGGTCACTCGCTCCCCCAGCGCCGGCAACTGATAGATGGTGCTCATGGGCGCGTCCAACTCATAGCCCACACCCTGCACATCCAGCACGATGTGTGGCGGCTGCTTCTCTAGCAATATTCCAGTCAAACGCCCTATCACTCAGCTACTCCCTGACTCTGTTCAAGATATGTTCAACGCCGACGCACGCGACCCGATCGCATCGCCAGCGCAGCATTGCCCAATTGTTGTTGCACGCCACTGAGATGCGCATGACACAGTGCAATAGCCAATGCATCGGCGGCGTCAGCCTGCGGCGTTCCGGCCAAGCCAAGCAATTGCGTGACCATATGCTGTACCTGCTTCTTGTCTGCCGCGCCGGTGCCGACAACCGACTGCTTCACCTGTCGCGCGCTGTACTCATTCACAGCCAGCCCAGCATTCACAGCAGCGACAATAGCTGCGCCACGCGCCTGACCGAGCTTAAGGGCAGAGTCTGGATTGCGAGCCATAAACACTTGCTCGATGCTGACGACGGTCGGCTGGTACTGGGTGATCAGTTCGGAAAGATGCTGAAAGATTTTTTGCAACCGCTCAGGGAAAGGGCCGTCACCCAGACGGATACATCCGGAGGTAACATATTCGCAACGCCCAGCCTGGTGCCGCACGATACCGAAACCCGTAATCCGCGAGCCGGGGTCAATCCCCAGAATCAGTGCCATTGCGCCGCCGCCCTTTCCTGATAATGCTATGAAATCGCTATAAAAAAGGGAGGCTATAGCCTCCCTCCGAACAGAGTTTACGCCAGGATCACCCCAGCTGCTCAATGATTTCGTCGCTGATATCGGCATTCGAATAGACGTTTTGCACATCATCGAGGTCTTCCAGCATATCAACCAGACGGACGACCTTCTCTGCCGTATCCAGATCCAGCTCTGCCAGCGTACTAGGGATCATCACCAGATCGGCCGACTCACCAACGAAACCGGCAGATTCCAGACCGTCGCGCACCGCACCGAACTCTTCAAAGCGGCTGAACACATCGAAGGAGCCATCATCATTAGCGACCACGTCTTCAGCCCCCGCCTCCAACGCCGCGTCCATCAGAGCATCTTCATCCACGCCAGGCGCAAAGCTGATCTGACCGCGACGGGTGAATAGGTAAGCCACCGAACCATCAGTACCCAGGTTACCGCCGCACTTGCTGAATGCATGGCGCACCTCGCCCACAGTGCGATTGCGGTTATCCGTCATAGCCTCAATCAGAATCGCTACGCCGCCAGCACCATAACCCTCGTAAGTCAGCTCTTCCATGTTGTCGGCATCATTACTGCCGGCACCACGCGCGATGGCGCGGTCGACTGTATCGCGGGTCATATTCGCGCCCAGCGCTTTGTCGACCGCCGTGCGCAAACGCGGGTTATCCGCCGGATTGCCGCCGCCGATCTTCGCTGAGACTGTCAGCTCACGGATCAACTTAGTGAAAATCTTGCCCCGCTTGGCATCTTGCGCTGCCTTACGGTGCTTGATATTGGCCCATTTGGAATGACCGGCCATAGCACTGAACTCCGAAAACCTGAATAGATTGCCTGCCCCGCTGGCACGGGGCAGCCGGTAACGCCTTACTCGACCTTGGTTTGCTCACGCAGGCGAATATTCAACTCACGCAGCGCCTTGCTATCCACCAAGCCCGGCGCCTGGGTCATAACGCAGGCAGCGCTCTGGGTTTTCGGGAAGGCGATGACTTCGCGAATCGACTGAGCACCCGTCACCAGCATCACCAAACGGTCCAGACCAAAGGCAAGGCCACCGTGTGGCGGCGCACCGAACTTAAGCGCATCCAGCAGGAAGCCAAACTTCTCTTGCTGCTCTTCCGGGCTGATGCCAAGAATATTAAATACCGCCTGCTGCATTTCCTTGCGGTGAATACGGATAGAACCACCACCCAACTCGGTGCCGTTGAGCACCATGTCGTAAGCACGTGACAGCGCGGTTGCCGGAGCAGCCTGCAGCTCTTCAGGTGAACACTTGGGCGCAGTAAAGGGGTGATGCAGAGCGGACAGGGAGCCGTCATCGCTCTCTTCAAACATGGGGAAGTCCACAACCCACATGGGTGCCCAGGTGGATGTCAGCAGGTCCAGGTCGTGGCCCAGCTTGATGCGCAACGCACCGAGCGCCTCAGAGACGATCTTGGCCTTGTCCGCACCGAAGAACACCAGATCGCCATCAACCGCACCGACGCGATCCAGAATCACTTCAAGGTTATCTTCCGGGATGAACTTAACGATCGGCGACTGCAGGCCTTCCAGCCCTTTGGCACGCTCGTTGACCTTGATATAAGCCAGACCCTTAGCGCCGTAGATACCAACAAACTTAGTGTAATCGTCGATCTGCTTACGCGGCATGCTCGCGCCACCCGGCACCCGCAACGCGGCAACCCGACCTTTTGGATCGTTGGCAGGACCACTGAACACCTTGAACTCGACGCCAGCCAACTGATCCGCCACATCAACCAGCTCCAGCGGGTTGCGCAGATCCGGCTTATCCGAACCGTAGCGACGCATAGCCTCTTCATAGGTCATGTGCGGGAACTCGCCGAGATCCACATCCAGCACCTGCTTGAACAGTTGGCGAATCATGCCTTCGGTCAAGCCCATGATGTCAGCCTCATCGAGGAAGCTGGTTTCGATATCGATCTGCGTAAATTCAGGCTGACGGTCAGCGCGCAAATCTTCATCGCGGAAGCACTTGGCGATCTGGTAATAACGATCGAAGCCAGACACCATCAACAGCTGTTTAAATAACTGCGGCGACTGTGGCAGTGCAAAGAAATGGCCGGGATGGGTGCGACTGGGCACCAGATAATCACGCGCACCTTCAGGGGTTGCGCGGGTCAGAATCGGGGTTTCCACATCAAGGAAGCCGTTTTCATCAAGGTAACGGCGCACGCTGCTGGTGATCTGCGAGCGCAACTTCAGCTTGGCCGCCATCTCTGGGCGGCGCAGATCGATAAAACGATAACGCAGGCGCGTTTCCTCACCGACGTCGGAATACTCATTCAACGGAAACGGCGGCGTTTCTGCCTGATTGAGTACTTCCAGCTCATAGCCCAGCACTTCAATGGCACCCGATGCCATGTTCGGATTCACCGCACCTTCAGGACGGGCGCGTACCTTACCGCGAATCCGCACTACGTACTCGCTGCGCACGCTATCAGCCATCGCAAAAGTGTCTTTGCGGTCGGGATCAAAGACCACCTGAGCCAGACCCTCACGATCGCGTATATCAAGAAAGATCACTCCGCCGTGGTCGCGTCGGCGGTGAACCCAGCCGCAAAGAGTGATTTCCTGATCCGCCAGCGTTTCATTCAACTGGCCGCAATAATGGGTACGCATCATGGTGTGGTGCTTCCTGTGATCGGCAAAATGGACGTATCCGAAAGCACCGGCTTATGCCGCTGAACTGGTGCGCGGATAAAAACGGCATAATATACCCGAAAACCTGCCACCAAGGGGAGACCTAACCGTAGCGGCTTGCGGCTGATTGCTGCGCACCAGCGCAGGACGGGAGCTAACGAGTGCGTAAGCAACACAAATTGCTGGGGTACGCACTAAACAGAATGCGCTTTCAAGCGCATGCCAGCGAGCGCGAGGAGGCAGACTAAAGCGGCCGACCTCATCTCAGCGTCAAAATAAAATGTCTGCGGTTATCGGAACTGAAGCGCACTTTGCTGATCCAAGTTTGAGACCACATTCATTCAACCGTGCCAAGCTCAGCACTAGAGAAAGGGGCACGGCGACTCAGAAAATGAGTCAAAACACCTGTTAAACAACGCAAGGAGCCATGATGAAAATCGATATCGGCATTACCGAAGCAGACCGCGGAAAAATCGCGGACGGACTGTCACACCTGCTGGCTGATACCTATACGCTTTATCTGAAGACTCATAATTTCCATTGGAATGTAAAAGGGCCGATGTTTCAGACCCTACACCTGATGTTTGAGACTCACTATAACGAGCTAGCACTGGCGGTCGATGATATCGCTGAACGCATCCGTACACTTGGCTTTCCGGCGCCCGGCACTTACAAGCAGTTTGTCGAGCTGAGTTCCATTAAAGAGGAAGACGGCGTGCCCGAAGCCAAGGAAATGATCAAGCTCCTGGTAGAAGGTCACGAAGCCTGCGTGCGCACATCTCGCAGCATCTTCCCTATCTGTGACGAAACTCATGATGAGCCCACTGCTGACCTGCTCACACAGCGCATGCAGACCCATGAGAAAACCGCTTGGATGCTCCGCAGTTTGCTCGAGAGCTGAGCACTGCATGCTGGCGGCAGGGGCCGCCAGCGCCCCCTGATATACCTTGGTAGCAAAGCTGATTTCAGGTTAGAGTGCGGCGCGGCTAAACCAACTATCCGGCCGCTCCATTAACTTCGCAGCACTACCATCTATGTATTCAGGGTGAACATTTTGAAAATTCTTCGTTACCTGCATTTAACCATTGGTCTCGCGGCGCTTCTTGCCGGCCTCTACAGCGTTATTCCCTTCCTGACCGAAAGCAGCCCGATCAATCACCTGGGGTTACTCGCCCTACTGACCGGCTTGATCAACCTGCAACAATATAATCAGCGTGACCACGCTACCAACGGCCTGCCCGGCGCTATCGCCATGCTAGGTTCCGCGCTGTTGATCATCGCTGCATGTATTCCTTTCAGCGCGTTGCTGATCGATAGCCGTATCGCCACCATCGCAATCTGGGCACTCAGCATGAGCATCGTGGGCGTCTGCCTACACACCTTGCTAGTTTTGGGCTGTGAACTAAACACTTTGCTCGCACGCCGTCGTGCAGCAGCCCCGAAACAACCCAAAATCAAAACACCAAAACCCGCAAAAGCCAGCAAAGGCGAAAAACGGGAAAGCGGTACCGTGAAGTGGTTCAATACGAACAAGGGTTTTGGCTTTATCTCACGCGACTCAGGCTCCGACATCTTCGTGCACTTCCGCGCCATTCAAGGCGAAGGTCATCGCTTTTTGCAGGAAGGCCAGCGTGTCAGCTATGTCGTCGCTGAACGGGAGAAAGGTCTGCAGGCTGAACAGGTTGACATCATCAACTAAACGCAGCAATTGAGGTTGTCGAGTGGTCAGCTCGGCAACCTTTCGCTTTATCTACGCACCATCCTAGTGCGTTATTTTCCGCAGCAACTTAATTAGCCCCTCCCCCCGCAACCGCCCAGCAGATCCTTAATAATGTGGCGGTGGCTGATCATCTTCAGTGTCGCCAGGCATCATAGAGGCCATATCCGTCTGACGCTTGGCAACCAACTCAAGTGATCGACGCATCCTATCCAATGCTATTTGCTGCTGCCCCAAGGCGTCATTAAGACTTTGAATAGTGTCGTCTTGAAACGCCAGGCGCGTTTCAAGCTCATCCAATCGCGCTTGCAATACGCGTGACTCTTCCGTGCTCATAAAATCAACTCCGCAAACTTAAATCCTTCCGCAAGCCTCAAACGTAACGGTTCGAGCAACTTCAGCACCTCTGCAGGCTCGTAGGCCGTCGCGGAGAACTTGCCCCAAACCGGTGCAGGCCACGCTGCATCTTCTCGATAACGCACTATATGGTGCACGTGTAACTGACTAACCATATTACCTAGCGCAGCCACATTTAACTTATCCGCACGGAATACATCATGCAGAACTCGCGACAGATGAAGCGACTCTCGATGCAGTTGCAACTGGTCTTGTTCGTCGAGTTCAAATACCTCTGTTATTTGTTCCCGCCGCGGTACCAGAATAAACCATGGATAGTGAGAATCATTGTTTAACAAAAGCCTGCACAACGGAAAATCGCCCAAGACCAGGCAATCTTTATCCAACTGAGGATGCAACTCAAACATCGGCAAACTCCCATAAGTCGATGAACTACTTGTGAATGCGTCTCAAAAATTATACAAAAGCTCATTAAACACCGTCATTAGCTACAGCCTGTTCACAAAAACGAACAAAAAACTCGATAACACGCGCTCGATGCTTTATAAACTCAGGTCGACAAGGTACTGTTTTTCAAGCGCTTGCTTTCACATACTATACTTTGATGCTTTAATGTAATGCGAAAACCTGAATACTGGGCCTATAAGAGCCTCGAAGTTTTTTTATCTCTAGGAGCACATCAATGAAAAACGCAGTTAAGTGGAGTTCTCTTGCACTCGCGGTAGCAGCTGGTAACGGCATGCTGGCTGGCAACGTAATGGCAGAAGGCGAAGGCTTCGTTGAAGGCGCTTCAGCCACACTTTACAACCGTACCGTTTATTTCAACCGTGACTTCCGCGATGGCGTTGATAGTAACGGCATTGGCAAGCGCGAAGAATCCGCTACCAGCATGCTGATGAACTTCGAGTCCGGCTTCACCCAGGGCCCCATCGGCTTCGGCGCCGACGTAGTTGCCTCTATGGGCATCAAGCTGGACAGCGGTCGCGGTCGCTCCGGCACTGGTCTGCTGCCTCAGGAAGACGATCTGAGTGCACCTGCCGAGTACTCTCAAATCCGTGGCGCAGCTAAAATGGCGATTCTGGATGACACCATCCTGCGTTACGGCGTGCACTTCCCGGAAAACCCGGTTGCAGCCTATGACGACTCGCGTCTGCTGCCTAACCACTACGAAGGTTACAGCATCACCAACAACTCGATTGACGCTCTGTTTGTTGAAGCCGGCCGCCTGACTGACCGTAGTGAGATGAACAGCTCCAGCGAAACTGACGGCGCAATCCGTGAAGGCGAAGACCTGACCTACTTAGGCGGTACTTACACGTTCACTGACAACCTCAGCGCTACTCTGTACGGTGCTGACGCTGAAGATTTTTACGATCGTTACTTCGTAGGTGCTGACTGGACTCTCCCGCTTAGCGACGCTTTGAGCCTGAACACAAACTTCGCTTTCTACGACACCAGTGACGAGAACAACGCTGACGGTCAAGAAGTTGACAACCAGGCTGCTTCCTTAGCATTTACTTTGGGTGCTGGCCATCACGCCTTCGGCGTCGCATACCAACAGATGGACGGGGACGCGGGTTACTACTACACCGACGGCGACATCTTCCTGGCCAACTCTATCCAGTATCTGGATTTCAATGCCAAGGACGAGAAATCTTATCAAGCTCGTTACGATTATGACTTCGAAGGCTTGGGTATTCCCGGCTTGAGCTTCATGACTCGTTATATCACCGGTACCGACATTGATACCGTATCCACTGGCACTCAGCGCGACTCTCGCTGGGAACGTGACAGCGAGCTGAAGTACACCGTACAGAACGGCACACTGGAAGGCCTAAACGTGCGCTGGCGTAATGCTACCGTCCGTCAGGACGCGGCACTTGACGGCGGTGACGTCGACGAGAACCGTCTGATCGTTGGTTACACCTGGAACCTGCTCTAAGCAACCAGGCTGTATAAAAAACCCGGCTTCGGCCGGGTTTTTTATTATTAGCCCCCCTTCCAATCAAGTCTGCCGGGCAGGCTGTACGCCACCTCGGCACAATCGTACAATACCGGCCATATCTGCCCGCAATTCCAGGACAAGCCTCGCCCATGCGTACCAGCCAATATTTGATTTCCACCCTGAAGGAAACACCTTCCGACGCCACCGTCATCAGTCACCAGTTGATGCTGCGTGCCGGCATGATCCGCAAGATCGCATCCGGGCTCTATACCTGGCTGCCGATGGGATTACGCGTTCTACGCAAGGTAGAAGCGGTGGTGCGCGACGAGATGGACAAAGCAGGCGGCCTGGAAGTACTCATGCCCGCCATTCAACCTGCCGAACTGTGGCAGGAATCGGGTCGCTGGGAACAGTACGGCCCTGAATTATTGCGCCTTAAAGATCGGCATGATCGCGAATTCTGTGTCGGCCCGACCCACGAAGAAGTTATTACTGATCTGGTACGCAACGAAATTTCCAGCTACCGGCAGCTGCCAATCAACCTATATCAGGTTCAAACCAAATTCCGCGACGAAATTCGCCCGCGTTTTGGCTTGATGCGCGGTCGGGAATTTTTGATGAAGGACGCCTATTCCTTTCACATCGGTCAAGAATCTCTGCAGCAGACCTACGACGGCATGTACCAAGCCTACTGCAATATATTCACCCGCCTGGGTCTGGATTTCCGTCCTGTGGTGGCTGACAACGGCTCCATTGGTGGCGAAGGCTCACATGAGTTTCATGTGCTTGCCGAGTCAGGCGAAGATGCCATCGTGTTCTCCGACAGTGGCAACTACGCCGCGAATATGGAAAAAGCGACGGCGCAGTTGCCGCAGGGTGAGCGCCCTGCCCCCAGCCAACAAAAAGTGCTGGTCGATACTCCGGATCAATTCACCATTGAAGCCGTCAGCAGCTTTCTGAAGCTGCCCGCTAACCAATCAGTGAAAACCTTGATTGTGCTGGCAGCTGAAGAAGAAGAGAAGCCTCAGGGGTTGGTCGCTCTGGTTTTGCGCGGTGACCATGAGTTAAACGAAATCAAGGCTGAAAATCATCCCGCTATTAAAGCGCCGCTGACCTTAGCCGCCGAAAGCCAAATAGTGGCGGCCATTGGCTGCAAACCCGGCTCTATCGGCCCCGTCGGCATGGATATCAAAGTCATCGCCGACCATAGCGCCGCACATCTTGCCGATTTTGTCTGTGGCGCTAACCAGGATGGCAAGCATTACACCGGCGTCAACTGGGAGCGCGATGCCCAGTTTGACGATGTAGCCGACCTGCGCAACGTAATCGAAGGCGATACCAGCCCAGACGGCGACGGCACGCTGATCATCAAGCGCGGCATCGAAGTCGGCCACATCTTCCAATTGGGTCAAAAGTACAGTCAGGCGATGAACTGCACCGTACTTAACGAGCAAGGTAAAACCGCCACCCTGGATATGGGTTGCTACGGCATCGGCGTTTCCCGTGTAGTTGCCGCAGCCATTGAGCAGAATTACGACGAACGCGGCATCCTGTGGCCCGATGCACTAGCACCTTTCCAGGTCGCCCTGATCCCTATGAAGCTGGAACGCTCCGAAGCGGTACAGCAAGCCACTCAGGCGCTGTATGACGGACTGCTTAAAGCCGGTGTAGAGGTACTACTGGATGACCGCGACAAGAAAGTATCCCCCGGCGTTAAGTTCGCCGACATGGACCTGATTGGCATTCCGCATCGCGTTGTCATTAGCGATCGCGGGCTGGCGGACGGCCAACTGGAATATAAATTCCGCCGTGATCAGGAGGCGACCACGGTTGCTGCAGATGCGATGCTGGATCACCTGCTTACCAGGTTGCAGAAAGCTTGATGGAGATGGCCAACAGCACTATGAAATATGCCCGACTGGCTTGGGCTGGCGCCGCACTGGCGCTGCTGCAGGCCTGTGCTAACCAGCCTGCCGGCAACGAGCCGGCTGGTGGTCGCATCGAACGGGAGCTGGTTAGCCACAGCCTGACCATCGACGCAGGCGAGCCGCGGGTGCTTGATACACCGCATCGCAGCGTCAAGGTAACCGAAAGCCGTTTGTTCACGCTTACCCAGTTCGATGCCACTGGTAATCAACTGGATCAACAGGACCAGTTCCAGAGCTTGCCCTGGGCCAATCAGTTGGTCAGCCTGGTGGTGGGTAATGTTCAGGTCAGCCGACAAACCGACCAGGACGGCCAACTGCGCCTGAACCTGCTGGATGAAGAGTTTGTAGGGTTGGATTTCGACGAAGTGCGGGTAATTAATCTGAGCGCCAGCGCTGGCCCCGGCGTTCAAACCGAAGCCACGCTGCTGGTTGACCGTGATCTGCGCGGCAAGCTGCAGGAAGCAGAGCAGCTAATTTACGACAACCTCGAAGAGGATGACGTAAACCAATGGGTGCATCGCGTGCAGCGGCTCACCGCTCTGGGTCTCAACGAAGAAGCGAGCCAGCTGGAGAACATGCTGATTCTGCTGACCACCGGTGACCCTCAACTGCAGGGTGACTTCATTCAGGCCTTGGGCGAAGCGACACCAAGCGAGTAATAGCTGATGCTCACACGGATCGTGATCTTCTATTTTGCGCTACTCAGTGCCATACCGGCATTAGCCAACGAGCAAGTTGACCCCGAGCTCAAAGCGGAATTGATGCGCACCATAGCTCAAGCCGAGAGTTTTAATGACCGGTTCGATGCTGAGGTGTGGCTGTTGGACATGTCGACTCGGCTAGCACCTTTCATCAAGGATGAGAGCGAAAGACTCACACTATTGCGCTTGGTTCATCAGGAAGCACGGCAAGCCAAGCTCAAACCGGACCTGGTTATCGCGGTCATGCACACCGAAAGCCTGTTTGATCGGTACGCGCTATCCAGTGTGGGCGCGCAGGGCGTGATGCAGATAATGCCATTTTGGAAAGCAGAACTGGGCAGGCCCGAAGACAACCTCATCGACCTCGCGACTAACCTGCGTTATGGCTGCGCCATTCTCAAGTTCTATCTCGACAAAGAGCATGGCAACCTGCGCCGGGCCCTTGCACGTTACAACGGCAGCTTGGGCAGCAGTCGCTACCCCGATAAGGTACTCGACTACTGGTATACCTACTGGTACGTCAACGAATAAACAGCACCCGCCTGCCTTTAAGCGCATATCTGATATGACAGGCCAGACGAATTAAGCAGGATTCATAATTGCACGAAACCCGCAATATCTTGCCAAGCACAGCTACTCGCAGCCAGACCTCCCACCTGCGCGCTCGACGGCCCCTTGCCGAGCCAAGCCAGCATTGCCTCGACCGCCTCGGTGTTACCACAAAGCAGCGCAGACACGGTGCCATCGTCTTCATTACGGACCCAGCCATCGATCGATAGTTTGGTAGCCTGCTGCACCGCTGCCTGGCGAAAGCCAACGCCTTGCACCTTGCCGGAAACCTTTACCTGCATACATATCGCGCTCATTTAGACCTCTCCAGATTAATCGGAAAATTATTTCAGTAGCGCGGCAATATCTTCGTAGCTCTGCGGTCCATGCAAAGTTTGCAGTACCTCGCCCTGCTCATCAAGAATGTAAGTAGTGGGCAAAACTTTCGGTTTTTCCAACCCAAGATCAGCAGCAAAATCCTGACCAAGAACGGCGAACTCAATACCCATCTCTTCACTGGCTGCCAACAAAGCGTCGCCGGTGGCGCCATCAAAATCGATGCCGATTATGCGCGCCTCAGGAAAATCTTTAGACAAACGATTCAACTCTGGTAGCTCTGCGCGACAGGGCGCGCACCATTGCGCCCAGTAATTGACCACGACTCGATGCCCATTCAACGCATCACGCTTAACGCTATTACCGTGTTGATCCAACCACTCCGGCGAACCGCAAGCTGACAACAGCAGAAGTAGTATAGGCACCCACCAAGCCCGCCGAATAAACATCATCAAGACACCTGCTCTGTCGCATTTTCCGGCACAGTTGTTACCGGTTGAGGATCGATCAGCCAGTGCTTCACGCTGCCATGCAGAGCTTTGCGGCGCTGTTCATCAGCTTCGGCCAAAGCTTCACTAAACGCCGGAAACCATTCCCCAGCGCCAATCACCGCCGCCGGCAATTGTTCACTGGTTAATATCGGCTCCGGCATACGCTCCAGAAGCGCTGACAACTCCAGCGTTCCCAGATCGCGACATAGCACATAGCTGCCTTGTTGAGTGCGCGTGATGATCTGTTCAACTTCAAGCCATTCGGTAAGCCGTATCCATTGCTCTTCATGCAGCATCCAACCGGTGTCATTGACGCGCACCAAATCCACTTGCTGGCCTTTACGCTGGGCCTGCAGAAAAACCCGTAGCACAACCAGCAAGTTGATCATCCACGGATGTTCCGGCCGTCGCCAGGCAGAGCCACTGCCCATGTTACTGACTACTTCAGCGCCCAACAGAATGATCATCCAACTGATATATATCCACAGCAGAAAGATGGGGACCGCGGCAAAGGCACCATAGATCAACTGATAACCGGGGAATAGTTTGACGTAGAGGGCAAAGCAGGCCTTGGCGCCTTCAAACAACAGCGCCACAAATACCCCACCGATCAGGCCGTGGCGCAGCGGCACACGTGTATTTGGCACCGCAACAAAGATCAAGGTAAAGGCAGCCACACTTAATAGCAGCGGCAACCAATAAAGCACCGCCTGCCAAGCAAACGCCAGCACCGCCCCCTCACGCAGGAAAGACATCGAAGCCAGGTAGGTACTAACAACGAAACCCGCCCCCAGCAGTAGCGGGCCCAAACTCAGTACCGCCCAATAAAGCAGGAAGCTAGTCAGTCCTCGGCGTGGCTGGCGAATGCGCCAAATAGCATTGAAGGCTTTTTCGATATTGACGAGCATCATCAGCGCCGTCACCATCAACAAGGCAACGCCAACACCCGTTAGCTGCCTGGCCTGATTGGAAAACTCACCCAGATATTCACGCAGAGCGGCGCCCGTGGAAGGCACAAAATTCTTGAAGATAAACTCCTCAACCTGCCCGCCCACTTGGTCGAATGCGGGAATCGCTGCCAGCATCGCGTAAGCAACGGTCATCACCGGAACAACCGCAAACAGCGTGGTGTAGGTCAGCGCCGCCGCATTTTTGATACAGTGGTCCTCACTAAAGCGACGCAAAAGATGGCGGCAAAAGTGCAGGAACACATTAAGTCGGCGCGGCATTCAAGCTCCCTGACAGCCCGGTACATTAACGCTTAGAATAAACCCCATCATACGCTTAGGCCACCCGGCACGACTCTACTGCCTCTTTTCCAAGGAAAAATCATGTCTCAGGTCACCATCTACCATAACCCTCGCTGCTCCAAATCCCGCCAAGCCCTGGAGTTGCTGGAAAATCAGGGCGCAGATATTGAGATAGTCCGTTACATCGACGACCAACTAACTAACGCCGAGCTGAGCGAACTGCTGCAGTTGCTCGGTATGACTGCGCGTGAGCTAATGCGCAAGGGCGAAGATGTTTACAAAGAGCTGAACCTGGCTAACCCAGAGTTGAGCGAGGCACAATTGGTACAGACATTGGCCGATTATCCGCGCCTTATTGAGCGCCCTATCGTGGTTCGCGACGGCAAGGCAGTCATTGGTCGTCCACCGGAAAAAGTATTGGAGTTATTCGCATGAGCTCAGCATCAGCCTATGTTCTGGTGCTGTATTACAGCCGTCACGGCGCTACTGCCGAGATGGCGCGGCAGATCGCTAGTGGCGTCGAACAGACGGGTCTTGAAGCCAGACTGCGCACTGTGCCCCCAGTCGCACCGGAAACCAGCAGCACCCTACCGCTGGTACCAACCGAAGGCGCCGTCTATTGCAGCGAAGACGACCTCAAACACTGCGCCGCATTGATACTCGGTAGCCCTACCCGCTTTGGCAACATGGCGGCTCCCATGAAGTATTTCATTGATGGCACCAGCAACCTTTGGCTCGCTGGCAGTTTGTGTAACAAGCCTGGCGCGGTGTTTACTTCTACCGCCAGCCTGCATGGAGGGCAGGAAGCGACGCTACTTTCCATGCAGTTGCCACTACTGCACCACGGCATGTTGCTGGTCGGGCTCCCCTATACGGAGGCCGCACTGACTGAGACCCAGGGAGGCGGAACGCCTTACGGCGCCAGCCATCATGCCGGCAGCCAGGGAAAGCGCAATCTGGATAAGCACGAGACCGACCTCTGCATAGCCCTCGGCAAGCGTGTAGGCAAAATTACTCGCCAGTTGGCAGCAGGTGCAGACAGTGTCTAAAGCGCCCAAGTTATTGCCGCAACTGAGCTACCTGCAGCCGCGCATCAAGGTCAGCCGCTGGATTTCACTGATCGGCTATCTTGGCTTGATCCTCGGTATGTTGGCCTACAACCTGCTGATCGCCGATATGCATGGTGCCAACCCTGCAATCATCATCGGCGTGCAACTGCTACCGCTACTCATTTTCCTGCCCGGCATGCTCAAAGCACACGTGCGCACGCACGCGTGGCTTTGCTTTGCCATCAATCTGTATTTCATTCAGGGAGTGTTAATCTGCTTTCAGCCCGGCCGCTTGAACTACGGACTGTTTATGAGTGGCTGCAGCGTGATTTACTTTATCGCAGCGCTTTATTTCATACGCTGGTCATTTCAGGCGCAGCGCGTATTACAAGGCGAAGAAACCGTCTGATCGACTACTGACTACCAGCCCATCTCGCGTTTGACGAAGGGAATCGTCAGCCGGTGTTGCGCTTGCAAAGACGCCTGATCAAGGCGTTCCAATGCTGCAAACAGTTCAACCATGCCACGTGCACCGCGGCTCAGGATATAGCGCGCCACCTCATCATTAAGCTGCAACCCGCGTTGCGCCGCCCGCAGCTTCAAAACTTCTTGCTTACCTTGGTCGTCCAGCGCTTGTAACTGAAATACCAGACCCCAGCTCAGGCGTGAGGCCAAATCAGGTAAACACAAACCCAACGCTCGCGGCGCCCCACTGGCAGCAATCAACAAACGGCCACCCTGCTCTCGCAAGCGGTTGTACAGATGAAAGAGTGCCTCTTCCCAGTCTGCACGTCCCACTATGGCATCCAGCTGATCGAGACAGAGCAGTTCTACCGATTCCATCCCGTCCAGCAGGGCGGGTGGCTCTTGGGCCAGCTCATCCAAGGGCAAATACATGGCCAAGCCATCCACTTCGGCAACCGCGTGACAAGCAGCCTGCAGCAGATGGGAGCGCCCTGAACCATCAGCGCCCCAAAGAAGCAGACACGTGTCTTGAGGCTCACTTTGCAGATCGGCAAAATCGCGCACCGCAGCAACCACCGCTTGATTGGGCCCGTGAAAATAATTCGCGAAAGTAGCCTCGTCACGCAGTTTGATGCCTAGCGGTAACTGTATGGGTTGCCCACCTACCATTACTTCTGTTCCACCTCGTCCGACTCTACGTCTACATTAACATCAGCTGCTACCGGCACATGGCCGTAAGCCATCGACTCACGATAGCGCTGATAGAAGTGCCGCAACAGCACCATGATAACGGCTGCCAGCGGCAGGGCGAGCAGGATACCAACAAAGCCGAAAAGTTGCCCGCCGGCGAGAATAGCGAAAATCACCGCTACCGGGTGAAGCCCAATCCGATCGCCCACCAGCAGCGGCGTGAGCAGCATGCCCTCGATCATCTGACCTATGCTGAACACGGCCACCACCGCTATCAAGTGAAAGAGATCGCCAAACTGAAACACCGCCGCGATCATCGCCGCCGTAATACCGACAAAAAAGCCCAGATAAGGAACAATGCTCGCCAATCCAGCGAGTAAGCCAATCAACAGCGCCAGCTCCAAGCCAACCATCCATAGCCCGAGCCAATATATGATACCGAGGCAGCCCATCACCAATAACTGACCGCGAATGAAGGCGCCCAGCACTTCATCGCAATCGTTCATCAATTTAACCACCAACGGCTCGTGATGACGTGGAATCATGTCCCGGCAGCGCGCGACTATCAGGTCCCAGTCGCGCAGCAGGTAAAAGCCGACCACCGGGATCATCACCAAATTCGCGGCCAGGGTTAACAACGCCATGGTTGACTTGGTCGCCTTGGCGATCACCGCCGCCACGACGCTGGTGGTTTGCCCCAGATGGTCTTTTAAGCCATCACGCACGCTGTCGAGGCGGAAATCACTGACCGCAATCCCTAACTTCGCCTCAACCCAAGGTAGCGCGCTGTTATGAAACCAATCGATCATCGCTGGCACGTTATCGCGCAAGGTCGCGATCTGATGTCCCAACATCGGAATCAGGATAATCAGTGCCACCACGACCACACTGGTCGCCACCGCAAAAACCACCACCACACCCAGGGTTCGCGACAGCCCACGATCCTCCAGCCTATCCACCAATGGGTCACCCAGATAGGCCAGCAGCATACCAATTAGAAATGGCGACAAAATCGGCTGTAGAAAATAAACAAGCGTGATGACCACCAGAAAGCCAGCGGCCCAGTACCAACGATAATCAGAAGTCATATTTCATCCTTAGCATGTGGCCAAAAACCGCGTAGCAGCGCTGCCGTTATCTCATTGCCCGGCAGAATAACCTATCGCCAGCGGTAGTAAAGCGACTTACGATTGTCTTGGGGCGCAGTCGGCACAGCGGCCTCCTTTGGCTCAACGGCATTAGCGTCCAGCGGTTCTTGTAGTGCCCCTTCAATAGCCTGCTGCTCAGAAGCTAGCGCCTGCTCAGACAAAGGATCAGTGGGCGAAGCCGGTTCTGGGACTTCAGGCACTGGTTCAACCGGTGCTTCGACGGGGACCAGGCGCTGATCCAGCATCAGCATGCGTTGTAGTTGTGCTTCATCACCGGGAAAATCAAAAGTGAAAATAACCTCATCACCGCGCATAGACACTAGCTGCGGCGTAGCCTGCGTGCCCATCTGTTGCAACATGCGCTGCAAGCGCGAGAACTGCTCAAGGCTGTTAACCCCGCGTATATTCAACCGCCAGCCGGTTAGTTGATCGCTAGGTACACTAGTAACCGCATATTGTGCAAATACCGCATCCGCGAGCGCCTGCATCAACTCATCTGCGGCCTGCCGGGGATCTTCAGACTGCGCCTTGCCGGTCGCTTTTTGGTCATTCAGCCAAAAAGTCCACTGCAAAACCCAGACGTCTTCATCCTGTTTTACCTGCAGGGCCAGCATTCCCTCAGCCGGATAGCGCTTACTGGCCTCGCTCAGCACCGCTTGATCAGCCTTGAGCACATCTGTCTCGGCCACGCTGCTACGATCCTGCAGATCCGCCAGTGGTTGCGTCAGTGCCACCCCGCGATAGGCGGCTGCAGTTCGCAGGGCTTGCCCCATGTCACCGCCGGGCAGCAAAAAATCATCGCCAAAGGTGGACGACTGCACCGCCCAGACCAAAATGCCGGGGCGATTGCGGCCTAGCATCGGCAAATCCGCCTCGGTCAAAACATCACGCAGTAACAAGGGATCAAACTCCACCTGCATGGCGCCGCTTTCATCCAGCGCGCTAATGCGCCGAGTTACCTCGCTAGGCTCAGACATTACGCTGGCCAACGGGCCTTTGCTGAGCTCGACCTTGCTACCTGCCAGACGCTGCAACATGACACGGGTGGCGGTGTCCAGCTGCACCGATTCTTGCGCGCTTTCAGCAGGCGGCACATCGACTTGATACAGCGCCTCCAGCACCGCCGCGTGGGCAAACAGTGGAAAACCGAACAACAAGCTAACCAGCAGGGATCGCAACATAGGCATGAGAGTATCCATCAAGGTGACAATGCGCCGGCGAATCCGGGCTCCAACGCGATTAAGAGTCCCACATTAAACAAGCCTTGTGAACGCGGCAACCGCAGCGCAGAAAGTAGCTTCGGCATGGCTCTGACCAGCATGAATTGCTAAACTAGCGCGCTATCCCGGCCAGAACGCGGTTACGCCCGCCTCAGCCACTTTTTTAGCACAGCTTGAGACCACGCCATGAGCAGCCAGACGCCGTCCAAACCCTCTATCAGCTACAAAGATGCCGGCGTTGATATCGCCGCTGGCAACGCGCTGGTTGATCGCATCAAACACGTTGCCAAGCGGACTGCACGGCCTGAGGTGATGGGCGGGCTCGGCGGTTTTGGCGCGCTCTGCGAAATTCCGGCCGGCTACAAGCAACCTGTGCTGGTCTCCGGCACTGATGGCGTGGGTACCAAACTGCGATTAGCAATGGATTTGGGCATTCACGACAGCATCGGTATCGATCTGGTGGCCATGTGTGTGAACGACCTGATTGTGTGTGGCGCTGAGCCGCTGTTCTTCCTCGACTATTACGCCACCGGCAAGCTAAATATCGATATCGCGGCGCAAGTAGTCACCGGCATTGGCGCCGGCTGTGAACTGTCGGGCTGCGCGTTGGTCGGCGGAGAAACCGCCGAAATGCCCGGCATGTATGAAGGCGAAGATTACGACTTGGCCGGATTCTGCGTTGGCGTAGTCGAGAAAGCTGACATCATTGACGGTACTAAAGTCGCCGCAGGCGATACCTTGATTGCTCTACCCTCTTCTGGCCCACATTCCAATGGCTACTCGCTGATCCGCAAGATCATCGAAGTTGCCAACGTCGACATCCACAGCATTAGCCTGGACGACAAGCCGCTGATCGAGCTGCTAATGGCGCCTACCCGCATCTACGTTAAGGCTCTGTTACAGGTAATCAAGCAGACCGGCAACATCAAGGCAATGGCTCACATCACTGGCGGCGGCCTGCTGGAAAACATTCCTCGCGTACTACCCGCCAACAGCCGCGCCTGCATTGATTTAGACAGCTGGCAGCGTCCCGCGGTATTCAACTGGTTGCAGGAGCAAGGCAACGTTGACGAAACCGAGATGCACCGCGTACTCAACTGCGGCGTTGGCATGGTTATCTGTGTCGCTGCAGAAGCAGCCGATGACACCTTGAAGGCACTGCAAGATGCCGGCGAGCAACCTTGGGTTATCGGCCGTATCGAAGCTGGCGAAGAGGGCGGCGAAGCCGTCGTACTTCAGCGCGGCAACTGATCCAGTGAGCTGCCGCATTGTGGTGTTGATCTCCGGATCAGGCACCAACCTGCAAGCCTTGATTGACGACTTAGCTGGCCAAGGCTCACTTGCCAGCATCGTTGGCGTGATAGCAAACAAGGCAGACGCCTATGGCTTGCAGCGCGCCGCGAACGCAGGAATTGCCACACGGACCTTGAGCCACCGCGATTTCGTCGACCGAGCCGCGTTCGATCAAGCGTTGCAGCGAGAAATTGACGCCTTCAATCCCGACTTAATTTTGCTTGCGGGATTCATGCGAATTCTGACCGCCGATTTCGTTAAACATTATCGTGGTCGGCTATTGAACATTCACCCTTCTCTGTTGCCCAAGCACAAAGGTTTGCAAACCCACCAGCGCGCGCTGGATGAGGGTGATCTGGAGCACGGAGCTACAGTACACTTTGTTACCGAAGAACTGGATGGCGGCCCGCTAATTCTGCAAAGCCGCATTAAGATCATCCAAGGCGACGATGCCGCCAGCCTAGCGACTCAGGTTCAACAGCAGGAATACCTTTTGTTCCCGTTGGTAGTTCGCTGGTTTGCCGCTGACCGCTTGCACCTGAATCACGACCGGGCCTGCTTAGACGGCGGCCCTATACCAGCCAGTGGACTAAGACTGGAAGACCTTGAATCCGGCATATGAGACGACACTGATGCATCAGAGCCCTGCTTTTTCACGCCGCCTCACCCGCTCACTGCTCGGCCTAGCGCTGACCCTGAGCACCAGCTTCGCCTGCGCAGCACAACTGGTTCCATTTAGCGCCAGTTACGCTGCCGACATGAAGCGCATTCCCGTCAATGGCGAAGCTTTGCACCACCTTGAAGCTAATCCTGACGGCACTTGGAACCTGTCCTTCACCGCCAGCATGTTTGTAGCCAAGCTGGTTGAGCAAAGCACACTGCGCCAGGTCGATGGCATCATCCAGCCCTTAAGTTATCACTATGAGCGTAAGGGTCTGGGTAGCGGCAAGGAAATCCTCCAACGCTTTGACTGGGACAACGGCGTGGTTAACGGCACGTACAAAGACGAAGCCTTTGAGCTGCCTACCGAACCCAACCTGCTCGACAAAACCACCTTTCAGCTAGCCCTGCAGCAGGATCTGATGGCCGGCAAGCAAGACATGCATTATCGCGTGGTCGATGGCGACGAGGTTGAGGACTACCATTTCCGCGTTGTGGGTGATGATCGCGTAACTACCCGCGTCGGCCAGTTTGACGCCGTAGAGGTTGAGCGTGTACGCGAGCCCGACGCCAAGCGCGAAACCACATTGTGGTTCGCCAAAGATTGGAATTACCTGCTGGTGCGCCTCAAGCAGATCGAAACCGACGGCCAGCAATATCAAATCATGCTGAAAGAAGCCACGGTAGACGGACAAAACGTGGTGGGTACACCCATCCAATCCGACTAAATCGGCCGCAGCAACGTTGACCTCTGCCAGCTTGAACGGCAGACACAAAAAAACCGCATCGAGCTAAGCACGATGCGGTTTTTTTAGTCCTGAAATCAGGCCTTGGTGAAACGACCACCAGCTTCAGCCAGCTTGACCAGACCAGCCGCAGGCTTCCAGAACTCGCCACGCTCAGCTTCCAGCGTACGAATCTCTGCCAGCACCTTGTCCAGCCCCAGGCTGTCAGCGTAAGCCATTGGGCCGCCGCGCTCGGCCGGGAAGCCATAACCAAAGCGGTACACGCGGTCGATGTCTTCGGCAGACTCGGCGTAACCTTCGTCGAGGATGCGCGCACCTTCGTTAACCAGCGCCAGAATACAGCGTGTCACGATCTCTTCGGCAGGTACGTCACGTGCGGTATAACCGGCTTCTTCGGCTACTTCACGGGCCATCATGTCGGTTTCCGGATCCTGGATGGCCTGACGGCTGCCCTGCTCGTACTTGTAGAAACCATGGCCGCTCTTCTGACCGAAACGCTCCATTTCGCACAGCTTGTTGTCCAGCCAAACGATCGGCTCGCCGCGACCCAAACCGGCCAGTTCGCGTGAGCGCCAGCCCAGGTCTATACCAACGACGTCATACATGCGGTAAGGGCCCATGGCCATGCCAAAGCCTTGTAGCGCTTGGTCAACTTCCCATGGAGTAGAACCTTCCAGAACCACTTCGCGTGACTGACGCGAGTACTTTTCCAGCATGCGGTTACCGATGAAGCCATGGCAGTTACCTGCCAATACTGCTTCTTTTCCAATCTTGGTGCCGACAGCCAGGCAGGCGTCCATGACGTCCTGTGCAGTGGCTTTGCCGCGTACCACTTCTAGCAGCTTCATGATGTGCGCAGGACTGAAGAAGTGCAGACCCAGAACCTGAGTAGGGCGCTGAGTCGCAGAGGCGATCTCATCGATATCCAGATAGGAGGTATTGGTCGCTAGAATCGCTGAAGCCTGTACCGCTTTGTCCAGCTCGGCGAAGATTTTCTTCTTCAGGTCCATGTTTTCATAGACTGCTTCAACTACCAGATCCATCTCGGCCAGATCAGCGTAATTCTGGGTAGTGCTGATGCGCGCAACGCGCGCTTGAGCTTCGGCGTCGTCAAAACGCTCCTGGGCAACCGAACGCTTGTAGACGCTGGCGATGTCGACCAAGCCTTTTTCCAGCATCTCGGCGTTAACGTCGAGCCAGGTAACGGGGTAACCCGCATTGACGAAGTTCATCACGATACCGCGGCCCATGGTGCCAGCGCCAATAACGCCAACCCGTTTGATACCCTCAAAAGAAGCCATCGCAGCTACCTCCAAAATGAAATGAATGACCGCAGAGCGGTCCAACTAGTGTGACCCGTGGGTCTATTTTCCGAGGAGCGATACATTACGCAAAATATCGCGTAATTAAAAACCCTATACGCTGATACGCACCATTCACAGAGTGAATAAAACGCAAACACTCAACGGCCTAACTTAAAGTGCGGGTAAGGGGCTGTCTAGCTGCCACTCTACCGCCGCACGCTGTGCGTCAGACAACTCCGCCTCACTCAGCCGCTCTGCCATCACATCACGCGCTTCGCGTGCATCCGGCAAGCCTTGGGCGGCGCACAGTGAAAACAACAAATAGGCCATGCGCGGGTTCTTGCGCGTACCCTCTCCGTTCATGTGCATGACGCCCAGGTTGAACATAGCGCTAGGTTCACCCTGTTGCGCCGCGGCCCCGTACCACTTGATGGCAGCCTGATTATCTTCCGGCGTGCCTTCACCCTCATCAAACATCACCGCCAAGTTGTACTGAGCATCTTTGTTACCCTGTTCAGCGGCAGCGCTGTACCACTTGATCGCCGCCTTATTGTCTTCCTTGGTGCCCTCACCCTCGTCATACATGATGGCCAGGTTATATTGCGCTGAAGCATGACCCTGATTGGCAGCAAAGGTGTACCAATTTAGCGCTTCTGCATCATCAACCTCTACGCCCTCACCTTCGTCGTACATCAGCGCCAAGTTATACTGGGCATCTTTATCGCCTTGCTCCGCCGAACGCCGATACCATTGCGCAGCCAGTTGATCGTTTACTGGCACGCCCTCACCTTCGTCATACATCAAGGCCAGGTTGTATTGTGCGGTCGCATCGCCTTGCTCCGCAGCAGCGGTGTACCAGCGCACAGCTTCACGGTCGTTGACCGCTACACCTTCACCCACGTCATACATCAGTGCTAGATTGAACTGTGCATCGGCGTGGCCCTGCTCAGCAGCCTTGCGATACCACTCAACCGCTTTCTGGTCATTGACTGGTACGCCTTCACCTTCGTCGTACATCAGAGCAAGGTTGAATTGGGCATCCGCATGTCCCTGTTCCGCCGCACGCCAATACCATTCGATCGCCTTCAGGTCATCAACCGGCACCCCTTCGCCAACGTCATACATCAACGCCAGGTTGAACTGAGCGCCAGCATGGTTTTGTTCTGCTGCCTGTGTGTATAGCGCGATAGCGCGACTGTCGTCCAAGCTGACACCCTCGCCCTCATCGTACATATAGCCAAGGGCGAACTGCGCCACAGCATCGCCTTGCTCTGCCGCTTTGGCATACCACTTGGCAGCAGACGCGTAAGACTGAGTAACACCTTCACCGTCGTAATAACGGTCTGCCAGCTCGCGCTGCGCGCCCGCGTTCCCCGATTCAGCCTTGGGGGTGAGTTGCTCAGCAGTAGCGCCGCTGGTGGGATTTTTTGCATGCTGGGCAGCATGCAATGGCGTAATCAGAGCGCAGCTCAACAGAGCAACGCTGGTGAGGTGTTTTATATTCATAAAAGGCAAATCCATATGACGAATTCAGGAGTCGGTAGGCGAATACCTCGCCCCCGCTTGGGGATAATAGCGCAGCGAGCCCGGATTGGGGCCATCAATGCCCACCAATCTAGGCATCTCAGCTGTATTGCAGCATCCGCAGCCGATAGCCTGACAGTTGCAGCATCGGTGCAAAAAGCCGCTCCTGCCAACTGGCATTAACGGCGTGCTGCGCTGCATAAGCCAGCGAGATGCAATAGTCCGGCAACAATGAAAGCTGCTCGAAGTACCAATATTTTCTATCGCTGTAAGGCGAAGATCGCAGAGCGATACGTTCCTCAGTCAAATTGAAAGAAAGCGCCAGCAGATCGGCCGCGATACCCTTGCCCAAGCACTTGAGACAAGCCTCTTTGAGTGTCCAGTGCTGGATGAAGCCACGCGCTGGCAATGCCTGGCGCTTAATCCAGGCGGCATCCTGTGCACTCATGCTGGCATCCAGCAAACGCGTCAGCCGCAAAGGCCGCGTCCATGACTCTACATCAACACCCACCAAGGTGTTGGTCGGCGCCAAAGCAATAGCGACCAAGCCCGGTGTATGGCTAATGCTGAGCGGTACTTCAGTACTATTTAAGTGCCGTAATACTGGCTGACCGCCGCTGCGGGCGGTTAGCACCCAATCAGGGTCAGCTTCATCCACTAGAAAGGGCATAGCTTGCGCCAACAGCAAACGACTGAGCGCGAACTGAGTTCTGGCAGCAACGCTGGAATATTGCTGTAGACGCTGCTGATCGTTGGGGTTTGGCAGCGTCCAGCCACCGGCCGGCTCAAGCGCCATCTCGGGAGGGTACTGACAAAGAAGCAGCGTCGGAGTGGTTAGCACCTCAGCCAATTAACTCATGAACGTGCTCATCCGCGCCAGGTCCGGCCACGGGCTGCACTTGCCACGCCTTGAGCGGCCGACCATCGGCAGAAAGCACTTCAACACCCTGCAAAGGTTTACCGGTGGCCTTTTCTAGCAAGACCATGCGTTGTCCGCGAGTGTTAGGGCGCCATTTCTCGCCCCATTGCATTAACCCGATGAGCACTGGATACAGGTCCATGCCCGCGGGCGTAAGGCGGTATTCAAAAGAGCGCTTGTCATCACTGCAGGGGACTTTTATCAGCACCCCGGCCTCGGTCAGTTTTTTCAGCCGGGCGCTGAGTACGCTGCTGGAAATATCCAGCTGTTTTTGAAAAGCATCAAAGGTGCGCATGCCATGAAAGGCATTACGCAAAATCAACAGGGACCACCACTCGCCGACGATATCCAGCGTTTGGGCCACGCTACAGTCCATGTGGTTTAGCGGTGTTCGAGACATGCAATGCTCTCCAACAAGGCATCCCGTACGCGGGATGCCTCAGCACACAATTACAACATGGAGGCTAGACGCTTGCGGATAATCTGCTCGGCTTCGGCCATGATATTGTCGATCAATTGCTGGCAAGTCGGTACGTCATGAATCAGACCTGCGACCATACCGCAGGACCAGGCACCCAGCTCCATCTCGCCGTCTTTCATGATCCGCGGATAAACGCCGGCCACTTCGTCGATAATGTCATTGAAGGTCAAATCCTTGCCCAGACGTGCTTCTTTTTCGAGGATGCGCTCAACGGCTGAGTTGTTCAGCACACGCTCAGTGTTACGCAGCGGACGCATGACCAAACGGGTATCCAACTCAGAGGCTGCAACGATCGCCTGCTTCACATTCTCATGCACTGGCGCTTCCTGAGTGGCAATAAAGCGCGTGCCCATGTTCATGCCTTCCGCACCCAGCGCCAGCGCCGCGACCAGAGAACGCCCATCAGCCATACCGCCCGAGGCTACAAAGGGGATCTCCAGCTCGTCCGCCGCACGCGGCAGCAAAATCATGTTGGGGATATCGTCTTCGCCAGGATGGCCACCGCATTCGAAACCGTCAACTGATACGGCATCACAGCCAATCGACTGCGCCTTGAGTGCGTGACGTAATGAAGTACATTTATGAATGACCTTGATACCGGCCTCTTTCAAAGCGGGCATATATTCTTGCGGGCTGCGGCCAGCAGTCTCTACAATTTTTACGCCGCCCTTAATGATCGCTTCGATATAACCAGGATAGTCTGGTGACTTGACCGTAGGCAGAAAGGTCAGATTGACCGCAAAAGGCTTATCGGTAAGCTCTCGACACTTGGCAATTTCATTAGCCAGGTCGGCCGGGGTGCGCTGGGTCAATCCAGTAATAGTACCCAGACCACCTGCATTGGAGACAGCGGCGGCTAGCTCAGCGAAGCCAACAAAGTGCATGCCACCCTGAATAATTGGGTGCTGAATGCCAAAAAGTTCTGTTATACGGTTTTTCACTGTGGTCCTGCCTCTATCAAATGAAAAGGGAGCATGGCAAAGGCCTTGCAGATATAGCTTCTATTAAAGAAGCTAATTTTTGCACTAAAAAAATGCAAACTCAAAAAAAATACAGATTTATTGCGCTTTTTTTACGCCGACCCAACACTGGCATATTTATATCAAAAACGTTGCTCCAGAGCAGCTAAGCAAGCATTTCAGCTTCTCGAAGCTCGTACCAATAGCAACATTTGGCCTAAGGGTGCCAGTCGCATAAAGCATTTTTAATGAACTTTGATGCGTTGCCGCGGCTCTATTTATATGTACCTTACAAGGAGATTACATATGAACACCCATATGAAACTGTTAAGCACTGCCCTTTTTTCTGTAGCTCTGATGGGCGCCATGCCCGCTTCCGCTGACAACCACGGCGATGAGCACATGAAAACCCATGAGGGTGCTGTGAACCAAGGACAAGAAGGCGAAGACAAGACTATCGAAACTCTTCCTACCCAACGCAGCCAAGGCGATGAAGTAGAAGCCGGTACCGTGGGCAGCGATGAAATGGGCAGCGCAAACAAGCGCCCCGACTCAACAGTTGACGGCCCAGACGGCGTCAACGGTGGTGGCGCCACCGCTGAGTAATTCGCTGTAACTAACCCCCGCCTGCCCATTACGGCAGGCGGGGGTTTTTATTGGATGGCCGTTAAATGCCCGCTAGCCTTTTTCAGCAAATAAACACTTAACTAACGCTCCCCTACTGCTCTGCTCGACCGATGATTCCATCCACCAGTATCACCAATGCCTCCATGGCACGTTCCTTCCAGCAGCGCATATCGACCAGTTCCGCCACAGCATGATTCTTCAAACCTACAAAGCCATGAATCAAAGCCCACACCTGCAACGCGGCGTCGCGCTTTTCGCTGGCTGCGGCATCCGCGCTTAGCAAGTTACCTACCAATTCGGTTAATCTCACAAAACCAGCAGCAGCCACTGCACGCGCCTCATCGGACGGCTGATAGCTGTCATCCAGCTTGCCAAAAATCAACCCGTAATGCGGCTCGTAAATTTCCGCTGTATCCAGATATCGCCGCGAGGAAAGCAACACTCGCTCACGCGGGTCACTCGCCATCTCATCTACCGCCAACGCCGTAATTACGGCAGTAAACCCTTCAACGTAAAGCGCATCCAGAATGCCTTGCTTGCCCTGGAAGTGACTGTAAATACCAATGGTCGAAATACCCGCGCGAGCGGCGATGGCCCTAACACTAAGCGCAGCGGTGCCGCCTTCGAGAAAAAGCTCAGATGCGGCTTTAAGAATATTGCTCTTGGATTCATTCATTGCGTGATTGTACTTGACTTTGCATAACATCGTTATAATATCGACTCAACATAACGCTGTTATGGCGACTTTTCGATCAATAGAACAGACAAGAATCAGGAGCGCACCCCATGAGCGAACAACAACTCGAAGCGGATTATTTGATTGTAGGTAGCGGCGCGGTAGGCATGGCCTTCGCAGATACTCTGCTGACCGAATCGGACGCCAGCGTTATCATCGTCGATCAACATCAACAACCGGGTGGACACTGGAACGTGGCCTATCCCTTCGTCACCCTGCATCAGCCATCAGCCTTTTACGGCGTGAGCTCACGTGAATTAAGCAAGGGCCATACGGACGAAGTAGGCCTCAATAAAGGCTTGAGCGATCTGGCATCTGGCGCCGAAGTGCTGGCCTACTTTGATCAGGTCATGCGCCAGCAGTTTTTACCGACCGGCCGCGTGCAATACTTCCCTATGTGCAACTATCTTGGCGATGGAGTGTTTGAGCATTCCTTGACCGGGCAACACTTTCGCGCCAAGACCCGAAAAACTGTTGATGCCACTTATCTGAAAACCAGCGTTCCGGCCACCCATACCCCGAGTTTCAAAATTGATTCGGGCGTGCAATTCATGCCGCTCAATGATCTGCCCAAGGTCAAACAGGCGGCGGATAACTACGTGGTCATCGGCGGCGGCAAGACGGGAACAGACGCCTGCTTATGGTTGCTGGAAAACAAAGTAGACCCGGACCGTATCTGCTGGATCGTATCCCGCGACGCCTGGCTGCTGGACCGTCGCAACACCCAGCCCTCCGAAGCTTTCTTTAGCAGCACCATAGGCTCACTGGCGTCCCAGTTTGAAGCCATTGCCCAAGCAGAGTCCGTGCCTGAGCTATTCGAAAATCTCGAGAACGCTGGCGTGCTGCTGCGCATAGACAAGAACGTAAAGCCAAGCATGTTCCACGGCGCGACCATCAGCCAACTGGAGCTTGAGGAGCTGCGGCGCATCAAAAACGTGGTACGTAAAGGCCGCGTCCTGCATCTGCAAGCGGATCAAATCCTGCTTGAACAAGGCAGCATCCCAACCTCTGGCAAAAACCTGCACATCGATTGCTCTGCCAGCGCGATTACTAACTTGGCAATCAAGAAAGTGTTCCAGGGCGATCTGATCACACCCCAGACAGTCCGTTCTTATCAACCAGTATTCAGCGCCGCCTTTATCGCCCACGTGGAAGCCAAATACAGCGACGAGGCTGAGAAGAACCGCATCTGCTCCGTAGTGCCATTGCCTAACCACGATACCGACTGGATTCGCATGGTCGCCGCGTTAATGATGAACCAGCAGCAATGGTCACAAATTGAAGACCTACGCAACTGGCTCCTCGCGAATCGTCTCGACGGTATGGGCAAACTAGTGAAAGGTGCCGCCAAGGACGACGAGGCAAAACAGGCTATTCTGACTCGCATGCGCGACAACGCCGCTCCCGCAATGATGAAACTTCAGCGCTTTCTCGCCGAAATCAACTAACCGAAACAGGGTGACACCATGCAGCAATTTCAGGTCCGTAAAGACGATTTCATGGCCCAGCGGCTAGTTACGCTCAGCTCCGAGGAGGAACACGCAACCCTGGCAGACGGCGAGATTCGCCTCAGCGTCGATAGCTTCTCCTTCACCGCCAACAACATCACCTATGCCGCTGCTGGCGACAAACTCGGCTACTGGCAGTTCTTTCCACCGGTCGGTGAGCAACCCCTAGGGTGGGGCGTGATTCCCGTATGGGGGTTTGCCAATGTGACCGAGTCCCGCTGTGAGCAAGTACCGGTCGGCGAACGCCTATTCGGCTACTTCCCCCCGGCCACGCAGTTGATCATGCAACCCACGCACATATCAGCCCAACGCTTGGTTGACGGCAGCGCGCACCGCTCAAAGTTGCCACCGGGATACAACAGCTACAGCCGAGTACTACACGAACCCACCTATGACCCTAAAACCGAGCCCGAGCGCATGCTGCTGTGGCCTCTGCACATCACCTCGTTTTGCCTGTGGGATGCACTCAAAGACAAAGACTGGCGCGGTGCCAAGCAGGTGATCATTCTCAGCGCTTCCAGCAAAACCAGTGCTGGCCTTGGTTATGCGCTGTTCAAAGACCCTGACGCACCCGCCACCGTAGCAGTGACCTCCGCGCGCAACATCGCCCTGGTGAAGAGCCTCGACATCTATGACGGCGTGGTTGATTACGAGCAGCTGAGCAATATCAACAAAGACATCCCCAGCGTGATCGTCGATATGTCCGGCAATAGCGCCGTGCTAAACGCGCTGAGCAAACACCTGGGCGATAATCTGAACTACTGCATCAACGTGGGCCTGACCCATTGGGATGAAACTCAAACGGCCTCAGACATAAGCCAAGAACGCCGCGAATTCTTCTTCGCACCGGGGCACATCCAACAGCGCATGAAAGACTGGGGCCCCCAAGGCTTTGCCGAGCAAAGCCAGAGCTTCATGCATAAAGCGGCCAGTTGGAGCCGCCAATGGTTGAAGGTCAAAACCCTGCATGGCCTCACCGGGTTAGCCGAGATTTACCCCGATGTTTGTCAGGGTCGCATCGCGGCAGATGAAGGCGTGATTATCACCCTAGACGCAAACAGCTAAACCATAGTCGTAAACAAGTTGTGAGCGCTTATGCCGCAGAATAATGGATGCAGATAGTGCTGTACCCAAACTGCAGCATAGGCGCACATTGGCTCCAATTACCGCCAAAAGCCGGAATAATTACACCTCCGAGCAGCCAACGGCGACAACAACAAGGAGCAGAATATGAGCGAATTTTCAGGTAAGACCATCGTCATCAGCGGCGGTGCCGAAGGCATAGGTTTCAGCATTGCCATGGCCATGGGCAAACAAGGTATGAACGTGGTGCTCGGCGATATTGATGCCAATCAATTGAAGCTAGCCGAAACAGAATTGCAACAAGCAGGCATCCAGGTAATAACCGCACAAATGGACGTCACCAAGCTGGAGCAGTGGCAAGCACTCGCTGAGCAGACCATCGCACGCTTCGGCAAGATTCACATGCTGGTAAACAACGCTGGCGTGGGTGGCGGCACCGGTAGCATCGAACAGACCGACAACAATGAATGGCGCTGGGTGATGGACGTTAACCTGATGGGTGTCATCAACGGCACCCAGGTCATGGTCCCGCACATCAAACAACACGGTGAAGGCGGCTGGTTGCTTAACGTTGCTTCCATGGCCGGCATGGGCGGCGTGCCCTACGGCGGCGCCTACACCGCCAGCAAAGTCGCGGTCGTCGGCATGTCAGAAAGCTGGTTTGCCGAACTGCAGGCGCACAACATTCAGGTCTCTGTGCTCTGCCCTGCCTTTGTTAAAACACGTATTAACCTGTCTATGCGTAACAAGCAAAGCGACTACAAAACCGAAGGCGCCAAGAAAGAAGCCACAGCGCAACAAGCTGCCATGGCCGCGCACATGCAAAAAATCATCGATAACGGCTTGCCGGTAGAAATAGTCGGCGAGCGCGTGGTTGAAGCGCTCAAGGCGAAAGAACTGTATATCTTCACTCACCCCAACTATCGCCCCACTACTCAGGCTCGCGCCAAGGCCATTGATGCTGCCTTTGAACGCGCCGCCGCCAGCCCACTGCTGGCAGAAGTCGCCGACCAGGAAATCATTAGCTTCGGCTGAGCTGCCTTACGCGCCGGACCTACAACGCAGTCCGGCGCGCTTCTCTGTCTCTATTCATAACCTTCCGGGGGCACCGCCCCAGACTATATTTCTCTTCCCTACTTACCGCACTGTTGTGGCCGTGAGAATATGGCGTGCCTCACTATCAGGTTCGGCACCTGCCCCCCTCAGCGCGAGATCACACGCATCATGGAATGGCTTTCAAACCCGGACATCTGGGTTGCTTTCCTTACCCTCACGGCCCTGGAAATCGTCCTCGGCATCGACAACATCATTTTCATCTCGATTCTCGTCAGCCGTTTACCTAAAGAACTGCAACCCAAGGCACGCCTGATCGGCCTCGGCCTGGCCATGGGCACACGTATTCTGTTGCTGCTCAGCATCGCCTGGGTAATGCGCCTGACAACCGACCTTTTTCAGATACTGGGCGAAGGCGTTTCCGGCCGTGACCTGATCCTGTTTTTCGGCGGACTGTTTTTGCTATTCAAGAGCACCACGGAAATTTGGCACAACATGGAAGGCCAAGATGGCAGCGCCCACACAGCCAACCAAAAAGCCGCTGGTTTTCTCAATATTGTGCTGCAGATAGCGGTTATTGATATCGTCTTCTCGCTCGACTCCGTCATCACTGCGGTTGGTCTGGTCGACGAAGTGTCGGTGATGATCGCCGCTATCGTAATTGCGGTACTGGTGATGATGTTGGCAGCCAGCACTATCAGCAATTTCATCGACAAACACCCGTCCCTCAAGGTATTGGCACTGTCTTTCCTGATGATAGTTGGCACGCTGCTGATAGCCGAAGCCTTCGACGTTCATGTGCCCAAAGGTTACATCTATTTCGCCATGGCGTTTTCGCTGGCAGTCGAGGCCATCAATATACGTATTCGCGGTGCAGCCCAGCGTCGGGCAGAAAGCAGCTAAGCGGCTGTTATACTCCTGAGTCTTGCTCTCAAACCCCGTGGTTTTGCCTGCGCAAAGCCACGGAGCAAGCCACCTGATCAAACCGGGAGTTAACACGTGAACAAAGCCGTCATCCTGACTGCCTGGGCCAGCCTATTGCTGCCCACCGTCAACGCCTACGCCGCCACTGCCTATGGCCCAGAACTTGAGGGCTTTGAGTATCCTTACCCAGTGGAGCGTTTCGAACTCACCTCCCAGCAACAAGACCTTTCGATGGCCTATATGGACGTGCTGCCCACCGCCGAAGCCAATGGTCGAACAGCAGTGCTGCTGCATGGCAAAAACTTCTGCGGCGCCACCTGGCAGCAAACTATCAAGGTGCTCAGCGAGGCTGGTTATCGCGTCATAGCGCCGGATCAGATCGGCTTCTGCCGCTCCAGCAAGCCACGCGGGTATCAGTTCAGCTTTGCGCAACTCGCCGACAACACCCACGCCCTGCTGGATGATCTGGGTATCGAAAAAGCCACCATCATCGGCCACTCAATGGGCGGCATGCTGGCTGCGCGCTTTACCTTGAGCCACCCCGAACAAGTCGAGCAACTGGTACTCGCCAACCCCATCGGGCTGGAAGACTGGCAACAGGCAGGCGTGCCCTACGCCACCATCGACCAGATGTACCGAGGCCAACTCAACACCACCTATGAAGGCATCAAAAACTACCAATTAAAGTTTTACTACAACGGCGATTGGAAGCCCGAGTATGACCGTTGGGTTGAGATGGCCTATGGCATGTACGCCGGCCCCGGCAAGGAGATAGTTGCCTGGAACCAGGCGCAGACCGCAGAGATGCTGTTCACCCAGCCAGTGGTGCATGAGTTCCCAAATATCCGGGCTCCCACGCTGCTGCTGATTGGCGGCAAAGATCGCACAGCCCCCGGCGCCAACCGCGCACCAGAAGCAGTAGCCAAACGCTTGGGACAATATCCAGAACTAGGCCGCAAGACCGCCGAAGCGATTCCCAATGCCACACTGGTCGAGTTTCCCGAGTTGGGTCACTCACCCCAGGTTGAGGCGCCGGAGGAATTTCATAAGGCGCTGTTGGATGGGTTGAGCGCGTTGAGCAAGCGTTAGTTATTCATAGGCCACAACGACAAGAAGTAGGGTGAGTTTGTGCTGTGGTGTGCCGCGACTGAAAGTCATACTAAAAAATTGCGTATATTTATTTCACCACGATATTGCCCTTAAAAATACTCAGAAGACGCGGCCCGCGTCTTCTGATCATAAAACACAGT
Organism: Halopseudomonas sabulinigri; assembly: GCA_011053055.1. GTDB lineage: Bacteria > Pseudomonadota > Gammaproteobacteria > Pseudomonadales > Pseudomonadaceae > Halopseudomonas > Halopseudomonas sabulinigri_A. Next base: position 87,733 of record DRHT01000018.1, on the reverse strand, counting down.
TCAAGTATGATGTGCATATGAAAAACAGGCTAAAACCCAACAAAGCTCTCGCGTGACGTTTTTATATATTTTAATAACTTCATCGTATTGACACTAACTTGTGGCATATTTAAAACAACGCTATTTTTTCTAAAATAGTATGTGCATTATTTCTATAATCATAATAATGATGACTTACTTGCGACCTGCATTTTAATACTTCTTTTACAAAAATAGACGTTAAGCCAGCATACAATTGTTAAGCCTAAATGGAATGTTTTACCTAAATGACACGCCATCCATAGAAAGCTCTTCATTGGTTTATGAAGCAGAAAGCGTGAAGGTGACAGCTAAAATCCGAATAATTTTATTTTTATAAAATGACTACTGAGTCACATCCTTGTTTGGCTGCCAATCAGCTTTCTCATATAATGCGCGCGACATTGGGCTATAGCTTTCACGAGCTGTATTGACGAAATATTGATAATTTAAGGAAAGCAACAATGGCAAAAGGTGCTGCCAAAGGCAAAAAGTCAAGTTCACTGGCGGATGAAGCGGTAGAAAAATACACCAAGAAACGCGCGGTCGATACTTCGAAGAGAACCGAAGAAAGTACAATTTCTAATCAGTTTGCTCAAATCGAAAGCAACCCGTTTCATCAAATTGTCGTGCAATCAGATGCCCCCCCTACCGAGAAAAAAGACGCTGTCGCTCGCGCCTTGGCCTATGACCAGTCAGAATCGAAAGAAGAGAATGAAGCGCGACTGGCCTCCTTTGAAGAGTTCAAAGAATACTTGATGGCCTACCGCAAGGAGATGTCGAAAGAGATCATTCGCCTTGCCGACACTGAAGCCTTCTCTGAGCTGCAAGCCGTTTTTGAAGACATGAATTCCGCGCTGCTTGATTTTGAAGTACAAATCATGCCGCTTATTGAGATCATTGATGCCGTACATCGCCTGAATATGGCCAGCGATGGCGCCATGTACGATGTATTTAAAGAGATTCAGGAAGACAAAGAAGAAGAAGAGCGCATTAAGCAATTACGCGCCGAGCAAGAAGCCGAGTTAACCCAGCTTGAAACCAGTATTCTGGAGCTAAATCAGGATATCGCCGCCTTGCGCGAGGAGAAGTCATGGTTTGGCCTGGGTGGCGTTAAGAAAGACGCGCTGCAAGATATCGCCCGCAAAGAAGTCCTCATTGAAACCCACAAAAACGCGACTACGGCGTTACGTGAAAAGATTGAAAGCACTACGTTCAGCCGCGAAACCCGCTTTGCTGAATTTGCAGCGGAGAAAGAGCAGCTGCGCGAGTTGCTGGACATCACCTCTGAAGAACACAAAGACCGTCAAGAAGGGCTGGTTAAAGCCGCATTGAACTTTGTGAACACCACTGACGAACGTACCGGCTCTGTGCTGGGCCGTATGGATAAAATCAAATCACAGATTAAAAATGTCGATACCGTTAACGGCAACATGAAGCGCATTTTTGCCGTTGTCAGCGATGGCATCAAAGATGCCGAAGTGAGCAATGCTGATTTATCCAACTCATTCAATGTCACACCCGAGGCAGAAACAACGCTGGCGCAATATGAGCGTGAAGACAAACTCGAAGCGGTGAATGAGCATATTGAAGCCCTGACAGCATCCAAGGTGGATACCTTGAGCACTCTGGGCGAGTTGCAGGAAGAGAGCATGAACATCAAGTCCATGCGCGACACCAACAACCAGCAAATCAGCCACACACGGAAGATGCATACCAGTGGTACCGCTGGTATCGCAAGCCGGTTAAGCACTGTGCTGACGGCGGTATCGTCCGCTGCGTTGAACGAGGCCCGCACCACCACGCAAAACACGCTCAACAACATGAACACCATCACGCATGACATCGCGCAAAACGAAGCGATTAAAAATGCGACCAACATGCATCTGCAAAATGATGAGCTGTCCAAGGCGATTGAGCAGTTAGCCACCTACAAAGACATCAGCGACAAGGCGACAGAAATCACTCGCTCGGCACTGGAAGAACAGAAAGTGCTGCAACGCGAAATTGAGTCAACGGCTGCCGACCTGGCCAGCTCGATCAAAAAGGCCAAAGGCGTTACCGCTGAAGTGATGAACGAAGGGGCTAACGCGGGCACTGAGCGCGCGACTGAGAATACGGCGCAAGAGGCTAAAACGCCTTTCTCCGACTTCAAATTGTAAGCTCGATTGGCCCTCAATCCGCTTGCCTACCTCAGGGCCAATACCCAAAACCAGCGCATTCGCGCTGGTTTTATTTAACTACCCCAGCAAAGAACATATGACCTGGCATATAAGCCAGCGAGTCCCAAAGGGAAATGAGATATCCAATGGCCGGACAACCAAACACCCCGATACACGATCATTTAATCCGCGGTCACGACTACCTGGCACAACGCCCCGAATTTGCGCTGATTGGCCGCACAGAGACCATACAGCAGCTCACCGCTATCCTGACGCGCCGCCATGCGAACAATATACTGCTGGTTGGCTCCGGTGGCGCGGGCTGCTCGGCACTCTGTCTTGGGCTGGAAGAGCGTAAATCAGCAGAAGACGCACCATACGATCTGATCAGTAAGCGTTTTTTCTGGCTGGACAGCGATGGCCTGTTCGCCTCGGGCAACCCAAACACCATTAATGACAGCTTCCAGAAAACCCTGAAAACACTGACCCGCACGCCCGAAAGCGTGTTGATCATTGATGACATGCGCGACTTCATCGAAGCCTCCCGCAGCAACGGCGCGTCCAACCTGATCAACGCGTTAATGCGCGCCGTGCGTAAAAAGGACACACAGGTCATCCTGGAAAGCCGCGATGCCGACCTGAATGTAGTGCTGAGCGCGCACTCTGACATGCGCGAGTACTACACCGTACTCGACCTGAGTGAACCCGCTGCCGATGAGCTGACGGAGATTGTTTATCAAACCGCGCGTCGCCGACTGGAGCCGTTCCACAAAATCCGCATCGCCGATTCAGCGATCACCGCGGCGGTCGAGCTGACCGAAAAATATCGTGTGCGGGATATGGGCTTGAGCCGAGCGCAACCGGAGCGTTCACTTACCTTGCTCGACCGTGCGTTAACCAGCTATCGGCTGCGGGCGCATTCCAAAGACCCGCGAATAGTGGCTTTAGAGGCCGGGCTTAAAAAGCTGGAGCAGGAAGAGCCAGACGCTCCTCGTATCGAGGCGCTGAAAGCTGACATCCAGGCGTTTGCGCAACAGTGGCAAGCACGGCAGCAAACCATCAAAGCGCTGTTTCAAGAACTGCGTAGCGGTGAGGAAGGCATCCGTCGCTTAGAAGATGAACTGGAAACACAGCTAGTAAAAGAAGCGGATGCGCGGCAAAACGCCGGCGAGGAGCAAGAAGCAAAAGCTAGCACCTCTGCGGTGAACCGGTTCATGCTGGATACGGTGAATCTCGACTCAGACATCGTTACCCATATCAAACAAAAAATAAGCCAGTACGAAGCCCTGGTTAAAGAGAAGAAAAACGAGTTTGAAGCGCAGACCAAGGAAATCAACGACCAGTTAGAACTCGACCAGGAACAGGTACTCATTGAGTTCAGCTCCATCTCGCGTATTCCGGTGACCAAGCTCACCCAGGATGAGCGCAAAAAACTGCTGCACCTCAACGCCCAGCTAGCCAAGCGGGTTTATGGTCAGGATGTCGCCGTAACCAAGCTGGCCAATCAGGTGCGGGTTGCCAAAGCCGGATTACAATCTCCTAACAAACCACAGGCGTCGTTCCTGTTCCTGGGGCCATCGGGTGTTGGTAAAACTGAAATAGCAAAAGCTCTGACGGCAGAACTATTCGATGACGAAAACGCCCTGCTGCGATTCGACATGTCCGAGTACATGGAGAAGCACGCCGTTGCGAAACTCATTGGCGCGCCTCCGGGTTATGAAGGCTACGAAGCGGGCGGCATTCTGACCAATGAAATGCGCAAGAATCCACGGCGAATCATCCTGTTCGATGAGATCGAAAAAGCACACCCAGACGTCTTCAACGTGTTCCTGCAGATCCTCGATGACGCACGCCTGACCGACAACCGCGGTCTTACCGTGTCGTTCAGAGACGCTATCATCTTGATGACCACCAACATCGGCACCCAACACTTCCTCGGCGAAAGCAATTTCTCCCTGGCTGAAGAGCTGGCGCTGGAAGACCTGGAAAAAGAATATCGTCCCGAGTTCCTGAACCGCTTCAGTGGTCGGCAAAACATTGTTTGCTTCAAAACACTGAGCCTGTCGATTATTGAAATGATCGCTACGCGTGAAATCAACAAGCTGAATGAAATGGTACGCGCGAGCATGCCCAACCTCACCATTGCCATGGACAACACAGCGCTGGCTGCCATGTGTCGTGACCATTACAAGCCCGTAAACGGCGCGCGCGGCATCACCGGTTATATTGAAGGCGTTATCAAGCCGGAGATTGCCAATACCGTGCTGTTTGCCGACCAAAGCAGCGGCACCATCACCATCGGTTACGATGAGGCTGAACGCTGCGCGGTAATGAGCTTGCCCGATGGCCAGGGTGTTGAATAACCAGCACACAACGGGAACATGACGATGCCGGAAAAAGATCCTTTGCTTGAGCGGGCTCGCAAACTGGAAGCGTCGACCAGTGAACGGGCGAACAGAGTAGATACACGGCCAGCATGGGTGGGTGGGCTAGACCGCTCACTCAAGCTCAAAGGCGCTCTGCTCAAGACCTATGACCTCTTTGCCTTCATCCTGGGCAAGCTGGTCAAAGCGTTGCTGTCGCTCTGGTGGCTGATGCGCAAGCTCTTTAGCTTTATCGGTAATGCCTTCCATTGGGCGGCTTATGAACGCGAAGATGGCGAGGTAAAGCTGGACGACAACGGCAAGCCGATTTTCTCGGGCAAGCGCTTTGGTATTCGCTTTACGGGCATGGCAGTGGCCGCTTGGCTGCTGCACGTTGCTCTGTCGGCGGCGTATTTTTACTCAACCAGCTTTGAAGAACTGGTCTACACCACCGGCAAGCAAGAGATCGAGACCGGCGAGCTATATCAGTTCACAGGTTGCACCTCCTTGCCCTGCAGCACGGCGTTGGATAACGGCAAGTTTTACCAAATCACGGAAAGCTGGTACTTCCCCTACCTGGTCTATCCGGAAGAAAACGTATTTGCCAATATCCCGCAGCAAGATGCCGCCTGCTTCGTCAAAGGCTATGGCCTGTATTTTCGTCGGCTGAAGTTCCTTCATCGCGGGTTGCAGTGGTACCAGAACGTCTACAGCGTCGCTTGTCGTCCCTATACGGATGCAGAAAAGAAACAGGCCGTGGAGTCGGGGCAAGTCAGATCGGTTGATCAATAAAGCGCTGGCTTTGCTGATAGAGCGGTAGGTCGGAATAGAAGGGGCAGGTGTTAATACCTGCTCCTTTTTTTATGCATACCGTAAGGCTAAAGACGCGAGAGGGGTTATTCGTCGCTACGCTCCTCACCGCTGAGGGGCTGGGCCGGCTAACGGCCGTCGGCACGGAATGCTGACGTTATTCGCCTTCTGGCGCAGGCTTGTCGAACCGCGAGGGTTGTCGTCCATCTTTTCACCCCACAAATAAAAAAGCCCCAGCGCAAGCTGGGGCTTTTTTATTTGTCTGGCGGAGAGAGAGGGATTCGAACCCTCGATACGCTATTAACGTATACACACTTTCCAGGCGTGCTCCTTAAGCCACTCGGACACCTCTCCGGAACCGCATTGCGGCTTGATGGCTGGGCAAAGCCCGGCTACCAAGGCGCGCTAATGTACCGAAACCACTGGGTTATGGCAAACCCTTTTTCTGCTTTATGACTCGCTGATGCCGATCAGTAACCAGTACTCGTCAGTCAGGATTTAGTTGTTAAACTGAGGTTTTCCCCGGACGGCTATACCGTCTGACATTGATATAGAGGACTGCCTCATGAGTGACCTGGTTTCCTATCGTTTTGCCGACGGCATCGCCCATCTGGGTATGGACAATGGCAAGGTGAATGCCGTTTCGCCGGATATGGTGGCGGCGCTGAATGCGGCGCTGGATCAAGCGGAGAAAGATCGCGCCGTGGTAATCCTGAGCGGCAAGCCGGGCATTCTGTCTGGCGGCTATGATCTCAAGGTCATGACCTCTGGCGCTGATGCGGCCAAGGCGCTGGTTGCCACCGGCTCTACGCTGGCGCGTCGCATGCTGTCACACCCCTTCCCGGTTATCACCGTGTGCACCGGTCACGCGGTAGCCAAGGGTGCTTTCTTGCTGTTGTCTTCCGACTACCGTCTGGGCGTTGAAGGCCCATTCAAGATTGGCCTGAACGAAGTGCAGATCGGCATGACCATGCATCATGTGGGCATTGAGCTGGCTCGTGCGCGGCTGACGCCCAGCGCCTTCAACCGCTCGGTAATCAACGCTGAAATGTTTGATCCGGCCGATGCCGTGGACGCTGGCTTCCTTGATAAGGTAGTACCCGCTGAAGAGCTGGAGGCGACTGCAATGGCGATGGCCAAGCAGCTTGCTGGCCTGAACATGACCGCGCACCGCAATACCAAGCTAAAAACCCGTAAGGCGCTTTTGGAATTGCTGGATAGCTCCATTGAGCTGGATAAGCAGCACAGCCTGTCTTGAGCTGACCGGTAATAAAGCGAATCGATTACGCCGTGCTCTGCACGGCGTTTTTGCATTAGGCTGTAGCCTGCCATTCGCGGAGATACAGCATTGGATTCAGTTACCCAAATCGTATTGGGCGCCTCTATACAGGGTGCCATGCTGGGCCGTTGGCAGGGCCGCAAGGCTCTCCTGTACGGTGCGGCACTGGCGACTCTGCCGGATATGGATGTGTTGCTTGATTACGGCGATGCCGTGGCCGACATGACCTATCACCGCGGCTTCAGCCATTCGCTGTTTGTGCTTGGCGCATTAGCGCTAGCAATGACACTGGTCATCCGCCGTTTTGGGCCGCCCGCTCAGTACAGCGCCGGAAGATTGCTCGCCACGCTGGCGTTGGTACTCTGTACCCACCCTTTGCTGGACAGCTTTACCAGTTACGGTACGCAACTGTTCTGGCCGCTAGATACCCCACCCGTCGCCATCTCCAGCATCTTTATTATTGATCCGCTGTATACCCTGCCGCTGTTACTGGCGATGCTAATTGGCTTAACGATCGGCCTGCAGCGTACGGGGTTACGTTGGCAATATGCCGGTCTGGCGCTAAGCAGCCTTTATCTTGCTAGCACACTGGGCGGTAAGTGGATGGCCGAGTCACAGCTGCAACAGGCATTACAAGCTCAGCATATAGAAGCGCAAACGACCTTCAGCTCCCCCACGCCGTTCAACACCGTGCTTTGGCGGGTGATGGCAATCGATGGCGACCAATACTACGAAGGATTGGTGAGTTGGTTGGACAGCGAGCCACCAAGGCTGATTGCTTTGCCGCGACACGCCAGCGAAGCAGACCAGATTCTGACGGGCTCCACTCAATATGAACGGCTGCGCTGGTTTACCGGCGACCGGCTGCGCTTTGACCTGATCGAGCAACAGTGGGTAGCCACTGACCTGCGACTGGGCATGACCGGCTATCACCCGTTTCGCTTTGCCCTAGCCGAACAACTGACGGAAGGCGAGGATGCGCGTTTGATTGAGCACACCCAGCTGTGGCCGACTCCGCCAGCCGAGCTATCGCAGCTGCAAGCGCTAGCGGAGAGAGCGCTGGACGCCCATTATGCGATCTCCCTGAGCGATTTGGCGGCGCCCCTCTCACTGCCGCCTCATCAGCAACGGTGATGCAATAACCATCGCCCATTGAAGGTGGTTCTTTGCAATAATGCCGCTCTTTTATACTAGGGGTGAGAAACATGGCGGGCGTAAGACAAACCACAGAGGCGAAGGATAGTCGCGCATTAGCGATGTCGGCAGCGCTGATGGCTATCTTCACCACCATTTTTGCGTCCAACCTGCCCACACCCTTGTATTCGGTCTGGCAGGCCAAATGGGGCTTTTCCTCTACAGCCCTGACCGCGGTGTTCTCCATCTACGTGCTGGGCGTGGTCAGCACGCTGCTAACCTTGGGCGCGTTGTCGGACAGACTCGGCCGACGGCAGATGATGGTCCCCGGTTTGCTGTTCATCATGGCAGGTGCGATTACCTTTCTGCTGGCCACTGACATTTACTCGCTCGGCGCAGCACGCGTGCTGACCGGCATCGGCACCGGCATAGTGACCGGCGCCGCCTCTGCCGCGCTGATTGAACTGGAACCTAATGAGAACTGGACCCGCGCCGCGACGTTATCAGCGCTGTTCTTCACGCTGGGCGCCTTTGCCGGCCCGACGGTTAGCTCACTGGCTCTCAAGTGGGGACCCGGCGCATTGAGTTGGCCGTTCATGGTGACTATCGGATTGACGCTCGCGACCATTGCTTTGCTTTGCACCGCGCCCTGGCCCTCACATATTGGCCAACGTCATCCGGAGTTCCGTTGGCGCTCTTGGCGGCCGACGCCGGTCAAAGTGCCGCGCGAGTTGTTGGGTGCTTTTGCCTTTTCTGCCGCTGCTATCTGCCTGGCCTGGTCGACCGGCAGTCTGTATGCCTCGTTAGGCCCATCGCTGGCAACCAAGCTGATCGGCATCAGTGACCGAGCCAACGCCGGTCTCTTTGCAGCGGCTTGGCAGTTGATGGCCGGGTTTAGCCAGTTTGCCTGCCAGCGTCAGCCAGTCGACCGCATGCTGATCGTCGGGCCAACGACTCTGATATTAGGGCTAGGCGTTATGGCTGCGGCAGTCATGACCAGCTCGCCCTGGATGTTCACCCTGGCTACTCTGGCTACCGCTGGCGGCGCCGGTGCGACTGGCGTAGTCGCGATTGCCTCAATTAGTAGCGTGGCGCCACCGCATTTACGGGGTGGGATCATCTCGGCGTTCTATCTATTGGCCTATCTGACCATGGCTACAGTCGTACTGGGTGTAGGTTTCGTGAGCGACTGGATCGGCTTTGCGCCTACTGTGATCGGCTTTACTACCATTATTTCAGCGGCAGCACTGAGCTTGCTACTGGTGGCAATCGGCACCAAACGCGTCTCGCTCTGGTAACCGAATCTTTGATTCGCTAAGCGAGCAGCCAGCGCCAAAGAAAGAACACCAGCATGCCGCCGAAGATGGTCGCCAGCAGATTGCGCGATAGCGCGGCGATCAAAATGGCGGCGATACCGCCAATCAGATAGGCGTTTTGCCACGACAGCTGCCAGCTGCCATCGCCAGGCAGCAGCATAGCTGGGGCAATGATCGCGGTGAGCACCGCCACCGGAACATAAGTCAGCGCACGACTCACCAGCGGGTTGAAACGCACCCGGTGACCTACCGCAAATAGCCCATAACGGATGCTGAAGGTAATCAGCGCCATACCGCCAATCAAAGCAATCTCAAACAGGCTCATCTACACCCCCAGTCAGCTTGCCCGACTCAAGGCTCCAACGTTCAGCCAACACCCCAGCAATAACCCCCGCCAATGCGGCCAGCATCAGGCCCAGCTTGTAAGGCAATCCATTCGCCGCGACCGCCACCACGGCGGCAACAACAGCAGACAACAACATAGGGCAGGTGCGCAACAAGGGCACGACGATGCCGATAAAGGTCGCCACCATGGCAAAGTCCAATCCCCAGCCGGCCATTCCGGGCAACGAGCTACCCAGCAGCGCGCCTATCAAGGTACAGACGAACCAGTTGCTATACATCGCTAAACAGGAGCCAAGGAAGTACCAGTGTTTATGCTCGTTCGAAGCATTGGCATCTAAGTAATGCCGATGCACCACGGCGTAGGTCTCATCGGTCAACCAGAATGCCAACGGCACCTTCCAGCGTGGCGAGAGCTGCCGCACGTAAGGCAGCAGGCTGGCGCTATAGAGCATGTGACGTAAGTTGACGATCAAGGTGGTGGCTAGCAATACCGCTAATCCGGCGCCGGAAGCCACCAAGCTGACCGCAATGAACTGCGCTGAGCCGGCAAAGACCAAAGCTGACATAAGCAGAGTCGCTGGCATCGACAAACCCGAGGCAATCGCCAAAGTGCCGAAGATGATGCCAAACGGCAGTGCGCCCAACAGCATCGGCAAGGTATCGCGCGCGCCGCAGGCAAAGGCTTTGAGATGAGCAGACATAAGCGGAAGAACCCGTTACCTGAAAAAAACTGCAGACCCTTAATGGGGCAGGATAAAGGCCTGCACCCTAACCCTTGTCGACAGTGCTCACAAGGTACAGTTGGACAGCAACAGTTGCTTCAGGCCAATGCGATATAGCGGCTGATCAACGCCCGTAAGGCAGCAGGCTTAACGGGTTTGGGTAGGTATTCGAGATTCGCTATCTCGATCTGGCTGATTAGCTCCTGACGTCCATCTGCGCTGATCACTACCCCGGGCAAGTCAGCACCCAGCAGCTCGCGTAACCAAACCATCAGCTGGGTGCCGGTATCGCCTGCATCCAAGTGGTAATCCACCAATACCAGCTGCGGCATAAAGCCCCTCTCCAGCACCGCGCGCACTTCGTCCCTATTGCGCGCCACCTCAACCTGGCAATGCCAGCGACCAAGCAGACTCTGCATGCCGGCAAGAATGCTGCTTTCGTTATCGATGCACAGCACCGGCGCTCCCTGCAGCTCAGGCTGGTTCTCAATGACAAGATCTGCAGGACGGCTCAGGCGGCCTTGCTGAGCAATAGGCACGGTGACACTGAACACGCTGCCCTTGCCCGGCCAGGAACGTACGTTAAGCGGATGCCCGAGCACACGGCATAGCCCATCGGCGATCGCCAGACCCAGACCCAAACCTTTCTCCGCATGAGTACGGTGGCTGTCCAGGCGCTGAAATTCTTCAAATATCACCTGTAGTTTGTCCTCTGCGATGCCCGGCCCCTGATCCCATACCTCCAGGCGCACCGTGTTTTGTTGCAAGCGAACACCGAATACCACCCTTGCGGAGCTGGCATAGCGGAAAGCATTAGTCAGAAAGTTTTGCAGCACGCGGCGCAACAACCGAATATCCGAGCGTACCCGCAAGTGACTGGGGTGAACGCGCAGATCTATGCCCTGCTCCACCGCCAATGCGCTGAACTCTATGCGCAACGGCTCAATCAGTGCGCTCAGCGCAAAATCGCTCAGCTCCGGCGTGACGCGACCGGCTTCAAGGCGCGAGATATCCAGTAGATCCGTAATCAATTCTTCCGCTGAACTCAAGGCGCTGTCGAGGTGGCGTACCAGTTGCGGCGCTTCGCCCGGCAGTCCCTGCTGATGCGACAAAGACGCAGAAAACAACCGAGCTGCGTTCAATGGCTGCATCAGATCATGGCTCACGGCGGTGAGAAAACGACTCTTGGATTGGCTGGCCCGCTCGGTCTGGGCCTTAGCCTGCAGCAGTGCCTGGTTGAGCGTCGATAGTTCCTGCGTGCGTTCAGCCACGCGTTGTTCAAGGCTCTCGTTGGCCTCCTGCAACCCCTTTTCGGCGTTACGAAAGTCTGATATATCGGTGAAGCTCATAACAAAGCCGCCACCGGGCATCGGGTTGCCGATGATTTCGATCACGCTGCCGTTGGGAAACATCCGCTCCGAGCGATGCGCCGTGCCCTGGCGCATCCAGTCGATGCGCTTATCCACGTGGGTTTGCGGATCACCCGGCCCACAAAGCCCACGTTGTGCGTTGTGCATAATGATGTCGGCGATCGGTCGGCCGATGATGATTAAACCTTCGGGATACTCGAACATCTCCAAATAACGGTAATTCCAAGCCACCAAGCGCAGCGATTTATCGACCACACTAATGCCTTGGGTAATGTTCTCAATAGCGCCTTGCAGCAGACCACGATTGAATTGCAGCACTTCGGAGGCTTCATCAACGATGCGCACCACATCGTCGAATTGCATATCGCGACCTTCAATGGCCGCCTTGACGACGATACGCGCCGAGGAAGCACCTAACACACCGGCCAGCATGCGTTCGGTCAGGGTTATCCAACCGGAATCCGCCGTCTGACTGCCCGAGAAGGCGCCACCCTGGCTTTGTGCGTAGGCATCAAAACTGGATTCGGCGCGCTCACTGCCGACGAACCGCGCCGCCAACTCAAGTAGATCATCCAGCCTGACGCGCAGCAGCACACGGCTCGGGCTGTCGCTCCAGGGCTGCGCGTCCTGGCTGACAAACCGGCTGGCCTGCCAATGTTCCAAAACGCGGGTTCGGCTGAATAATGAGCCGCCGACAAAAGCAGCAAAATTGCAGGTCAGCGCCATCAGGCTACCCAGGGTTAATACATCCAAATCCCAGCGCAGCGCGGCTCCCCGCATCCCCTCCACCAAGGGTAGGCTAGTAACCTGCCAGTTCAAGCCAGCACCCACCAGCGGTAGCACAAGCAAGTACAACCAAAAGCTCACACCCACCAGCAAGCCTGCGAGCACGCCCGTACGATTCGCTTGCTTCCAGAACAACGCGCCAAACATCGCCGGCGCCAGCTGGGCGATGGCCGCAAAGGCAACCTGACCGATACTGGCTAAGCTGGTATCCGAACCGATTAGGCGGTAAACCACATAAGCGAGCAGCAGGATGATCAGGATACTGGTGCGGCGTACATTCAGCAGCCAACCGCGAAACTGCTCGTAAGAGTGCTCCGGGCGCGTTTTGCTACGCAGTAGCACGGGCAACACCACATCGTTCGAAACCATGGTGCTAAGCGCGATAGCCGCAACAATCACCATGCCTGAAGCCGCCGAGGCGCCACCGAGAAAGGCCAGCATCGCCAACTCGGGGTGACCTTGCAGCAGCGGCAGGCTGATAACATAAGAATCAGCTGAGAGGCCTGAGCCCAGCGTCATCTGCCCTGCCAAACTGATTGGGATGACAAACAGTCCCGCCAAAATCACGTACACCGGAAACACCCAGCGAGCCAAGCGTAAGTCTCCCGGCTCACTATTCTCGACTACCGCCACCTGGAACTGCCGTGGCAGGCAGACGAAAGCTAGAATCGCGATGACCGTTTGAAACAACAGGCTCAGCACCGGCGTATCTTGTTGCCAATAGGTCGCCAGAGCGGCGTTATTTTTGGCGTCGGTAAACAGCTCTACAGCACCGCCATACAAACCAAAGGTAACGAATACACCGACCGCCAAAAACGCCAACAACTTGACCAGCGACTCAAAGGCAATGGCCAGCATCATGCCCCGATGATGCTCGGTTACATCCAGGCTGCGAGTGCCAAACAAGACGGTAAACAACGCTAATACCAAAGTGACCACTAGCGCGGTGTCTTCAGCACCGGCGGCGTCGATTGGCACACCGTCGATCAGAGGTGCAGCGCTCAGCAAGTTATAACCCAGCACTATGCCTTTGAGCTGTAAAGCAATATACGGAAGCACGGCCACTAAACAGAGTAGCGAGACCACGACCCCGAGGGTCTGGGACTTACCGTAGCGCGAGGCGATAAAATCAGCGATTGAAGTGATATTTTCCTGTTTGCTGATGGCGATCATGCGCGCATACAAACGCGAGCCAAACAGGAACAACAACACCGGGCCGAGATAAATAGGCAGAAAGCCCCAGAGTTGGTCTGCCGCCATGCCGACGGCACCAAAGAAGGTCCAGCTGGTGCACCAGACAGCCAGCGACAGGCTATATACCCAAACTCGCAGGCGCGGACTCAGCTCAGTGCGGCGGCGGTCGCCCCAAAAAGCGATTACGAAGAGCAGCGCCATATAGAGCAAAAATATCAGGGCGACCACGCCGCCGGAGAGCATCATTAATGGCTATTCATCTCGTTCGGTATAGAGCCTAAGTCTGGCAGCGCGTTGTAGCTTTGCCCAGCAGCGCAAGCTCAGACTTCAGTCGTAGACGCAAATCCGGTTAACCGATCTTGCTGAGTTCCATCTGCTGCAAAGCCAGAGCGGCCTGGGTGCGTGTGCGTACTTCGAGTTTGCGAAAGATAGCCGTTACGTGCGCTTTGATAGTGGCTTCAGAAACAGACAGTTCATAAGCAATCTGCTTGTTTAACAAGCCATCGCAGACCATGGTCAAGACTCTGAATTGCTGCGGCGTAAGACTAGCTACGCGGGTGCTGATTTGCTGCTGCTCAGACGTCATGCCCTTGGGATCATCCAGCCCCGAAGGCCAACAAACACCGCCCTCCAATACCGCTTGAACGGATTCCTGGATGGCTTCCAGCGTGGCCGACTTGGGAATAAAGCCGCTGGCACCAAAATCTTTGGCGCGTCGTGCCACCGAGGACTCTTCTTGCGCGGAGATCATCACAACGGGGATGTGTGGAAACTGACCTCGTAATTGCACCAAACCAGAAAAACCGTAAGCACCCGGCATGTTCAGATCAAGCAAAACCAGGTCCCAGTGAGCGCGGTTGGCAAGTTCAACCTGAAGCCCGTCGATGCTACCGACTTCATTGAGGGTGATTGTTTCGCCAAGACCAGCGCTAAGAGCCTGGCGCAGTGCGCTGCGAAATAGTGGGTGATCGTCCGCAATCAAAATGTCATAACTAAGACCCATGCGTATTGTCCCAAAGAGTCGTTATTTTTATGGTTTTGTATCAAGCTGAGACTGCCAGTCACTGCAGTTGCCGTCAATGCGACTTTGGCGATACAACAGCACAGTAAGCGCGCCCAACTGTATCTGGCTTTATCCTTGGCGGAAACAGGATAATGGCGGTTTTTCCTACCGAGCTTGCCTTAATGAATCTTCGCCACTATCGCGCCGACGCCCTGATGCTCCTGACCGCCATGATCTGGGGCAGCACCTTTGTCGCTCAGCGCCTGGGGATGGACCATATCGGTCCCTTTCTTTATACAGGATTGCGCTTTTTGGTCGGCGCAATCGCTGTAGCCCCACTGATATGGCTACTGCGTAAACCAGCCAGGCTTGGCACGCCGAGTCGCGTTAGCAAGCCGATGTTGCTCGGTAGTCTGGCGCTAGGTTGCGTCCTTACGTTGGGCATCAACCTGCAGCAAATAGGCCTGATGTTTACCACCGTGACCAATTCCGGCTTTATCACCGGCCTTTATGTCATTCTGGTCCCGGTGTTCGGCTTGTTCATTGGCATGCGCACCCATAAAGGCACTTGGGCTGGCGCCCTGCTGGCATTAGTTGGCATGGTGCTGCTGAGTGTGGGGCCTGGCTTTCAAGTGGCCTCTGGGGATTGGTTACAATTGGTTGGCGCGGCCTGCTGGGCGATACACGTACTCATGGTCGGCGCGCTAGCGAGCCGCTACGATCCCATTTTGGTGTCCTTCGTCCAATTTATGGTCTGCGCGGTAGTCAGCCTGATACTGGCGTTGATTTTCGAGCCTATACATCTGCCAATGATTCAACAGGCCCTGCCGGCGATCTTGTATGGGGGCGTGTTGGCCGTTGGTGTAGCCTTCACTTTGCAAGTAGTCGCCCAAAAGGATGCGATCACCTCACACGCTGCCATCATCCTCAGCCTCGAAGCCGTATTCGCAGCGCTGGCCGGCTGGCTGATCTTGGGCGAAACACTCAGCCCACGTGGTCTGTTTGGTTGCGCGCTGATGCTGGGCGGCATGCTGCTGGCGCAGCTGGTACCCATTTATATGGAACGCCGTAAAAAACCAATGCCTGTACAGCAGGAGCCTGCCGGCCACCACTAGCAAGCGGTTGTCAAAGACAGCTAAGCATCATCACGACGTAGTCGGATGCTATTTAAATAGCTGTCACTAAACAGCTCGAAATACTGGTTTAGCTGCTGCGCCGCCTGCTGCTCCCCGGCTAACGCCAAGCAGGCGATGGCCACCTCAACCGTGCACAAGTGATCATCACGGCTGGAGCGGCGCAGCCGATAGCGCGATAACTGCTCGGTCTCCATACTCAGCACCGGCAACTCTGCCAGATAGGGGCTCTTGCGAAACATTTTGCGCGCCTGAGTCCATGTCGCATCAAGAATGATCAATAACGGTCGACGCGCAGGTCGCGCAGCAAGCTCGCGAAAAACCACTTGCTGCGCCATGGCATACTCGCCCGGAAACACCACATAGGCTTGGTACTGCGGGTCCGCAAGCAGAGCTAGCAACCCTGGATCAACCTCAGTCCTCGCCCAAACAAACGCCTGTGTATCGGCTAAGCACTCGGCAATCAACCTGCCGGTATTGGTTGGCTTTAGCGGCTCCAGTGAGTGCATCAACAAACAAAAGGTGACGTCCGCTTGTAATGCTGGACGCTGCGCACAAATACAGGCGGCCAACGCCAGCTGGCATGAAACACAACGCTTGACCCGCGCTCCGCGCGCCAAAAAAGGTCGCGTAGATCGCGCAATGGCCGCCTCACGCAGACGTTCAACTGCGTTGTTTTGCTTAACCGTCATTTACTTAATAGTCTCCAATCGCTGGCAGGCAGGTGTTCACCTAGCCACATTCTAACCTCCGGCAACCGACGCGACTCCACGAAGATAATTAAACCTCAGCGAACCAGTTCTTACCTGCGCGGTCTGAAGCCGTACGAGTCATGTAATGTTGTCATTTGAATTGGAGAAATTTAATGCGTTGGTTCCCCCTGTTACTTGCCTTTTTTCTGGCTTCAGAGGCACATTCTGCGTCCCTGCGCGATTCACGTTTGGAGGAAACCCTGAACCAAGTTGCGACGGAAAGCAGTGAAGGCACGCCGCGCGCTATTAACGACAACATTACCGATATGGGCTTTGAGGCCCAGGGTGATGAACTGATTAATCGGCTATCGGTGGATGCTGCTTACGCAGAGCGCATGCAGGAAGATCCGCTGTTGATTCGCACCCAACTCCAAGCCAGCGTCTGCACTGACTTACGCTTTCGCCGCTTGCTGGATATGGGGGCAACACTGACCTATCACTTCATCATCAAGGGCAGTGACCAACCGGTTCTCACGCAGAGCTTTATCGCCGAACACTGCCAAACGATGTGACGCATAACCCCATCCATGCCGTCTACCGGACGGCTTGACATGGTGACCGAGTCCGCGCCGGGCGAGCACGCAAAAACCAAGCGTGCTTCATGTCGGCAAGATGGTTTTATTCAGAACATCCGTGAGCTAACTGAAAGCTACTTAGAATCAAGCTGTTTGGCGTGCTGAGTGGCTATATTCTTCGGCAGTCACCAAAGTGAAAGTGCATTGCGCACTTTCTGGCTCTGTCAGTCTGCCTCAAAGCGTGAAAACCCTCGGTATTGCATGAAGCGAAGTTGTTTGGCTCGCTCAAGTGGTTCGGCAGCCTCGCCCTCAGGAAAGCGCTTTTTAAACACCTTCCGAGCCAAGCCTGTCCAATCCCATTCATCACCAGACAAGGTCTGCTCGACAAGGGCTTCAGCCACGCCGCGCTGACGCAACTCTTCACGCAACTTCGCCGGACCATAACCACGCTGACTGCGGGAATACACATAAGCCTCGCAGAATCGCTCGTCACTAAGCAGACCATCCTCGACCAAACGATCAAGCTCAACCTCAGCGTCTGCAGTAACTGCACCGCGTTGGCGTAGCTTGCGCAATAGTTCGGAGTAACTGTGTTCACGCCGCGCCAGCAAGTCCATTGCTGAGCGGCGTATCCCAGCCGGCGTCTCCAGCACAGTACGCGATAACATTAGACTAGAGCTTTAACCTTCGACTTCAGCATCAACCTCAGCTTCCGCCTTTGACTTGCTGGGCTTAGCCAGCAACTTGTCACGAATGGCTTTTTCGATTTCTTCGGCGATGGCAGGATTTTCTTCCATGTATTTGGCTGCGTTAGCCTTACCCTGTCCGATTTTGTTGCCCTTATAGCTGTACCAGGCACCGGACTTCTCTACCAGGCCGATCTGCACGCCCAAATCAACAATTTCGGCATTGTGATAGATGCCAATGCCGTAAAGGATCTGAAATTCAGCCTGACGGAACGGCGGAGCCACTTTGTTCTTAACCACTTTGACGCGAGTTTCACTACCAATCACTTCATCGCCGTCCTTTACTGCACCAGTGCGACGAATATCCAAACGCACGGAGGAGTAGAACTTCAATGCGTTACCACCGGTAGTGGTTTCCGGATTACCAAACATCACGCCGATCTTCATGCGGATCTGGTTAATGAAGATGACCAGGCAATTGGCATTCTTGATATTACCGGTAATCTTGCGCAGCGCCTGTGACATCAAACGAGCTTGCACACCCACGTGGTGATCACCCATCTCGCCTTCGATTTCCGCCTTGGGTACCAGTGCGGCTACCGAGTCGATAATGATCACGTCTACCGCGTTGGAACGCACCAGCATGTCAGTGATTTCCAGCGCCTGTTCGCCGGTGTCAGGCTGCGACACCAGCAGGTCATCGACATTAACACCCAGCTTTCCGGCGTACTCAGGATCCAGCGCGTGTTCGGCATCAACGAAGGCACAGGTAGCACCCTGCTTCTGCGCCTGAGCGATGACCGAGAGTGTCAGCGTGGTTTTACCGGATGATTCTGGACCGTAGATCTCCACAATTCGGCCCTTGGGCAGGCCGCCAAGGCCCAGTGCAATATCCAACCCGAGTGAACCGGTAGAAATAGCAGGAATAGATTGGCGTTCGTGATCGCCCATGCGCATCACCGCGCCTTTGCCAAATTGACGTTCAATCTGACTCAAGGCAGCTGAAAGCGCCTTCTTCTTGTTGTCGTCCATGGTGAATCCTCTTTGGCTTGGCGGGGCCGCGGCACCCGATAAAGTGAAAGTACTGTATATTTGGTCAGTATTGTTCCACAGAAATCTGGCGTTGCCTACCCCCTTTTTCGCTCAGACTGATAACCGGTTCGCAGCTTGTTTTTCCGCCTCTAAAACCAGCCGGTCCAGCGCGTGTAACACGGTTTGCGCGCGCACTTCCCGGCGCCCTCCCTTGAAACGCTTGCATTCGGTTAACACGCTGCCATCGGCAAGTGCCCAGCCAAACCAAACTGTACCCACCGGCTTCTCGGGGCTGCCGCCGTCCGGCCCTGCAATACCACTAACTGCCACCGCGAATTGCGCTTCTGCGGCCGTTAGCGCGCCAGCTGCCATTGCTTCTACCACCCGCTCGCTCACCGCACCATGGGCTTGCAGCACTTCTTCATTAACACCAAGCCAGCGCTGCTTGCTGCGGTTGGCATAGGTTACAAAACCTGTCTCGAACCAAGCTGAGCTGCCCGCGATGCGGGTAATGGCCTCGGCAATACCACCGCCGGTACATGACTCCGCCGTGGTGACGCGACAGCTGAGATGGTCCAGTACTCGCCCCAAGCGGGCGGCTGCGGAATCAATCAATGGGTCATATTGCGACATGGGTTACCTCATTAGCCGAACAATGATCCAGCATGCCATTTGCAAGGCGCGCTGCGAATACCCTTGGGACCGTAAATCTGCCTCTTTGTTGCTTCAAAATGCCATGACCATTACCTGCTGTTATCTCGTCATTCCGCCGCGCGGACACCAAGTTTATGCACGAAAAACAGCGCTGCCAAAGAGCCTGTAAAAAATCGGCCCGCACAACTGCAGCCGCTCGGGCCAGCGTGATAACCTTGCTGCCAATTTCGCGCCCCAAAACAACCATTGGGAGCCACTGGCAGCCACCCACTGAAAACAGCTCAGCAACCGCCGCCATGCTTGTCGCGCATCCCCATTTGATTAATAAAGCTGCAAATCCGATGAAAAAAGATAAGACCGCCACGTCCAGCCATACGCCCATGATGCAACAGTACTTCAGCATCAAGCAGCAACATCCCGAGCAATTGCTGTTCTACCGCATGGGCGACTTTTACGAGCTGTTTTATGACGACGCAAAGAAAGCCGCACGTCTGCTAGACATCACCTTGACTGCGCGTGGCCAATCCGGTGGCCAGCCAATCCCCATGGCTGGGCTGCCCTATCACGCGGCCGAGGGCTATCTAGCCAAACTGGTTAAACTCGGCGAGTCAGTAGTGATCTGTGAGCAGATCGGTGATCCAGCTACCAGCAAAGGCCCGGTTGAACGGCAAGTTGCTCGTATCATCACGCCCGGCACCGTTAGTGATGAAGCTCTGCTGGATGAGCGCCGCGATAACTTGTTGGCGGCGCTGGTTGGCGCAGAACGAGGCTTTGGCTTAGCCACCCTAGACATCAACAGCGGCCGCTTTGTGGTTATGGAATTGCGTGGCTGGGAGACCTTGCTGGGCGAGCTGGAACGCTTGGCGCCAGCGGAGCTGCTGATCCCCGACGACTGGGAAAGCAACACCCCCATCGAGCGCCGCCGCGCGGTGCGTCGCCGTGCTCCTTGGGAGTTTGATCAAGACAGTGCTCACAAAGCACTGACTCAGCAATTTAGCACCAAGGATCTGGCCGGATTTGGTTGCGCCTCGTTGACGCTGGGCATCGGCGCGGCCGGCGCGCTATTGAGTTACGCCAAGGAAACTCAGCGCACCGCCTTGCCACATATTCGCAGCATCGCGCAGGAGCGCTTTGAAGACAGCGTCATTATCGACGGAGCCAGCCGCCGCAACCTGGAAATAGATCAGAACCTCAGTGGCGGACGCGACAACACGCTGCTCGATGTACTGGATCACAGCGCCACCGCCATGGGTAGCCGACAGCTTTCGCGCTGGCTGAATCGACCATTGCGCGACATGCAGATTCTCAATGCGCGGCAAGCCAGCATCAGCACGCTACTGGATCAACAGTTTTATCTCGACCTGCAACCGCAGCTAAAAGGTATTGGCGATGTCGAGCGGATTCTCGCACGCGTCGCTCTGCGCTCCGCACGGCCGCGGGATCTTGCACGCTTACGCGATGCTCTGCTGGCGCTACCCGAGCTACAAAACTGCATGCACGATCTCGAATCTGAGCATCTCGCGGCATTGGCACAGCAGATTCAGACTTACCCCGAGTTAGCGGACTTGCTCAGCCGCGCGGTGATCGACAACCCACCTGCGGTGTTGCGCGATGGCGGCGTAATCAAGGCCGGCTTTGACGCCGAGCTGGATGAGCTACAGAACATCAGCGAGAACGCTGGCCAGTATCTTATTGACCTGGAAACCCGAGAGCGCGAGCGCAGTGGCCTGAACAGCCTCAAGGTAGGTTACAACCGTGTGCACGGCTACTTCATTGAACTATCACGCAGTCAGGCGGAGAAAGCCCCGGCAGATTATATTCGTCGACAAACTCTGAAGGGAGCCGAGCGCTTTATCACGCCCGAACTCAAGACCTTTGAAGACAAGGCGCTGTCTGCACGCAGCCGTGCTTTGACGCGCGAGAAGCAGTTGTACGAAGAGCTGCTGGACCGCTTGAATGAAGATCTCGCTGCGTTGCAGAGCACCGCATCTGGCCTGGCCGAGGTGGATGTGCTTAGCACCTTGGCTGAGCGTGCCGACACACTGGATTACAGTCGCCCCCGATTTATCGAGGGCAGCAGCATCAACATTCAACAAGGGCGTCATTCCGTTGTCGAGCAAGTGTTGGAGACGCCCTTCGTCGCCAATGACCTGACGCTGGATGACGATACGCGCATGCTGGTCATCACCGGTCCCAACATGGGCGGTAAGTCGACCTACATGCGCCAGACAGCGCTAATAGTGCTGCTCGCGCACATCGGCAGCTTTGTGCCCGCAACCGAAGTTGAGCTGTCTTGCGTTGATCGCATCTTTACCCGCATCGGCTCCAGTGATGACCTGGCAGGTGGCCGCTCTACTTTTATGGTAGAAATGAGCGAAACTGCGAATATCCTCAATAACGCAACCGCCGACAGCCTGGTACTCATGGATGAAGTTGGCCGCGGCACCAGCACCTTCGATGGTCTGTCACTAGCTTGGTCCGCTGCCGAGTATCTGGCCAAAGTGCGCGCCTTCACGCTGTTTGCCACCCATTACTTTGAGCTTACCGGTATGGCCGAGACCGATGCTGGCGTCGCCAACGTGCACCTGAACGCCACAGAGCACAACGAACGCATCGTTTTCCTGCATCAGGTACAAGCCGGACCAGCCAGCCAGAGCTATGGTTTACAGGTGGCTCAATTGGCAGGCGTTCCGCGTTCAGTAATCCTGCGCGCGCGCGAGCACCTGGCCAAGCTGGAACAAAGTAGCCTGGAGCAGCAAAGTAGCGGGCGAGGACGTAACGAGCAGCCTGGGCTGTCAATGCAGAATGACCTTTTTGCCAATGCGCCACACCCCTTAGTAGAACAGCTGCAAGCATTGCAGCCAGACGAACTTAGCCCACGTCAGGCGCTGGATCTGCTGTACCAAATGAAGAAGGAATGGTTATAACTTGCAGGTAAATGATATTCATTTTCATTAAACGTGCGGCAAACACCGCTTAATCTACGCAAACAGCGCGACCGCTCTGTACCCATGCGTAAAAGCTGGTAAACTACGCGCCAGATTTTGTTCGCCTGATTCTGATGGAGACCCCACCATGACTTTTGTTGTTACCGACAACTGCATCAAGTGCAAGTACACCGATTGCGTTGAGGTCTGCCCGGTCGACTGCTTCTACGAAGGCCCGAATTTTTTGGTCATTCACCCGGATGAGTGCATTGACTGCGCACTCTGTGAGCCGGAGTGCCCTGCAACTGCAATTTTTTCCGAGGACGAAATCCCGGAAGACATGCAGGAATTCACCGAGCTAAACGCAGATCTTGCCGAAGTTTGGCCGAATATCACCGAGAAGAAAGAAGCACTGGAAGACTCCGAAGAGTGGGATGGCGTACCAGACAAGTTGCAGTATCTGGAGCGTTAATTCACACCCGCTCAGCAGCATTAAAAAACCGGCCTAAAGCCGGTTTTTTTGTGTTTGATTGGACGGTGAACTAAGAGCTAAACAAACGCCAAAGTTTAGGCGATGCCAAATTTCAGGCAAAAAAAGGGGCGAGTAAACTCGCCCACTCTTCAGTCCCTATGTGCCTTCCGTGTCTAGCCATCCTGGCTGCATCATCCTGAAATTCCTTGGCTCAAGCATCCTGCCGAGCAGCGCTATCCGTTGCGCTTGGGGGTATATTATCAATCCGCGGGCGCCGCGCAACCCCACTAAAAAGCTGCGACAGAGGGCCTACAGAAAATAAAAACCAATATAAACAAAGAGTTGATTTTCTACATGAAAGAAACAGCCTTTCCGCTCACAACTCGCAGTGTGAATCACTTACACGCCTTGTAGGCGATCTCTTACAAGCCATACGTGCCAAAGGTTTCATATAACTGTCTTATCAGCCACCGCCGATCTGCAGGTATAAAAAAACCCGGCTCAACAGAGCCGGGTTTCGGGTCTAACGGTGCAGCACTATTACATCATGCCGCCCATACCGCCCATACCGCCCATGCCGCCCATATCAGGCATGCCAGCAGAACCGCCCTCTTCAGGCAGATCAGCGATCATGGCTTCGGTAGTGATCATCAAGCTGGCAACCGAGGCAGCCGCCTGCAGTGCAGCGCGAGTCACCTTAGCTGGATCGAGAATACCCATCTCAATCATGTCGCCGTACTCGCCAGTAGCCGCGTTGTAACCGTAGTTACCTGTGCCAGCTTTAACTGCTTGCAGTACTACAGCAGCTTCTTCACCGGCGTTAGTAACGATCTGACGCAGCGGCGCTTCAACGGCGCGACGCAGCAACTTGATACCCACGTTCTGATCTTCGTTGTCGCCCTTCAGGCCTTCGATAGCTGCCAAAGTGCGAACCAGAGCAACACCACCACCAGGTACAACGCCTTCTTCAACTGCAGCGCGAGTAGCGTGCAGAGCGTCTTCTACGCGGTGCTTCTTCTCTTTCATTTCAACTTCGGTAGCAGCACCAACCTTGATCACAGCAACACCACCCGCCAACTTGGCCAGACGCTCTTGCAGCTTCTCACGGTCGTAATCAGAAGTAGTGTCTTCAACTTGCTTGCGCAGCTGAGATACACGAGCTTCGATATCGCCTTTTTGGCCGGCGCCATCAACGATGGTGGAGTTGTCTTTGTTGATCTGAACGCTCTTGGCTTGACCCAGGTGCTCCAGAGTAGCGGTTTCCAGGCTCAGGCCAATCTCTTCACTGATTACGGTACCACCGGTCAGTACAGCGATGTCCTGCAGCATGGCTTTACGGCGATCGCCGAAACCAGGCGCCTTAACCGCAACAACCTTGACGATGCCGCGCATGTTGTTGACAACCAGAGTCGCCAGCGCTTCGCCTTCAACGTCTTCTGCAACGATCATCAGCGGACGGCCAGACTTGGCAACCGCTTCCAGAACCGGCAGCAGCTCACGGATGTTAGAGATTTTCTTGTCAACCAGCAGGATGTACGGCTGATCCAGATCAGCAGACATAGTTTCTGGCTTATTGACGAAGTAAGGAGACAGATAACCGCGATCAAACTGCATGCCTTCTACAACAGACAGCTCGTTGTCCAGGCCGGAACCTTCTTCAACAGTGATCACGCCTTCTTTACCAACACGATCCATGGCTTCAGCAATGATGTTGCCGACCGAGGAATCAGAGTTAGCTGAGATGGTGCCTACCTGAGCGATGGCTTTGGAATCAGCGCAAGGCTTGGCTAGATTCTTCAGCTCAGCAACGATGGCAGCAGTTGCCTTGTCGATGCCGCGCTTGAGGTCCATTGGGTTCATGCCAGCAGCTACCGCTTTCAAACCTTCGGTAACAATGGCCTGAGCCAGAACGGTAGCAGTAGTAGTACCGTCACCTGCGTCATCATTGGCACGTGAGGCAACATCTTTAACCAGCTGAGCGCCCATGTTTTCAAAGCGGTCTTTCAGCTCGATTTCTTTAGCAACGGTTACGCCGTCTTTAGTGATCAGCGGCGCGCCGAAGCTGCGCTCGATCAGTACGTTGCGACCTTTTGGCCCCAAGGTAGCTTTAACAGCGTTGGCCAGCGTGTTAACGCCGTCCAGCATCTTGTTACGACCGGAGATACCAAATTTAACTTCTTTAGCAGCCATGTTTGCTTTCCTTCAAATGAGTTCGTTAAGGGGTGCAGCGGAGCCTTGTTCAGGCTTCCAGCACACCAAAGATTTCGGTTTCGCTCATGATTAGCAGGTCTTCACCATCGATCTTGATGGTGTTGTTGCCGGAGTAAGGACCGAAAACAACCTTGTCGCCTTCTTTGAGGGCCAACGGGCGGACTTCACCGTTGTCCAGCACGCGACCGGTACCTACGGAAATGACAACACCGGTATTCGGCTTCTCTGCGGCAGAGCCTGGCAGAACGATACCACCAGCGGTTTTAGTCTCTTCTTCGCTGCGACGAACGACAACACGATCGTGTAACGGACGAATTTTCATCGTTAAGTGTCTCCCAATAGGTAATGTCAATTGCCGAAAAATCGGCCATTCGAGTTTAAAACGAGCCTTTACCAGGCTCGAAGGACGGGCCGAAGCCACGTCACTGTTCTGTTGCTCCCCTTCCGGGAGAGCTTGTCAAAACCGGTGCAACTTAGATGGGGCCCTGGGTAGCTATTTCAAGGGCCGCAAGCAGATTTTTTTCAGCGCTGATCAATTCGTTCTTCGGGCTCGACCGACTTTTCATCACCAGGCTTCCACTCGCCTTCGATGATGGTATTACCGCCCCGTTTATAGACCCCGGGACCACCCGGTTCACCGGGAGCCGGCCGGACTTTGTTTAGCAGCGCCATGACCAGACAAGGCACCGCCAATGCATCTGTAATCAGGCCAGGGATCATTAGCAAAACACCCGCCAGCAGCCACCACATGCCGGTTTTCAGTACCGCGAAAGGGGAACGATTCTCGGCCATTTTGAGTTGCAGCTGTTGCAACATGCTGAAGCCCTGACGCTGAATCAGCAGCAAGCCAAGCACACCAGTACCTAGCACCCATAACAGAGTCGCCCCGACGCCTATCCGGTCGCCGAGCACAATCAGTGATGCCAGCTCCAGGAGCGGGAACACCAGCATCAGTAAACGAAAAAGGGGCATGCGTACCTCTCAAGATTGTATGTAAGAACTATATGGGTACAGGAAAGCAGGCTTTCAAGGCATATCTACACAGATTACGCTTCAGTAATTAAGTCAAAAAATGACCAAATCTGCTGCGAGGGAATTCAAAAACGAACCAAACTCGGGCATTCTTGCCCACCTGAA
This sequence comes from Halopseudomonas sabulinigri, assembly GCA_011053055.1. Taxonomy (GTDB): domain Bacteria; phylum Pseudomonadota; class Gammaproteobacteria; order Pseudomonadales; family Pseudomonadaceae; genus Halopseudomonas; species Halopseudomonas sabulinigri_A. The sequence goes on along the minus strand of DRHT01000018.1, from coordinate 61,712 downwards.
TCCTTCACTCTTTCCGAGGAGCACCTCATGCATTTGAAAGACAGCGTCATCATTATCACCGGCGGTGGCCAAGGCCTGGGCCGTTCCATGGCCGAGTTCCTGGCAGCCAAGGGCGCCAAACTCGCTCTGGTAGACCTGAATCAAGAAGCGCTCGACGCCGCTGTTGCCGGATGCAAATCCGCCGGTGGTGATGCTCGTGCCTACATCTGCAATGTCGCCAACGAAGAGCAAGTGATTCACATGGTAAGTCAGGTTGCCGAGGATTTCGGCGCCATCAACGGGTTGATCAACAACGCCGGCATCTTGCGCGATGGTCTGCTGCTCAAGGTGAAGGACGGTGTTACCCAGAAAATGAGCCTGGCGCAGTGGCAGTCGGTCATCGACGTTAACCTGACTGGCGTTTTTCTGGGCACCCGCGAAGTGGCAGCCAAGATGGTCGAGCTGGGCAATCAGGGCCTGATCATTAATATTTCGTCGATCTCGCGCGCCGGCAATGTGGGCCAATCCAACTACACTGCCGCCAAGGCCGGTGTCGCCGCCATGACCGTAACCTGGGCCAAGGAGCTGTCTCGTTACGGCATCCGCGTTGCAGGCATTGCACCGGGTTTCATCGAAACCGACATGACCAACAGCATGAAGCCCGAAGCGCTGGAGAAGATGACCTCAGGCATTCCGCTCAAGCGCATGGGCAAGCCAGCCGAAATCGCACATTCGGCGGCCTATCTGTTCGAAAACGATTATTACACCGGTCGCATCCTGGAGCTCGACGGCGGCCTGCGTATCTAGTCGCGCAAGCAAGAGATCCTTATTAACAAAACGGGCGCTCAAGGCGCCCGTTCTGCTTTCTGATTGCGTACTTTTTTCGTTACCAGCCGACGCCCAGGCCCATGGTGTATCGGGTGTCTCGATAACCGGTATCGTCCGAGCTGTTCAGATAATCCAATTCTGCTTTAACATTTAGCGATGCCCAGCTGGTCAACAGGTAGCGCAAACCCGCTTCGGTATCGATCATGTAGCGCACATTAGGATCGTCTGGGATTTGGGTTTCCGCTTTGTGGAAAAACTCAAACCGCTTGCCCAGCAGGAAGCGACGGTAATCCCATTGCAGACCCAGGGCGTTGTAGGCGTTTTCTGTCCCGTCGCGCTCCTCAGTCCAGATTCGGTCGAGACGCGCAGAGGTTTCAAAGCGCCCTAGCGAGTTGTTCCACCACTCATAACCAGGACCCATACCGAACTGGCGCTGCTTGGCGATTTCATTTAGGTAATCGCGTTGATAGCGCATGCTGGTCATCCAAAACCAGTGCTCAGTCAGGAAGCGGTTAAGGTCGTAATCCACCTCCCAGGCATGTCTGCTTTTTATGTCGTCTCGATAATCCCGCTCATAATCCAGGGCAACGTCGTGACGCCAATCCCCGTGCCGCAGGCGTGAGCTCAAGTCCACATCCAGATCCTCGGTTTCGGTACCCGAGGTATCCTTTAGCTCTAGCGAGGCGGTAGCGTCACCCTCCCAGACCATATCTTGAATGATGGGTTTCGGCACCAACAACTGGCTGATCTTGTCCAACGGGACGCTGCGCGCCTGATTTTCCGACTCTTCGAAAGCGAGAGTCACCTCCCCTTTCTGTTCTGAGGCATCCACACGCGTAATGTACTGGGCCTGGTCGCCCAGTTTGAGCAGCAAGGGATCGTCACTCTCAAAGGTCTTTACCCGCGACGTGCTCACCGTTACCAAGCCAGCAAAATCAGTTTTGATTGATATCTTGCCAGCCTCAAGAAACTCGATTTTGCCGGTGAGACGATCACCATTGTCGAGCCAGAGCGTATCGGCGACACTGCTCAAGGGGACCAATGACAGACTCAGCGCCAGCGCTTTACGTACAAACTGCATGCTCTCACCTTTCAAAAGAACGTCGGATAAAACGGGACATTATCCATGAAAGACCCACAGAACACCGTTGTGTTCCCACAAGTAGTCACTCAGGGCACAAATGAGCAAAAAAAACAGGCGTTTTTTCAGGTGCTGGCAAGCATTCCGGTAGGCCGGGTAACCAGCTACGGCAAGATCGCCGAGCTTTCTGGCATGGGCCGCGGTGCGCGTTTAGTTGGGCGCTGGCTAGGACAGTTACCGGAAGATACTCGCCTGCCCTGGCATCGGGTGCTTAACAGTCAGGGCAAGCTGTCGCTGCCGGCCGACAGCCCCAGTGGCTCGGAACAACGAGCCCGATTGCTGGCCGAAGGCGTATTGGTGCGCGACGGACGCGTCAACCTGCGGCAATATGGATGGCCTTGAGCCCCAGCCCCCCTCAACACTGTTACAACAAGGATATTCATGAGCTCCCGTTCTTCCGACACCCCTAGCCTACCCAAAGCGGAAGGACTGAAAGTTTATTTACAACCTCGTGTCATCGGCATGCTGTTTCTGGGTTTTTCCGCCGGTTTGCCGTTACTGCTGGTGGGCGGCACATTTAGCGCATGGCTACGCGATCTGGGTGTAGAACTGGCGGCAATCGGCTTTCTCAGCTGGGTTGGCATGGCACACTCGATCAAAGTGCTCTGGGCTCCGCTGATCGACCGGCTGCCGGTGCCATTACTGACGCGATTAATGGGGCGGCGGCGTAGCTGGATGTTTCTTGCGCAGCTAGTAATTGCCGGCAGCCTGTTCGGTATGGCCATGAGCGACCCACTAGAACAGATTGAGTTAGTCGCGATCTGGGCAGTATTAGTGGCTTTTGGCTCGGCCACACAGGACGTAGCAATCGACGCCTATCGCGTTGAAGCCGAAGCCAGGCATCGACAAGCGGCGATGGCCGCGACCTATGTTACCGGTTATCGGGTAGCCATTCTGGCCGCCGGCGCCGGTGCGCTGCATATTGCCGCGCTGGACAGCTGGAGCCATGCCTATATCGGCATGGCAGCGTTAATGCTAGTGGGCGTGCTAACCACGCTATGCATTGCTGAACCCAAGGTGCACATCACCAGCGACACCTTGGCGCAAGAGGAGCGCCTGACGCGTTTTCTTGGCCAGTCTCAACACCAAGGTTGGCGTTTAAGCGTCTCCAGCTGGTTCTTTAACGCTTTTGTGGCGCCCTTCACCGAATTCTTTGAGCGATATGGTAAAACCGCGCTGATCGTACTGTTGTTCATCGCCACCTTTCGCATCAGCGATATATTCATGGGCACCATGGCCAATCCTTTCTATTTGGATATCGGCTTCAGCAAAGAGCAGATAGCCAACATTGCAGCAGCCTTCGGACTCGCCATGACGTTAACCGGCGCAGCCCTCGGCGGTCTACTGGTCGCGCGTTTCGGCATTGCACCCATATTGATACTGACGGCGTTCATGGCGCCGGCGACCAACTTGATCTTCGCTTGGCTGGCACATATCGGCCCACAACCAGACGGCCTGGTGTTGGCGATCATCGCCGACAACATCACCGGGGGCCTGGCCATTTCTGTGTTTATTGCTTACCTATCTAGCCTAACCAATACCGCGTATACCGCGACTCAATACGCGCTGTTCAGCTCGCTGATGACACTACCGGGTCAGTTCGCTGCGGGATTTACTGGCGTGTTAGCAGAGAGCGTGGGCTGGACGGAGTTTTTCATGCTGACCGCGCTAACCGGCCTGCCGGCCATCGTACTGGCTTTTATGCTGCTAAGATTCGCTCACCCGGACAGGCTTAAGCGCCCCGGCATCGATTGATGCGGGTTAATGGCTGATAGCGTAAGGAAGCACACAAGGGAGAGGACAAACAGCAGAAAAACAGACGGCGCCCGCGAGGACGCCGTGCTACTGGGCTTAGTAGTTGAAACCGACACCCACGCTGTAGAAGATCGCGCCGTCGTCGTAGTTGTCGCTGGCGCCGTCGCTATTCTTAAACAGGAACTGGTACTCCATCATGCCAGTAATAAACACGTCATCCTTGACCCAATACTTCAGACCCAACTCTGGACCAGCTGTGAAGCTGTCGTCCACACCATCACCGTAGATGCCACCAATGCTGGCACCAATGAAGGGTTTCGCTTTACCACTACCAAAATGGTAGTCGTAGAATGCGCGAGTGGAGCCAGTGAAGTCGGTGCTCTCACCTTCAGAGTCGGAAATCCCGACACTCTGACGAATCCCCCACAAAGAGGACTCACTCAGGTACTGACCCCAGCTACCCTGGAATGAGAAACCATTGCTGTCAAAATCCTTGTCACTCGAGCCCGCGCCGCTCAAGGTGATCTCGTTGTCACCTGCGGACGGGGCCGCAAAACCCAAACCGGGCATCAGTGCAGCAACGATCAAGGAGGTTCTCAAGACATGTTTCATAACGTTCACCTTCTCACGTAATTGTTTAAGAAACGCGCACAAGTGCACGTTACCCAAGTGATTGGACAAAAAACATTTTAGGATGTTCCCATTTTCGCGGTCGCGTTCAATAACTGCGACAGGGTCGACACATTCGCGGCGGCGACGCACCGTTGTTCTTTCGGGCTAACAGAAAACAAAAAACCCGGCATTTGCCGGGTTTTCTTAATCGCCTTGCAGACTACTCCGAGGCAGACTCAACACTCGGTTGAGTAACCACATGGACAGTGCGTTGCGGAAACGGAATGGAAATGCCCTGTTCATCGAATGCTTCTTTGGCCTGTTCCTGGATATCCCAAAACACACCCCAAAAGTCTTCGGTCTTGGCCCACATACGCAAAGAGAGGTTTACCGAGTTATCGCCCAGCGAGGCAAGCCATACCACTGCAGCCGGATCCTTGAAAACACGGCTGTCGGCCTCGGCCAACCCAAGCAGAATAGAACGTGCTTGTTTCACGCTATCGCCATAGTCGATACCAATATTCACATCGACGCGCCGTGTAGCCTGGCGGGAATAGTTAACGATATTGCCATTAGACAGACTGCCGTTGGGTACGATCACGGTTTTGTTGTCGGGGGTTTTCAAAATGGTATTGAAGATCTGAATGCTATCGACTGTACCGGAAACGCCCTGCGCCTCGATGTACTCACCAGCTCGGAATGGACGCAAAAACAGAATGAGCGTGCCACCGGCAAAATTCGCGAGGCTACCCTGCAGCGCCAGACCAACAGCCAGACCAGCGGCACCTAGAACAGCAATAAAGGAGGTAGTTTCAATGCCTATCATGCCGGCAACACTGATCAGCAACAGCACTTTCAGCGCGATGCTAACCAAGGTACTGACAAAGCCATGCAACGTCGGCTCGACCTGACGTCGCGTCATCACTTTGTCCAGCGTCGCAACCACCCGGCCGACAATCCACCAACCAACGGCCAGCGTCACCAAAGCAAGCAGCAACTGACTGCCATATTCAATTACCAGCGGCAACCAGGCCTCTTCCAGCCCTTCCATTTTTGCCATTAATTCATCCATCGTAACCCCCACTTGGTTTTAAATCAGTCTCGGAAATTGTTGAATTGTAGCGGCATATCCATCTCACTGCCGCGCAGCAGAGCCATAGCCTCCTGCAAATCATCTCGTTTCTTGCCAGTCACCCGCACCTGCTCACCCTGGATAGCAGCCTGCACCTTGAGTTTTGCATCCTTAATCAAGGCAACAATTTTTCTCGCCAGTTCCTTATCAATCCCCTCACGCAAGATCACATCCTGCTTGACCTGTTTGCCTGAGGCTAATGAGTCCTTCACCTCTAGGCATTGGATATCAATCTTGCGTTTTACCAGGCTCAATTTAAGAATCTCCAGCATCTGCTCAAGCTGGAATTCAGCATCACCGGTTAGGGTTATTTTTAAGTCTTTCTGATTGAATTCAAACTTACCCTTGCCGCGCAAATCGTAACGCCGCTCGAGTTCTTTCATAGCGTTATCAACCGCGTTAGTTACTTCATGTTTGTCGAGTTCAGATACGACGTCAAAAGATGGCATTGGCATAACCCCATGCAAAACGTAAAAATTATGATGTTCATTACAAAACAACAGTATAACCTCGTGGCATTATAACGGCAGTTAGCCAACGATCAGCAGGGAGCACCTTCATGCCTAACCCCCAACTCAGCATTATGGTGGTTGACGATACGAAGTTCAGCAGCGCCGTTATCGGTCACACGCTGAGTCAAGCAGGTTACAACGACATCCGTTTCGCCAGCTCTGCAATGGACGCCCTGCGCATGCACGAGCAGCGCCCATCCAGTGTCATGGTGGCGGATTGGCTAATGCCCGAGATGGACGGGCTAGAGCTAACGACCCGCATCAGGCAAGTTGACGAGCAAGATGATCACTATACCTACGTGGTACTACTGACCGCCCGCGAGGGTGACAACGTGCTCGGTGAGGCCTTTGACCGTGGCGTCGACGACTTCATCAGCAAATCCTCGATGAATGAGCAACTTCTGCCACGCATTTTTGCTGCGGACCGCACCTCTCAACTGATCAACCGCCTGCTCGATGAAAACCATCTGCTAGCCAATAACAATGCTCAGCTTGAAGAACACAACATGGTCGACAGCCTCACCGCTATCGGCAATCGCCGCTATCTGTTGCAACGCCTTAACGACGCGTTGCGCAATGTTGACTCCCGCGGCGGTGCCTGCTGCGTAGTGGTCCTCGGCGTACAGAACCTGGCCTCGCTGGGCGAGCGTTTCGGTGAGCCGGTCCAGCAGGAAGTGCTACGCGGCACCGCACGCCGGCTACAGCAGCTGGTACGGCCTACCGATGTTATCGCGCGGGTGGGTAGCAACGCGTTCGCCATAGTAACTTTGGCAGACGATGCCGATGACTGCAAACCCAACAGCTTCCGTCGATTGCACGATGGCTTGAACCTAAAAGCCTTCAAAACCACTGAAGGCTACCTATCAATTCGAGCTGGCATGGCATTAAGCACCGTCACCAACAAGCAAGAGTTACCCACCCCTGAAGCACTGTTGCAGCTGGTCGAAGAGCACCTGAACGAAGCCTATGAGACCAACTTGATCACCGAAGCCCGCAGCAAATAACGCGCGCAATGATGCATGTTCTAGGGGCTGGTAGTCTGGGGTTGTTATGGCTCGCACGCCTGCAACAAGCAGGACAACCCTGCAGCTTGCTGGTGCGCAACCAAGCCACCCTAGAGGCTTGGCGCACTGCGGATAATAAGCTGATATTCGAGCAACAAGGCCACCAAAGTCAGCAGCGGGCCAACGTAGAAGTAGCTACAACGTCCGACACCCCCATTCAAACACTGATAGTTGCCACCAAAGCCCACTCTACGCTCGCCGCTGTGGAGTCGGTTCGTCATCGCCTGAGTACGCTCAGCCAGATACTGCTGTTGCAGAACGGTCTCGGTGCACAACAACAGGTGAGCCATGCTTTTACTGAACAGCGCGTGCTCTATGCCAGCGTGACCGATGGCGCTTGGCAACCCGCACCGCGACACGTGATATGGGCAGGTCAAGGCACAACACTGATCGGCGACCCACTAAACCAGCGTGCGCCCGAGTGGTTGAAACAACTCGATAGCAACGCCGTGCAATGGCAGTGGGATGACAACATCGTTGCGGTGCTCTGGCGCAAACTGGCCGTCAACTGCGCGATTAACCCTTTCACGCTGCTGTTTGACTGCGTTAATGGCGAGGTACCCAATGTCGCCGGTAGCTGGCTGGATGAATGCATTGCTGAGCTGCAAGCGTTACTGACTAGCCAGGCCGTTCCACACCTCGACGACCTCCCCACGCAAATTTATGAGGTTATCCGGCGCACCGCCAACAACAGCTCGTCCATGCGCCAGGATATGCATGCTAAACGCCGTACCGAACTGGACTATATTCTCGGGTACGCTTGTCGACTGGCGCAGCACGAGCGCATCCCCACCCCAGCATTGAACCGCCTGCTGTATGCCACACAGCGACGCTTGGCTGAACTAGACCTACCCGTGGACTGACCACTGCATTTGCCGCTAGGCTAGCCCGACGTTTCAATAACCCACATTTTCAACACCAGAGAGCAATCGACCATGGGCTATCGCTTGAGCAAACTCTACACACGCACCGGCGATAAGGGTGACACCGGCCTGGCCAGTGGAGAGCGCATCGCCAAAAACCACCCACGGGTCGCGGCAATGGGCGAAGTGGATGAACTCAACTGCCACGTGGGGCTAATGATCACCGAGCTGACCGATTGCCGCCTACATTCTCTGCTGACAATGCTAACGCCCATTCAGCACAGGCTGTTCGATCTAGGTGGGGAGCTGGCCGTGCCTGGCTACGACATTATCGACGCCACCGATGTCACACTGCTGGAGCAACAAATTGACCAGTTGAATGAACACCTGCAGCCGTTGAAAAATTTCATTTTGCCCGGTGGCTCGCGCGCGATAGCCCAAGCCCATCTGGCCCGCAGCGTCTGCCGGCGTGCTGAGCGTCAATACCTGAGTCTTGCGCAGCAGGATGACGTCAACCAGCAGGCATTGATCTACCTGAACCGGTTATCTGATCTGCTGTTTGTGATGGCGCGCACGATCGCCCGCCTGGAGGAAACGCCTGAAGTACTCTGGGCGCCCAAACCCAAGCCTTCGGCCTGAGTTCAGGCGCCTACTAAATCAAACTTTAAACGCGCTAATGATGCTCTGCAGCGACTGCACCAGCTGCGCCATGCGGCCGCTGGATTCCTCTGCCTTGCGGGCGCCTTCGGCGGTACGCTCGCCCGCATGATTGATCTCAACAATATTCTGATCAATATCATGGCTGACCGCTGTTTGCTCTTCTGCCGCAGCGGCAATTTGCTGGCTCTGATCGACGATATGCGTCACCGACTTGAGAATGCTGTCTAGCCCGGCTTGCACCCTGAGTGAAGCATCTACAGTTTCAGCCGTCATGCTGTGGCTACTGCCCATCGCTTTTACTGCTGCGCCAACCCCGTCCTGCAGACGCACAATCATCTGCTCGATCTCTTCAGTCGACTGCTGCGTACGTCTGGCCAGCGTGCGCACTTCATCGGCCACCACGGCAAAGCCTCTTCCTTGCTCGCCCGCACGTGCAGCCTCGATGGCCGCGTTCAGCGCCAGCAGGTTGGTCTGTTCGGCAACCCCTTTAATAACATCCAATACGCGGCTAATGGAGGAGCTATCGTCAGCCAACTGATTGATCACGCGAACCGAGTTTTCGATCTCGCCCGACAGCTTCTCAATGCCGTCCACCGAAGACTCGACCAGCCTGCGACCGCTCAGCGTCTGAGTATTAACCTCTTCGGCGTTGGTCACCGCCAAGGCGGCACTACGTGCCACCTCTTGCGACGTAGCCGCCATCTCATTCATCGCGGTTGCCACCTGCTCGATCTGGCTGCGCTGTGAGGTCGCGGCTTGGCTACTTTCACTCGCAATGCTTTCGACCTGACGTGACTGCTCCTGAACTTGATCAGAGGTAGCACTGACCTGACGAATCAGCTCGCGCACTTTAAGCACGGTATTGTTGAAATCAGCCGCCAGATCGCCAAGCTCATCTCGGCTATCTACCACCACCTGAACGGTCATGTCACCACCGGCTACTTGAGCCATTTGTGAGGACAAACGTTTCAAGGTGCGCCGCGTCGCCATATAGAAACCGGCGTACAGATAGATGATCAACAGCCCCACCAGCGAGAGCGAAACGATCAACACCAGCATAGAGCGCTGATTCTCTCCTAAACGCGTGTTCAAGCGCGCGCGAAGCGCGTCAAAGATCGCCGTATCCAGTGCGTAAGTTTTATCTATTTCGGTGGTGATACGTTCAAAATAATCATCCCACTCGCCTTCCAGCGAATTGGCCAAAATGATTTCTTCATCGAAGATGTTCTGCGCGATGCTCAGACTTTCGATACTCGCGTCAGCCGCTGGCTTGATGCTCTGCAGGCCCTGCCCGGCAAGCGTCTGCTGCAACACTTGCTGGTAATTGGCAGTCAACTTTTGCAGCAATTCAAACAAGTCGTCCATTGCGCGACTGGCATCAGAATTGATAAAGCCAAGGCCCATCGAATACGCGCCCACCGCACGGCCTTCGCCCAGCGCCGAGGTCACCTGCGGCGTAGCGTCAATCAATAATTCAGTAAGTTGCCGTACATCGCGGTCAAAATCCTGCGGTAGGCCAGTATAAGCAGCGCTGAAATTGAGCAGCGTAGTAGCATCTGCCAGCCCCTGAACCGACAACACTTTTTTGCCGCTAACCGACTCATTGGCGAAACCTTCATACAAGGTAATCATTTCATCGCGTTTGGTTACGACATCACTAGCGCCAGCATCCTCACCGTCCAGCGGCAGCGCGCGGAGCTTGTCCAAGATCAATTTGCGCAAATCTGCACCGCGCTTTTCTAATTCAGCGGCAAACTGGCCCTGCCCCAACAGCGAATTGACGTTCTCCATGTCACGAATCAGCTCAGCATCACGCACGATATCGGAGCTTGCGCGAACCAGCGCCAAGTTATCCTGGGCATGGCGCGTAACTTTGACGCGCTCATACGCCTGGTGCACTACCATACTGCTGACAATACCGAGGGGGACAAAGAAAAGCACACTGATCAGGCAGAACTTCATGCCGTAATTCAGGCGATTCATCAGGGCAATGGCAGGCGCAAGAAGACTATTCACCCAGTTACTCTCCTAAATAGACTGGCCTGCGGCGGGGCCTATCAGGTCATCTATACAACGACCCTTGTTTTGTTTTGTATACTGCCGCGTTCGGGATGGCGACACCTCGCCTGCTTCCCTTGTCTCATGCTGACTCTATCGGCCAGTACAGAGACAACTTTACTCTTGGCGCGAAATCTACCCGAGTAATGCCAACAATGCCACGGGTACAGCCCAGGCAAGCATCGCTCGAACCAATAGGGCTCGCGTCGGTGCCAAAATCGTTTGATTTTTCTCGGCGCTAGCCTCACCCGTCAGAGCCGCATCCGCTGCCCTGACCAGTAACGGCTCTACCGACTGATCCCAGTCGCTCCAGACCCCACGCAGCGCAGCCAACACCTGGTCAAAATGCCCAACCAAAGCAAAACTGGCAGCCAGCAAGCGAGCAGGTAGCCACTCCATGGCGTGCACCAAGCTCCCGGCGTAGCTCTGCTCATCAGATGCCAAGCGGTCTACAAACAACCTTAGTAGACGGTATCCCAGCGCGCCCAAGGGCCCCAGCAATAAAAACCAGAGAACCGGCACAAAATACCCCGACAACGCCTCTCGCAATAAACGCCCGCGAACTTGCATCAGCAACGTTTGATCATCACTGGCCTGTAAGCCAAGATCATTTTCAGCGATCAACGCCGCTGCGGCTTGATCGCCACGCGCCCAGGCTTGCTCAAAACGGCGACCGAAAGCATGCAACAGCTCATTGCCACCTAGCCCGAACAGCAAAACCAGTACGCCGAGTGTCAGCACAAAAAAACCGTACGCGACATCGGCAAGCATCCAGAAGGCAAGCTCGAGTGGCAACAACGGCAGCAGCAAGCACACGAGCGCGCGCCAGCCGGGTCGCCGCTCCGCCAGCCGAGCACAATAGCTAGCCCAGCTAACCGCTAAGTCCGGCCGCATACCCCGTCGCAATGGGGTGAAACGAACCAGCAAAGCAGTGATCAACAGGATCAGAAAACGCATTTATGGAGCCTTTAGGGATTGGGTGAAGCGCAGACCAGGCTGCTCAAGTAACGACGCCAGTCAAAGGCCACGCCCGGATCTGTCTTGCGGCCCGGAGCGATAAACTCGTGACCGGTAACTCGACAAGGGGTAATTGCCGGGTAGGCTACCTGCAACGCCTTGGTTAACTCACTGAGCGCATCATACTGAGCGTCAGTGTAGGCCGTCTGATCTGCTCCCTCCAACTCAATCCCTATCGAGAAATCGTTACATTCAGCGCGACCAGCATAGGAAGACGCGCCAGCGTGCCAGGCGCGCTGATCGCAATTGACGAACTGCGTAATGATCCCGCTTCGCTCAATCAGGAAGTGCGCGGAAACCCGCAGCTCAGATATTTGCGCGAAATAAGGGTGTAAAGAGGAGTCAAGCTGGCCACAGAAGAAACGTTGCACATGACCACCGCCAAACTGACCGGGTGGCAGGCTGATATTGTGTACTACCAGAAGTGAGACGGCCTCGCCATCAGGACGGGCATTGAAGTGTTCTGAGCGGCAGATTTGCGCGCTGTCTAACCAGCCCTCTTGCAGACGCATTATAAGATCGGCCCCATCAACAAAAACCCTATGCTAACAGGAGCAAAGCAGCCGCGCACGCCGGTCTAATCAGGACTTTGCAGACTGTAAGCGGCGCAGATTACCGATAACTGATTCGAGCGCACGGTCAAACAGCTGATTTTCGTCCAGCAGCGTGATTAACCCCTGATCGAAATGCCGGGTCAGCTCCGACTTACCAAATTCGGCGACTTTCATACCGCCGCGATTCACAAAAATGTACTTACCGCTGAAGCTGATAATCGCTGCCAACTTACAACGCTGCTCGGGCTGGCTTTCAGTCGCGCTCAGCAAACACCAGCATCCAGCCCGCAGGCTTTCAATCCAGCGTTGGGCACCGACGCTCGGCAGATCTTCTACCGTTTCCGCCACTGGCTCCACGTCAGCCTGCTCAAGCACCGGTTCAGCCACGTGCACTTGCTCAATGGGCTCGACAACCGCCGCGACAACATCTCGCTGCAACGGCGCGGATGCTTCGACGTTCGGCGCATCACTCTCAGGGATCTCTGGCTCAACTATTTGTGCTGACGCAGGCACCGCAATGGACGCCGGTATCAGCGCCGCTAGCGCGGCTTTTTCATCACGATCCCGTTGCGATTCGACGGCCTGCGCTGCAGACAATGCCAACATTTGCGGCTGCGCAAGTCGCGCCACCTGAACCGCTACGGCAGAGGCATCGAAGCCCAACAGCTGCAATCCGGAACGCAACGCCTCAAGTACTTTTTCATTAGTTTGGATTCGGTGCTGCAGCTCTCCAGCAGGCACGGATTCAACGCTGTCGATCATCTGCTGAGCCGAGCGCACAGCCTTATCCCAGGCGGTCGATCCGGCGCCTTCGCGCAAGCAAACCATCTGCAAAACCTGGCTCCAGACATCACGCAGCAGATCAACTACAGTGACCGGCAAGGTACGACCTACCAGCAAATCATTGACCGCCTTGGCCACGTCATTTCGTGCGACCTGCATCCGCGCGCGCCCTTCTTCCGCGTCGCGGGTGCGTTGTTCAATACGATCCGAACGACGCTGCTCGTTACGCAAAAAGGCAGTCAATTCCGCATGCAAGGATTCGAACAGCGCGTCCTGCGGCTCGGTTATCGTCAGCAACTGTTCAACAATGTTCTCAAGCAAGCCATGTAGCTGGTCACGACGCGGGTCATCATGATCGCTCCAACCCATGGTCGCCCGTGCCAGCTCATTCAATAAACGCCGCGCCGGATGTGCCCCACGACTGAAGAAGCTTTTATCGGCAATGGCTACGCGCAAAATCGGCAGCTGTAATCGACCGATCAACACCTTGACCGCAGAGGGCAACGCCGGATCTTCGAGGATAAAATCGAACAACATGGATACCAGGCTGATGACATCATCATCCACCCGGCCCAAGACTTTCTGATCGCCGCCCTCCTGCTGGCGCTGCGTTTGCAACACCTGTTGAATACGCTGACGCATGCCAGGCAGCCGATTTCCGGCGTTGGCTTCTGTCGCTTCTTCAATCGGGAGTTCGGCAAGAACCTGTAGCAGCTCATTGCTAGGCATGGGCCTTGCGCCAACGCCAGACAAGCCTGCCAGCGCCATATCACCGCTGGCATGCCGCCAATTGCCGATCAGCTCGCTAAACATACTCAGCACTTCCTGCTGATCTACTGCACCGGGCTGATTATCGCGCGCCTTCTCTGTTGATCGCGTACCCACCCCTGCTGCAGGCACCCGCCGCGACGAAGGAGACACTTGTGCCAAGCGCAGATCTGGCATTACCCCTGAGTTGATCAACAGCTTGTTCAATTCTTCATATTCGGCGTCAATCGCATTGAATACGTAACGCTCAAAGAGCTTAAGAACAATCAAGCGGACTTTAATCTCAAGTGCCAGCGGCTTCAGCGCTTCAGCGAAATATTCTGCCAGTGCCGCAGGAGCCAAGGGGTTATTGCGCTCATCCACAAGGCTTTTGACCAGGCTGTTACTACGTATCGCCAGGTGCATCAAAGACTGCTGGTTGCGATTATTTACCCGGCTAACCATGCCATCCAGCGCAACCGACTGCTCCAGTTCATCGGGCTGAACCAGAGTCAGGCTGTCCAGCTCGAACGGGATATGTGCAGCGGTTTTGGTTGGGGCATCACTGTTCAGTTGCTCGGTGGCTTGCTGCAGACCGGCGCTAACACTTTTGAGGATGCTGCCACGCTGCAGACGCACTGTGCGCATGGCTTCAAAGAAGAGTGATTGATCGGCATTACTGGGCGCCCGATCAGCCATCTGGAAGAGGTTGTCGTCGGCATTATCAAACAGGGTATTCAGCGTCGTATGCAGGTATTGCTGCAAATGCTCGCGTACGGCACTTAAGGGTAGCGGCAATAAAGACAAACCTTTGCTCACGCCTTGGCCATGGCGGCCTGCGAGACTCGACTTGATCGATACCACCTTTGGGTCCTGGGACATGCTACCTCTCCTGATAAGCCGGGCTTATCGCGTACAACGCCTGAGTGCTATCCTGCTCAAACCTTCCATGTGTCGTAAATTTGGCGTCAAATATTTTTATCAGTATACCCGTTTTCAAATCGAGCGCACCCAAGCCCGTCGGATTTATTGATGCGTATCACATTTAATATACCCATCAGGCCATGAAATTATCGTCCACGATAAGATCACCATCTTTGGTTCGCCCCGAACCGGCAATCCTGGTATATCCTGACAACGGATCAGCCCAAAAGGCACCTCATAAGAGTGATGTGGCACCACTCACATCAATAAAAAATAAACAGCAGGAGCAGCGTCAATGGAAGCAATCATTAGCCTGATCGGCAATATCAACGGCTTTGTCTGGGGACCGGCAATGCTCGCGTTATTAGCCGGCACAGGCCTTTACCTTACCTTAGGCCTGAAACTCATTCCGCAACGTAAACTATTTTACGGCTTCAGCATGCTCTGGCGTGGCCGCAAGAGCACCGAAGAAGGTGACATCAGCCCCTTTAACGCCCTGATGACTGCCCTCTCCGCTACAGTAGGTACCGGTAACATTGCAGGTGTCGCTACCGCTATTTTCTTCGGCGGTCCGGGCGCATTGTTCTGGATGTGGGTGATCGCCTTGGTCGGCATGGCGACCAAGTTTGCCGAAGCCGTATTAGCAGTGCGCTTTCGCGAGAAGGATGCCTTAGGCAACCACGTCGGCGGCCCGATGTACTACATCAAGAACGGTCTGGGCGCCAAGTGGAAGTGGCTCGGCGTGCTATTCGCTATTTTCGGCATGCTTGCCGGTTTTGGTATCGGTAATACCATCCAGTCCAATTCGGTAGCCGATGCACTGAGTAGCAGCTTCGGCATTCCGCCTCTGGTGACCGGTATCATCATTGCCATTCTAGTGGCGCTGGTTCTGCTCGGCGGCATTAAACGCATTGGTGACGTTGCCGGCAAACTAGTACCTATCATGGCGTTGTTTTACGTGGGTGGCGGTTTGATTATTCTGATCATCCACTTCGACCGCATTCCAGCTGCCTTTGGCGACATCCTCCATTACGCCTTTAACCCTGCTGCCGCGGCCGGCGGTTTTGCTGGCGCAACGGTGTGGGCAGCCATGCGCTTTGGTATTGCGCGCGGCGTATTTTCTAATGAAGCAGGCTTGGGTAGCGCTCCGATCGCGCACGCTGCGGCACAGACCAACAACCCGATCCGCCAAGGCACAATTGCCATGCTGGGGACTTTCATCGACACCATCGTTATCTGCTCGATTACCGGGCTGGTGATCATGGTGACCGGTGCCTGGCAGAGCGGCGAGAACGGTGCTCCTCTATCGGCGCTCGCCTTTAGTCAGGGCTTACCCGGTGGCTGGGGGCAATACATAGTCAGTATTGGTCTGGCGGTATTCGCCTTCACTACTATCATCGGCTGGAGCTTCTACTCAGAGAAGTGCACGCAATTCCTGTTTGGGGAACGCTCCAATATCCCGTTCCGTGTACTTTGGATTATCGCCGTGCCGCTAGGCACCCTGCCCGGCATAGATCTGGCCAGTTTGTGGCTGGTCGCAGATACACTGAATGCCATGATGGCGATTCCCAACCTGATTGCACTATTGTTGCTTAGCCCTGTGGTTTTCCGGCTAACGCGGGACTACTTCAATGACCCGGTGAATTACCTGAACAAGTAATTTCAGCGCCTTATGCACTAGCCAATACCCGCCTCCCGAGGCGGGTATTTTTTTATCAATCGGGTATACTCGCCGGCATTCAAAACGTTGCTGGAGCGCCCATGCCGAACCTAACCCTCGACAGTCTGCAGGCCGTCATCGTTGATGATGTGCGCCGCGCCCTGAATGAAGATGTTGGCGACGGTGACATTACCGCCAGCCTGATCCCCGCCGAGAATCTGGCGAGCGCCAGCATCATTACCCGCGAGGCGGCGATATTCTGCGGCCGCGCCTGGGCGGACGAGGTGGTGCGTCAGGTAGACCCGCAGATTCAGATCGAATGGTTAGTAGCCGATGGCGACCAACTGATGGCCGACCAGACATTGTGCCGCCTCAATGGCCCGGCACGTGGCATGCTAACCGCCGAGCGCTGCATGCTGAATTTTATTCAGACCCTCTCCGCTACCGCCACCCGCAGTCGCTATTTCGCCGACATGGTGAAGGACACGACGGTAAAGCTGCTGGACACCCGTAAGACACTGCCGGGCTTACGCATGGCGCAAAAGTATGCCGTTACCTGCGGTGGCTGTCATAACCACCGCATTGGCTTGTTTGACGCTTTTCTCATCAAAGAAAACCACATTGCCGCCTGCGGAGGTATTGCCGCCGCAATCAACCAGGCCAACCGCATTGCGCCGGGCAAACCCGTGGAAGTAGAAGTGGAAAGCCTGGAGGAGCTACAGCAAGCGCTGGAAGCGGGTGCCGATATCGTCATGTTGGACGAATTAAGCCTGGACGACATGCGCAAGGCGGTCAGCCTAACCGCCGGCAAGGCGGCGTTGGAAGCCTCCGGAGGCATCAACGAAACCACCCTGCGCAGCGTGGCGGAAACCGGTGTGGATTACATCTCGATCGGCAGCCTGACCAAAGATGTGAAAGCGGTAGACCTGTCGATGCGTCTGCGTTTTCAAACGACCTAATGCAGAATTAACAAGACGCCAGCAAGCTCCGGCAATCCACCGCATGCCAGTCGGCCAACTCAGGCCAACGGTTCTGCGGATGGATCAGGCAAGTGTAGCTACCCGCGGCTCTGCCCGCTTCCAGATCGAAATGAAAGTCGCCCACCATCACTGCCTGCGTCGGTGTGAGTTGCCAGCGCTCTAGCAGTAGCTGAATACCTTCAGGATGGGGCTTGGGCGCAGCGTCTTCACGGCCCAATACATCCTCAAGTGCAAAGCATTCGAGAATACCCATTTGCCGCAAAGTCGAGACCGCCACGGCCTGTAAATTGCGGGTAAGAATGCCCAGCCGTCGCCCCTGTTCATGCAGCGTCTGAATCAACTCAACCGCACCCGGCGCAGCCTCGACCTGATCGGCCAATCGCAATTCAATCTGGTCCAGCTCGGCCTTCATAGCCACTCGCTCAGCGGCAGGCAATGCGGCGATGTAAGTCAGGATATCTGACTCCGCTGGCACCCCCAGCTCGCGCCGAATAGCCGGGAAGTCATGCTGAGCAAGCGTGAGGGTGCCATCCAAATCAAACACCCAGCCCTGCAAATCGCGCATATTCAGTCCTTCACTTTGCGCATCAGCGACTCTTGCGCGACTGAGGCAACCAGCTCACCGGCACGATTAAAGATATGCCCGCGTGACATACCACGAGAGCCGCTAGCCGATGGGCTGTCCATGGCGTACAGCAACCAATCATCCATACGCAGCGGACGGTGATACCAAAGCGCATGGTCCAAGCTGGCAACCTGTAGTTTGGTCGACCAACTAGAGATGGCATGTGGTTGCATGGCCGTGCCCAGCAGGTGGAAGTCCGAGGCATAGGCCAGCAGATAACGATGCACCTGCGGATCATCCGGTAGCTGGCCGTCAGCGCGATACCACATGTAACGCACCGGCTCGGATACCTTCGGCTCAAACGGGTTGAACTCGCCGACCGGGCGAATCTCGATAGGCTTACCGCAAAGCACCTTGTCGCGCACTTTTTCGTGGATCAGGTGCTGGTACTTACGCGTCCATTCGGTTTCATTCGGCAAGTCTTCCGGGCCCGGCACGTCGGGCATTTGCACCTGATGCTCATAACCTTGCTCATCGCCCTGAAAGGAGCAGATCATGGTGAAGATCGGCTTACCCTTCTGAATCGCCTGCACTCGACGTGTGGTAAAGCTGCCACCATCGCGCAACGGGTCTACCTGATAAACGATAGGATGAGTCGGGTCGCCGGGGCGCAGAAAATAGCCATGCACCGAATGCACGTGGCGCTCGGTGTCAACTGTCTGACTGGCGGCAGACAGTGATTGCCCCAGCACCTGGCCGCCAAAGAGCTGCTTGAAACCCAGATCCTGGCTACGCCCACGGAACAGGTTTTCTTCAATTTTTTCCAGCGCCAGCAGGTCAACCAGATCATCCAGCAATTGGCTCATAACACTTCCTCACAATCGACGCGACCACGGTTGTCGCTCTACCTCAGTTCAGCAGCAGCGATCATAGTCGCTGCCAGAATGCCGGCAAGTTTAACCCGGATTGTCCCAAGTTAGCAGGCCGGCGGCATGGCTGGTTCAACCATGAGACTGTTCAGACGCCAGCGGCGCCAGCATACTCGTGCTGTTTACCAACAGCCCTGGGGAGTAAAAGTGGATCTGCCGCTGGTATACCATCCTGACTACAGCTTTGCTTTTCCGGCACCACATCGTTTCCCGATGGACAAGTTCGTGCGACTGCACGACCACCTGCGCGCCAGCGGCCTGCTGCACAGCCAGAACCTCTACCAACCGCAATCCTGCCCCATAGAACTGTTGCTGCTGGCCCACGCTAGCGACTACGTGGAGCAATTCTGTAACAACCAGCTGGATGCCGCCGCCCAACGGCGCATGGGGTTACCCTGGAGCGAACTGCTGGTCGCCAGAACCCTGCGGGCAGTCGGCGGCACACTACTCACAGCAGAGTTAGCACTAAAGCACGGATTGGCTTGCCATCTCGCCGGCGGCACCCATCACGCTCATCATGACTTCGCCTCCGGATTTTGCATCTTCAATGATCTCGCGATCACCAGCCGCTACCTGTTGGCCGCCGGCAAGATACAACGCATATTGATTTTTGATTGTGACGTACATCAGGGCGACGGCACCGCACGCATTCTGGAGAATGACAGCGACGCCATCACGGTCTCGCTGCATTGTGAAAACAACTTCCCGGCGCGTAAAGCACACAGCGATTGGGACATCCCCCTGCCCCGTCAGCTTGGCGATCAAGGCTATCTAAATACGGTGGAGCAAGCGCTGAACTATCTGTTGCCGCTATACCAACCTGACCTGGTGCTCTACGACGCCGGTGTGGACGTACATCAAGCCGACGCGCTCGGCTATTTAGCGCTGACCGACCAAGGCATAGCTCAACGCGACAGCCACGTCATCAATGCTTGTCTGGCCCGCGACATACCCGTTTGCGCCGTGATTGGCGGTGGCTATGACCAGGATCGGGTGGCACTTGCCCAGCGCCACGGCATTCTGCATCACAGTGCCGCGCAGATATGGCAGCAGCGCGCTTTGGGGTAAACTGCGCCGCTTATAGACTAGAGGCATAAGATGACCAAGCAACAGTCAAACGCCGACAGCGTTGCCGTCATCGGCGGCGGCCCGGCCGGCTTGATGGCCGCCGAGACGATCGCGCGAGCAGGTTATCGCGTGGACCTGTACGACGCGATGCCCTCGGTCGGTCGCAAGTTTTTGCTAGCCGGCGTGGGCGGCATGAACATTACCCACTCTGAACCCACGTCGGCCTTTACTGAGCGCTACCGTGAAGCCGCGCCCTGGGTCAGCGACTGGTTAGCCCAGCTCGACGCCGACGGCCTGCAGGACTGGATTCACGAATTGGGTATCGACACCTTCGTCGGCAGCTCCGGCCGCGTATTCCCCACCGAGATGAAAGCCGCGCCGCTGCTACGCGCCTGGCTCAAACGCTTACGCGACGCTGGCGTGCAGCTGCATACCCGGCACCGCTGGCTCGGCTGGGACGAAGACGGCGCGTTACGTCTGCAAAACCCGCAGGGAGAAATCCAGCTCAAGCCCAAGGCTTGCGTATTGGCGCTCGGCGGCGGTAGCTGGAAACGCTTGGGATCAGATGGCAGCTGGGTCGAAAAACTACGCGATAAAGACGTCGGCGTAAGCGACTTGTTGCCCAGCAACTGCGGCTTTATCTGCCGTTGGAGCCCTTTCCTCAGTGAACGCTTTGGTGGCCAGCCGCTTAAACCGATCATCGCTAGCCTGATCGACAATGATGGTCAGTACATCAGCCGCCGTGGTGAGTGCATACTCACCCGCGACGGACTCGAAGGCAGCCTGATTTATGCGCTTTCAGCCCCCTTGCGCGACCAGCTAGAAGTGCATGGTCAAGCTACGCTGACGTTGGACCTGGCGCCTGACAGAAGCGAAGCCCTGCTCACGGCCTCACTGGCAGACAGCCGCAAGGGGCAGTCATTGTCATCATTGCTGCGTAAGAAGGCAGGGTTGGATCCGGTGAAGATCGCGCTATTGCATGAGCGCTTTGAGAAAAGCCAGCTGACCACTCCTGCGGATGTTGCTAAAGCGATCAAGCAGCTACCACTGACGCTGCATGCTACCCGCCCGTTAGATCAGGCGATCAGCAGTGCCGGCGGTGTGCAGCAACCGAGTTTAACCACCGATTTAATGCTCAAAAGCCTGCCAGGCCTGTTCTGCGCGGGGGAAATGCTCGATTGGGAAGCACCCACCGGCGGCTACCTTTTAACCGCCTGCTTTGCTAGCGGAAAACGGGCGGGCGAAGGCGTTACTCGCTGGCTCTCGCGGGCTTGATTCCTGAAAGACGCGGCAGCATCCAACGCTCAAACAAGCGTGGAAAAAAGCGCGCACATTGCCGTGCCAGCCAATCTACATTCGACAGCACCAACAGCCTCTTACGCTTACATGCACCGCTATAAATAGCATCTGCCACTTCCGCTGGCGAGGCGACTTTGAAAGCCAGGTTAATGGCTGTCTGATTGATAGAGCCGTCACCCACCAACGCATTTTTACGAATATCCGTTGCGGTAAAACCGGGCGTCACCAGCATCACATTCACGCCCTTGCCTCGCACTTCCATTCGCAGCGTTTCAAACAGTCCATGCAGTGCGTGCTTACTCGCATTGTAAGCGCCACGATTAAGTAGAGGCGCGAAGGCTGACAGCGAGCTCAACCCGATCACTTGCCCGCCGCGTGCCAGCAAGCTGGGCAAGGCATGCCGCGTACAGTTAACAGCACCAAAGTAATTGACGGCCATGACGCGCTGAAAAACGGCGAGATCGGTATCGGCAAAGGCGCTGCGGTGAGTAATCCCCGCGTTATTGATCAGTAGATCAATACCCCCAAAATGCTCAACCACCTGGCCAATCGCCTCCTCACATTGCTGGTCATCAGACACATCACAGTGTAGCGCCATCACATCGGCGTTGAGCTTGTCGTGTAACTGCTGGCGGAAGGCAACTAGCGATTCATCCTGAATATCGAGAATGGCGATATGCGCGCCGGCTTGTGCAAAGCGTAAAGCCAAAGCGCGGCCGATGCCGGCACAACCACCGGTAATTACGACTACTTTCTGCTGAAAGACTCGCCTGCCCATAACGCCTCCTTTACTGGCTTCGACCTTCAGACTAAAGCCAGCAGAGAAAGGCGGCAAGCCAATTAAGGCTCAGTCGGTATCAGGGCGCTAAACGCTCAAGCACCCAATTACCGGCTTTCAGCCGATAACACAGACGGTCGTGTAAACGGCTGGAACGCCCTTGCCAGAATTCGATCAGGCTAGGCACTACGCGATAACCACCCCAATGCGGCGGGCGCGGCGGTTGCTGCTCGGCGTATTGAATTTCGAGGGCAGCCAAACGCTGCTCCAACACCTCGCGCCCGGCAATCACCTCACTCTGGGGTGAAGTCCAGGCCCCCAAACGGCTACCCATGGGCCGACTGTGAAAGTAGGCGTCAGACTCCTCGGGGCTCACCTGCTCCACCATCCCCTCAATACGCACCTGGCGCTCCAGGTCATGCCACCAGAAACTCATGGCGGCCAGCGGCTGCGCCGAAAGCTGCTCACCCTTGGCGCTCTGGTAATTGGTGAAAAATACGAAACCACGCTCATCAAAACCTTTGAGCAATAGCGTGCGCAGATGCGGCTGCCCTGCTGAATCGACTGTCGCCAGCATCATTGCGTTAGCTTCAGTCGTTTCAATTTCGACCGCTTGGGCAAACCAGGTGGAAAAGAGCACATGCGGCTCCACTGGAGCCTGCGCCTCGGTCAATCCGTCACGCGTATAGTCACGACGCAGATCAGCAATAGTGGGTTTCATCAGCTCAATTCCTCGTAAGCGTGTGTCTCATCAATATCTGCTCAGCCTAGCATCCACAAGGCTGACGGCATTGACCTGCCGCAGCCTTCAGTCAAGTTTCCGCAGACAATCATGCACTGCCTGGCTAAGCGCCAATGCACGCGGATCCATCAACACATAGGGCCCCATGGTGTTGGTGACATAGCCAAATCCCACTTTCGCCTCGGGATCACAAAATCCCAGAGATCCGCCAGCGCCCGGATGACCAAAGGCTTGCGGGCCCATGCCAAAACCGCCGCCGGGAGCATCTTGCTCCAGCATCACACCGAGCCCGAAGCGCGTTGGGCACAGCAATGTGCGGTCCTGCCCCTGGCTGTGCTCCTGCTGCATCAGGGAAACCAGCTCAGAGTCCAGCAACTTGACCCCATCCAGCTCGCCACCGTGGGCTAGCAGCTGCCAGAAACGTGCCAGTGAACGGGCATTACCGGTGCCGTTGGCAGACAAAATTTCCGCCTGCTGCCACTCACGCTTGTTGGTGCTGGTCATCATGCTGACAGGGTTGCCGAAGGCTTTGGCTGTTAGCCCTTCGGGTTCACCCATGGCGGCAAAGAGTTTACGCGCGCCCTCATCGCCAGACTGGTTACGCAAGCGTGATACATGCGCGATGCGCGCAAGATCCTGATCCGGCACACCAACATGAAAATCCATCCCCAATGGCGCACAGATATGCTGCTGTATATAGTTGCCTGGGCTTTCATTGGTCAGCCGCGATAACGGTTCGCCGAGCAGCCAAGCATAGGTGACAGGTGCGTAGCCATGTGCCGTGCCTGGCTCCCACCAAGGCGCCTGCTCCGCCAGCGCAGCACTCATAGTAGACCAGTCAAACAGCGCCTCTGGCGGCAACGCCTTGGCAATGGCCGAGAGGCCTGAACGGTGGCTTAACACCTGACGCAGAGTAATACCTTGTTTGCCCGCTTGAGCAAATTCCGGCCAGACCTCAGCAAGCGGCGCATCCAATTCAATGCGGCCAGCCGCAACCTGCTGCAGCAACGCCACCGCACCTAGCGGCTTGGTACAGGAGAACACGTTGACCAAGGTGTCCTGTTCCCAAACCTGCTGATTTTCCTTATCCGTCACACCCTGCCAAAGGTCCAACACGGTATCGCCGCCCACGGTCACGCAGAGCGCTGCGCCGCGCGCCTGTTCGTCCTGTTGCTGCTCAGCAAACAACTCGCGAACGCGCTCGAAGCGCGGATCAAAATAGCCTTGAACATTGCTCATGAACGGTTCTTCCTCAGTCGATGTGTTGTTGTGCTGCCATTTAAGCCGCTCGCGCCAACAAATGCAGCGACCATAAAGCAGCTCGTCGAACTGCTATCGAGCGGATTGATGACGTGGCGTCGGGCTACCGCTCAATCAATTTCCTGCCGGAACGGCGGTAGCGCCTTAAGAATCGCTTTACCATAACGCTGAGTCACCAGCCTGCGATCCAGAACCGTAATAGTGCCCGTGTCCTGCTCGGTACGCAGCAGCCGACCGCAGGCCTGAATTAATCGCAGACTGGCATCCGGCACGGCGATTTCCATAAAGGGATTCCCGCCATTTTTCTCAATCCACTCAGCCAACGCCGCTTCGACTGGATCATCGGGTACCGCAAAGGGGATCTTGGCAATCACCACGTGTTCGCAGTACTTGCCCGGTAAGTCGACACCCTCGGCAAAACTGGCCAAACCGAAAATGACGCTTGGCTGGTCCTTATCTACTCTGCTGCGATGCTGCCGAATCAGCTCCTGCTTAGAGAGATCGCCTTGCATCAAGATGCGTTCGCGGAAAGCTGTGGGCATGCCGGCGTACACCTCCTGCATCTGTTTGCGCGAGGAGTAAAGCACCAGACTGCCACGTTCATCAGCCAGGATCGCCGGCAGATGCTCGATAATCGATGCGCTATGGCCAGCGCTATCGCGTGGGTCCGCGCCATGATTCGGTACCCGCAACACGCCCGCTTCGCCATGTTTGAAAGGGCTCGGCGCCAGCGTGCATACCGCGCTCCTTGGCAAGCCAGCCCGGTGACTAAACCGATCAAATTTACCCAATGCCGTCAACGTCGCCGACGTTGCCAGCGCAGCGAAGGCGCTATGCCATAGATATTGCCGCAAGGTGTCGGCGGCCAAAATGGGGCTGACGTGCACTTCAATATCACTGGTTTCTGTTAGCGTCAGCCAACGCGCGGTGGGAGGCTTGCCTTCCGGGTCTTGCAAACAGAATTGCGTCCACAACGTCCAATTGGCCTCGGAACGCGCCAGCAACACACCAAACAGCGGGTACCATTCTTCAGCCTGGGATTCGGAAACGCCAATAGTGGTTTCGCCATCCATCGCCTCTTTCAGCATATCGACCAGGCGTTGTAGCAAGTCAGTGATGCGGCCAAACCCGGCCTTGAGCTCCAGACCCATATCCACCAGTTCTTGCGGCACTACGCCGTGCTCAAAGCGGTGTTGCGGGCGTACGTTGCCGCGCAGATCTTCGGTGCTGGAGAAGTCCGCCACATCGCCCATCGCCTGCTGCATAAACTGTTGATGCGGCTTCAGCTCCCGGGCTTCTTGCGGCACTTTTTCCAACATTCGTCCCAACTCGCCCGGCAAGGGATGCTGGGCCAACAGCTTGCTGAGATTTTTATCGAGCTGCTCCAGCCAGTCGGCAGTCGCATGCAGTCGGGTATTATGGGCAAAATGCGAGATGGCTTTGTCGGGCAGGTGGTGGGCTTCGTCAAAGATATACAGACAATCACGTGGGTCTGGCAGGATCGCACCGCCGCCAAGCGCCAAGTCGGCCAGCACCAGATCGTGGTTAGTCACGATCACGTCAACTTTTTGTACTCCCTCACGCGCCTTGTAGAACACACATTGTTGAAAGTGTCCGCAACGGCGATTGCTGCACTGGATATGATCAGTGGTCAAGCGCGACCAATCCTGATCCTCCAGCGCTTCCGGCCAGGAATCGCGCTCACCATCCCACTTGTTGCCACCAAGCGCCTCGACCATCCGCGTATAGAGCTTCAGGCCCGCTTCATCAACGTCCAGATTAAAGCCTTCGTCAGCAAATATTTGCTGCTGATCCGCGGCCGACTGATTTTCCCGCAACAGGTTGTCGAGTTTGGACAGGCAGACATAACGCCCGCGCCCTTTGGCCAGCGAAAAGCCAAACTGCAGGCCAGAGTTGCGCTGAATATCGGGCAGATCCTTAAGTACAATCTGTTCCTGCAACGCGACCGTGGCGGTGGAAATCACCAACGGTTTGCCCAGATACTTGGCAATTGGAATGGCCGCCAGACAATAGGCCACGGTCTTACCGGTACCGGTGCCCGCCTCAATCGCCGCCACAGCGGGGTCGCCATCGCGATGACCATCATCATCGAGCGTGACGCCACCAAACAACTTGGCCACCTCGGCAATCATCACCCGTTGGCCATAGCGCGGCTTCAGGGATTTATTTTCGAGAAAAGTACGGTAGGCCGTTTGAATCTGACCTTTGAGTTCATCGTTCAGCATGCGGGCTCCGGGCTAGCCGGTAATGATAACATTGAACCGGCCGGCAACCGACTGCCAACAGGCTTGCATCCTTCAGCAACAGGCTCTAGCCTCCTGCAAACTCTTTATCCTTCCATCTGAGGAAACCCATGTCGGCTACCCCCAACGCTACCCTGCTGAGCATTCTGGAACACTACCAGCCTGCCCGGCTGCTCTGCGTCAGCCAATCGCGGGTGCCGGCGGTTGAGGTTTTTTGTGCGGATCACCCCGAAACGCAGCTGGTGACCAGCAACCAGGTTCCACTACCGGCAGAACTCGCCAACCAGCGCTATGATCTAGCGATCATAGCCGACCAGCTGGAGCACCTACCCCAGCGCGTAGGGGTAGAACTACTAGCGGGACTGCGCAACCTGTCAGCCAGCCGACTGGCGTTACTGGTCGACTTGTCACAAACCTTGGATTGGCAGGAAAACGACTTTTTTGCCTTGGCGCTGCAGCGTCACGCCAGCTTTACCCAGAACGACAGCATTAATGACCGCTCGCTAGCGCTGTATACCTATGATCTAGCCGATTACAAACAGGTCCCGGACTGGCTGAATAATAAGTACTGGGCCAATCCCGAGATGTTCGACAAGTACTGGTGGTAAGCATGCCAAGCTCGGTAATGATCAGCGGCACCGATAACTGCCCTTGCTGCAGCAGCGTACGCTATGACAATTGTTGCCAACCGCTACACCAGGGTACCCCGGCCGCCAGTGCTGAGCTGCTGATGCGCTCACGCTACTGCGCTTACACTTTGGGGCTGATTGACTATTTGATTGCCACCACGCTGCCCGCTCAGCAGGCGCAGTTGGAAGCAGCACAGATGCGGGCCTGGAGCGAGCAAAGTCGCTGGCTTGGCCTGGAAGTTGAAACAGTAAAGGATGTGGCGGGCGGCAACCGTGCTCAAGTTACCTTTAGCGCGCACTGGGCTGACCCGGATGGCAGCAAACATAGCCATCGCGAGTGTTCAGACTTCAAACGGATCAGCGATCGCTGGTACTTCATCGACCCCAATCATCTGATTAAGGCCGGTCGCAACGAGCCTTGCCCCTGCGGTTCTGGACGCAAATTCAAACAGTGTTGCTCGCTTTAGTAGATCACCAACACACTATTAAAACCTTCATTCGTCCTGCAGCTTAAGATGGCTGATATCGGGCACAATATCCGGCACCTCTCGCTTTAGCTCACCCATATCACTGCCCGCTGGCGCCAGACTCAACGCGCTCAGATCAATCGGCAGGGGCGTCACATCAGCATACTCATCCTGCAAGTCTGCGCCGAGCGGAGCGATCTCGAAATCCGGCGCTTCAACATCAGCAAAAGCAGCCATATATTCATCACGTGGTACTAAGCGTTTACCATGGGAATCGTTAGTCGTACCTGGCTGCTGCACAGGTATTGGCTGGCTAGGCTCAGCCGCCGGAGCCTCGGGCGCATCCATCGGGTCAATGCTACACAAAGCGCCAGCCCGCTCGATGGCAGCGCGATACTTGGCCGCGGCCTCTTCATCCAGCCCCTGCTTGATCACAATCCGCCGACCGGAAAACAACGCATCCAGTTGTTCGCCAGCAACCTGAAACAACTGACCGATGCGCGCACGCGCCTGATCTTCGGGTATGCCGGGCTGCACTTTTCCTTGAAAAACAATCTCGAAACGGGCCATCTTGTCACTCCCTGTACGTCAATTAAGGTTAGTATGGTCCGACCTAGGCTGATCGACAACTCCACTTATAAGTCAGCAGGTGCCTACCGCGGAGGGAGACCATGAAGTCGCGTGCACTGGGAATACTGGTGCTGATGTCTAGCCTGTTGTTGCACGGTTGCGCCATGTTCATACCGTCGTACAGCAAACCAGATGTCAGTTTAGCCAATGTAGAAATGCTCAAATCAAACCTGTGGGAACAGTCCTTTCGGCTCAAGCTGCGAGTAGACAACCCCAACAGCAAAGCATTACCTATTCGTGGCATGCAATATCAGGTCTATTTGAATGACATGCGCCTGGCCACCGGCGTCAGCAACAATGTATTTGACGTTCCGCCCTATGGCTCAGAAACCTTCGAGCTGGAGGTACGTTCCAATTTATGGCGCCACCTGGCAGATCTGGTCAAGTTGGTCGACAAGCAGCAGTCGGTCACGTATCGGATTGAAGGCCATATCAGCACTGGGCTATTTCTCGCTCCCAACATCAATTTGAAAGAAGAAGGGACACTGGAGCCCTCTCAACTGAGTTTCTGAAAACTATGCAAATGCAACACTGGCTACTACTCGCTGGACTCATCATCATTGCCGCTTTGACCTGCTACGCCTTGACGCTATGGCGCCGGGTTTGGCGCATCCGTACCGAACGGCAGGCGCAAGAGAATGAGCGCAACGAGCGCTTGGCAAAAGACATTCAGCTCATCGCCCAAAGCCTGCTAAATGGACAGGTTCCGCTGATTGAAGGCTCGATTCGCATCAAGGTGCTGCTCGACAACTACGCAGGCCCGCGACGCGAAGATCTTGACCTGGCGATTTTCACAGAAATCTATGATCAGACCGCGCATATCCCCACCCACTCAGGCTGGAAACAGCTGAGCGCCGCAGAACGCAAACTGCATTCACGTCTGATGGAAACCTTGGAACGGGATCATCAAGAGCAGGTACAGCAAGCCGCTAGCCAATTGGCCAACGGCCTGGATTAACTGCATTGAGTGGGGCTGCATTGCGCCGCCCCGCAGTCTCAGACTACCGAGTTACCACCGTCAACAGCCAACGCCTGACCCGTCACGTGGCGTGATGCCTCGCAGGCCAAAAATACGGCTGCGCCCTTGATGTCTTCTTCGCCACCAATACGACCGAGCGGAGTGCCCTGTTTGATCAACTCGGTTACTTTTTCCAGCCCCTTGGCCATCTTGGTTGGGAAGTAACCCGGGCAGATCGCGTTCACGTTGATGTTGTACTGACCCCATTCGCCAGCCAGTGCGCGCGTCAGGTTGATCGCCGCTGCTTTACTGGTGTTATAGGCCACGGTGTGAATACCGGAGTTGGCACGATTACCCTTAAAGCCAGCAATAGAGGCAATGTTGATGATCTTGCCGGACTGACGCGGAATCATGAAGCGGCGCGCCACTTCCTGGGCAACCAGGAAACAAACGTCAACGTTCAAGGTCATCACTTTCTGCCAGCCTTCATAGCTGTGTTCTTCTGCTGGCTGGCCCCAAGTAGTACCGGCATTGTTGACCAGTACATCAACAGTACCAAAGGCGGCTTCTGCGGCATCTACCAGCGTCTTGACCGGGTTGCTGTCCAGCTTACCCAGATCGCAGGCAACACCCGCTGCTTCAATACCTTTCTGCTTCAGATCGGCCACTACGGCTTCGATCTCCGCTGCATTACGCGCACTGATGAACACCTTGGCACCCTGCTCGCCAAAGGCTTCTGCCATCTGCAGGCCAAGGCCTTTGGTACCGCCGGTGATCAGGGCGACCTTGCCGGTCATATCGAACAGTTGCTTGACGCTCATGGGATATCCTCTCGTGTCTCAATGGATGACAATTCAACCTAGGAGCCTGTCGGACTTAACCGTCCGTAGCGAGGAGAAGTCCGATTGGAGGCAGTTTTTGTGGTCTTTTGAGGCGAATAGTCATTCTATTCAACGAAAAAGAGCGCAGAAAATGACCCCATACGGCTTTTCCGCAGTAGGACAGCGTTAAGTGCGGCAGGCTCCTAGGCATCATAGACACCCAAGCGCCGTAGGCCGACCATCAGTGATCCCCGTGATATGCCGCCCCACACTGGTGTTATCATGCCCGCCTTTACCGATCAGGACCTCACCATGGCTGAACACGACTTTCGACGTACCGCGCTTAACCCGTCACACACCCTGATCGAGTGCCGCACTTTGGCTGCAGGTCTGTACCAGGTCACCGGTCAAGGTGGCGGCGTTCAGCCTAACGATCGACTGATCTGTACGGTAAAGGGTAGTCGTGATCTGCCGCTACGCCTGACCGTCGAAAAGGTCCGCTATCTGATCAACCCCGCCGGGCAATGGACCGCTACCGCCAAGGGACCGGATCTGCGCGGGCAGGCAGTCCTAGGCTGGTCTATTACCTGCGACCAGTGCGCACGCGCGCAAGCTTTCGAGTTTCTCGCCGCCGAACGCGACGATTTGCCAGCACGCACAAAAAAAGCCGTTGTTCGCATTGCCGAGTTAGGCTGGCAGCCCCAAGGCGAGAATCACCTTTGCCCAGTTTGTGCTCGCGAGCAGAACACCGGCGAATAGGCCATCAGTTAGAACAACATTAGTTGCTCGCCCATGGGTGAGTGTGCGTTATCCAGCCTGACCCCTACCCCAATCAGCCTAACGGCCCGACCACCTCGTGCATAGGCTTGCGCGCATAGCTCGGCGTAACCTTCTGGTGTGACCGGCGCGCCGGCCTGCTCCAGGGTGGTTTGGGTGAAGTCGTGAAACTTGAGTTTGATGAAGGGTTTGCTAACGCGGTAGACACTATCGAGTTTACCGAGCCGTTCGGCCAGCTTATCCAGCAGTGGCGGGAGCGCGGCTTGGCAGGCCGCCAGATCCGGTAGGTCGTGCTCGTAGGTATTTTCTACACTGACTGACTGCCGCTTGCTCTCGACCACCACCGGACGATCATCGATACCTCGCGCCAACTGCCATAAACGCTCACCAAAACTGCCAAACTCGCGTGCCAAATCCTGCTTGCGCCAGGGTAATAGCTCGCTGCACACATCCACGCCGACGCGCTTCAGTCGTTCAGCCATGACCTTACCCACGCCGTGCAGTTTGGTTACCGGCAATGCATGTACAAAAGCTTCAATTTCATGGGGCAGAATGACTTTAAGCCCATCCGGCTTGTTCCAGTCACTGGCGATTTTGGCCAGAAACTTGTTAGGCGCAACACCGGCAGACACGGTAATGCCTTGGGTAGCCTCCACGCGCTGACGAATTTCCTTGGCGATGAGCGTGGCACTGCCGCGGCAAGCTTGGCTCTCGGTGACATCCAGATACGCCTCATCCAACGACAGTGGCTGGATCAAGTCAGTGTAATCGGCAAAAATCGCTTGAATACCCACAGAGACTTCGCGGTAGACCGACATGCGGCCCGGCACTATCAACAAGTCAGGGCAAAGCTTCTTGGCATAGGCAGAGGCCATAGCCGAATGCACGCCGTAGGCGCGAGCTTCATAGTTGCAGGTTGAGATCACCCCGCGCTTACCCGGATCACCGCCCACCGCTAACGGTCTACCGCGCAGACGCGGGTCATCGCGCATCTCGATGGCTGCGTAAAAACAATCGCAATCTACATGAATAATTTTGCGCACACAGGGACCGGGTCAGACCGCAACGGGAAAGCCGCCAGTGTAACCGATCAGGCCGTCATTACCCGATTACGGCCTGCTCCTTTGCCTTCGTATAAGCCCTTATCCGCGCGCTTAATGACCTTCTCAATGCTCTCTTCACCGCCGATCACCTGAGTTACGCCGAACGTAGCCGTCAGCTTGATCTCGCCCTCCGGTGATTGCAGTGGGCTGGACTCCAGCTCTTCACGGAGACGATTGACCACGGCCACCGCCTGCTCAAGATCGGTATCGGGCAGAATCAGCACAAACTCCTCGCCACCAAAACGACCTACAACGTCTGATTGACGCAACGTTCTGCTGAACAGATCAGCCGAATGGCGCAAGGCGAGATCACCAACATCATGCCCGTATTTGTCGTTAATACGCTTGAAGTGATCCAGATCCACCACGCACAAGGAGATGTGCTTCTGTTGCCGATTGCAGCGTTCCCGCTCACGATTAAACAGCATTTCGTATTGGCGACGATTGAACAGCCCAGTCAGCGGGTCAGTAGTGGCTTGCCGCTTGAGCTCTTCCTCCAGCGCCTCACGCCGCTTGATCTCACTCTGCAAATTACGATTAATCGAGCTGACCTGGTCGAACAAAGCGTACTGTTGCCGCTGCGCTGTCTGCAGGCGCAGCGCAGTGAAAAATCCCACCACCGTCGGCACCGACAATATAAACAATAACCCTACGAGCTCAGGCGCCCCGAACCCATTAAGACGAACGGAATAGAACATGCCCGCAATACCAAAGCAGGCAGCTAGCAACGACAAGTACACCCGATTAGGAATAAAAATGAATAGGCTAATTATCAGCATACCTACCACGCCGATGATCCAGCTGACGATGTCGTGTCTTATAAAGTAGAGAAAGAAGAAGATAACGAAGCCGAATACTTCTATGGCAGTTACCGCGTAGCCCTTCGTCGCCAGCGAAGGCTGGCGCTTCAACCGCAAGAACAAGCCAAATAATAAGGCTGCGGTTACCAGACGCAAACCCGCGACTATCGCAAATTCAACGCTGTTGCCCAAGACCGGGTAATCAAGCACCCCAAACAGTAACAACATCACCAGCCAGACCATCAATCCTCGACGTAAATGCCGCGCGAAGGTTGTTTCCGTATGTTTTCGATACGCTTGCTCGATCTCGGGATGGGTGAACTCTCCGCGCCAAGATGACACATGGTAGGTTGCGTGACTGGTTTCCACGAGGCTAGTTACCTATTCTGACTGTTCGGTTTAAACCGTTTTATTGTTGTATTCCTGCAGCGCAAGGCAGCAATTGTCTCTCAATCAGAGAGTAAGTCAAATATGCAGTGATGTCATTATGACGTCAAAAAAACTTATGCCCTTTTGCACGTTATTACACCTCGCAAAGCAAAGCATTTGGGCAATAAAAAATCTTTTCCCATCAATCGCTTGACAGAAATTCTTCTATGAGTAGAATGGCCACCACAGACGCGGGGTGGAGCAGTCTGGTAGCTCGTCGGGCTCATAACCCGAAGGTCGTAGGTTCAAATCCTGCCCCCGCAACCAAGTTAAAAACCGTTGAATGATTAACCTCATTCAGCGGTTTTTTTTCGCCCGTAATTCGGTGCTTAACTCCCAGCATAGCAGCCAGACTCACCCCACACCGCCCTTTCCACGCAAGACCCTCCAACCAATCAGTAAATCGGCGACCGCAAACAGGTTCAGGGGCGCGCTTCACTCCCCTATACTCAGGCGCAGGAATTCAAAGACAGGTCCATAGCACATGCCTGACAACACCAAAGCCGCGTCACTGCGCTGGCTGGCCTTTATTGTGGTCAGCCTATTTTTTCTGTTCGAATTTGTCGCTCGCATCGAGCCCAGCTTGGCATCAAGTGAGATAACCCAGTATCTCGGGCTTTCCAATGCCGGCTTTGGCGTGCTCTCGAGTGTATTTTTCTGGGTCTACGCTCCCATGCAGCTGATCGTTGGGTTAGCACTGGACCGCTTTGGTGTGCGTCGTACGGTAGTACCGGCCATTTTACTCTGCGCTTTGGGTACCGGCGTATTTGCCGCCTCAGACTTGGTTCTCGTTGCGGGGCTTGGCCGCCTGCTCACCGGGCTCGGCGCCTCATTCGCTTTTGTCGGCGCCCTTTACGTGGTCAATCACCAGTTTGCTCCTGAACGCTTTGCCCTGCTGTCCGGCCTGGTGAATGCGGCTGGCATGCTAGGTGCTGCGGTGGGTGCAGTGATGCTATCCAGCGCCATTGCGCAGTTTGGCTGGCGTCAGGTTTTCTTCGCTACCGCTGTGGCAGGCACACTACTATTCATCCTCGCCCTGCTCTTTCTGCATGGCATACGCAACGAGCAGGAGCGCAATGATGATTTGCTAAGCCCCCTGCGCAAGGTGTTCCGCAGCGGCAGAATCTGGTTAATCGCGCTCATCGGCTCCTTGTACTACATGCCAGTTAACGTATTCGGCGGCCTCTGGGGCCAACAAGAAATGATGCATGATCACGCGCTCTCATCGCTGCAAGCGGAAACGGCGGTCTCAATGATCTTCTGGGGCATGGCCGCTGGCAGTATTGCCGCGGGGTTGATCTCCGATTGGCTTGGGCATCGCAAGTGGCTGGTGATTGCCGGGGCGATCTGTTCGGCATTAGCCTACGGCGCAGCCATCTTCGGCCCGAGCAACAATCTGCTGAGCATTGCAGCGTTATTGTTTATTGGCGGTTTTTTCGGCGGCGGACAGATGTTGACCTTTGCCATGGCGAAGGAAGGTGAGTCAGCCGACATATCGGGATCTATCATCGCCTTCGTCAACATGATCGGCATTGGCGGCGCACTCATATTTCAACCGCTACTCGGTTACCTGCTGGATCTGCAGCATGGCGACTTTAGCCTAGCCGTGAGTACTATTCCGCTGTGCTTGCTGGCCAGCGCCGCACTAACACTCTTGGTGCGCGAGCAGCGCCATCCAGACCATATATCTGCAGCCTGAGGCTGTTATTGGAGTTATTTATGAGCAGTAACCTTCCCGCTGTCATTGCCGAAGTACGTGGCCACATAGGGCATTTGACCCTGAACCGGCCTGAGGGCTTGAACGCGCTTACGCTGGAGATGGTGCGCCTACTGCAGACTCAGCTAGAGCAATGGTCTGACGACTCGAACATTCTCGCAGTGGTGCTGCGTGGCGCGGGCGAGCGCGCTTTCTGTGCTGGCGGCGATATTCGTGGCATTTATGAAAAGCATTTGGCTGGTGAGTCGGATATCGCCGAGTTCTTCGAGGAAGAATACGCGCTGGATGGCTACCTTCATGCCTACGGTAAGCCCGTGCTAGCTCTGATGGACGGCTTTGTGCTCGGCGGTGGCATGGGATTGGCGCAGGCCGCCAGCATCCGCCTGATTACCGAACGCTCACGACTGGGCATGCCAGAGACCGCTATCGGTTATTTCCCGGACGTGGGCGGTAGCTACTTTTTACCCCGCCTGCCGGGCGAAATCGGCCTTTATTTAGGCATCACTGGCACGCACGTGAATGCCGCCGATGCGATGCATGTGGGCCTGGCTGATGTGTGCATACGCAGCGAACAGCTAGCCCAGCTGGATCAGTTATTGGATGCATTCGATGGCACCCAAGACCTGCAATCCCAGATCGCTGAACTGAGCGATCTGGGATTGCCCTCACCTGAGTTTGCGCAACTGCAAACAACCATTAACCTGCACTTCTCGCAACCCGACATCGCGGCCATCCGTCGCTCCCTGTCAGCAGAAACACGGCCGGAATTTGCCGACTGGGCCAAAGCCACTGCCAAGTTGATCGACATCCGTTCGCCAATCGCCATGGCAGTCACCCTCGAACTGCTGCGCCGGGGTCGTCACCTGACACTGGAACAATGTTTTGCAATGGAGCTGCACCTGGACCGCCTTTGGTTTGACGGCGGCGACATCATGGAAGGCGTGCGTGCGCTGCTGGTCGACAAAGATAAGCAGCCGAAATGGAATCCACCGCACATTGATCAGCTGGATGCAGACCGGGTGGCGGCATTCTTCACCGACCTGTAAGGACAACTACCTACGGCTTGGCGCATTGCTCAGCATAAACAACACAGGTCGTTTTGCAGCGACCTGTTAGTGAAAGTCCCGACTGCGCACCTTAATGCCCGTCAATAGTTCGGTAAGGTCGTGCAATTGGCGGGCAATCACGTGCCGTACGCCATCGCGCGCCTCAAACTGCCCTTGAACCATCAGTAGCTGCGAGCCAACCAGCACTTTGCGCTGCTTATCGGCCAGATCACGCCAGACAATCACGTTAATCATGCCGAATTCGTCTTCTAACGTGACAAAGGTAACGCCGGTTGCTGTGCCCGGACGTTGTCGCCCGACTACCAGCCCTGCCACGGTGATCGGACGATCAGGCTCCAACTGCAATAGGTCGCGCGAGCTGCGACAGTGCCTAGCCCTCAACTCTGAGCGCAACAGACTGAGCGGATGCGGCCCAAGGGTAGTACCCAGACTGGCGTAATCGGCCTGCACCTCTTCTGCCACACTGGGCGTCGGAATCGCCGCTGGCGCTTCCGAAGGCATTCGCTGCCCACTAAACAAGGGCAACTGCGGCTCTACGCCAGCGATCGCCCAGCGAGCACGGAAACGACCACCAGCCAGCCCCCGCAGCGCGCTTGCATCCGCCAACAGCGATCGTGCTCGGCCGGACAAATCCGCACGCTGCGCCAGATCAGCCACATCGGCAAAAGCCTGTTGCTCACGGGCCGCGACAATGCGGTTCGCATCCACTTCGCTAAAGCCCTTCACCTGCCTCAGCCCTAGACGAATCGCCAGCTGCTCGGTTTCAGCCGGCTCTAGCGTGCAGTCCCAATGACTGTAATGCACATCCACTGGGCGCGTTTCAATGCCGTGCCGGCGCGCATCCTGCAAGAGCTGGTCCGGGCTATAAAAACCCATCGGCCAGCTATTAATCAGCGCACAGGTAAAAGCTGCCGGTTCATGGCACTTCAACCAGCAACTGGCGTAGGTCAACAAGGCAAAGCTGGCAGCGTGCGACTCCGGAAAGCCGTAACTGCCAAAGCCCTTGATCTGCTCGAAAATACGCTCGGCAAACTCCAGCGTGTAACCGCGCTCCAACATGCCCTCGGTCAGCCGTTGCCGGTGATGCTCCAGGCCGCCGCTGCGCTTCCAGGCTGCCATCGAGCGCCGCAACTGGTCCGCTTCGCCCGGGGTATAACCCGCCGCGACCACGGCCAACTCCATCACTTGTTCCTGAAACAAGGGCACACCCAAGGTGCGTTCGAAAACTTTCTCAAGCTCAGGGGATGGATAGACAACCGGCTCCTCCTTGTTTCGCCGGCGCAGGTAAGGATGCACCATGTCGCCCTGAATTGGGCCTGGGCGCACAATGGAAACCTCAATAACCAGATCGTAAAACGTACGCGGTTTGAGACGCGGCAGCATCGCCATCTGCGCGCGCGATTCAATCTGAAACACCCCCACAGTGTCGGCACGACTGATCATCTCGTAGGTCGGTTTGTCCTCAGCGGGGATGCTGGCTAGCGATAAATCCAGATTACGGTAATGGCGCAATAGATCGAAACAGCGACGCAACGCGCTGAGCATGCCTAGCGCCAGTATGTCGACCTTGAGCAGACCTACTGCGTCCAGGTCATCCTTGTCCCACTGAATGACGGTACGCTCGGCCATGCTGGCGTTCTCAACCGGAACCAGCGTATGCAGAGGCGCCTCGGAGATAACGAAGCCGCCCGGATGCTGTGACAAGTGCCGAGGAAAGCCGATCAGTTCACCCACCAGGGTAAGTACTCGATGCAGCACTGGGTTTGCCGCATCAAAACCTGCTTCAGACAAACGCTGCGCGTCTGGCACCTTGCTACTCCAGCGGCCGCAACACCGTGCAAGTTGATCGATCTGTTCTGCCGGCAATCCCAGTGCCCGCGCCACATCGCGTATGGCTCCAGCGCCGTGATAGGTGTTGGCTACAGCGGTGAGCGCTGCGCGTTCGCGACCGTAACGACGAAACACATACTGGATCACCTCTTCGCGACGCTCATGCTCAAAATCCACATCAATATCCGGCGGCTCATCTCGCTCACGGGAAATGAAACGCTCGAATAGCAGGTTACTCTGCGCGGGGTTGATCTCGGTAATGCCCAGTGCGTAGCACACCGCAGAGTTGGCGGCTGAGCCGCGACCCTGACAGAGAATCTGCTGGCGACGGGCATAGTCGACTATGTCGTGCACGGTCAGAAAATAACTGTCGTAGCCTTTCTCGGCGATCAGCTGTAGCTCTTTATCGATCTGCTCCGTTACCTTGTCTGTCGCACCCTCCGGCCAACGCCAACGCACGCCGCGCTGGGTCAGTTCGCGCAGCCAGCTGCTCGGCGTATGCGCATCAGGCACGACTTCATGTGGATACTGGTAACGCAACTGGCTGAGATCAAAGCGGCAGCGGTCAGCGATCCTGTTACTTTCCACCAGCATCGCCGACGGGTAGATGGCCGTCAAAACCGATAAGCTACGCAGGTGGCGCTCGCCGTTAGCAAATAATCGGTTGCCTGCTTCCATTACCGTACAGTGATGGCGGATCGCGGTGATGGTGTCCTGCAGTGCACGTCGCCCACGGGCATGCATGTGCACATCACCACTGGCCACACAAGGAATACCCAGCCGTGCTGCCAAGCCCTGCAACTGATCCAGCCGACGCACATCATCCGGGCCACGGTGCAGCTCTACCGCTAACCACAGGCAATCACCAAAGCGCTCAGCAAGCCAACGGCCCTGCGTCTCGTCCACGTCTTCGTTCGGCAACCAGAGCGCGAGCAGGCCATCCAGGCCATCATTCAGATCCTCTGCTAGCAAACGATAGCTACCCTTCTCTGCACGCCGTCGCGCGACTGTCAGCAAGCGACAGAGATTTTGATACCCCGTCAGGTTCTCCACCAGCAGCACCAGCCGAGGGCCCTCCTGAATCTGCACTTCGCTGCCAACAATCAGTTTGAGTCCGGTAGCTTTCGCGGCCTGCCATGCACGTACAATTCCGGCCAGGGAGCCTTCGTCAGTAATCGCCAGCGCGTAATAGCCGTGCAGGCTGGCACGCTCAAACAGCTCCTGCGCACTGGATGCTCCGCGTTGAAAGCTGAAGTTGGACAGGCAGTGCAACTCGGCATAACCCGCGCTCATGCGAACCATCCGTGTATCCACAGCGACCCCGAATTACCGGTCGGATGAAAGGCCCAGGCGCGACGCCCATCGCGGGTTTCGATCAGGTAATAGTCACGGCGCACGTCATCGCCATCCCACCATCCAGACTCGATCCGTTCCGGGCCGCACAAAATCCGTGGAAATAAGTCGTCCAACGGCTGCGGCTCGCTCAGCAACCAGCCCGGGCGTGGCAGCTTGCTCAGCAGCTGTTTGCCGGTTGCTGGCACCGAGCTCCAAGCATGCTCCGGTCGATGGTCGGCGCGCAGCGCAATACTGTGTACCGCATCATCCCCTAAACGCGCACGCAACCGTTCGCGCAGTTGCTCCCAGGCCAAAGACTGTTGGGGCCGCTCCACGAATAGCTCACCGGCAGCCGGCACAAAACGTGGTAACTCCTGGGCACGCAAAGCAAACGCCAGGACCGGCGCGCGCAGCTGCACTGCCTCTAACCGCCCCCTCGCCAGCTCGAACAACATACCGGCTTCCCGCTCGGCGCTGAGTAGTCCAACGGGCACTTGGGTGGCTTCTCCGTCTCGATGCTCCAACCACAAAACAAAGCGCTGCACGCCGCAATCCCGCCCCGCCAGAAACACCGCCAGATCGGCCGTCAGACGACGCAACGGAAATAGCAAAGAAGCAATGGCTTCCACATCAAAGTTGAACTCTACCCGGCCGGCAAAATGATCTGGCGGCAGATAGCAGTCCAATGCCACCGGATGCAGGCCCTGCAGCTTATCCAGATGATCCAGCATAGTGCGCGGAAAGCGCTTGGCCAGGCTGTCACGCGGTAACGCCAGCACCTGCTGCAAACGGCGCAGGCCCATACCAGCCAAGGCACTGGCAACCTCAGGCGTAAAGCCACTGCGGCTCACCGGTAAATCCTTCAGGCAACCCGACAACTGTGCTTCATTGATGACTAACCCGTCACCGACATTAACCAGCACACGAGCCGCCAGTGCATTCGGCGCCACGGCAATGCGGTGGCGAAACCCCAGCGCTAATAACTCACACCGCAAACGCGCTTCAAAATCTGGCCAAGGACCGAACAGCTCAAGGCTGGTTTCGATCTCCAGCAGGAGTGCACGGGGATAATCGAGGCTGACGTGAGAGCTGTATTGATAAGCCCAGGCGGCGAGAAATCGATGCCAGTGGGTGATTTGCTCCGGGGCATACTCAACAGAGTCAAAATCGTCACTCAGCGCACGCGCAGCAGATAACGTTTGCCCGGCGCGCAGGCCCATTTCCCGCGCCGCCGGATTGACCGCCTGCAACACCCTGCGCTGTGGCGTTCCGCTGAGCATGACCAGTGGGCGCGTAAGATCCTCGCGGCTACGCAGCACCGCGTCCAATGCCAATTGGGGAAATAAAATACAAGCCCAGCGCATACCGGCCTCAGTGATCCAAAATGAGCGGGGTGCTGGGCGTTAAACCACCGCGGCATTTGAGGATACGTAACTGTCTCGGTCGCAACTCCAGCATTAGCCGCAACGCAGCAGGCGAAGAGTTAACCGCCTCGCGTTGCGGACGCAGGGCAAAAGCCAGGGTGTCGCCGGTTTCCGCTGCGACCTGCAGGCGCCGTAAGGCTCGGTCATCGGCACGCTCAGGCCAACAGAGTACCGCGCCGCAACTACCGGACCGTAAACACTGCTCGGCGGCCCAAAGCGCCTCCCGACCACTGGCTTGAATGATCGACAATCGAGGTAAAGTCACCTGCGCCGTCAGCCAGGCTGGTGGGAATGGGATGGCTGGAGGGCCAACCAGAACGACCCGCTCACCTGCTGCCGACAAACGAGCCAGCGTTGGCCACAGGAGCTGCAATTCGCCACTGCCGATGGCTGGCAGCAGAATTTCATTCAGTGCTGCCGCTTGCCAACCGCCACTCGGCAAAGCCGCATCCAACTGCGCATGCCCTGTGGATTGAGCGCGGGCGGGTGGCACATCCTGCCGCCCTCGCCAGACGCGCCGATCCTGCAGCAGACTATCGAGCGCAACAACCGATCCCATCGACCACCTCCTGGCAGGAATAAATTAACTGTACATACATACAGCATATTTATTCCTGTATAGCGGGTCAATCGCTAAACCGCAGGCACGACGAATGGGCAGTCAGTTACCAGCTAATCTGAACCAAAACATACAGGGGATGGGGACTCTTAACTCAGTGTTGGCGGTGCGCCAACCACTCCAGATCTTCGGGACGAGTGATCTTGATATTATCCGCGCGCCCTTCTACCAGCAGCGGGGCGTGACCCGCCCACTCCATGGCCGAGGCTTCGTCGGTAATCTGTGCACCCGCCGCTAACGCATCAGACAACGCTTGCTGTAGTGGTCCGAGGCGGAACATCTGCGGTGTATAGGCCTGCCAGAACAACGCCCGATCCGGCGTCGCTGTAACCCGGCCATCGGTACCTATCTGCTTAAGCGTATCGCGGACCGGCACCGCCAGTAGGCCACCCACCGGATCCTCCGCCAGCGTCGTCAGTAAGTGCTGTAAATCAGCGTTAGCCAGATTCGGCCGTGCTGCATCGTGCACCAGCACCCAATCGGCATCGGCCGCACCCAACTCACGCAAAGCAGCTAGCCCGTTAAGCACCGAGTCTGCTCGCTCTCGGCCGCCGGTCACACGGGTAATACGAGCATCAACGGCACAGGGCAGTTCAGGCCACCAGCTATCAGTCGCAGACAGCGAAACTACCAAACCACGCAAATCAGACTGGTCGAGAAAACAATCGAGGGTATGTTCAATCAGGGCGCGTTGACCCCAGAGGAGATACTGCTTGGGACGGTCTGCCTGCATGCGCGAACCCACACCGGCCGCTGGCACTACCACCCAGAAAGGAAGTGTCACGGCGATTATTCGCCGCTTAACTGAAACAGGGTTTCGCCCTGCTTGACCATGCCCAACTCATGCCGGGCACGCTCTTCGACGGTTTCAACGCCTTGTTTGAGTTCGATTACTTCGGCAGACAATACGCGGTTTCGCTCGAGCAGCTGCTCGTTCTCACGCTCCTGCCCGGCAATCTGCTGCTTAAGCTGAGCCACGTGTGCCAAGCTGCCCTCGCCTACCCACAGGCGATATTGCAGACCAGCCAGCAACACCAAAAAACTCAGCCAAAGCCATTTCACAATATCGACACTCCGACAAAACACGCAAGGAGGCTAACGCCTCCCCTATCCAACAT
Source organism: Halopseudomonas sabulinigri (assembly GCA_011053055.1). Lineage (GTDB taxonomy): Bacteria > Pseudomonadota > Gammaproteobacteria > Pseudomonadales > Pseudomonadaceae > Halopseudomonas > Halopseudomonas sabulinigri_A. The sequence goes on along the minus strand of DRHT01000018.1, from coordinate 19,814 downwards.
CAACCGTTGAACTCGGCGCGGCCCTTATAAGGCGCCTGACCAGCCAATTGCTCTTCAATACGCAGCAACTGGTTGTACTTTGATACACGATCAGAACGGCACAGCGAACCGGTCTTGATTTGACCCGCCGCAGTACCTACGGCCAAGTCAGCAATGGTGCTGTCTTCAGTTTCGCCTGAACGGTGCGAAATCACTGCAGTGAAACCAGCTGCTTTGGCCATTTGGATGGCTTCCAGCGTCTCAGTCAACGAACCGATTTGGTTGAACTTGATCAGAATAGAGTTACCGATCTTTTCATCGATACCGCGCTTGAGAATCTTGGTGTTGGTCACGAACAGGTCATCGCCAACCAGCTGCACTTTGTCGCCGATCTTGTCGGTGAGTACCTTCCAGCCAGCCCAGTCCGACTCATCCATGCCATCTTCGATGGAAATAATCGGGTAGCGCTCCGCCAAGCCAGCCAGATAATCAGCAAAGCCAGCCGCGTCGAACACCTGACCTTCGCCAGCCAAGTCGTACTTGCCGTCTTTGTAAAATTCGCTGGAGGCGCAATCCAGAGCCAAAGTGACATCATCACCCAAGGTATAACCCGCATTGGCAACGGCTTCGGAAATGGCCGCCAGTGCATCTTCATTCGAAGCCAGGTTAGGCGCAAAGCCGCCTTCGTCACCCACCGCAGTACTGAGACCACGGGCTTTCAGTACCGCCTTGAGGTGATGGAAAATCTCAGTCCCCATACGCAGCGCTTCGGCAAAGTTTTTGGCGCCAACCGGCTGAACCATAAACTCTTGAATATCAACATTATTGTCGGCGTGCTCGCCACCGTTGATGATATTCATCATGGGCACAGGCATGCTGTACTGACCAGGCGTTCCGTTCAGATCAGCAATGTGTGCGTACAAAGGCACGCCCTTGGCCTGTGCAGCTGCTTTAGCTGCAGCCAAAGAAACAGCAAGGATGGCATTGGCACCCAGGGTCGCTTTGTTGTCGGTACCATCGAGCTCAATCATCGCGCGGTCCAGTTCGACCTGTGCAATAGCGTCACGGCCAACCAGCAACTCGCGGATGGGCCCATTGATATTGGCAACTGCCTTGAGCACGCCTTTGCCCATATAACGGCTCTTGTCGCCATCGCGCAATTCCAGCGCTTCACGCGAACCGGTTGAAGCACCGGAAGGAGCGCAGGCTCTGCCAATGATGCCGCCTTCCAGAGTGACGTCCGCTTCAACAGTCGGGTTACCACGCGAATCCAGAATTTCGCGGCCTTTGATATCAATGATTTTTGCCATCTTTACTTATAAGCTCCATGTAACGGGTAATCGGGAATAAAGGCTCAAGCCGTTTCCAGCTCCGGGAAACTTTTGATCAAATCGTCAAGCGTCTTCAGCTGAGCCAAAAACGGCTCCAGCTTATCCAGCCGCAGAGCGCAAGGACCGTCACACTTGGCATTATCGGGGTCGGGGTGCGCTTCCAAAAACAGGCCAGCTAGACCTTGGCTCATTCCCGCCTTGGCCAAATCAGTCACCTGGGCGCGACGCCCACCAGCAGAGTCGCTTCGACCGCCCGGCTGTTGCAAAGCGTGGGTCACATCAAAGAACACCGGGTATTCAAACTGCTTCATGATGCCAAAGCCCAGCATGTCGACCACAAGATTGTTGTAGCCGAAACTGGAGCCACGCTCACAAAGCACCAAATTACTGTTCCCTGCTTCTTCACACTTGGTGAGGATGTGCTGCATTTCCTGCGGGGCCAAAAACTGGGCCTTCTTGATGTTGATCACCGCATTGGTCTTGGCCATGGCCACCACCAGATCGGTTTGCCGTGACAGAAAGGCCGGCAATTGGATAATGTCGCAGACTTCGGCGACCGGCGCCGCCTGCTCAGGCTCGTGCACATCGGTGATCACTGGCACATTGAAGGTGCGCTTGATCTCCTCGAAAATCTTCAGCCCTTCTTCCAAACCGGGGCCGCGATAAGAGTTGATCGACGATCGATTGGCCTTGTCGAAACTGGCTTTAAATACGTAAGGGATGCCGAGCTTCTCGGTCACCTCAACATACTTTTCGCAAATCTGCATGGCCAAGTCCCGGGATTCCAGAACGTTCATACCGCCAAACAGCACGAACGGCTTATCGTTCGCCATTTCGATGTTGCCAACCCGCACGATTTTCTGCGCCATAACCTTATCGCTTCCTCAGGATTTGCTTTCTTTCTGCTTCAATGCCGCACTCACAAAGCCAGTGAACAACGGGTGGCCATAGCGCGGATTGGAGGTGAATTCAGGGTGGAACTGACAAGCGACGAACCACGGATGATCCGCGACCTCAACCACCTCAACCAGTGCACCGTCAACAGAACGACCAGAAATATTCAAACCTCCTGCCTGCAGTTCAGGCAACAGGTTATTGTTGACCTCATAGCGGTGACGATGACGCTCAACGATAACGTCCTTGCCGTAGCAGTCATGGGCATTTGAGCCTGGGGTGAGCGCGCACTCCTGTCCACCAAGGCGCATGGTGCCACCGAGATCGGAGGTTTCAGTGCGCGTCTGCATCTCACCGCTGGCGGTCTGCCACTCAGTAATCAGGCCAACAACCGGATGCTTGGACGTTTTATCGAATTCGGTCGAATTCGCATCCGCCCAACCCAGTACATTACGAGCGTATTCGATCACCGCTACCTGCATACCCAGGCAAATGCCCAGGTACGGAATCTTGTTTTCACGGGCATAGCGCACAGCGGCAATCTTGCCCTCTACGCCGCGCGAACCAAAGCCGCCCGGTACCAGAATGGCATCGACATCTTCTAGCAGCGCAGTGCCATCACGCTCGATATCTTCGGAGTCGATGTAACGCAAATTGACCTTGGTTCGGGTCTGGATACCAGCATGACTCACCGCTTCGATCAGCGATTTGTAGGCGTCGAGCAGCTCCATGTACTTACCGACCATGGCGATAGTAACTTCATGCTCAGGATTGAGCTTGGCATCGACCACCCGCTCCCACTCAGAAAGATCCGCAACACCGCATTCCAGACCAAAGCGCTCAACGACAAAATCATCCAGACCCTGCGCGTGCAGAACCATGGGGATCTTGAAGATGGTATCGACGTCTTCCAAGCCGATAACCGCACGTTCTTCCACGTTGGTGAAAAGTGCAATCTTGCGGCGTGAAGACAGGTCGACCGGGTGATCGGAACGGCAGATCAACACATCGGGCTGTAAGCCGATGGAACGCAGTTCTTTCACCGAATGCTGGGTCGGTTTGGTTTTGGTTTCACCGGCAGTGGCAATGTAAGGCACAAGCGTGAGGTGCATCAGCATGGCGCGCTTGGCGCCCACTTCTACCCGCAGCTGGCGAATGGCTTCAAGGAACGGCTGGGACTCAATGTCACCTACGGTGCCGCCGATCTCAACCAGCGCCACTTCCGCGTCGCCGGCACCTTTGATAATCCGACTTTTGATTTCATCGGTGATATGCGGAATGACCTGAATGGTCGCCCCCAGATAATCGCCCCGACGCTCTTTGCGCAGCACATCTTCATACACTCGGCCGGTGGTGAAGTTGTTGGCGCGGCTCATGGTGGCGTTGACGAAACGCTCGTAATGGCCAAGATCCAGATCGGTCTCTGCACCATCGTGGGTAACGAACACTTCACCATGCTGGAAAGGACTCATGGTGCCCGGATCAACGTTAATGTACGGATCCAGTTTGAGCATGGTGACCCTGAGGCCGCGGGCCTCCAGAATCGCCGCCAGGGAAGCCGAGGCAATACCCTTACCCAAAGAAGATACAACACCACCCGTGACGAAGATGTAGCGCGTCATGAAAAACCCATAGATTGAACTGTTAAGCGGCCAATGCCGCGGGGAATCGAAGGGAGTCTGCAGAAGCGAGATGCGCTTCCAAAGTCTCGTCAAGATGGGAAGTCAGGATACCAGACAGCCCCGACTTGCTCAATCCGAAACAGGCTCCCAACTGACCGTAAGACCGCTTTGCATATCGCCAACCAGAGCAGCCTCGGCGTTCCAGCGCCCGCCGACTGAAATCAGCTCATCCGCGCAGTATAGCAAGGGTACGGAAGGCCGCAGCCAGACGGGTATCTGCGCTTGCTGAAACAACTGTTTCAACGATTGATTACCGCGTCCGGCCAGGCGAATATGCTCACCGCCCTGCCGGTAGGCGATCCGCAAAGCCCCTAAAGCCGCCACAGACGTGCCCGTGACGTTCGTCCGTCGCAAGCAACCATTGCCAGCAGCAAGTGATTGCACCGCTGTCTGAGCTAGCATTTCGGGTTGCCCCGCCAAGGGCCAATGTGCGGTAACCAGCCAAAGCCGACCTGACGAACGGTAGAGCCGATAGCCCATTAGGTCGACATGCGGTTGACTATCGGTGGCCGCAGACAACTGCCCCAACCAATCATCAAGCCGACGCGACGCAGGTAACAGCACACCTTGTTCGGCCAGCCAGTAACGCAACAAATTACGCTGCCGGGCCGACGATAACGCACAGAATGCAGAAACATCCAAACTCGGCCAATACCGCAACCAGCTATCTGACAGCGGCGTAGACACCCCATTTAAATCCTCTGCCGCGCGCTCATCCAGCAGCTCATTCGCCTCACTCGCGTGGCGCGCTAAACGCAACAGGCTTTGTTCCACCTGTGGCCAGCTCTGACGAAGCAGCGGCAAAAGTTGATGCCGCAATGCTGTACGGGCAAAACGAGGATCCTGATTCGCCGGATCTTCAATCCAGTGCAGACCGTGCTTGCGAGCCCATTGCTCTAGCTCAACGCGGTTCCATCGCAGCAGCGGCCGTAGCAGGCAGCCGTCAGCGAGCGTTCGGGTTGCCGGCATACCAGCCAGACCGCGCAAGCCGGTGCCGCGTAGCATTCGAAACAACAGGGTTTCTAGCTGATCATCACGATGATGCGCCAACAGCAAAACCACCTCGGGAGGCAAACGGGCGGCAAACGCCTGATAACGAGCATCGCGCGCTGCACCTTCAATACTGGCGCCCGGCGTTAACTGGACTCGGTCGACCTGCAAAGGCACGTCGCGACGAGCGCACTCGCGCTCACAGAACGCCACCCAAGCGTCTGCCTCAGCACTAAGTCCGTGATGAACATGTATTGCGGATAAGGGAGGAATGGCCTGCTGCTCGCGCAACTGCACCAGCGCATCGAGCAAAACCATGGAATCCAACCCGCCGGATAAGCCCAGAACCCAGGCGGGTGCATTCATGCAAGGGCTGAGCTGCTGCTGCAGCCCCTGCAGAGTCAGCATTATTTGATGCCGAAGGCCATCAGACGCTCATAGCGGCTTTCCAGCAACTCGTCGTCAGACAAGGCTTGCAGCTTGTCGAGCTGAATCAAAAGCTGCGCCTTGATGCGCTCAGCGATTTCCTGCGGTGCACGTTGTGCGCCGCCCAGCGGCTCGGGAATCAAAGTATCGACCAAGCCCAGTTCTTTCAGGCGAGTAGCGGTAATACCCATAGCTTCGGCAGCGTCTGATGCACGCTCGGCGCTTTTCCATAGGATGGAAGCACAGCCTTCAGGGGAAATAACCGCGTAGGTCGAATACTGCAGCATCATCAGATGGTCGCACACGCCGATTGCCAAAGCGCCGCCGGAGCCGCCCTCGCCAATAACGGTGGCAATGATTGGCGTTTTCAAGCGCGCCATTACCTGTAGATTCCAGGCTATCGCCTCGCTCTGGCCGCGTTCCTCGGCATCGATACCGGGATAGGCACCGGGTGTATCGATAAAGGTCACGATCGGCATCCTGAAGCGCTCAGCCATTTCCATCAGACGACAGGCCTTGCGATAACCTTCGGGCTTAGGCATGCCGAAGTTACGCCGCACCTTGTCTTTGACGTTACGGCCTTTCTGGTGGCCGATGATCATCACCGGGCGACCATCCAGGCGCGCGATACCGCCAACAATGGCGGCATCATCAGAGAAGTGCCGATCACCATGCAGCTCTTCAAAATCGGTAAAGATGGCGTCAATATAATCCAGCGTATAGGGGCGCTGCGGGTGACGGGCCATCTGGGCAACCTGCCAGCTGGTCAGCTTGCCAAAAATGCTTTCGGTCAGAGACTTGCTCTTTTCCTGCAGCTTGGTGATTTCTTCGGTGATATTCAGCGAATTATCACTACCGACCAGACGCAACTCTTCGATCTTGGCCTGCAGATCCGCGATTGGCTGTTCAAACTCCAGGTATTTCTGGCTGTTGCTCATAGGCATCCATCATCCGCTTTCGCCCGGCTCGGGCATCCAAATTTTGTTTTTACCTTACGGTATTGGCGGGCGCTCGTCGAGCACCCCGCTCCCATCATCTGTAGTCCAGGGAGACGCTGTCTTTGCCCAACTGGTCACGTAAACTCTGCACCAAATCATCCGCGGGCTCTACTCGCCACTGCTCGCCAAGACGTAGCAACGCGCAAGCATCCGGGCGTTGCAGCTCGACGGTCACCGCACAACCACCGCGGTATTTTTGCAAGAGAGCCGCTATTTTACCTAATGCGTCGTCGCCATGGCGTTGGGTATCCAGGCGTACGCGCACACTATCAAGCAAACTGGTACGTGCATCTTCCAAGCTCATTACGCGCTTGGCACGCATCCGCAAGCCACCGGAAAAATCATCCTGCGCCACCTCGCCTTCAACCACCAACAGCGCATCTTTCTGCAGCAATGCCTGCGCATTCTGATAAGCCTCAGCAAACAATGAGACCTCGATACGCGCCGAACGGTCATCCAGCGTCACAAAGCCAACCTTGTCTCCGCGCTTACTTCTCATCACCCTTAGATCAAACACTAATCCGGCGATGGTCTGACTTTCGCGCGATGGCTTCAGGTCAAGAATGCGCTGACGGGCAAAACGTCGAATTTCACGTTCGTATTCGTCAATCGGGTGGCCGGTCAGATACAGGCCAAGGGTGTCTTTTTCACCACGCAGCCGCTCTTTAAAGGTCCATTCACGCGCCTTGCGATAGGATTCGTACACATCACGTGCGGTAGATGGTCCCAACAACTCGCCAAATAGATCGTCATGACCGCTATCGGCACTTTTGGCAGTTTGTTCTGCCGAAGCCATAGCCTCTTCCATCGCAGCCATTAGAGCAGCACGATTACGATCTACCAATTTCAGGTAGACCTCTTCGTTCGCATCATAAAAAGGCCCCAATGAGTCCAATGCGCCTGAACGGATCAACGCTTCCATCACCCGCTTGTTAATCCGCTTATGGTCAACTTTAGCGCAGAAATCGAACAAATCGACAAAGGGCTCACCCTTCGCACGGGTCTGCACTATGGTCTCAACCGGGCCTTCCCCGACGCCTTTAATCGCGCCCAAGCCATAAACCACATCACCGGCCTCATCGACTGTGAATTTGTATTCAGAAACATTCACGTTGGGCGGCTGGATACGCACTTTCATGCTGCGACACTCTTCAATCAGCGTCACCACCTTGTCGGTGTTATGCATATCCGCCGAGAGTACCGCCGCCATGAACGGCGCCGGATAATGCGCCTTCAACCACGCGGTCTGATACGACAGCAACCCGTAGGCGGCCGAGTGAGACTTGTTAAAACCGTAACCGGCGAATTTTTCTACCAGATCAAATATATTGCCTGCCAGATCGCCGTCGATGCCATTGTTGAAACAGCCTTCGATAAAGCCGCCACGCTGCTTGGCCATTTCCTCGGGCTTCTTCTTACCCATCGCGCGGCGCAGCATGTCTGCCTCGCCCAAGGTATAGCGGGCCATTACCTGGGCAATCTGCATCACCTGTTCCTGATACAGGATGATGCCGTAGGTAGGCTTGAGCACTGGCTCCAAGCCTGCGTACTGATAATTCGGATGCGGGTAGGAGACTATCTCACGACCGTGCTTACGGTTGATGAAGTCGTCTACCATGCCCGACTGCAGTGGGCCTGGGCGGAACAGTGCGACCAAGGCGATCATGTCTTCCAGGCAGTCCGGCTTGAGCTTTTTGATCAGCTCCTTCATGCCGCGCGATTCCAGCTGGAACACCGCAGTGGTCTCGGCCTTTTGCAGCATGTGGTAGGTCGGCGCGTCATCCAGCGGGATGAAGTCGATATTCAGCGGCTCCAGCCCATCCTTGGCCTGTTCGCGGTTGATGGTCTCCATCGCCCATTTAATGATGGTGAGGGTACGCAGCCCCAGAAAGTCGAACTTCACCAGACCCGCGGCCTCAACATCATCCTTGTCGAACTGGGTTACTAGACCGCCGCCGGCTTCGTCGCAGTAAAGTGGCGCAAAATCGGTCAGTTTGGTCGGCGCTATCACCACACCGCCCGCGTGCTTACCCACGTTACGGGTAATGCCCTCGAGCTTGAGCGCCATATCCCAAATTTCCTGGCCTTCTTCGTCGTCGGCAAGAAAATCCCGCAGAATTTCTTCCTGCTCAAAGGCTTTGGCCAGCGTCATGCCGACTTCAAAGGGGATCATCTTCGACAGTTTATCCGCCAGGCCGTAGGACTTGCCCTGCACCCGCGCTACATCGCGCACCACCGCCTTGGCCGCCATGGTACCGAAGGTGATGATCTGCGAGACCGCGTTGCGACCGTAAGTATCGGCGACGTACTCGATTACCCGGTCGCGACCCTCCATGCAGAAGTCGACGTCAAAGTCGGGCATAGACACCCGCTCAGGATTAAGAAAGCGTTCGAACAGCAGATCGTAAGCCAACGGATCAAGGTCGGTAATCAACAACGAATAGGCTACCAACGAGCCTGCCCCGGAGCCCCGACCCGGGCCCACCGGCACGCCGTTACCCTTGGCCCACTTGATGAAATCCATCACGATCAGGAAGTAACCAGGAAAGCCCATCTGGTTGATGATCTGCAACTCGAAATTCAAGCGATCAATATAGACCTGCCGCTTGGCGTCGTAATCTTCAGTACCCACTGGCAGTATGACTTTCAGGCGTTCTTCCAAACCTTCGAAAGACACCTTACTCAGAAACTCTCCGATGGTCAGGCCTTCCGGAATCGGAAAGTCCGGCAGGAAGTGCTTACCCAACTGCACATCGACATTGCAACGCTTGGCGATCTCAACACTGTTTTCCAGTGCCTCGGGGATATCCTCAAACAGCTCCGCCATTTCTTCCGGCGTCTTCAGATACTGCTCTTCGCTGTACTGTTTCGCTCTGCGCGGATCGCCCAACACCCTGCCCTCACCGATGCAAACGCGGGTTTCGTGCGCTTCAAAATCCTCGCGGCGAATAAACCGCACGTCATTAGTGGCGACCACCGGACAGCCTTTGCGAATACCCAAGGCCACTGCAGCGTGCAGGTGCTCTTCGTCGTTAACCCGGCTGGTGCGCTGCAGTTCCAGATAAAAACGGCCGGGGAAAACACCCATCCAGTAATCCAGCAGTTCATCGGCTGCGACAGGTGAGTTGGACAGCAACGCCAAACCAATCTCACCTTCCTTGGCACCGGATAAAGCGATGACGCCCTCGCTTGCTTCGGCTATCCACTCACGGCGCAGGGTTACCAAGCCATTGCGCTGCCCCTCGGTATAACCACGCGAGATCAACTCGGTCAGGTTGCGATAGCCCTGCTTATTCATCGACAGCAAAGTCAAGCGGGTGAGCTGCGCGTCGTCTTCGCCGCCCAGCACCCAGAGGTCCACACCGGAAATAGGCTTAACACCCGCTCCCATAGCGCCGCGGTAAAACTTTACCAAGCTGCACATATTGTTCTGATCGGTCACTGCCACCGCAGGCATGCCGGCTTCTGCCACCGACTTGATCAGTGGCTTGACCTTGACCAGGCCATCGACCAATGAGTACTCGCTGTGGACACGCAGGTGAACGAAGGAAAAGCTCATATAAATCCTGTTTCAAAGGGCAAACGGCAAGACCGCTGATTGTAACGAGGGGGAAGGCTGACGACCAGCCGCGAGCAGCCGAAGTGAGAGGCTAGAGCAATACCGCGCGCACCGGTGCGAAAGAGCGTCGATGAATCGGCGTGGCGCCCAAATCGCGTAGCGCTTGCAGGTGCACCGGTGTGGGATAGCCCTTGTGCCGGGCCATGCCGTAACCGGGATACTGCCTATCCAGCGCAACCATTTCCCGGTCTCGGGCCACTTTGGCGAGAATGGACGCGGCGGCAATCGCTGGCACTCTACTATCTCCCTTGATCACCGCCTCGCTACGCATGGGTAACGCCGGGCAACGATTACCGTCGATCAGCACTAAATCTGGCCGTACAGACAGCCCAGCCACCGCGCGCTGCATCGCCAGCATAGTGGCGTGCAAAATATTCAGTTCGTCTATTTCTTCAACTTCCGCACGCGCGATATACCAAGCCAGCGCCCGCTCTTGAATCAACGGAAACAACGCTTCACGCCTTGCTTCAGTCAGTTTTTTTGAGTCATTCAAACCCGCTATCGGGCGGCTAGGATCAAGAATAACCGCGGCCGTGACTACCGCGCCGCACAGCGGCCCACGACCCACTTCATCAACCCCGGCAATCAACCCACTTTCGACGGAGTCAACCCAGCCCATGACCATCTGCGTCATATCAACAGGCCGCGCGACTGCAGCAGATCAGCAATAGCGTCGGCTGCAGCTTGATCAGCATCGCGCCGCAAGCTGTGATGCAACTCGATAAAGACCTCTTGAGTTGCCTCGCGCTCCTGCGTTGGCAGCAACCTTTCCAGCAGCGCAGCGCCCATCGCTTCGGGCGTGGCGGCATCCTGTAGAAATTCGGGTGCGACTTCACGACCAGCTAGCAAATTGGGCAGAGAAACGAAACCAACTTTGACCAAGCGCTTGAGAATTTTAAAGGTGAGCCCAGCCATACGGTAGGCGACCACCATGGGGCGCTTGAACAACATGGCTTCCAGCGTCGCAGTGCCAGAGGCAATCAACACCGCATCACTAGCGGCGAGCACCTCATGGGCCTGACCGTCAAACAAGGTCAACGGTAGCTCCAGTCCGCTTTCAGCCAGAATAGCGTCCATCTGCAAGCGACGCTCGACGCTCGCGCAAGGCATGATAAACAGCAGCTCAGGTTCGCGTTGCAGACACCACGCCGCCGTTTGCAGGAACAGCAATCCCAGTTTACGCAGCTCGCCGTTACGACTACCGGGTAGCAAGGCCACTATGCGCTTATTTCCCGGCAAGCCCAGCACGTCGCGAGCGGCCTGACGATCTGGTTGCAGCGGAATTTGATCTGCCAGGGTATGCCCCACGCAACGCACGCTAACGCCGTGACGACGATAAACATCTTCTTCAAAGGGGAACAAGGTCAGCATCAGATCTGTGGACTTTTGGATGCCCAACACGCGTTTCTCGCGCCAGGCCCATACAGATGGGCTGACGTAGTGAACGGTCGCGATGCCCGCATCCCGCAATTGCTGCTCTACGTTAAGCGTAAAGTCCGGCGCATCAATGCCAATAAATACATCAGGGCACTCGCCTTTCAGATAGCTGACCAGCTCACGGCGAATGCGCAGCAGCTCGCGCAAGCGGCCGAGCACTTCTACCAGCCCCATGACCGACAAACGCTCCATCGGCACCTGACTTTGCATACCTTCAGCTAGCATGCGCGGACCACCAATACCGATAAAACGGGCTTGGGGGAAACGTAGTTTAAGCGCCTTAATCAGGCCTGCCCCCAAGGTATCGCCCGAGGCTTCGCCAGCCACTAGCGCAATACACAGGGGTTTATCAGAGTGCAGCATCGAGGGACCCGCTCAGGTTATCGGGTGATGCCCCGCGTGGAGGCCAGAATAGAGTCGCGATACAGAGCCACCTCAGGAAACAATAAGGCTGCTTCCTCCAGCTCGACCAGCGCGTCTTTGAGTGTCAGCCCCTGGCGGTAAATCAGCTTATAAGCGCGGCGCAATGCCGTCACCAGCTCGGCTGAATAACCACGCCGCCGCATTCCCTCGAAGTTCATACCGTGGGCGCTGGCCGGATTACCGCCCACCATGACAAAAGCGGGAATATCCTTAAACACGGCACTGTTGGCAGCGCTCATCGACCAGGGCCCGAGATGGCAAAACTGATGCACTGTGGTGTAACCGCCAAGAATAGCGCCATCGCCCACGCGCACGTGCCCGGCAATAGTCGCATTATTGGCCATGATGATGTTGTCACCCACCACGCAGTCATGCGCCACATGCACATAGGCCATCAGCAGGTTATTGCTACCGATGCTGGTAATACCCTTATCCTGCACGGTACCGCGGTGTAGTGTGCAGCCCTCACGAATGACGTTATTGTCACCAATCACCAGACGCGTGGGCTCACCGTTGTACTTCTTGTCCTGACAGTCTTCACCGACCGAGGAAAACTGAAAAATTCGGTTACCCTTGCCGATGCTGGTAGGCCCTTTGATCACCACATGGGAGTGCACCACCGAGCCGGCACCAATTTCGACACCCGGCCCTATGTAAGTCCAAGGGCCAACCTCAACGTCATCGGCCAGGCGCGCAGCCGGGTCGACAATCGCCTGAGGATGTATCCGACTCATATATTACGTTCCGCACAAATGATTTCGCCGGAGCAAGCTTCCTTGCCATCCACTACAGCGCGACAGGCAAACTTCCAGATCCCACGCTTGTGGTTCAGGTAACGCGCCTCAAGCTGTAGCTGATCGCCGGGTACCACTGGCTGGCGAAAACGCAGTTTGTCTGTTCCCACGAAGTAATAAAGTGTGCCGTCCGACGGCTTGACGCCCATCATCTTGAACCCCAGCAGGCCTGCTGCCTGAGCCATAGCCTCAATGATCAACACACCAGGCATAATTGGATGCTCTGGAAAGTGTCCATTAAAGAAGGGCTCATTGACCGAGACATTCTTATAGGCGCGGATACTTTTGCCCTCTAGGTCAAGCTCCAATACCCGGTCAACCAATAGAAACGGGTAACGGTGGGGTAGGTATTCTTTTATTTCGTTGATATCCATGTATTCGCAGGCCTTGCTGAAAAATATATAGGCACCCAAATGGTGCAGATCAGGATTTGGATGAGTCCTGCGGTCCTTGAGTCACGACCTCGAGCTGCTTCTCGAGCTGCTGAACTCGTTTGGCTAACGCATCAAGCTGACGAATACGTGCCGCGCTCTTCCTCCATTCCGCCGCCGGCTGCATAGCCGTGCCGGAGGAATAAGCGCCGGGCTCCGTGATGGAACGCGTCACCATGGTCATACCTGTGACAAAAACATTATCACAAACCTCGATATGGCCAACCATGCCCACGCCGCCGGCAATCATGCAATGCTTACCGATGCGAGTGCTGCCGGAAATGCCCACGCAGGCCGCCATTGCCGAGTGATCGCCAATCTGTACGTTGTGCGCAATTTGAATCTGGTTGTCGAGTTTCACGCCATTGCCGATCAGCGTATCTGCCAAGGCACCGCGATCTATAGTGGTATTGGCGCCGATTTCCACATCATTACCAATGCGTACGCCACCGATCTGGGCAATTTTCTGCCACTGCCCGGCCTCGTTGGCAAAACCGAACCCCTCCGAGCCGATGATCGCGCCAGACTGCACCACTACCCGCTCACCAATGATCACATCGTGATAGAGCGTGACGCGCGGCGCCAGCCACCCGCCCTCACCTATCTGTGAGCGCGCGCCAACAAAGCACTGCGCACCGACGCTAACGCCGGCTGCGATAATCGCACCCGAAGCAATAACCGCTCCGGGCCCAATACTGGCACCAGGATCAACGACGGCATCCTCAGCCACTACTGCGCTGGGATGGATGCCAATTGGAGCGCGGGGTTTGGGGTCGAACTGGTGCGACAAACGTGCGTAGCTCAGGTAAGGATCAACCACGATCAATGCGTTACCGCTGAAACCTTCGGCGTCAGTCTCGGTAAGCAGAACGGCACCCGCACGGGAATCGGCCAGAAATTTGCGATATTGGCTATTCGCCAGGAAGGCTAACTGCTCTTGCTCGGCTTCCTGCAGCGTGGCGAGACCGCTGATCAATAGATCAGGGTCGCCAACCAGACGCGCGCCGAGCTGTTCAGCCAAGCGCGCGAGTGTGAAGCTGATATTGCCATTCATGGCAATACTTCAGCGACTGCTATTCAGGCGTTCGATAACCTGACGAGTAATGTCGAATTCTGGCTTAACTTCAACCACACCGCCACGGTCCAGCACCAGATCATAGCCACCGCTTTTAAGGATGGTTTCTACCGCTGAGTCCAGCTTAGGCTTGAGAGCCTCAAGCATTTGGCGGTCAGACATCGCTTTGGCTTCGTTCAATTCCTTGGACTGAACCTGGAACTCGCGAGCCTTCTGGCGGAACTCAAGCTCCAGCTTTTCACGCTCACTCTGAACAAGCTGCGTGCCGTCGCGCTGCAAGCGCTCTTGCAGGCGCTTGGCTTCAGCTTCAAGGTTCTTCAGACGCTGTAGCTGAGCACCAAATTTCTTTTCTGCATCAACGGAGTACTTCTTGGCTGCATCCGACTCAAGCAGAGCCATCTGATAATCCAGAACTGCAATCTTCATTTCGGCAGCGGCTTCAAAACTGACCAGTGCCAGCAGCGACAATACTGTCACGCGAATAAACTTACCCACTCTCATACTCCCGATTGCACATCGTTGATTTTCTGAGATCAGAACGTCTGACCCAGAGTGAACTGGAACACCTGCGTATCATCCTCGGACTGGCTGTTCAGTGGCATACCCAAGCTGAAACCCAGTGGACCCAAAGCGGTCAACCAAGACAGACCGACACCAACACTGTAGCGCAGGTCAGCAAGCTCGACGTCGCCACAGCCCGGATTGTCTTCGCCATTGATCAGCGTGGTATTGGAACAGTAGGTATCGTAAACGTTACCCACATCCAGGAATAGCACCGTACGCAGAGAACGTTGATCCTTCACAAATGGTGCAGGGAAAATAACCTCAGCACCACCAGTGATTTTGATGTTCCCGCCGAAGGGCAGTTGATCTTGATCTGGGTCTAAACTCGCGGGTGTACTTTTTGGCCCCAGGGTACTGTCTTCATAGCCACGTACCGAGCCAATACCACCGGCATAATAATGCTCATAAAAGGGCATTTGATCAGTAGAGCCGAAGCCTTTACCGAAACCGAGGTCAGTGTGCAGTCGTAGCGTCAGGTCATCGCTCATGGCAAAGAAGCGTTGTGCGCGATAGTCCAGCGTGTAAAAGCTCAGATCACTACCCGGAATGGAGATATCAAAACCGAGATTCTGCGAGGAACCCCGATCAGGGAAAACGCCGCGGTTCAGCGTGTTTTGCGACCAGGAGCTGTTGAAAAAGAAATTGGTAAAGCTATCGCCCTGAGTATCAATGAAATCAACGATTTCCTGCACTGTATAAGTACCCGTTTTCAACTCGTCGCGCTGCGCGCTCAGGCCGAAGGACACTCGCGAGTTATCGCTGATCGGATAACCCAGGTTCACACCACCACCGAAGGAGTCGACCGCATAGCTGGAAATGTCGACGTTCAGCTCATCATAGTCGGTGGTGCGGTAGAACGCGTTGTAGCCCAGGCTTATGCCATCAACGGTGAAGTACGGATCCATAAAGCCATAGGACACGGACGTCTGGTAATCGGAACGATTGGCGCCAATGCTCACACGATTACCGGTACCAAAAAAGTTATTCTGACTAATCGAACCGCCAAGAATGATGCCCGAGCTCTGCGAGAAACCTAGGCTTGCGGTAACCGAACCAGAGGGCTGTTCTTCAACTGAGTAGTTGACGTCAACCATATCTTCCGCGCCCGGCACGGGAACTGTTTCGACGTTAACCTCTTTGAAGTAACCCAGACGTTCCAAGCGCGTTTTGGACTCATCAATCAGATAGGTAGAGGCCCAACCGGCTTCCATCTGACGCATTTCGCGACGCAGTACCTGGTCATCGGTCTTGGTGTTGCCGCGGAAGTTGACGCGATTGACGTAAGCACGCTTGCCCGGGTCGACATAAAAAGTAACCGAGACCGTCTTATCGTCTTCATGAATTTCCGGGATGCCGTTGACGTTAGCGAAGGTGTAGCCCTCGTTACCCAATCGGCGACTGATCAGATCCGAGGTCGAGGTCATTACCTGACGGGAAAAAACCTGCTGCGGCTCAATCAGCATCAGGCGCTTAACCTCAGCCTCGCCCACTACTAAGTCGCCAGAAAGATTCACATCACGGATGGTGTAGCGATCGCCTTCGTTGATGTTTACGGTGATATAAACATGCTTTTTATCGGGCGTAATCGAGACCTGAGTTGAGGCGACATCCATGTTGATGTAACCACGGTCGAGGTAGTAGGAACGAAGACGTTCAAGGTCACCCGCTAACTTCTCACGCGAGTACTTGTCGTCACTGCGTAGGAAAGACAGCCAACCGCCCGTTTTAAGTTCAAACAGATCAACCAGATCTTCAGTTTCATAGATGGTATTACCCACCACATTGATATGCGCGATGGAGGCAATCGAGCCTTCATCTACGACAATCTTCAGCGCCACACGGTTACGCGGCTCTGGAATCACTTGGGTTTCAATATCAGCTGAGTAACGGCCCTGAGACACATATTGGCGCAGCAATTCGTTACGTACGCCTTCCAGTGTCGCACGCTGGAATATCTCGCCTTCGGATAGACCCGCGGCACTCAAACCTTTGAGCAGGTCTTCACTCTTGATCGCCTTGTTACCTTCCAGCTCGATGGATGAGATAGACGGCCGCTCGACCACATTGATAACCAACACATCGTCATCACGGCCGAGCTGAATATCTTGAAAGAAGCCGGTACGGAAAAGCGCACGCGTCGCTTCCACCAACTCCTGATCATCAACCTGATCGCCAATGTTCAACGGCAGCGCACCAAACACGCTGCCCGCGGAGACCCGTTGCAACCCATTGACGCGGATATCGGAGATCTGGAAGGCGTCGGCGAAAGCGCCCGGCGCCAGAAGTATCAGAAGAAGCGCAGGCAATAGGTAACGTTTCATGAATTCCGTTCTGAATAGCTGGTTAAAATCGTACTGCCGTTAAAAGCAGCTCGTGTTCAGTCAATCGTGCGGTCAATCAGCTGCCGAGGCGGCTGATATCGTTATAGATAGCAAACAGCATAACCCCTACGATCAGGCTAAGACCAATCTGCAAACCCCAAGTTTGTATACGCTCGGACAGCGGCTTGCCCCTGACCCACTCGGCGATGTAATACACCAGATGCCCGCCATCAAGCACCGGCACCGGTAACAAATTCAATACGCCCAAGCTGATACTTAGATACGCGATGAAGCTCAGAAAGCTCTCTAGCCCCGACTTAGCTGAAGCGCCCGCCACTTTAGCAATGGTTATCGGGCCACTCAAGTTTTTTGCCGAGACTAACCCGGTAAGCATTTTTTTCAGCGAGTCCAGCGTCAGCGCCGTCATGCCCCAGGTTTTTTGCAGCGCCACCGGCACTGCCATCAAAGGATTATGATGGATCTCACGAACCATATCCGCTGGCCACTCGAATGCATCCACTCCTGCGCCGATATAACCCACCACAAGATCATTCTGCGCTTTGGCCGCAGGCGTTAAGGTAAGTTCCAACTGTTGTGCATCGCGCTCAATACTGAGTTGCAGCGATTTTTGCGGGCTGGCCTGAATAGCGGGTACCACCTCGCTCACCCAATCAGTAACCGGCTCACCATTAACTGCCACAATTAGGTCGCCTGGCTGCAGACCCGCACTAGCGGCGGCGCCTTCGGGCTGAACTTGCCCAATGCGCGGCGCTACCTGCGGCTGCCAGCTGGTCATACCCAGCGCTGTCAGTGGGTCCGGCTCCTCCGCCCCCTTGAGCCAGCTATCAAGTTGAACAGAATATGTCTGCGCGCTACCGTCAGGGCGCTCACGCGCCTCTACTTCTAGCACACCGGTCTCGCCAAGCCGGCGAATCAGTTGCAGATTGACATCATGCCAGCTAGGCGTTGACTGACCGTCAATAGCTAACAACTCTAAATTCTCATGCAACCCGGCGCGCGCCGCTGCGGTGTCCGCTTCGATAGGCCCAAGCACGGGAACGACCGTAGTCACTCCTAGCACGGCTATTAGCCAGAATGCCGCAATTGCCAGCAGGAAGTTGGCTATCGGTCCGGCTGCCACTATGGCTATGCGCTGACCTATGGATTTGCGGTTAAAAGCTTGATCCAACTCGTCAGCAGACACCGGCTCTTCGCGCTCATCGAGCATTTTGACGTAGCCACCGAGCGGGATAGCAGCAATGGCATATTCAGTGCCCCGCCGATCATGCCAGGTGTAAAGTGCAGGACCAAAACCAATCGAAAAGCGCAGCACTTTGACGCCGCAACGACGTGCGACCCAGAAATGGCCATACTCATGAATGGTGACCAGCAAGCCCAAGGCAACTACGGTAGCCAGCAGGGTAAACAGCAATTCCATTCAGCAGGACCTCAGTTGAATTCAGGGCGTGATCAATAACCGCGCATCAGCTACGTTGAGCGAGCCATTTTTCTGCGTGCTCACGTGCCACTCGATCAGCCAGCATAATATGGTCTAAATCCTGGACGCTCTCGCTGGGCATCACGCTCAATACGTGCTCAATCATAACAGGGATATCGGTAAACCCCATACGCGCTGACAGAAAGGACGCCACCGCCACTTCGTTTGCGGCATTCAAAATAGCACAGGCTGTACCACCCACGGTCACGGCCTGACGGGCCAGCTTCAAACACGGGAAGCGAAGATCATCCGGTGCCTGGAAATCCAAACGTGCAATAGATAGCAGGTCCAGCGCACTGACCCCAGAGTCGATCCGCTTTGGCCATGCCAGCGCATGTGCAATGGGGGTGCGCATATCAGGATTGCCAAGCTGTGCCAGCACTGAGCCGTCCACGTAATCAACTAGCGAATGCACCACACTTTGCGGATGTATCACTACTTCGATCTGATCCGGCCGCGCATCAAATAACCAGCAAGCCTCAATCAGCTCCAAGCCTTTGTTCATCATGCTGGCAGAGTCAACCGAGATCTTTTGCCCCATCGACCAATTGGGATGGGCACACGCTTGGGCCGGCGTAACGCTGGCCAGCTGCTCGACGCTAAACTCGCGGAAAGGGCCACCCGAGGCCGTCAGCAAAATACGCCTCACCCCTACCTGCGCCAGACCCGCTGCGTAGTTGTGTGGCATACACTGAAATATGGCATTGTGCTCGCTGTCGATAGGGAGCACCTGAGCCCCTGAATCGCGCACTGCCTGCATAAACAGCGCGCCAGACATCACCAGCGCTTCTTTGTTGGCCAACAACACCCGCTTGCCTGCCTGCACTGCTGCGAGCGTAGGACGTAACCCAGCGGCACCGACAATCGCCGCCATGACCACATCAACACTCGCGTCCGCTGATACCTCTGCCAATGCCTCGGCACCATGACGAACTCGAGTGTCTACCCCTTGGTCATGCAGGCGCGCCTGTAAAGCGCTCGCTTGCACAGCGTCTGCCACTACTGCGTAAACCGGTCTATGCAACAAGCACTGTTCTTCCAGTACATCCATACGGCTGTGACCGGTCAGCGCATGCACAACATACTCACCCGGATGGCGAGCAATCACATCCAGCGTGCTTACCCCTACTGATCCTGTCGCGCCGAGTACGGTAACCCGCGAAACGGTCACGCCAGATAGCTCCCGAGCAGCAGCCAGCAAGCAACAAACATGGGAATAGCTGCAGTCAGACTATCTATCCGATCAAGCACACCACCATGACCCGGCAACAGATTACTACTGTCTTTAAGGCCGGCTTCGCGCTTGAACAAGCTTTCTGTCAAATCCCCGATCACCGATACCAGCACAACCA
>DRHT01000017.1 GCA_011053055.1 Halopseudomonas sabulinigri | reverse complement strand
TCAGCAAGCACCCACACGAATTACTTGATTCAAATTGTTAAAGAGCGATTCGGTCAGCGTCTCCGCCTAACCAAGGCCGCGAATTATACGCTAACCTTCTGTTCCGTCAAGCTTTTATTTGAAGTTTTTAACCGCTTCAAACACCACTTGAGTGACTCGTTCCGGCTTTGCCGTTGCGTGCCAGGGAGGCGCATTCTACAGGAGCTAAACCCCTTGTCAACACCTTCCGTCAAACTTGATGAGAGCTTCTCATCGACTGATTCAGACCTTAACTTCAGCCCCGAACCAGAGCGGCGCATTCTACGCCATCTCGCCTGCCTGTCAACCCTTATTTTCAAGCTAACTTATTGATTCATAAGCGCTTTACTTAGAGCTTCCTGCTCAGCGAGAGGGCGAATTATAGAGATCTCACGCGCCGCGTCAAGCGCTTATTTACCGATACGCAATAAAAAGGCCCAGCACCTTTTATCGGTGCTGGGCCTAAGGCCTTTGGGGAGCCTATTTATACGGATAGATAGCTACTGATGTGCGCCCTGTCGATCTGCTCGCCCACCGCTTCGTGCACTATTTGACCCTTGTCTATCACTAGCATGCGGTCAGCTACATTAAGAGCAAAACTGAGCACCTGCTCAGACACCACAATACTGATTTTGCGTAGCTGCTTGATCTCGTTCAGCGTGGTCGCCAACTGTTTGATGATCGAGGGCTGGATGCCCTCGGTTGGCTCATCGAGTAACAGTACCTTGGGATCAGCAGCCAGCGCCCTTCCGATAGCTAACTGCTGCTGCTGGCCGCCCGACAAGTTACCCGCTTTTCGATGACGCATCTCTAGTAGCACTGGAAACAACTCGTAGATGTCATCCGGCACCTTACGACGCCCCGTCACTTCTAAACCGGCCATGATGTTTTCTTCTACTGTCAGGGAAGGAAACACCATACGCCCCTGGGGTACGTAGGCTATGCCGCTCGCCACCCGCTGGTAAGACTGGAGCTTGGAGAGTTTCTTATCATTGAAGGTTATTTCGCCTCCGCTACAAGGGATCATGCCAATCAATGACTTGAACAATGTGGTCTTGCCCATGCCATTGCGCCCCATGATAGCCACGGTCTCATTTTCCCCAACCTCTAGATTGATACCGTGGATTACCTCACTCATACCGTAACTGACCCGCAAATCGCTTACCGTCAACATGCTTAAACTCCTTATTGGTCAGTGACCGAGGTATACCTCAATGACTTTTTCGTTTTTTTGTACTTCGTCCATCTTCCCCTCTGCCAGCAACTTACCCTGGTGCAGCACTGTTACGCGGTGGGCGATATCCTTCACAAAGTCCATGTCATGCTCGATCACTATCACCGAGCGATTCTTGCTGATACGACCTAGCAGCTCGGCGGTCGCTTCACGCTCGGACACACTCATACCGGCGACCGGCTCATCTAGCATCAGCAACTCCGGGTCCTGAATCAGCAACATGCCTATTTCCAGCCACTGCTTTTGGCCATGGCTAAGGAGGCCGGCGCTGGTGTCCAGGCGATCACTCAAGAAGGTATCTTCCGCAACCTCAAGCACCCGGGCCGCGACTTCATCAGTGACTTTAAAGAACAGGCTGCCAAATACGGTCCGACCCTTTGGGTAAGACAGCTCCAGATTTTCCCGGACACTGAGATTTTCGTAGATCGATGGCGTCTGGAATTTGCGCCCTACTCCGGCTTTAACGATATCGTGCTCAACCAACTTGGTCAGCTCGATGTCCTTGAATTTGATTGATCCGGACGATGCCTTGGTCTTGCCACAAATCAGATCCAACAACGTCGTTTTTCCTGCCCCATTCGGGCCGATCACCACACGGACTTCGTTACGTTCGACATACAGGTTCAAGCCATCCACCGCCTTAAAGCCGTCAAACGAAACAGTCAGATCCTCAATGGCCAACAATATGGGAGATGTCATGATTGAGCCTCCTGCGCGACGGACTTGTCGCCATTGTCCTTAGTAACGGATTTGCGCGAGAACAAGTTCGCAAAGCGAGGGCGAACGTAATCTTCGTAAATGCCTGCGAGCCCTTGTGGGAACAACAGCACTACACCGATAAAAAGCGCGCCCATGAATACGATCCAAAGCTGCGGAAAGCTCTCCGACAACATCGTTTTCGCCAAGTTAACCAACAAAGCACCATAGACCGCGCCGATCAATGACAACCGGCCACCCACCGCGCAGAAAATCACCATCTCAATGGATACCACGGTGCCAACGAACGAAGGCGACATGAAGCCGACTTGAAGCGCAAACATCGCCCCCCCTATAGCGGAGAACACGCCGGCTAATGCAAACACAAAGATCTTGATGTTGGCGACGTCATATCCAGAGAAGCGAACTCGGTCTTCTTGGTCGCGCATGGCGATGAGCAGCTTGCCGTAACGGCTGCTGAGTACGAACTGGCCTATCAATAAGCACACAATCAACAAGATGCAGCAGAGGAAATAGAGTAGATATTTGGCACTGTCAGGCCGAATGTCCCAGCCGAGCAGGGTGCGTAGGTCAGTGATACCGTTAATGCCGCCGGTGTAGCCCTGTTGACCGATGATCAAAATGGTAGCGATAGAAGCGATCGCTTGAGTGATGATCGCAAAGTAAACCCCACCGACTCGGCGCTTGAACATAGCTGCGCCGATAAGGAAGGCGAACAGCGCTGGCACCGTCAGGATTAACACGACCGTCAGCGACAGGCTGTGGAAAGGCACCCACATCATCGGCAGTTCAGTGACCTGGTTCCAGTCCATAAAGTCGGGAATGCCCGGCGTACTTTGAATCGCCGTGTTTTCTGGGCTGGAGGCTTCCAGCTTAAGAAACATGGCCATGCAATAACCGCCCATACCGAAAAACACGCCTTGCCCCAAGCTGAGAATGCCCCCGTAACCCCAGCACAATACCAGCCCCACAGCGACAAAAGCGTAGGTCAGATATTTGCCCAACAGGTTGAGCCGGAAGACATCCAGCGTCAGCGGCAAGATCACCAGAAGCAGGACTGCCAGCGCCAGCAACTGCATCAGCCGTTGCCGCCCCCCAAATGCTGCTATCCATTTATCCATTTCAATAACCTCCAGCCAGGGCGTCGCTCAGCGACGCACCTTGCTTGCAAATAGCCCCTGGGGACGGAACATCAGAATGCCAACCACGGTCAGCAAGGTGATCACCTTGGCCATTGAGCCGCTTAGGAAGAATTCGAGAATCGATTGCGACTGGGCTATACCAAAAGCCGAGACCACGGTGCCAAGCAAACTGGCCGCGCCACCAAACACCACTACCAGGAAGGTATCAACAATGTAGAGCGAACCTGTGGTCGGCCCGGTCGAGGCGATGGTAGTGAAAGCGGCACCGGCCACACCGGCGATGCCGCAACCCAACGCGAAAGTAAAGCGGTCAACCCGCTGGGTATTGATACCCGCGGCGTTAGCCATTGCCCGGTTCTGTGTGGTGGCACGTACCTTGATACCCCAGCGCGAGCGATACAGCAGTATCACTACGAGCAGCGTCATCATTGCGGTAATACCCATCACTAACAGGCCGTTCAATGGAATATCAATAATGTCGGTCGGTGCCCAAGAGCCCATCAACCAGTCAGGCATCGTCACGCTGACTTCACGTGGTCCGAAGGTAGAACGGTAAATCTGTTGCAGAATCAGCCCCAAGCCCCATGTGGCCAGCAGGGTATCCAGCGGTCGACTATAAAGGCGCCTGATCAACAGCATCTCGACCAGATACCCCAAGATAAATGTACCCGCAAAGGCGAGCACCACCGCCAAGGGGAAATAGAAGTCCTGCATCCAGGGCCAGGTTTGCGTAGCAAGCTCGGATACCATCCAGGTGATATACGCACCCAAAGTAAGAAACTCGCCATGGGCCATGTTGATAACGCCCATCTGCCCAAAAATGATTGCCAGCCCGAGGGCCATCAGCAGAAAGACGCAGAACAAGCTCAGGCCACTGAAGCCCTGCATAACGAAAATGGCCGTCAGCTCCTGCGATGTGTAACCGCCCATAATTACTCTCCTAGACTCGGAAGGGTGCGGCCGCAAGGGCCGCACCGGATTACTTCACGTCATCAGTGCGTCTTATTGATAACCTTCCGGGAAGGGGTTTGGCTCGATCAGCTCAGACTCGTAAACAACCTTAGCCTGGCCATCTGCCTGCCATTGACCTACACGCAGCTTGCTCCAAAGGTGATGGTTTTCATGAACCTTCACGTAGCCTTCAGGAGCGGTGGTCAGCTCGATATCAGCAGAGGCAGCGGCAACAGCATCAATGTCGAAGCTACCGGCTTTCTCAACTGCAGCTTTCCACAGCCATGGGCCAAGGTAAGCAGCCTGGGTCACGTCACCGATAACGCTGTCATCACCCCAGCGCTCTTTGAACGCATTAACGAAAGCGACGTTGTTTTCGTTATCCAGCGACTGGAAGTACTTCATTGCGGAGTAGAAACCTTCCATGTTCTCACCGCCGATGCCGAGCACTTCGTCTTCGGTAACGGAGATAGTCATGATGGTTTGACGATCAGCAGTGATACCCGCGGCTTTAAGCTGCTTCCACCAAGCGACGTTTGAGCCGCCAACGATGCTGGAGTAAACAACGTCAGGCTTCTTTAGGCGGATCTTGTTAATCAGCGAGCCGAAGTTGGTGTTGCCTAGTGGGTAATACTCTTCACCCACTACAGTGCCGCCCAAAACATCTTCAATGTGCTTGCGAGCGATCTTGTTAGAGGTGCGTGGCCAAATGTAGTCAGAGCCAACCAGGTAGAAGGTTTTGGCGTCTTTCTCTTGAGCGATCCAATCCAAGCCAGCGATGATCTGCTGGGTAGCTTCCTGGCCGGTGTAGATCACGTTCTTGGACTGCTCCAAACCTTCGTAGAAAGTCGGGTAATAAAGCATACCGTTCTGATTCTCGAAGACGGGCAATACCGCTTTGCGTGAGGCAGAGGTCCAGCAACCGAATACGGCCGCGACATGATCCTGTACGAGTAGCTTGCGCGCTTTCTCAGCGAAGGTCGGCCAGTCGCTGGCACCGTCTTCCTGAATAATCTCAATTTGCCGCCCCAGCACACCGCCCATGGCATTGATCTGTTCAATGGCCAGCTTTTCCGCTTCTACCGAACCGGTTTCACTGATCGCCATCGTGCCGGTGACCGAATGGAGAATGCCGACCTGAACAGTGTCGTCGGTAACGGCCAACCCAGTGGTATTGACCTCAGCGGCACCAGCCATACCGGTAAATCCCAAACCAGTACTCAGCGCCAACCCTAGAAGGCGGCGCTTCCAGGCCGGTTTGCTGCGTGTTGAATCTTGCATAGGGTAAATCTCCTTAGTGTGGGTAACACCGGAGAACGGGTCTCACTCCCTACCCGCTCGCCTGTCACCCTTACCCCAGAGCAACCACTGTGCCAGTCAACCAAGAAGGCATGACAAATAAGGTAGCCAATTTCAAAAACCCATTAAAATCAGCCAGATAAACCAACAAAATAAATCACCCAGCAGCTCTCAGCAGGGCAATGTCAAATGCGCGACAAGGGAAATGACAATGCCGACCTGCCATTGTTAAGACATTGTCACTATGCGGGGCATGACATTGTCACGCCCGCGCCTCGCAAATATGCCAATGACACCTGACAATCCACATAAGATCCTGTTTTTACTGGCATTTTAAAATGTAATGAAAGATGGCACGCCTCATGCTCTGGGTTGAGGACGGGCCGTTCTAAGGCCTGACAAACTACCCCCGACGCAGAGGATTCCCTGTCATGGCTGAAACACTGATCAAGATCGACCTGAGCAAAAGCCCTCAGGAGCACGACAACATTCACAACCGCTGGCACCCAGACGTGCCGATGGTGGCCACCGTTAAGCCAGGCGCCGATTTCATCATCGAGTGCATGGACTGGACTGGCGGCCAGATCAGCAACAATGACAGCGCCGAAGACGTGCGTGACGTGGACCTGACCAAGGTTCACTACCTGAGCGGCCCTGTCGCAGTTGAAGGCGCTGAGCCCGGCGACCTAATGGTGGTCGATATTCTTGATATTGGTGCATTTGCCGATCAGATGTGGGGCTTCAATGGCGTATTCGCCAAAGAGAACGGCGGCGGCTTCCTGACTGAGCATTACCCTGAAGCACGCAAGACCATTTGGGACTTCAACGGCATCTATACCAAGTCCCGTCACATCCCCGGTGTTGAGTTCATTGGCCTTATGCACCCCGGTTTGATTGGTTGCCTACCTTCGCAATCACTGCTCGACGAGTGGAACACCCGTGAACAGGCGCTGATTGATACCGATCCAGACCGCGTACCGGGCCTGGCGAACCCACCCTATGCCCCTACCGCGCACGTTGGCCGTGCAACAGGTGATGCTGCGGCCAAAGTAGCTAACGAAGGTGCCCGTACCGTTCCGCCGCGCGAGCATGGTGGCAACTGTGACATCAAGGATTTGACCAAAGGCTCGAAGGTATATTTCCCGGTCTACGTAAAAGGCGGTGGACTGTCCATGGGCGATCTGCACTTCTCCCAGGGCGACGGCGAAATTACCTTTTGTGGCGCGATTGAAATGGCGGGCTGGATCCATATCCGCGTCAACCTGATCAAAGATGGGGTGAGGAAATACGCGGTGAAAAACCCGATCTTCCAGCCCAGCGACATGGCCCCGAGCTACAAAAAGCACCTCATTTTCGAAGGCATCTCGGTCGATGAAAACGGCAAACAGCATTATCTGGATGCCCACGTCGCCTACCGCCAAGCGTGCTTGAACGCCATCGAGTACCTGAAAAAGTTCGGCTACAGCGGTGCCCAAGCTTACTCCTTGCTGGGTACGGCGCCAGTGCAGGGTCACATCAGCGGGATCGTCGATGTACCCAACGTTTGCGCCACGGTATGGATCCCCACCGAGATCTTTGATTTCGACATTATGCCGAACGCCGACGGCCCAACCATTGCGGTAACCAGCGACGAAATCCCCACCGCACTCTGGAAAGGCTGACCGCAGACGCGCGGGGCGCACCAAGTTAGCGCGCCCCGTCTTCTTTCCTTTGAGTTAATCGGGAGCATCTTATGCCGCTATACGATTTTGAATGTGATGCCTGCGGGCCTTTCGAGGCTCTACTACCCAGTAATGAACGCAACCTTCCGCGCGCCTGCCCAGCCTGCAGCCAGCCTATGCAGCGGCGTATTTCCGCGCCACGCCTGCAGACCATGAGCAGTCACCAGCGCAAGGCACACGAGACCAACGAGCGGAGCGCGCATGAACCCAAGGTAAGCCACGGGCACAGTTGTTGCAGTTCAGGACCATGTCAGCACAAACCGCGTGCAGACGGGCAGCCTCCTGCCCTGAAGCAGCAAAGCGGTCCGCGACGACCCTGGATGATCAGCCACTAGCGCTGCTCCGATAGCGGGCATTGCCTGCGTCGATATTTCCCTACCGAACATCGGTGACAGGTCGCGCGGACATTAACCCGTCGCGAGGACCTTCTCATCTCGAATTCAATGCCTGAACGGATAGCCCAACAGATGATGAAGCGTGAATTGGTCGTCATTCTGGAAATGGCCAAGCTGCTGGAAAAGCCGCTGGATGCGCCCCGTACCATTCAGGGCATTCTGCGTTTGCTGTCGCAGTTGTACGGGCTGAACTGCGGTCGGGTCAGCCTGCCCGAAGCCAATTCAGACGCGTTGCTGGTGAAGTACTCCTATGGCCTGTCGGTCGAGGACCTGAAGGCAGGACGCTTTAACCTGCACATAGATCAAGGCGTTACCGGTTACGTCATGCGAACGGGCTCGATAGGCCTGGTGCCAAATGTGGACGACGAACCGTTGTTTGTACGCCGCATCACCGAGCTGTCACATCATGGCGGTGGCCGGATGGCGTTCATCTCGGTGCCGATTCTTGAGTCGGGCAAGCCAATAGGCGTGCTCTCGGTGCAACGCGAAGGCATGCATGAGCGTCCCTTCGATGGCGATATCAGCCTGCTGCGGGTAGCTGCTTCAATGGTTGGCCAAGTACTGCGCATCCATCAATACGTGGTCGAGCAAACTGAGCACTTGGTCAAAGAGAACCAAAACCTGCGCCACAGCATTGCCATCGAAGGTATGGTCAAGCAAAGCCTAGCGCACGGCATTCTTGGCAGCAGCCCGGCATTGATGGACGCAGTGCGCTCGACTATTCAGGTTGCCCATAGCGACGCACCAGTGATGCTGCTGGGCGAATCCGGTACCGGTAAAGAAAAATTCGCACGCATGATCCACCAGCAAAGCGACCGCCGCGAAAAGCCATTCATCTGTATTAACTGCGCCGCGATACCGGCGGACCTGCTGGAATCCGAACTCTTTGGCCACACCAAAGGCGCCTTCACCGGCGCCTCGCAGAACAAGCAGGGCAAAATTGCCCAAGCCGATGGCGGCACGCTGTTTCTGGATGAGATCGGCGATATGCCGCTGTCCCTGCAAGCCAAGCTGCTACGTGTGCTGCAGGAAAAAAAGGTCGACCCGATTGGCAGCAATGAAGCGGTATCGGTGGATTTTCGGGTGATCACCGCGACCCATGTCAACTTGCAGGCCTCCGTCAATCAGGGCGCGTTCCGGCTCGATTTGTTCTATCGCCTGCACGTAGTACCCGTGCACTTGCCTCCACTGCGTGAGCGCCAAGACGATATCAAGCAGTTGGCGTTACATTTTCTCAACGAGTTGAACCACCACTACGAGCGCAACTGGAGCCTGGCAGGCGATGCCTTCGCAGTACTCGAAAACTTCGACTGGCCCGGCAATATTCGACAACTGCAAAACGTACTGGAACGCACCGCCCTGACCAGCGAGCAAGAGTTGCTGAGCGCCGACAAATTACGTCAGGCGCTGTCATCAGAAAGCGCGATCAACCTACCCGCTCATAACCGCGCCACAGCCAGCCCGGCACCGGCAGCCGCGCCGGAGGCAGCCGCACCGCGCCAGTACGGTCGTTCCTACAACTGGGTGCAGCAAGGCGACGCCGAGCAAATCAAAGCCATGCTGTCGCAGACCAACAACAATCAATCCGAGGCCGCACGGCGCCTCAATATCAGCCTCAGGCAGCTACGTTACCGGGTCGACAAACTCGGCATCGGGCGCACCTGACACACAACCCAATCCGGAGGAGTTACCCATGCGTCATGGCGATATTTCCAGCAGCCCCGATACCGTCGGCGTTGCCGTGGTCAACTACAAAATGCCGCGCCTGCACAGCCGCGAAGAAGTGCTCGAAAACGCACGCAAGATTGCCGACATGATAATCGGCATGAAGAAAGGCCTGCCCGGTATGGATCTGGTGGTGTTCCCGGAATACAGCACTATGGGCATCATGTACGACCATGATGAAATGATGGCCACAGCAGCGACCATTCCCGGTGATGAAACCCGTATTTTCAGCGAAGCCTGCAAGCAAGCAAAAACCTGGGGTATCTTTTCACTGACCGGCGAGCAGCACGAAGAGCATCCGGCCAAGGCACCTTACAACACCCTGATCCTGATGAATGATCAGGGTGAAATAGTGCAGAAGTACCGCAAATGTATCCCTTGGTGTCCGATCGAGGGCTGGTATCCCGGCGACCGCACCTACGTCAGCGACGGCCCCAAGGGTATGAAGATCAGCCTGATCATCTGCGACGACGGCAACTATCCTGAAATATGGCGCGATTGCGCAATGAAAGGCGCTGAGCTGATCGTCCGCTGTCAGGGCTACATGTATCCGGCCAAAGAGCAGCAAGTAATGATGTCCAAATCCATGGCGTGGGCAAACAACTGCTACGTGGCCGTGGCCAACGCCAGCGGCTTTGATGGCGTTTACTCCTACTTCGGGCACTCGGCGATTATTGGCTTTGACGGCCGCACGCTGGGCGAGTGCGGCGAAGAAGACATGGGCATCCAATATGCTCAACTGTCGGTCTCACAAATTCGCGATGCACGCGCGAACGATCAATCGCAGAACCATTTGTTCAAGTTGCTGCACCGTGGCTATACCGGCATGTACAACTCCGGTGACGGCGACCGTGGCGTAGCCGACTGTCCGTTCGACTTCTACCGCACCTGGGTACTGGATGCCGAAAAGGCCCGCGACAACGTCGAGGCCATGACGCGCAAAACCATCGGTGTTGCCGATTGTCCGGTAGGCGAATTACCGCACCCCGGTAAAGACCGCGAAGCCGGCGCCTAAGCCCGGCAATCCAGCCTAAATGGATGCAAGTCATGCCTTTTATCAATGATGTACTGGCCGCTAACCAGCAGAGCCCTAGCTCGCGCACGCCTGCTACTCAGTCACGCTTTTTGTTCGATCCCGAAAGCGTGATGGCGCGAGTGCACAGCCGCATCCTCGGCCAGCGCGACGCGCTGGATGAGATCAGCAACAGTCTCAAGGTAATCAAAGCCGAACTGGGCGATCCGCTCCGCCCACTGGGGACATTTTTGCTATTGGGTCCCACCGGCGTAGGCAAAACCGAAACCGTTCGCTTGTTGGCCAAAGCGATTCATGGCAGCAGCGAGGCATTCTGTCGTATCGATATGAACACGCTGGCACAGGAGCATTACGCCGCCTCCCTGACCGGCGCGCCGCCAGGTTATGTGGGCAGCAAGGAAGGCACCACGCTATTTGATCGCCAGGCCATCGAAGGCGATTACGGACGTCCCGGCATCGTCTTATTTGATGAACTGGAAAAGGCCAACGATCAAGTCATTCGCGCACTGATGAACGTCCTAGATAACGGGCAATTACGCCTCAGCGCCGGCAACACCACGCTCGACTTTCGCAACAGCTTGATCTTCATGACCTCCAACCTCGGCGCCAGCCACCAAAGCGCGATCGCCCGCTGGCTGCCTCAACGTTGGCGTACCGCCAGCCAAAAGCGCAGACAAGAAGCGGCTCTCAATGATCGGCTTGACCCCGAGTTCATCAACCGTATTGATCACCGCATTCACTATCAAAGCTTGCCCAGCGATCAGTTGGCACAATTGGTTGATCTGACGCTGGCACGCCTTAACCAGCGCCTCGGGCGGCATCAGGTACAACTGGTGCTCAGTCTGGAGGTGCGCGAGTGGCTGGCACAGCAAGGTTATGATTTGCGTTACGGAGCCCGGGCCATGGCGCGGGCCTTTCGCCGCTATCTGGAACCGGCGGTAGCGCAACATTTGCTGGCAAACGAACGCTGCCCGCCGGGTAGCTTGCTGCGCGCCAGTCTAGGCAGTCACGGCACCCCCATACGGATCAGCCATGAAGCGCCAGACAGTTGAAGCAGCCCTGAACAGCAGACACAAAAAACCCCGCCGTAGCGGGGTTTTTCACATCAACCGGCTCAGATGCAGTCTTCGACTGATTTGAGCGGGTAATGTGCCGGGTATGGCAGAGTGGCCACACCGGAGTCGATAGCAGCCTTCGCGACGGCAGCAGGCACCATCTCGATCAGGCGAACGTCCATCGGCTTCGGAATAATGTACTCGCGACCAAAGGACAGCGCGATGCCACCGTAAGCTTCAGAAACGTATGCAGGTACCGGCTCTTTAGCCAATTCACGGATAGCGTGAACTGCGGCGATCTTCATTTCTTCGTTGATGCGGGTAGCGCGAACGTCCAGTGCACCGCGGAAGATGAAGGGGAAGCCCAGTACGTTGTTAACCTGGTTCGGATAATCCGAACGGCCAGTCGCCATGATCACGTCAGGACGTGAGGCATGTGCCAGCGCTGGATCAATTTCCGGATCAGGGTTAGAGCAAGCGAATACGATGGGGTTTTCAGCCATCAGCTTCAGCTCAGCCGGTTGCAGCAGATTCGGGCCAGACAGACCAACAAATACATCCGCGCCTTTCATCGCATCAGACAGGGTGCGCTTGTCGGTTTCGGAAGCAAAGATGGCCTTGTATTCGTTCAGGTCATCGCGGCCAGAGTGAATAACACCCTTGCGGTCGAGCATATAGATGTTTTCAGTCTTGGCACCCAGGCTAACCAGCAGCTTCATGCAGGCAATGGCTGCAGCGCCGGCACCCAAGCAAACAATCTTGGCGCTTTCGATGGTCTTGTCGGCCAATTCCAGTGCGTTGATCATCGCGGCAGCGGTAACGATCGCTGTGCCGTGCTGGTCATCGTGGAATACCGGAATGTCACACTGCTCAATCAGCGCGCGCTCGATCTCAAAGCACTCAGGGGCTTTGATGTCTTCGAGGTTAATCCCGCCGAAGGTGCAAGAAATGCGGCGAACGGTGTCGATGAAGGCTTGCGGGCTCTCGGATTCAACTTCGATGTCGAATACGTCGATACCAGCGAAGCGCTTGAACAGCACGCCTTTGCCTTCCATTACCGGCTTACTGGCCAGCGGGCCGAGGTTACCCAGGCCGAGAATGGCGGTGCCGTCAGAGATAACGGCAACCAGGTTGCCTTTACCCGTATATTTGTAGGCGTTTTCCAGATCCTTGGCGATTTCACGCACTGGTTCTGCTACACCTGGGCTGTAGGCCAGTGCCAGATCGCGCGCAGTGGCGGTTGGCTTGGTCAGTTCTACGCTCAGTTTGCCGGGACGCGGATGTGCGTGATAGGCAAGTGCATCAGTTCTCAAGTCAGACATGGTCAATAGTTTCCGGTCAGGTTGCTCATGCGGACGACGGAGAATACAGAAAAGGTCAATACCTAACAAGGTTATTCACGGCGTCAATGTCAAGGACATTATCTTACAACTATGAGCCATATTGATGGCGAACGGCCTGCTTAAAGTAGCCGCTCTATCGGCGCCGCATTTGCAGCGGATGGCGCACATTGAGCATAAAGCGACGGTAGCCCGGACGCATACCACCCCAGCTCTGACGGTCGATCACCCAGCCGCGCAACTCCAGTTCCTCGCCGACCCAGCTGCTGTCTGGTAGCGCTGCAAAGGCGCTACGATCAGCGGCGGTGAAGCGCAGGGTGAGCGGCCCGTCGAGATCAACCCAAAGCGTGCTGCCGGCGTTGTTCACTGCACTGACCTTGCCGCGTAGCAGATGAAAACCGCCACTGCCTAGTTCGCTCAATGGCGTAACCCGCTGTGATTGCCATAGGCCCAAGTGGGCGTCGCGGGCCAGCTTCTCAGCGGCGATGTGACAATCCACCAGCGTCGTATTCGGCGGAATCGCCACAGCGTACCCCATGCCTTCGGCCAACAGCTGGGCCTCCAGGTTGCGGCCTTTATCATTAAACAGATGGCCCAGAGTCCGACCATAGCGATCAGTCGCCTCGCTACCCGTCACCAAGTACAGATGGGGCGTTTGCACCAGCGCTTGAAGCCTCCTTTTGGCTGCTTGCGCATAGGGCTCGGACGCCTTGCCATTGCGGCCAAGCTCGGGCGCGTTGACGCCGATCAGGCGCACACGACGGCCATCCTGCAAGCGCAACGTATCGCCATCCGTCACCCGCTGGCTAACCACTGCTTCGGCATCAGCCGGCATAACGCAGTTGGCATCCTGCGCTTGCGCGACCGAAGGCAACAACAAAAAACAGACAACAAAAAAGGCGCCCCAATGGGGCGCCTTTTTGCGATCGGACAATGCCACCAGGGCTTGTCTGCTCGTCTTACTTGGTGCTGACTGCGCCGAAACGCTGCTTGAAGCGCTCGATACGTCCGCCGGTGTCCAGAACCTTCTGCTTACCAGTGTAGAAAGGGTGGCACTCGGAGCACACGTCCAGGTGAATAGGTGCGCACAGGCTGGAACGGGTAGTGATCACGTTGCCGCAGCTGCAGGTAGCCTTGATTTCTTCGTACTTAGGATGCAATTCAGCTTTCATGGTGATTCCTCGGTTGGTTTGTGCCGCCACCGGATCAACCTGATCGGGCACCGCACTCGGTAAAACGCTCTTTAAAGTCTCTACCAGCACTGTATCTATAGGCACCTTCTGAAAATACAAGGCCTGCAAATAGGGTGGCTGGAAATTAGGCCGGCGATCATAACAGAATCCGCACCATACGCAAGCCCCAGTGTTTTGCGGTGGCGGTGGTAACATGGCGGCTTGCTTATCGGAGTCTGTTACGTGTCGCCACCTATCCTGCAAGTCGCCCTGCCCTCCCCGTTGCGTCGCCTGTTCGATTATCAGGCGCCTCAGGGTGTGCCGCTCGAGCAGTTGCAGGTGGGGCAACGGGTGCGCGTGCCTTTCGGCCGCCGCTCGCTGGTTGGGATGATCGCGGGACTAAGTGAATACAGCGATGTGCCAAGCGATAAGCTCAAGCCAGCCGAGGCCCTGCTTGATAACACCCCATTGCTGCCCGCCAGCGTCTGGCAGCTCTGCCTATGGACCTCCCGTTACTACCAACATGGGTTGGGCGACACCCTAAACGTGGCGCTGCCGGTTTTGCTGCGCCAAGGTGAGCCCGCGCTGGCCCGCCAGGACCGATTGTGGCAACTGCTGCCCGGCGCATACCCGGAACACCCCGCGGTTCAGCGCGCACCTAAGCAGAAACAGGCGATTCAGGTATTAGCGCAGCATCCACATGGACTGTCGCATGCATTGATCAGCCAGTGGGGGCTAACCCGCGACGCGCTAGAAGCACTGGAAGGCAAGGGCCTGGTGCAGCGCATAGAACAGTCACCTCATCATATCGCCGAGCCGCTGCCTTTATTAAGGCAAGCACCGCTGACCGCCAACGACGAGCAGCAAGCTGCTCTCGACGCCATTCTCAGCAAGACCGGCTTTCATGCATGGTTACTCGAAGGCGTCACCGGCAGCGGCAAAACCGAGGTGTATTTGCAAGCAATCGAACAGTGCCTGCGCAGCGGTCATCAAGCGTTGGTGCTGATCCCGGAAATTGGCCTGACTCCGCAAACACTGGCCCGCTTTCAACAACGCTTTAGCGCGCCGGTAGTGATTTTGCATTCCGGTCTCAATGACCGCGAACGACTGGACGCCTGGATCGCTGCACGCGAGGGGGAGGCCGGCATTGTCATCGGCACCCGCTCGGCGATTTTCACTCCACTGGCCCGCCCCGGCCTGATTATCGTCGACGAAGAGCACGACCTCTCGTATAAACAGCAGGAAGGCTTGCGCTACAACGCTCGCGATCTCGCGGTGTATCGCGCCCATCTGGAAAAGGTGGCGATTATTCTTGGCTCAGCCACGCCGTCATTGGAAAGCCTGCATAACGTCGAGCAGGGTCGCTACCAACTGCTGCGCTTAACCCAGCGCGCCGGCAACGCCAAGCCACCGAGCTTTCAGTGTCTGGATATTCGTAGCCGACCATTGGAAAGCGGCTTGTCGCGACCACTGACCTTACTGATAGGTGAGCACCTGAACAAAGGCAATCAGGTGCTGGTGTTTATCAACCGGCGCGGCTTTGCGCCTACGCTGATGTGCCACGATTGCGGCTGGATCGCTGAGTGCAAGCGCTGCGATGCACGCATGACGGTGCATCAGTCGCCGGCCCACCTGCACTGCCATCACTGCAACAGCCAGCGACCGATGGATAAACACTGCCCCAAGTGCCAGGGTACGGAGCTAAGGCCACTGGGAGCGGGCACCGAGCGCACAGAAGAATACTTGAATGAGCGCTTCCCGGATTTTCCAGTGCTGCGCATCGACCGTGAAAGCATGAGCCGCAAAAAGGCCATGCAGCAAATGATGGAGACCATTCAAAGCGCTCAACCGTGCATTCTGGTCGGCACCCAAATGCTTGCCAAAGGTCACCACTTCCCGGATGTCACCCTGGTTGCCATTCTCGATGCAGACGGCGGCCTTTTCTCGGCTGACTTCCGAGGCCCCGAACGTATGGCCCAGATGATCACTCAAGTGGCTGGCCGCGCCGGACGGGCTGAAAAGCCCGGCCAGGTGATCATTCAAACCCACATGGCCGAGCACCCATTGCTGATCGAGTTAACCGAGCAGGGCTATCCCGCCATCGCCAAACGTGAGCTGGCTGAGCGCGCCATCTCGCAACTGCCGCCCTACCGTTTCATGGCATTGCTGCGCGCCGAAGCCAATCACGCGTACACCGCCAATCAGTTCCTTGAGGAAGCGCTGCAGCAATCCGAACAATTGGTCAGCGCGCACCAGCTCGGTGAAATCGATCTGCTCGGCCCCGTGCCCTCGCCAATGGAGCGCCGCGCGGGGCGCTTCCGCGCGCAACTGTTGTTGCAGGCCGCGCAGCGCTCTACCTTGCACCAGCTGGTGCATTTGCTACTGCCGTTGTTGGAGCAACACCCGGACGCCCGCAAGGTGCGCTGGTCGATTGATATAGACCCGCTGGACATGTTCTGAGCTGAAGATTTGGCAATGTGCCCGTTAAAACGGATAATGTCTGGTTTTCACTTGGCACCAGCCGGATACTCCATCAAATGAAGAACCTGATCAGCCAGCTTCTGGCCACCGCCGTCGACACTCTGAAGAGCGAGGGCGTACTGCCATCCGACATCGCCCCCAACATTCAGGTGGAGACCGCGCGCGACAAGACGCACGGCGACTTTGCCAGCAATCTGGCGATGATGCTGGCCAAACCGGCGAAGATGAAGCCACGTGACCTAGCCGACAAACTGGTCGCTGCCCTACCTGCGCACCAAGCGGTTTCCAGCGTTAATATCGCCGGCCCCGGTTTTATAAACTTCTTTCAAGACAGCAGTTGGCTGGCCGCTCAACTGCAGAGCGCACTGGATGACCCAAAGCTAAGCGCACGCGCTGCCGGTGACGTGCAGCGCGTAGTTGTCGATTACTCCGCGCCCAACCTCGCGAAAGAAATGCATGTTGGTCACCTGCGCTCTTCGATCATCGGTGATGCGGTTTCCCATGTACTGGAATACCTCGGGCACACGGTTATTCGTCAGAACCATGTGGGCGACTGGGGCACGCAGTTCGGCATGCTGTTGGCCTTTATGGAAGAAAACCCGGTTGATGCAGAAGCTGAGCTCGGTGATCTGGAAAACTTCTATCGCCAAGCAAAAAAGCGGTTCGACGAGAGCGAAGACTTCGCCAATCGCGCCCGTGAGCGCGTGGTGCAATTACAAGCCGGCAATCCCGAGTGCCTGGCCTTGTGGACCCGTTTCAACCAAATCTCACTGGGCCACTGCCAGGCAGTATACGACCGCCTCGGCGTTAGCCTGACACCGGCCGACGTGCGCGGCGAAAGCGCTTACAACGATCAACTCGCCAAGGTCGTCAATGATCTGCGCAGCGTCGGCTTGCTGACCGAAAGCGAAGGCGCGCAGTGCGTATTCCTCGACGAATTCAAGAACAGTGAAGATAAACCACTACCCGTGATCGTGCAGAAAGCGGGCGGCGGTTATTTGTACGCCACGACCGACCTGGCCGCCATGCGCTACCGTCACGCTCAGCTGCATGCTGACCGCGTACTTTACTTTGTAGACCAACGCCAAGCGCTGCATTTTC
Organism: Halopseudomonas sabulinigri; assembly: GCA_011053055.1. Lineage (GTDB taxonomy): Bacteria > Pseudomonadota > Gammaproteobacteria > Pseudomonadales > Pseudomonadaceae > Halopseudomonas > Halopseudomonas sabulinigri_A. Next base: position 25,946 of record DRHT01000017.1, on the reverse strand, counting down.
AGCAGGTGTTCGCCGTAGCGCGCAAAGCCAACTTTGTGCCCGCTGACATGCAGCTTGAACACATGGGCTTCGGCACCATGAACGGCGCCGACGGCCGCCCGTTCAAGACCCGCGACGGCGGCACCGTTAAACTGGTAGACCTACTGGATGAGGCCGAGCAACGCGCCCACGCCCTGGTCGCCGAGAAAAACCCAGAGCTGCCAGCCGAGGAGTTGCGCCAGATTGCCGCCGCCGTTGGCATTGGCGCAGTCAAGTACGCTGACCTGTCCAAGCACCGCAGCAGCGACTACAGCTTTAACTTTGATCAAATGCTCAGCTTTGAGGGCAACACCGCGCCCTACCTGATGTACGCCTATACCCGCGTCGCCAGCGTATTTCGCAAGCTTGAGCGGCCGATGACCCAACTGAACGATCTCGCGCCACTCGTGCTCGAAGCTCCGACTGAAGTTGAGCTGGGCGCGCATTTGGCGCAGTTCGGCAATACGCTCAACTATGTTGCCCGCGAGGGCACTCCCCACGTACTCTGCCATTACCTATACGAACTGGCCGGCCGCTTCTCCAGCTTTTACGAGCAATGCCCCATTCTGGCCGCCGACAATCAGCCACAGCGTGACAGCCGTCTGCGTCTCGCCGCACTGACTGGACGCACCCTGCAGCAAGGCCTTAACTTGCTTGGCATCACGACACTGGAGCGCATGTAAGACGCATGGCTAAAGCACGTAAACCCGCACCCCGCCGCGGCGCCAGTCGCTCGCAATCTGCTGCCAAGCGCAAAGGTATACCCGGCTGGCTATGGCTCGTCAGTGGCTTGGTGATAGGCCTGTTCGTGGCCTTCTTGTTCCAGCTGGAACCAGGCCACGACAACGTCAAGCGCACCCCGGCGCCGCCCAAACCAAGCAACGCCACGGTAAAACCTGCGCCAGCCCAGCAGCCGACCTACGACTTCTACACGTTACTGCCCGAATCTGAGGTAGTCGTGCCGCAAAATACCGGCAAGCCTGAGGCAGCGCCCGAGGCAGAGAAGCCAGCAACCGCCGAGACTGAAGACAAGGTGCGTTACTACTTGCAGGCCGGCTCCTTCAAGCAGCAGGCTGACGCTGACAAGGTGCGGGCGCAAATTTTGCTGCTCGGGTTGGATGTGCACCTGGAAAGCGCCAAGCTGAATGACGGCCAAACCTGGCACCGTGTACAGGTTGGTCCTTTCCAGGATAAAAGCAGCTTAAGCCAAGCCCAAAGCACCCTCAGCGGCAACGGCTTCCAGAACTTGCTGCCACAACAACGCACGCAGTAATAACGCAAGACCGCTGATTCAGCCCTACTCGTCCATGGCGAGCGGGGCTGAATCAACACTTTCCCAATCCCGCCTCGCCTTGAAATCCCCGTACCAGCCCCCAGATAGATTTCAGGCAAGCTATTGCCTCCCTTTTTCCACAGCCAACCAGGAGTTGCGCGTGACTACAATCGTATCCGTTCGTCGACACGGCAAGGTCGTGATCGGTGGCGACGGCCAGGTCTCACTCGGCAATACCGTCATGAAGGGCAATGCCCGTAAGGTACGTCGTCTTTATAAAGATCAGGTTATCGCTGGTTTCGCTGGCGGCACCGCTGATGCTTTCACTCTCTTTGAGCGCTTTGAAGCGCAGCTGGAAAAGCACCAAGGCAATCTGGTCCGCGCCGCCGTTGAGCTGGCCAAGGACTGGCGTACCGACCGCGCTCTGCGCAAGCTTGAAGCCCTCTTGGCCGTAGCCAACAAGGATGCTTCGCTAATCATTACCGGCAATGGCGACGTCATCGAACCCGAGCACGGTTTGATTGCTATTGGTTCGGGCGGGCCTTTCGCCCAGTCCGCGGCCACCGCCCTGTTGCGCCACACTGAAATGTCCGCTCTTGAGATCGTTGAGTCCAGCCTGGGCATCGCCGGCGAGATCTGCATCTATACCAATAGCAACACCACCATTGAGGAGCTGGACGCCAATACCTGAGGCGTTCGGAACAATCGACATGTCCATGACCCCACGTGAAATCGTGCATGAGCTGGATCGCCATATCATCGGCCAGCAAGATGCCAAGCGCGCCGTCGCTATCGCCCTGCGCAACCGCTGGCGCCGGCAGCAGCTGCCCGAGGCACTGCGCGCCGAAGTAACGCCAAAAAATATTTTGATGATTGGTCCAACCGGTGTCGGCAAAACCGAGATTGCCCGTCGCCTGGCAAAACTGGCTCAGGCACCCTTCATCAAAGTAGAAGCGACCAAGTTCACCGAAGTTGGTTATGTTGGTCGCGATGTTGAGTCGATCATTCGCGACCTGATCGACGCCGCCCTCAAGCTGCTGCGTGAGCAGGAGATGGTTAAGGTGCGCTTCCGCGCCGAAGATGCCGCGGAAGAACGCATCCTTGATGCCCTTCTTCCGCCCGCGCGCCAAGCCACCGGCGACCAGCCCGAACGACAGGACAGCAGCACCCGCCAGCTGTTTCGTAAGCGTCTGCGCGAAGGTGAACTCGACGACAAAGACATCGATATCGAAGTTGCTGAAACGCCAATGGGCGTCGAAATCATGACCCCACCCGGCATGGAAGAGATGACCAGCCAGCTGCAGAACATGTTTTCTAACCTGGGTAAGGACAAGAAGAAAGCCCGCACCCTCAAGGTCAAGGAAGCGCTCAAGCTGGTACGCGACGAAGAAGCAGCCAAAATGGTCAACGAAGACGACCTTAAAGGCCGCGCCATCGAAGCGGTCGAACAGAGCGGTATTGTCTTCATCGACGAGATCGACAAGGTCAGTAAGCGTGGCGACAGCGGCGGCGGTGCCGACGTGTCTCGCGAAGGTGTACAGCGCGACTTGCTGCCGCTGATCGAAGGCTGCACGGTGAACACCAAGTTTGGCATGGTCAAAACAGATCACATTCTGTTCATCGCCTCGGGTGCATTCCACCTGACCAAGCCGTCGGATCTAATTCCCGAACTGCAAGGTCGCCTGCCGATTCGTGTTGAGCTGCAGTCACTCACGCCCGGCGACTTCGAGCGAATTCTGACCGAGCCCGATGCTTCGTTGACCGAGCAGTATCGCGCCTTGATGAAGACCGAGGAGCTGAACATCGAGTTCACCACGGATGCGATTTCCCGCTTAGCTGAGATTGCTTGGCAAGTGAACGAGAAAACCGAAAACATCGGTGCTCGCCGCTTGCACACGGTGCTAGAACGCCTGCTGGAAGAAGTCTCCTTCAGTGCTGGCGACCTGGCGTCCAAATACACCGAGCAGCCGCTGAAGATAGACGCTGCTTACGTCGATAAGCACCTGGGTGAGCTGGCCGTCAACGAAGACTTGTCGCGCTATATTCTCTAATCCAAGCTATTAGCACTAAGCTGGAAGCAGGTCGTGCCCACATTGCGGCCTGCTTCTAGCTCCCTACAGGATATGTGCAATGCTCGCTCCCATCCCCACCAGCATCAAACTGCATAAAGCCTCGCGCAGCCTGCGCCTGGGCTATGCCGATGGCCGCGAGTTTGTATTGCCGGCGGAGTACCTGCGAGTACTGTCTCCCTCTGCCGAGGTCCGTGGACATGGTAAGCCCGTGTTGCAAACCGGCAAACAACAGGTGGCGCTGACGGGTGTAGAAACCGCTGGCCGCTATGCGCTTAAATTGATTTTCGACGATGGCCATGACAGTGGCCTGTATACCTGGGCTTATCTCTACCAACTGGCCACCGAGCAATCCACACTTTGGCAGGGCTATCTCGATCAATTGCGCGCCGTAGACGCCTCCCGCGACCCTCATACCTCTGCTGTACGCTTCATACCCTGACACCTGCCTATACCGCCTGCCGATTTTACTTGCACCAATCTCGCTGCACTCCCAAAAAGACGGTTAACAGCCTCCGACCCTCGTGCTAAGTTGTCTCAAGGGTGCGACACCAGATAGCCAGATATGCCTCGCTGATGATCCGCCGCACTGGCTTCCCTGCCTCAGATTGGAGCTTTGAAAATGGGCAACAAAATAAACGACGATATAAGTCAAAAAGCGAGCGAAAGTATCCTTGGCCCCAATCCCGTGATTGGTGTGCCCACTCGTGACTTGATCAGCACCGCGCGCATGGTTATGCGCCAGACCATAAAACAGCCGGTACACAGCCTCAAGCATATTGGCCGTCTGGGTTTAGCGGTAACGGATGTGATGATTGGCCGGTCGGCGATTGCCCCCACCCCGGAAGACAAGCGCTTTGTCGATCCCACGTGGAACCAGAACCCGGTTTATCGCCGCTACATGCAGACCTACCTGGCTTGGCGCAAAGAACTCAACACCTGGATCAGCACAGCAGACCTAGCCGAGCAGGACGTTAGTCGCGCGCAATTTGTCATCGCATTGATGACCGAGGCCATGTCGCCGACTAATACCGCTCTCAATCCAGCGGCCCTGAAACGCTTTTTCGAAACCGGGGGCAAAAGCCTGCTCGATGGTCTGACTCATCTTGCGCAAGACATCGCCCACAACGGCGGCATGCCCAGCCAGGTCAACATGAACGCCTTTGAGGTGGGTGGCAACTTGGCCGTCACCAAAGGCTCAGTGGTGTTCCGTAATGAAGTGTTGGAGCTGATCCAGTACAAGCCGCTGACCGAAGAAGTCTATGAACGCCCGGTGCTTGTGGTGCCGCCGCAAATCAACAAGTTCTACGTATTCGACCTGTCGCCAGAGAAGAGCCTGGCCCGCTACCTGTCGGTCAGCCACATGCAGACCTTCGTGGTCAGCTGGCGGAATCCGACCAAGGTACATCGCGAGTGGGGCTTGAGCACCTATATCGAAGCGCTCAAAGAAGCCATCGATGTGGTATTGAAAATCACCGGAAGCAAAGACCTGAGCATGCTCGGCGCTTGTTCTGGCGGCATTACCACTGTCTCACTGCTGGGTCACTACGCCGCACTGAAAGAGAAGAAAGTACACTCCTTCACCTTGTTGGTGAGCGTGCTGGATACGGGAATCAAAACCCAGGTCGCGCTGTTTGCCGACGAACGTTCGATCGAAGCGGCAAGGCGTATGTCCTACCAGCATGGTGTGCTGGAAGGCCGCGACATGGCCAAAATATTTGCCTGGATGCGACCCAACGATCTGGTCTGGAATTATTGGGTCAACAACTACCTGCTGGGCAATGAGCCGCCGGTATTCGACATTCTGTTCTGGAATAACGACACCACCCGGCTGCCCGCCGCACTGCATGGCGAGTTCCTGGAAATGTTCAAATCCAACCCATTGACTCGAGCAGGCGCACTGGAAGTATGCGGCACACCGATTGATCTGAAGCAGATCAAAAGCGACTGCTTCGTCATTGCCGGTTTGAATGACCACATCACGCCATGGGAAGCCTGCTATAAATCAGCGCGCCTGCTTGGCGGCAAGTGTGAATTCGTGCTTTCATCCAGCGGCCACATTCAAAGCATTCTGAATCCGCCCGGCAATCCCAAGTCCCGCTTCTTTACCAACAGCGAAATGACTGACGACTCGAAGAAGTGGCTGGAGACGGCTACCAAGCAGTCAGACTCCTGGTGGCAGCATTGGCGCGAATGGCTACATACCCGTGGCGGCAAGCGCAAAGCGGCACCAGAATTGCTTGGTAATGAAGAGTATCCAGCGCTGGAACCCGCTCCGGGCACCTACGTTCACGAACGCTAATACGCATCACTACGGGAAGCGCCCATGCCGCAGAATTATGTCTTTCGCACCATCGAGCTGGACGGTCAGTTTCTTCGAACTGCCGTCCGCCCGGGCAACAGCACCATGCCGCCCTTGCTGGTATTCAACGGCATCGGCGCGAACCTGGAGCTGGTTTTCCCTTTCGTTGATGCGTTGGACCCAAACCTGGAAGTCATCGCGTTTGATGTGCCCGGTGTGGGCGGCTCATCGACTCCCGCGACGCCTTTCCGTTTTCCTGGCCTGGCTAAGCTGGCGGCACGTATGCTGGATTATCTGGACTATTCACAGGTCAATGTCATTGGCGTTTCCTGGGGCGGTGCACTCGCCCAACAGTTTGCTTACAGCTATCCCGAGCGCTGCAAGAAGCTCATTCTTGCAGCGACCTCTGCTGGCGCCGTCATGGTGCCAGGCCGGCCTAAAGTGCTGTTAAAAATGGCCAGCCCACGGCGCTATATACAACCCTCGCACGGGGTGAAAATTGCGCCCGATATTTACGGTGGCGCCTTCCGTCGCGATCCTCATCTCGCAGAACGACACGCAGCCAAAGTGCGCTCGTCGGGCAAGCTGGGTTACTACTGGCAGTTGTTTGCCGGTATCGGCTGGACCAGCATTCACTGGCTACACAAGATTCGCCAACCCACATTGATTCTCGCCGGCGACGACGATCCGCTGATTCCGCTGATCAACATGCGCTTATTGGCGTGGCGTATTCCCAATTCTGAACTGCATGTGATCGACGACGGTCACTTGTTTTTGATTACCCGCGCGCAGAGCGTGGCCCCATTGATCATGACCTTCTTGTCCGAGGAAAAGCAGCCAGCGGTGATCCGCAACCAATCTCCCAGCGCCCTGATGAAGGGCTAAAGTCGGCGCCAGCTCACAAAGCGGATCAGCCGATCGCTAACGTAGCTGGTACAGCCCTGCCTTTACGGTAGACTGCGAAACAAGCCCACCATCTGGACCGGAACCCCTGGATGCGCGCAAGACCCAACGGACAAGCACTCGCAGGATCCCTAAATGCGGATCTGTCCCGGAGCCTTCTTGCCCTTTTGCGCACCACCCTGGCTCAACCTCAACATCACCAAGCCTACCTGTACAATGTCACACGGCTCAGCCTGCTAGCCTTGCAGGGGCAGCTCGACGATAGCGCACTCGCGCACGATAAACGCTTTCAGCATGCCGGCTGGCAACGCCCGTTGCCGCGCCGCTTGTTACAACTATGGCAGGCATGGCAACAACCGCTGCAGAGCTGGCTTGACGGCCTCAAGATCAGCGAGCCAGAGCGCGCTAATCTGCGCTGGTTACTGGCACAACTAAGCGCAGCGAGTGCGCCATCCAACAGCCTGCTGAACCCCGAAATCATGGCCGCCACTCACCGCAGCCGCGGAGCAAATTTGCGCCGCGGCATGGCCAATCTGTTGAGTGACCACCTGACCAAACGGCCGCTGGCGATGCCCGAACCCACCAGTGCGTATCGCATTGGCCATGAACTGGCACGAAGCCAAGGCAGCGTAATTGAGCGCCAAGCTGGCTACGAGCTAATTCATTACGCACCGCTGACCGCAAAGCAACACAGCCGCCCGTTGCTGATCATTCCGCCGCCGATTAACCGCTACTACCTGCTCGATCTGACCCCTGAAACCAGTCTGGTGCAGCATGCACTGAGCCAAGGCATCGCCGTTTACCTGATCAGCTGGCGCAACCCAAACCCCAGCCACTGTAATTGGGGGCTCGGACATTACGTACGCAGCTGCCAGCAGGCGTTGAGGACAGTACTGGAGGTCAGTAGCAGCCCACAAGCCACGCTGCTTGGCGCCTGCTCCGGCGGCATTCTTGCCAGTCTGCTAGCTGGTTGGTTGCAAGCAAGGCAAGAAGCCGACTGCCTTGCTGCGCTCAGCCTGCTGGTCACCCCACTGGACGCCCGACTACAGACCGACATTCACCGTCTCGCTGGCAGCGCCACTCAGCAACGGATAAGACGCCAGGTCTGGCGACAAGGCTATTTGGATGAGCGCAGCCTTGGCAGCCTGTTTACCTGGATGAAACCGGAGCAACTACTCTGGGCGCCAGCCATTGAGCGTTACGCCTTGGGGCTTGATGCCACCTCCACCCCGGTCAGCACCTGGAGCCATGACAACACCCGTTTGCCAGCCCAACTGGTGGAAGACCTACTCGACCTGCTGGAGCGCGACCCCCTAAGCCATCCGGGCAGCCTGCAACTCAACGATGAGTTGATTGATTGTCGTGGCTTGAGCCTGCCAAGCTGGCACCTCGCCGCCGAATACGACCACATAGTACCTTGGCGTAACGCCTTCCCTGCACTGCGCTTGGGCGGCAAAAGCGTTTTCACCTTGTGTCGCGGCGGACATGTGCAAGGCCTCTTGAGCACGCCTGGGCAACCGCGTGCTGGCTTCCGCAGCGCCGCAGTAACAGAAACACAGACTGAAGACTGGCTAGCCCACGCAAGTGAGACCGAAGGTAGTTGGTGGCCAGCTTGGACCGACTGGCTTGCAGCGCACAGCGGCGCACTGCAACCGGCAATCAAGCCAACGGCGAACGAAGCGCTAGGGCCAGCCCCCGGCCGCTATGTCCACGAAATTTAAGGAACGCAATGAAAACCCGTGACCGCATCCTGCTTTGCGCCCTTGAACTCTTCAACGAAGAAGGCGAGCCGAATGTCACCACACTGGAGATGGCCAACGAACTGGATATCAGCCCCGGCAATCTTTACTACCATTTCAAGGGTAAGGAAGCCTTGCTTGAAGTACTGATCGACGACTTTCTGCTCAGCACCCGCAGCTTGCTAAGCCCAGCCGACGATCCAGACGAGGTCTCTCCGGAAGACCTGTGGTTACTGCTCCACCTATTATTTGAGGCCATAGCGACCTACCGCTTCCTGTTCCAAGATCTCTCTAATTTGATGAGTCGCTACCCCTTCATCCGCCAGGCGATGCACGCTTGGCTGCATCAGTTACAACAGTGCTTAGCCCACATCCTGTTGGTGATGCGCGCCGCCGAGCAGCTGCAATGTGACGATGCTGGGCAGCAGCGTTTGCTGGATGCACTATGTCAGACCTGTCTGTTTTGGTTGGACTATCAACGCGTTGTGGATGTTGAAGAGCCAGACCCTGCTACCGGAGTGCAGCAGGTATTGGGGTTGTTGTTGCCGTATCTGGATGAGGAGACTGGGGAGTGGATGCAGGCTTTGATTGATCGCTATAGCTGAGAGTATGGCTTGGCTATTACTCAGCACGCGCTTTTTGATTACGCTCACCTAATCGTTCTTTCTTGCGGACGCTTTTCGCCTCTAACAACTCCCCTGGGCACCCAGCTGCGCGGCCCTATGGGTTCGCTGCGTTGCTCGACCTGCCGGGGGACCACCTAGCCGGCCGCTCACAAACTCGCTCCGCTCAGACACCGCGAGGACCTTTTTCCCGGCAGCTCTGTGCTACTCGCCCGCTCAAATGGGATTCAGGAATCCGGGCAACAGGACAGTTACGTGGTCAAACCGTACAACCAACCCTGAGACCACACCATGCTCAGCCTAATCACTATTCCAAGCTACCGGGTAACGCAGGATTTGAGCGAAAGACCTGTGAAACAAAAGCCCAATAACGAGCAAAAAACTGCATGAAAGCTTTCTCAAACCCGCTTGAGACAAAACTCGCTTGGTATAGATCAACGATTCAAGAGCAATAAAAAACCCCGAACAGCAACACTGTTCGGGGTTTTATTTACTGCTATCGCAACCTACCGAATCAAGCCTCGCTAGGCTTCGGCACAGGAGCTGCGGCCGGGGCCGGAGCTCCTGGTGCGGACGGCTCTGCAGCTTTCACTGCAGCGGGCGTCGCTTTCGGCTTAGCGGGGGCCTTGGGCTCTGCTGCTGCCCGAGGCTTGGCCGGAGCCTTACGTGCTGTCGCGGCTGGCTTAGCTGCCGCAGTACTGCTGGCACTAGACGTTGCCTTGGCAGCTGGCTTTTTAGCCGCTGGCTTGGCTGCAGGCTTAGCAGTTGCGGTGCTCTTGGCCACAGTTTTGGCTGCAGGCTTGCTCGCAGCTGCTTTAGCAACAGTGGGTTTAGCCGCTGTTGTTTTAGCCGCAGTAGCACGTGGCTTGGCTTTGGGCGCCGCTTTGGCAGCAGGCGCTTTGCCAGAAGTCATCTGCTCAATCAGCTTGGTCAGTTGATCGACCTTACTGTTCAGAACCTTGACCTCATCACGCGAGGGCACTCCGAGGCGGGCTACAGCGCTGTTAAGGCGCTTGTCGAAGGCTTCTTCCAGCTCATTCCACTTACCGGTGATACGACCCTTGGCTTTATCGGCCTTGGTTTTCGCTTCATCCAGTGAGCTCTTGCTGGCCTTAGTTTTGCCTTTGACTGCATCGACCTTTTTATCGATCTCTGCCTTGGCTTGCTTCTCGGCTACTTCGCCGTCCTTGATCAGGTTTTCAAAGAGCTTCACGCCCTCTTTACCGACCTTGGCATACGCACCCAAGCCAGCCAACCAGATCTGACGTGAGTAACCTTCGATATCCGCAACCCAACTAGGGTCTTTATCCTTCTTCTTACCCGCCATGGAGCAACTCCTCTGTGACCGTTACTTGCTTTGCAGTGACTTGAGTGCAGCACTCAGATCATCAAGCTTAGCAGACAGCTGGTCAATGTCCTTCTTGCTCGGAATGCCGATGCGGCTAAGAGTAGAAGCGACGCGCTCGTCAAATACTTCTTCTACCTTGTTGAAACGACCGCCGGTTTTTTCCTGTACCTTTTCCTTGAAGGATTCGATACGGCTGTTAGCGGCTTCAACCTGGCTGGAAACCAGCTCTTTGCCTTGCTTCTCTACGGCTTCGCCTTCGCTGACCAACTTCTTGAAGTAGTCTGCGCCTTCCTTGCCAGCTTTGGCGTATGCGCCCAGGCCAGCAAGCCAGATTTGGTGAGTGTAATTCTTCACGTCACTGGCGAAAGTGTTTGCGTTGTCTTCCAGTTTCTTAGCGGTAGTGGTCTTGGCCATGTTGGTAACTCCTGATCAATTGGTGATACTGCAATGGACCGATTACCGATCCTTGATCTGCAAGCTACGCTTCGGAATTAGAAAACACATACTAAAAACCGGACAACCGCGAAATCAGGCCAAATATTTTTGCAGTGCCTTATCGATCTCGCCTTTCACCATGCCTGCCATCGGCGTGAGCATCATGCCCAGCTTAACCACTACGCGCACATCCGAATCGGACACATGCACTGCACCATCAGCGCCGCTGCGTTTGAAGGTCAGTACGTCGCCTTCCCATGCACATTTAGCATCCAGTTTTTGCGCCAGTTTATCGGCCATCAACTGCGCCTGTTCTTTGGCTTTTTCTTTGCCCAGACTGTGCTCGCGGGTAATGTCTACGGTCGCCATCGGCTACTCCATGGGGTGTATCAATTGGGTGATGGTCTAGCATGCCGCAAAGCTCGGGGAACGTCATCCCGGCAATTGCGTCAGATACAGCAACAGTGGCAGCAAGCCGCACAGCTAATTCACCGCCGGGCCAGAAAAAATGGTTAGAATGGGGCCTGATTTTGCCAGGGCAGACTGATTCCATGAGTGACAAGCAGAACACCGATAACACCACCCACTTCGGCTTTCAGACCGTTGCCGAATCCGAGAAGGCGCAACGCGTCGCCGAGGTGTTTCATTCGGTCGCCGCCAAGTACGACATCATGAATGACCTGATGTCCGGCGGCGTTCACCGTATCTGGAAGCGCTTTACTATTGAGCTTTCCGGTGTACGGCCCGGTAACCGGGTTCTGGATATCGCCGGTGGCACCGGCGACCTGACCCGCCGCTTTGCCAAGCGTGTCGGGCCCGAGGGCGAAGTCATTCTCGCGGACATCAACGCCTCCATGCTCAAGGTCGGTCGTGACCGTCTGCTGGATCTGGGCATCGCCGGCAACGTGCGCTTTGTACAGGCCGATGCTGAAGCCCTGCCCTTTCCCGATAACTACTTTGACTGCATCACCATTGCTTTCGGTCTGCGCAACGTAACCCACAAAAATGCCGCCATTGCATCCATGCTGCGGGTTCTGAAGCCAGGCGGTCGCTTACTGATTTTGGAGTTCTCCAAGCCAAAGAGCGCGCTGCTGTCCAAAGCCTACGACCAATACAGCTTCAAACTGCTGCCGTTTATGGGCAAATTGGTGGCCAATGATTCCGAGAGCTATCGTTATTTGGCCGAGTCGATCCGCATGCACCCCGATCAGGAAACGCTCAAAGCGATGATGGTCGAAGCCGGTTTCGCCCGTGTCAGTTATCACAATATGACCGGCGGCATCGTCGCACTGCACCGCGGAATCAAACCCTGATGTTGCCGGCGGCACTCTTAGCCGCCGCGCAGCGCAGCATTGAGGCCGCGCTGCAACGCGATGCTTTGACCGCTAAACGCCTTGGCTCGCTGAGCGGCAAGGTCATTTTGGTCAGTGCCCGCGAGCCATCCTGGCAACTGTACCTACTACCCGCCAACGGCAGCATTCAATTGCGTGCAGAGTATGCCGGCGAGTCTGACTGCCAGCTCAGCGCGCCCAGCTCGGTACTCGCAAAGCTATTAATCAGCAAAGACCGCAAAGCCTTATTACAGAATCCTGAGCTTGAACTGACTGGCGACAGTCAGGTACTGATCAATCTACAAAACATCATCAGCGACCTACGACTCGACGGCGAAGCTGAACTCGCTCGCTGGCTCGGCCCTGTGCCCGCGCACGCCATCGGCAGCCTGCTGCGCCGCAGCCATCAATGGGGCAAAGACAGCCGCGACAGTCTGCGCCTGACGCTGGGTGAATACCTGACCGAAGAGAGCCGGCAACTGGTCGGCAACGCCGAAGCCCGCGCCAGCGCTGAACTACTTCACGAAATGCGCCTGCAGCTAGACCGGCTCGAAGCCCGCGTCGCACTGCTCAGCCCAACCAACCTGGATATACCAGACGCATGAGAATCACCGCCTTCACGCGCCTGCTGCGCATTCTGCACATTTTCACTCGTTACCGGCTCGACCAGATCCTGTTGGAACTGCCTTTGCCCGCTCTCGCTCGACTCGGCCTCAAACTGGGCCCCTGGCGCCTGCGCCCCGCACCAAAAGACCTCAGCCGCGGAGCACGCCTGCGCTTAGCCTGTGAAGACCTGGGCCCGGTGTTTATCAAGTTTGGTCAAATTCTTTCCACCCGTCGCGATCTGATGCCCGACGACATCGCGCTGGAACTCGCCTTTCTGCAAGACAAAGTACCGCCCTTTCCGGCTGATCAGGCCCGCGCACGTATTGAAGAGCAGTTGGGCCAGAGCATCGAATCTGTGTTTGCCGAGTTCAGCGATGAGCCGCTCGCCTCCGCGTCCGTCGCACAGGTACACGCCGCCAAGCTGCACGATGGCTCTGACGTTGTGGTCAAGGTAGTACGCCCGGCCATCGGCGAAATCATTGACCAGGATATTCAGTGGCTCTACCTCGCCGCCCGCGCGCTAGAGCGCGTATCCGCCGAGGGTCGCCGCCTGCGCCCGGTGGAAGTGGTCGAAGATTACGAACGCACCATTTTTGACGAACTAGACCTGCACCGCGAAGCCGCCAACGCTTCGCAGCTGCGCCGTAATTTTGAAGGTTCTGAATCGCTCTACATCCCTAAAGTGTACTGGGATTGGTGCCGCCACAAAGTACTGGTGATGGAGCGCATCAGCGGCATACCGGTAACGGATCTGGCGGCGCTCGCCGACCAGCGTACCGACATGAAGAAGCTCGCAGAGCGCGGTGTAGAAATCTTCTTCACCCAGGTGTTCCGCGACAGTTTCTTCCATGCCGACATGCACCCCGGCAACATCTTCATCTCGCGCGCCCACCCCTGGGAGCCGCAGTACATTGCCATCGACTTTGGCATAGTAGGCAGCCTAACGCCGGAAGATCAGAGCTATCTGGCACGTAACCTGATGGCCTTCTTCAAACGCGACTACCGCCGCGTTGCGCAGCTGCACATCGATTCCGGCTGGATTCCTGCCGATACTCGCGTTAACGAATTTGAAGCCGCGATTCGTAGCGTTTGCGAGCCGATCTTTGAGCGCCCGCTGAGCGAGATTTCCTTTGGTCAGTTGCTGCTACGCCTGTTCCAGACGGCTCGCCGCTTCCAGATGGAGGTGCAGCCGCAGCTTGTGCTGTTGCAGAAAACCCTGCTGAACATCGAAGGCTTGGGCCGTCAGCTCTACCCCGACCTCGACTTGTGGTCAACCGCACAGCCGTATTTGGAGCGCTGGATGCGCGAGCGGATGATGCCGCAGCATCAGGCCAAGGTTTGGCAGCAGCATCTGGAGCGCGTACCGGCGCTGATCGACACCGCTCACAAGGCGCTGCAGAACATTGCCGAACAACCCACGGAGCGTCAGCCCGAACCGCAACGCAACCGTTGGGCGCTGCGCGTCGCCGGTATCGCCCTGCTGGTACTGGGCAGTAGCACCCTGGGTGGCGATCCCAATCTCTGGGTCAATGCGGCCCCTGCGCAATGGGTGCTGATTGCCGTGGGTGGGTGGTTGATTCTGCGCCGCGCGTAGTCATCCCACAGCAGAACTGGCACACTTAATAGATCAACCGATAGACGACAGGTCATGACTGATTTAACCCCTAATAGCGACTGGCTCGACAGCATCAAATGGGATGCCGACGGGCTAGTACCCGCAATAGCGCAAGACGTTCACACTCAGCGTGTATTAATGGTCGCCTGGATGAACCGCGAAGCGCTGCAACTCACCGTAAAGGAAGGTCGTGGCATCTATTGGTCACGTTCGCGCAACCGCTTATGGCGCAAGGGCGAAGAGTCCGGCAATGTACAACAGCTGCATGAACTGCGGCTCGACTGCGACGCCGATGTGCTCACCCTGCAGGTTGAGCAGGTTGGCGGTATTGCCTGCCATACCGGGCGGCAAAGCTGTTTTTATCGCGTATTGAAAGATGGCCAGTGGCACACCGTGGACGCGGTGATTAAAGACCCGGCCGATCTCTACAAGAATCCGAAAGAGTAACTCTGCATGTCTGATACCCTGAGCCAACTGGCCATCGTGCTGGAACAGCGCAAACAGGCCGCCGCTGACAGCTCCTATGTCGCCAGCCTGCATGCCAAGGGCCTGAACAAAATTCTCGAAAAAGTCGGCGAAGAGTGCACCGAAACACTGCTCGCCGCCAAGGACTGTCAACACAGCGACGACAAGTCCGATCTGATCTACGAAACAGCCGACCTGTGGTTTCACTCATTGGTTATGCTCAGTCATCTCGGGCTTGGCCCAGATGATATTCTCAAGGAACTTGCACGCCGCTTCGATTTGTCCGGCCTGGACGAAAAAGCGTCGCGCTCTCAATAAGCAGGGCTAAGCCCCGGAGGTTGTAATGGGTTTTGGTGGAATCAGTTTGTGGCAGCTGTTGATCGTTCTGGCGATCGTCATTCTGCTGTTTGGTACCAAGCGTCTGAAGAACATTGGCGGCGACGTTGGCGAAGCCATCAAAGGCTTTCGCAAGTCGATGAGCGACGATGAAAAGCCATCGGTCGACAGCAAGCCGGGCGAGACCCTGGATGCCAAAGCCGAAGAGCATAAACACGACACTCAGTCCAAGCCGTAACCCCTACAGGTCCTGACCTATGTTCGACATCGGCTTTCTGGAAATGCTGGTGGTCGCGGTACTCGCCCTGCTGGTACTCGGCCCGGAACGGCTGCCCGGTGCCATCCGTACCGTAAGCCTGACCATCGGCCGCATTAAACGCGGATTCTCTGACGTACGCAGTCAGGTTGAGCGTGAAATCGGCGCGGATGAAATTCGTCAGCAGCTGCATAACGAGCGCATCATGGCCGGGCTAGATAAGCACGGCCTGAATCTCGGTAATCCGTCCAAGGGCAGCAGCAATTTGAAACCTGACGGTCAACAAAACGTCACAGAAACGCCGCAGACTACACCAGCGCCTGTGCTTACGCCCGAGCCCAACCAGACGACCGTCGATTCAGCCGCTGAAGAATCCCATGACCAGCAAGCACCCCGCCATGAGCAAACCTGACCTGCCGCCGGTAAAGACTGGCGCCGACATGCCGCTGGTCGCCCACCTGACCGAGCTACGTTCACGCTTGCTGCGCATCGTCTGCATCTGGCTGGTGATCTTTGCTGGGCTATTTTACTTCGCCAACGACATTTACAGCTTCGTTTCCGAACCCTTACGTGCGCTGATGCCTGAAGGCACCAGCATGATCGCCACGGATGTCGCCTCGCCGTTCCTGACGCCGTTCAAACTGACGTTGATCAGCGCCCTGTTCCTGGCCATGCCCTTTGTGCTGCATCAAGTCTGGAGCTTCATCGCACCCGGCTTGTACAAGCACGAAAAGCGTCTTGCAATACCACTGCTGGCGTCCAGCATCCTGCTGTTTTACAGCGGCATGGCGTTTGCCTACTTTGTGGTGTTCCCGCTGGTATTCGGCTTCTTTACTAGCGCCGCGCCGGAAGGCGTCGCGGTCATGACCGACATCAACAGCTACCTTGATTTCGTGCTGACCTTATTCATGGCGTTCGGCCTATCGTTCGAGATACCCGTCGCCACCGTGCTTTTGGTATTGGCCGGCGTGGTCGATGTGCAAACACTCAGTAAGTCGCGCCCCTATGTGGTCGTCGGCTGCTTCGCGATCGGTATGGTACTGACGCCGCCAGACGTCATTTCACAGACTCTGCTCGCCGTGCCCATGTGGCTGTTGTATGAAGTCGGTATTTTGTTCAGCCGCTTTGTTCGCCCGATCAACCGGGACGTGCCGGAATCAGAGCAAGACAAACCCGCGGCATGAACCTGCTGCTGCTGGAAGATAGCGACTTTACAGATGAACAGCATGTGCGCCTGAGCGGCCGCCGCCTCACGCACATGCTGGAGATTCACCAGGTTGCTGTTGGCGATACCTTGCGGGTTGGGCGAATCAACGGCCTGATGGGGCAAGGTGAAGTCATCTCACTTGAACCACAACAGGCAGAACTACGCATCCAGCTGGACCAGCAACCGCCAGCCAAACTACCGCTTACCCTGCTGCTGGCCATGCCACGCCCGAAGATGTTTCGCCGTATCCTGCAGCACTGCGCCACCCTTGGCGTGCCTGAAATCATTTTGCTAAACAGTTACCGGGTGGAAAAAAGCTTCTGGCAAACGCCTTTTCTGCAGCCCGAAGCTATTCGCGAAAATCTGCTACTCGGCCTGGAGCAGGCGCGCGACACAGTGCTGCCGAATGTGCGCATCGAGAAGCGCTTCAAACCCTTCGTCGAAGATCAGCTGCCCGGCCTGATCGGCGACCAGCTCGGACTGGTCGCCCACCCTGGCAACTACCCCGCCTGCCCACGCGGCATCGATCAGCCGCTGACTCTAGCAATCGGCCCGGAGGGCGGCTGGATTCCTTACGAAGTAGAGAAACTGGTGGAAGCCGGCATGCAACCAGTGCAGCTCGGCGAACGGATTTTACGGGTAGAAACGGCAGTGACCGCGCTACTCGCGCGGCTGTACTAATCCTGCTTAGAACGCCGGGCTCGCTTCGCTAGCAGCCAACTTCATGTCTTGCTGCTGAAACTGCAAATCCGCCAACCGCTTATATAACGCACAGCTCTCAAGAAGCTCTGTATGAGTTCCCTGGGCGATGATCTCTCCCTGATCCAATACCATAATCCGATCCGCATTTAGTACGGTTGCTAACCGGTGAGCGATAACCAGCGTGGTTCTGCCTTTCATCAAAGGCTCGAGCGCCGCCTGAACCTTGTTCTCACTCTCGGCATCCAGGGCGCTGGTCGCTTCGTCCAACAACAGGATGGACGCCTCTTTCAAGATGGCCCGCGCAATGGCCACTCGTTGCCGTTGCCCTCCCGACAAACGCACACCATCTTCCCCCAGACGGGTTTCATAGCCTTGGTCTAAACGCTCAATGAACTCATGCGCATTGGCTTGCTCTGCCGCCTGTTGAATAGACTGGTGATTCGCAGCGCGATTGGCGTAGCCGAGGTTATCGTCAACCGTCTGATCGAACAGCACCGTTTCCTGAGGCACCAGCGCAAAGCGGTGGCGTAAATCGGCTAACGAGTACTGCCTGATGTCTTCTCCTGCCAAATAGATCCCACCTTGTTGCGGATCGTAAAAACGCAGCAGCAGTTCAAACAACGTCGACTTACCAGCACCCGAAGGCCCAACGAGCGCCAGCATTTCGCCCTGTTTGATCGAAAAGGACAGGTGCTTCAAAGCAGCATGATCGGGGCGCGTCGGATAACAGAACTCAACATGATCAAAACGAATCAGCTCTTCGCCTTGGGCAATAGCGTCCATCCGCTCAGATGGGAAGGCCGTCGCGCCGCTGACGATGTCGCTGCGCGCACTGAGCAGTTCCATAATACGTTCCGCGGCGCCAGCAGCTCGCTGCAACTCACCCATGACTTCGGAAATCGCACCAACGGCTCCCGCCACAATAATCGAATAGAACAGAAAGCTGGCCAGATCTCCGGCACTCATGGCGCCGGAGATCACATCCTTGCCACCAAACCACAACATCACGCCAATGCCACTCATTGACAGAAAAATGACCACCAGCGTTAACCAGGAACGCTGCTGAATCCGCTTTACGCTGACATGAAAGGCACGATCGACCGTACTGGAGAAGCGCTCAATGTCATGCTGCTCGTGGGTAAAAGCCTGGACGACTTTGATGTGTCGTAACGCCTGGGACAAATAGCGCCCCACACTGGCGATCTCGTCCTGACTGTCACGGGATAAGCGCCGCACTCGACGGCCGAAATACACCACAGGCACAATCACAAAGGGCACGCAGGCCAGCAAAATCAGCGTCAGTTTAAAGTGCATCACCAACAGAAACAGAATCCCGCCAATCAGCATCAAGCTGCTACGCAGGGCAATCGAAAAAGACGAACCAATCACACTCTGTAGCAGCGTTGTATCGGCGGTAATGCGCGACTGTATTTCACTCGGCGAGTTATCTTCAAAGAAGGACGGCGAGAGGGTCAGCAGATGCGCGAACACCGCCTTGCGGATATCCGCCACCACGCGTTCGCCAATCCATGAGACCAAATAGAAGCGACAAAAACTGCCGATGCCCAGTAAAAAGACTAAACCCACAAAGATCATCAGCGCCTGAGTCAGCCCTGCCTCGGAGCCCGACGCCAAGCCTTGATCAATCAGAAATTGCACGCCCTTGCCCAAGCTCAGCATGGTGCCAGCGGTCACGGTCAAAGCGATAAGCGCCAGCACCATGTGGCGTCGATACGGGCGGAAAAAAGGCAGCAGAGTTCTTATTCCGCTATTGGCACTTAACGGCGCATCCATAGGTTACAACCACCACAAAGAATTAGGTGGCCTCACTATACGCCACCTGAATTTCAACAACGCGGCGACCCCCGCTAAACAGGCTTGGGCACTGACTTTACGAGCGCGGCTCACAGGCCTGAACGGGGTTATAAGGCAACCCGCAACTCGGTGATAACCCATTGAAATAAATCTTTTCCCAATCTTTCACCTGCATTACTCTTTGCTCAGGCAAGGGATCTGCCAGCTGCAATACCACTCTAGTACCGCGCTAACATTTCCCCTCAACATCGTGCCGATCCGCGTTCACCCGTGGTCAGGTAGATGCTCGCCTGCATGCACCAAAAAAATACCGACAATCCAACTACAGTCGTGGCCGGACGCCACGGAGGAGAATACAGCCGCTAGAACAAATACCGCCTCATGTGGCGGGCATTAGTCAGCCACACGCAATGCATAGCTAAATCACATAAAAAAATAACGAAGAAAACACAATGAAAATATTAGGAATGCTTGTCATCGCCTCAATCTTGATGACATCCGGATGCGCCGCCTTCAAAGCCAACAACCTGCCCACCGTTGATAAAGCGAGCTACACAGTTCAGAACCAGGAAAGGGTCAAGGTATTCAGTACTTGGAAAGCCAGAGAGGGCGAAGCCATGCACAAAAACTACTTTGACGCGGCTATTCGCACATCAGGCTGCTGCGATATCGTGGGGGATCGAGAGCAAGCCGATTTAGTGGTCGACGGCACCTCTGTTGATGAATTCAACAAAGCGGCACTCATACCAGCGATGATCTCCGGTTTCAGCTTCGGCGTTATTCCATCGTGGGCGAACATACCCATTCACCTCAGAGTGACCGCGACCTCTAGCGGGGAACAGCACACCTACGACCTAGCCGACTCTGCCACCATGGTGACCTGGTTACCCATGCTGCTGGCTATGCCGTTCACCGGCCACCCAGTTACAACAGAGAAGGATATGACCCAAAACGCCTACAACACCCTGGTCTCGCGAATGAAGACCGATGGCCTGCTGACCCACTGAGCAGTAGCCCGCAACGGTCGATACTCGGCCGATGCGGGCAACAGGCAAACAAGTTTAGTTGGAATTGCATAGATGTAAGCCCACGCCATTATCCTCGCGTTAACACCACTTTTTGATTCCCGTCTAAGGCCCCACGCAAGCGGTATTGCTGACCAGAACTCCCTCCCGAATTTATCGTCTAACTTCGCACTGCCCCGTTACCAGAGTGCTAATCAATGTTACTTACCATCATTGTCGTCGTTGTTGTATCTGGTGCCTTACTGGCCGGTGCCGCTTGGGGCATTTACGGGCGGCTGCCAAAACCACTGGAGGGTTTTATTGTGGCGCTGGCCGGTGGCGCTCTGATGGTGTCGGCGGTGCTGGAACTGATTGAACCCGCGATGAAAGAAGCTCCGCTTTGGGAGGCATTCACTTTTGTGCTCTTGGGTGCGGTGGTCTTTACCGGGCTGGATTATCTGGTGAAGAAGAAATGGGGATCTGGCAAAGGCGGCGGGCTGCTAGCCGCAATCACCCTTGATGGCATCCCGGAAAACCTCGCGCTGGGCGTCGCGCTGATCGGCGCCGGGCCGTTACAGGTTGCAGCCCTTGCGGGCTCCATCCTTTTATCCAACTTGCCGGAGGCGGCAGGCGGCGCGAAAGAGATGGCAAAGTCCGGTGCCTCCAAAGGCAAAATCTTTGCACTCTGGGCCGCCACCGCCGTGCTTCTTTCCATAGCAGCGCTCGCGGGCAACTTCTTCATGACAGAAGTACCGAAAGAAGTGCTCTCGTTAATTCAGTGTTTTGCAGGGGGTGCTGTAGTGGCCTCACTGGCGACCGAAGTCTTCCCAAAAGCCTTCAAAGAAGATGCGTACTGGGCCGGCATAGCCACATCAATAGGCCTTGTCCTGGCGCTTTACCTGGATCAGCTAGCCTGATCGGGTTTAGAAGAGCACTACCGCATCGATCATCGGGGCTTGGCGTTTTTGGATGAGAGCAGAGAGGGAGATAGAACCGAAAAACTGACCCGTGGCTGGTCGGCATTACCACAACATAAAACCAGTGCTGGCCTACCCAGGCGGGCGGCCAGCATGTGGCGTTTAGATCTTGGTTACAAAGGTGCGGGCCTGGTACAGCGCCAGGCCACTGAGCACGATGATAACGGCTACGGCGAGCATATCAGCCCCCGGAAAACCCCAAAAATCAGACATGGTAGCTCCTTGATGAGAGTGGTAAGTCGCACCGGTTATTAAACCAGTGCGGTATCGCGCATGCGTTGGCGGCCGAAGTCGTTAAGCCGAAACTTGAACAGCACGCGACCTTTGCCAAAATAGGCCTGATCATCCAACGTCTCTTCAACGCTTTCGATGATGCCACTGGAGAACAGATCAGTCAGGGTGACGCGGGTGTTACCGCGCCAATAAGCACCGCTCAGACCGTACTCAGCCATCAGCGCATCGGCGACCTGCCAATCCCAGATACCCACATCCTGCTGCGCATTAATCAGCTGAAGAATGCGGCCCTTCATATGCAATTTATTCATGGGTTGCTCCAATGATCACAGGTTGCCCGCATCAGCGGCGGCGTTGGCTTTTTCGCGGTCGGACGATACGGCACGGACCACTTCAAGCACGTCGTTACCTTCCGTAAACATCACAAAGCCACCGGTCACAAACAGCACCAGGCCAGCAATGAAGTTCCACTCAGGAAACTTGAGGGTGAACGCAGCCAGGAAGATCACTGCAAACAGACCGTAGAGCGCCGCAATCGCTTGCCCGCGCCCAACGCCAATCAGTGGGAACGACTTGTACCAAGAGACATAGCAGAAGGCGAAAGTAACGCCCGCCAGTGTCAGCCAGCCAATGGCAGCCCAGTTGAAGGTAGCAACGACCAACTCCACCACCGGTTGATCGGTAAAGAGGAAGATCGCTGGCAAAATCAGCAAGACCCAATACAGCACTTCAGCCGTAAAGCGCACCGTAATGCCCACATCCGGGTCAGCCACATCCAGCCCACGGCCAGCGATAGCGCCTTCAAC
The DNA here is from genome assembly GCA_011053055.1 of Halopseudomonas sabulinigri. Classification (GTDB taxonomy): domain Bacteria; phylum Pseudomonadota; class Gammaproteobacteria; order Pseudomonadales; family Pseudomonadaceae; genus Halopseudomonas; species Halopseudomonas sabulinigri_A. The sequence goes on along the minus strand of DRHT01000017.1, from coordinate 3,882 downwards.
ACCCCAGCCAATAGCAGCCATAGCGCCACCCAGATAACCCAACCAGCCGGCTTCGCCGGTACCGGTGATTTCAGCGATGATGCCGGGTGCGTAAACGGTCACGCCGCCCGCCAGGATGATGAAGATACCCACAGCGGCACGCCGCGTGATCTTCTCCTGATACCAGAGCCGCGCCAGCGTGGCACCGATGATGGGATACATCAGCGCCGAGATAGCCGCGAAGGCCCCGCCGATATAACCGATCGCCAGATACGAACCAAAGATCGCCATCGGCCCGCCAAAAATGGCACCGATAAAGAACCACTTGGAAATGTAGCGCATCTGCCTGAGGGTGCGAACGTACTCGCCCAACTTACCCAACACCCCATTCCACACGAACAGGAAGAACAACACCGCAATGGCGTTGAAGGTGGTCAGCACCGCTGCCGCCAGCAAAAACTCGGCATTGGTGTCGTAGGTCAGGTCAATATAGGGTGCTTCAAACCAGACTGCAGAACCTGGTACATACCAGGCGCCCCAGAGTACAGCGCACCACATGGCCCACATAAAACCCCAGCGTATGCTGCTGGAGGTAAACCGCGTGCGCGCCTGACTCAGGCTAGGTTGATTCATGCAGATTCCTTTGTTGGCTTGGTTTTCTCTTCGGCGAGAAAGGCTTCCAGCGAGTCGTCCATGGCATCCATCCAGGGCGTGTGATGCACGGGCGCCAGGGTGCCGGTTAACGTGGAGCGGTAGCTCTTGTTGCGGTAACCGAGGATGTCCGCTTCCTTGTGGTGCTCCCACTCCTTGAAGATCTCCGCGACTTTAGTCACATCAAAGGCCGGGTAATCAGTCGGCTCAAGCAGATCAAGAATGTAAGCCGCCTGAAAGTCGATGGCTTCAAAGGGATCGGCCACCTGCTCTTCACGGGCAACCCAGGCGCTGGTATCTGCGGCCATCGCATCAGCTGCAGGCAGCGTGATACGACCCAGCATGATGTCGCGGGCATACCACGCCTGCGCGTCAAACATGTTGAAGGTGTAGTACTGATCCTGCATACCCAGGAAGAACAACTTGGGATTGGCCAGCGACACTATGCCTTTGTACAAACCCTCTGGATAAAGACGGTTGTGCGTGGTCAACGTCAGCTCGTTAGGCAAGAACGGGAAGTGATGCTGATACCCGGTACACAGGATGATGGCGTCAACGTCTTTGCTGGTGCCATCCTTAAAGTGAACGGTCTTGCCGGTCACGCCGGTGAGCAAGGGCACTTCAGCGAAAGATTCCGGCCAATCAAAGCCCATCGGCTTGGTGCGATAGCTGAAGGTGACCGACTTGGCGCCATACTTGTGGCACTGGGTGCCGATGTCTTCTGCGGAGTAACTGCTGCCAACCAGCAGCAAATCTTTGCCCTGGAATTCGCAAGCATCGCGGAAATCATGCGCGTGCAATACACGGCCCGGGAATTGCTCAAGGCCTTCAAAGTAAGGCGCGTTAGGCGTCGAGAAGTGCCCGGTTGCCACGATCACGTGATCGAACTCTTCAGTGCTTAGCTCATCCTGCTTGAGATCACGCACGGTCACGGAGAACTTGCCGGTGCCCTCGTCAAAGGCTACCCAATGCACTGCCGTATTAAAGCGGATGTGCTGGCGCATATTGCTCTTGGCAACCCGGCCCATGATGTAATCACGCAGCACCGCGCGGGGCGGGTAAGACGGAATGGGGCGACCGAAATGCTCTTCAAAGCTGTAATCAGCAAATTCCAGGCATTCCTTGGGGCCATTCGACCAGAGATAGCGATACATACTGCCGTGCACCGGCTCACCGTAGGCATCCAGACCGGTGCGCCAGGTGTAGTTCCACAAGCCGCCCCAGTCGCCCTGCTTTTCATAGCAAACGATCTCGGGGATTTCAGCACCGTCGCGACGGGCTGCTTCAAATGCACGTAGTTGGGCCAGGCCACTGGGGCCGGCGCCGAGAATGGCAACTCTGAAAGTCATAATGACTCCTTTTTTCAAGCGATGTATCGTGCGCCAGGCTAGCCATAGCCCGGCGGTGATCAAACGCGGAGAAGAGCGCGGCTCGTACCTTAAAAGGACAAGCCATCAAGCTCTGCAGTGATGCGCACTAATGTCGGATTGTCCGAAGGCGCAATAAGATGAAGGCTGCATCTGTGGTTGAAACAGAAGGCCAAGGGCGGGCAGGCCGCCGATAGAACGCGAGATCTCGAGAAACGCCAGAAGAAGACGCTCGAACTGGACAAGTAGGAGAAAAATACTTGATAACTCGTATGCCAGGGCACGTACTCTAACACATATCAGGTAACAGAGTTTTCAGCGCCGCCCGGCAACCCCGCCAGAACCAGCGCGTAACACCTTACTCACCCGCACAGCCAAGCAAAGGAAATATAGATGCAATCGACCCGGACCGACCTTTGCCCCCTGTGCGGCAACGCCAATCAATGTGACCTAGCCGCCACTGCAGATTCCAGCGCGCCTTGCTGGTGTTTCAGCACCCCTATCAGCAAAGAAGCGCTGGCCAGAGTACCCACTGATCAAGTCGACAAGACTTGCCTGTGCCCTCGGTGTGCAGCCGGAATTGAAGCCAGCGAGGCCGCTGCGCAGAGCTGAGAAACCGGGAACGACTGAGTTCTCTACAAGGCAGAAAAGTCGCTTACGCCCGGCACCCAAGGCTACTCGCTGAAACCATCACCACCACCCTACCCCCGCGCCGGGACTAAATAACCAAAAAGCACTTTGACTGGCAACTGGCCTGCACTATGCTCAGAGCAGGGCAAGGGAACTGCCGGTACGGCACCACACCTCCAGCAAAACTCCCTTCTTAAAAGACAATGCCCTCGCGCGCTCTAACAAGACGCAACCCGAATGGGTGAGGTACTAATGCATGCGTGAAATCTCGAAGCCGCGCGAATACACAAGACACAAAAGCGGGGCCTGCAAACCAATGAATTTAAAAGAAAAAAGCAACAGGCCTGATTGTTCTGATGCGGAGTTATCTCGAACGCGCGGTTATGCACTAATGCCGCGTGCTATCTAATCACTGTTATCAGGCACCCAAATGACTCCTACGCTCTCAGAAAGATATCGAGGAAGCCTACTCGGACTGGCTTGCGGCGATGCCGTTGGAACGGCTGTTGAATTTTGTTCTAGAGGATCTTTTGTACCGCTCACGGACATGATTGGCGGAGGCCCTTTTGGATTAGCACCAGGTAAATGGACTGACGATACATCCATGGCTCTTTGTCTTGCAGAAAGCCTCCTGAACAAGAATGGCTTCGACGCCGCTGATCAAATGGGTCGATATCTTAACTGGTGGCAATGGGGCTACTTGAGCTCAACTGGCGATTGCTTCGACATCGGAATGACCGTGCGGCAAGCTCTTCAGAAATTTCAAGCAACTAGTGATCCCGTCGCCGGATCTACGGACCCACAGACTGCCGGTAACGGTTCGCTGATGCGGCTTGCGCCCGTCGCGCTATTTTATTACCCAGACATTGAGCAGGTTTTAGACGCTTGCGCAAATAGCTCGCGAACGACTCATGGTGCATCAGAAGCTGTCCAGTGCTGCATGTTACTTGGATTATTAATAGCAAGAGCGCTTGCTGGCGATTCCAAGATCCTCCTTCAAAGCGACCGAAGTCCAATTTTTAATGAGTTAAAGGTTTCTGAGATAGCCGCGGGCACGTACTTGGAAAAATCGCGAGAGGATATTAGTGGTTCAGGCTACTCAGTGGCGGCGTTAGGGAAGGTCTGAAATACCGGCCATATGGGCGGCGATTATGACCTCGGCTCACAAAAAAAACATTTCAGGAACGATTTCATCGCCCTCAGTCGCGTTTTCAGCGCGTTGCAGCCCCTTTTCGGCCATCCAGGCCACTGTACC
>DRHT01000016.1 GCA_011053055.1 Halopseudomonas sabulinigri | reverse complement strand
GCCGGCACGCCGCTTCGACCAGTGATACGGAACAGCACAGCGTTCGGCGCCGACTGATCACAACCCGCATAATTCGCACAATTGGCACTGCTGCCGATATCCAGCTCATCTGTCCCACCGACTGTACCCATCCTCTCTACGTAATACTGAGGTGTAGAGCCCAGCAAACCGTCGTTAACTCGATAATCGGCACCAACTGTTGTCCAGTCGGTAGAGTCGTTTTCAAAAGCGCTTGCCGGAATGGGTGGGCAATTAAGGTTAGGGTCTGTGCAATCCAAGCCCAAGGTCTGATCAGCCTCAATTGCAGTCTCGCCGGCGCGCAAAGCTGATTCTGCGGCCTGATAAGAAAGCGAACGATCGTACATATTTGAACTCATCTTCTCGTTCAACGTTGTACTTCGAATAGAGGCCAGACCAATCATTGTAACGACCAGCAACATTACAAGCGCAACCAATAGGGCTGCACCCGCTTCTCGGGCCGGAGCAGAGTAATTATTCATAACGAACGATTCCTGATAGCAATTACACTGGTAAACGATCGAGCGAGGCGACCGTCATCAACGGCGGTATTTGTCGAAATATTCTGCTCTTGAGTTGCCATGGTGAGAGTAACCTCTACGGCATTGATGTCCGCCCACCGCAATCCGACGGTTGCAGCGTCGATAAAGTTAGCCGTATCTTTTATCCTATAACGCAACGCCATGCTGGTTACACCGGATGCGATTTCAATTTCATCAACTGGGCTCGCCCCGGCATTGTTGCTCAAACGGGCCATATATAGAGAGCGCCCACCTTCATCAGCTCGGCCGTTATCACCTATATACCAAGCAGTAGAGCTTAGCATCGCAATGACTGAATTATGAGCGTAGGGACCTGAGTTACCGTTTTCATTGCAAACTTGGTTTGCGTTATTACCGGGAATTATTTCCCCCAAGCCCTTTGTGCAGTTGCCAGGCGACTGAGAGCTACCGGTATTAAGAATGATTTTATTGGAGTTGGCTTGAACGTTAGTCGCTTGAAAAATAGTGGCCAAACTCTCATTGCAGATGAGCAATATGTCGCCATCAGACAACCCAGAGGCATCATTTACAGTAAAATTTGCAGCGTTGTTTGTAGGATAGCTATCGACATAAACGTCACCCGCCTCGCCCGACAGCATAACCAAGGATTCAGTATCTTCTACTTGATTGCTGACGCTAGCCAAAGCGGTATCGCCGTCATAACCAATAAAAGCATTATTCCAATCGTAGTACCAAGGTACATTCGCGTCTTGAGCGTCATTAAGGATGTTGACCACAGGGATGTCATTGCCACAGGGCATATTCCCGGCTTGGCGTATATCCCGAGCTAATAACTCATAACCGACTCGCGCACCGTCTTGAAGCTGTGACAGACCTTTGTTAGTACGGAAACTCTGTAAATTTGAAAGCATAATGCCCGTTACAGCGCCGATGATAACAAGCCCCAGCACCATGGCTATCATCAGCTCGACAAGGGCGAGACCTCTGTTTTTTAACCTCATGGCAGTGTTGTTGAGCCTCACAGATTTTTTCATAAATGCACCTCTGTGGTCATTTGCTGGCTAGCATCGCCATTCAGCCCGCGGCTGTCATCCCACTCAACAGTCACCGTGCAAAGTGTGGCGGTGCAGCTTACTGCGCCGGTAGCGGCATCACCTAAATTCTGTTTAAGCTGGGTCCGCCACATCAACAGGGATTTAGCCGGGAACGTATTACCTGCTGGGTCATCTTCGAGACCCAAATCAAAACGACCAGTCTTGGCAGAGTCGGCATCAGCACGAATTGCCTCGATAATTGAGTAACTTTGCACCACGCCCATAGAGCGCTCCATCGCACTTTGGTTGTTTCGCAACGACGCCAATTGGAGGCCGGCGAGACCCAGCAAACCAATAGAGAGGACCAATAGGGTTATCAATACTTCAATCAAACCTACTCCCTGCTGCCTAGACCGAGAGCTCCCGAAGGAGATGCAAAAGTTCATGGACACACTCCTGATATCTTACTGGTAGAGACCCGGCTGGCGGCACCGAAGGTGACGTTTCTAATTGATTCGGTAGGGCCGTCGGTAGAACATATGGCTATTTCAGATTCAGCGATAATATTCCCGCCGGTACGTGCCAAACCGTCGCCTCCAAAATCCACTCGATCGTCAGAGAGGTCAGAAGTAACCTCAATAGTCGCCCCATAAGTATTGATCACACCGCGACGCAATACATTGGCTCCAGATAAAACGACCCAATTGGTCCACTCTCCGGCAGCCCCAGTACACGTAGTAGCCGCATCATTAGCCGCACGACAGAGTTGTATGGTCGTATTGCGCTTAATGGACTCGGATCGCGCAAAGCTGATCACATCAGTCATGTCAGATGCTAGACCGTTCAGCCTGCTACTCACCATCAGGTTTCGAAATGATGGTATCGCCAGCGAAACAAGTATCGCTGCAACAGCAATCGTCACCATCAACTCGATCAGAGTGAACCCCTTCACACTTCGCATCAAAAATACCCTCCTAGTAGTTCATGCAATATAGAAATGTAATGTGTCAATGTCTCGCTCATGACGATGACCGGTCGCATCGGGTGCACGACAGGTTATTAACAGCGCTCTTTAGAGCAATTAGCTTTCATGATCTCAGGGAGAGGACAATGAGAAAAAACGGATTTACCCTAGTGGAGCTACTAACCACTCTCGCGCTGCTAACGGTAATGCTGAGCATAGGCGTACCGTCCTTCGGCAAGCTAATTGATAGTCACAGACTGGACGTGGGCAAAGAGCAACTGGCGCGCAGTATTCAACAGACACGCGAAGAAGCCGTGCGCCGCAATCAGCCGGTGACCATGGCGCCAAAAGGTGGCGATTGGAATGAGGGGTGGCGAGTTTTTCTCGACCATAATCGTAACGCGCGATTTGATGACGCAGACGAGTTATTGGGCGAGGACATCGCTGCGCGAATCAGCAACATAAGTGGCAGCGGCGCACTCTCGAGTTATTTACGATACAACGGTATGGGAGAGTCGGAACTGCTGCATGGTGGATTCTTAGCAGGTACGTTGCGCTTGTGTCCGGTGGAAAAAGGGCGCGACGGTAGAATGCTGATCATCAACCGTGTGGGTCGCTTGAGAATGGACAGGGGGCAGATCGCTGAAAAGTACTGCCCAAATGACCGATAAGGATTTTTTTCAAAACACCTGTGCTGGCGTAGCCACGTTAAAAAGTCGCCCCGCGATTAGTTAACCACGAACATATCGACCAGCTGACTGCTGTGCCTGGGCCGTTCTACGCCCTAACCCTACGAGGGAGTGGAGACAGAGAGCTCGGTAGCGGGAGTAACTAGCCCGCGGCAGTGCGAGCTAGCGCTCACAAACCTCCCAGAATACTGCCTTGGAGTACTTGAGCGAGTCTTGGCGTGGAGCTACTAGCGTCAATGAAGTTGCCGCTGGCCGAGCGCAGCTCGGCCTTTGGTTTTCTTAAGTCCGGTATTCCGCATTAATGCGTACATACTCATGCGACAGATCGGTGGTCCAAAGGGTTTCACTGTAGTCGCCACGACCAAGCTCGATACGAATGGTGATTTCCGCCTGAGCCATCACGCCGGCGCCCTGCTCTTCCCTATACTCTTCAGCACGGCTGCCATTGCGAGCAATGCAGACGTCGTCTAGATAAACGTCAATCTGCTCAACATCCAGGCTCGGCACACCGGCATAACCCACTGCCGCCAAGATCCGGCCCCAGTTTGGGTCAGAGGCGAAAAGTGCGGTTTTGATTAGCGGTGAGTGCGCTACGGCGTAACCCACATCAAGACATTCATCCCGGTTGCCACCGCCGTTAACCTGAATAGTAACAAACTTGGTGGCGCCCTCGCCGTCCCGGACGATTGCCTGAGCCAGCTCTAGCATGACGGCATTGATCGCTTCTGCAAGTTGTTGATACTCGCCGCTTTCTGCTGAGCTGATTTCTGGCATCTCAGCCTGCCCAGTTGCGATTAGCATGCATGAGTCGTTGGTGCTGGTATCGCCATCAATGGTGATGCGATTGAACGACAGATCCGCTGCAGCCTTGACCATCTGTTGCAACAGCGGCTGTGCAACTTTCGCGTCGGTCGCCACATAACCCAACATGGTCGCCATATTTGGGCGGATCATGCCGGCACCCTTTGAGATACCGGTAATGGTAATCGTCTGCCCGGCCAGCATAATCTGCCGGCTGCTACCTTTGGGCTGCGTATCGGTGGTCATGATGCCTTCGGCAGCAACAGCCCAATTATCTTCAGCAAGAGCGGCCAGAGCGGCAGGCATTGCCTCGATCACCTTGGCCGCTGGGAGCAATTCACCAATCACTCCGGTACTGAAGGGCAGTACCTGCTGTGAATTCACGCCACATAGATCGGCGAGCGCCTCACACGTACTTAGCGCTGCCTGCATCCCGGGTTTGCCGGTACCTGCATTGGCGTTGCCGGTATTCACCAACAAGTAACGTGGCGAGCTGCTCAGGTGTTTACGCGTGAGCGTCACTGGCGCGGCGCAAAAGGCGTTGGTGGTAAAGACGCCGGCAATGCTCGCGCCCTCTGCAGCCTCCATGATCACTACGTCTTTACGCCCTGCTCGCTTGATGCCAGCAGAGGCGATACCAAGACGAAAACCGGGAACCGGATGCAGAACAGGCAAGGGACCGAGACCGACGGGCATGGCGGACACTCCGAAGAAAATAGATTATAGGAACTGGAAGCAATTGTGGGGGTTGCGAAAAAATCGTCAACCCCCACATTAGGCACTTCAAACTACAAATTTAACGCATCAAGCGCACGTCAACTTATCTGCCCATGGCAGTGCTTGTACTTCTTACCGGACCCACATGGACAAACATCGTTGCGCCCGACCTTCGGTCCTTCGCGCGTGACAGGTGCGCCTGCCTGGGCTGGCTGATCGCCTTCATCTGCAGCGTGGTCAAGGTCGGAGACACTATTGATCTCTTCGTGCTTGAATTGCATGCGGCGCTGCATTTCTTCTGCTTGCTGGCGCAGACGTGCTTCTTCCTCTGCAGGATCGTCACGTTTAATCTGCACGTGGCTCAACACCCGCACAGTGTCGCGCTTGAGGGTGCCGAGCATTTCTTCAAACAGGTTAAAAGCCTCACGCTTGTATTCCTGCTTGGGGTTCTTTTGTGCGTAGCCACGCAGGTGAATACCCTGACGCAGGTGATCCATTGTGGCCAAATGCTCTTTCCACAGGTCGTCCAGCACACGCAACAGCATCTGCTTTTCAAACGAGCGCATGGCTTCAGCGCCGGCCAGCAATTCTTTCTCTTCGTATGCCAGTACCAGAGCTTCAAGCACGCGCTGGTTGACGCCTTGTTCGGCCAACGTTTCGTTCTCGTCCAGCCACTGCTGTACGGGCAAGTGAAGGCCCAGTTCGGTAGCTAACTGTTGCTCCAGGCCAGGAATATCCCACTGCTCAGGCAGGCTACCAGCAGGCATATGTTGCCCTACCAGGTCGGAAACGACGTCTTCGCGAATCGCCTGAATGGTGTCTGATACCGTCTCGCTAGCAAGAATAGAATTACGCTGCCCGTAGATGACTTTGCGCTGCTCGTTAGCAACGTCGTCATATTCCAGCAACTGCTTGCGAATATCGAAGTTACGCCCTTCAACCTTGCGCTGCGCCTTCTCGATGGCATTGGTGACCATGCGATGTTCGATCGCCTCACCTTTCTCCATACCCAAGGCTTTCATGAAGTTTTTTACCCGATCCGATGCGAAGATGCGCATCAGACTGTCTTCGAGCGACAGGTAAAAGCGGCTGGAGCCCGGATCGCCTTGGCGACCAGCACGACCGCGAAGCTGATTGTCGATACGGCGCGATTCGTGACGTTCACAGGCAATGATATGCAGACCGCCCGCTTCCAGCACTTGCTGGTGGCGCTGCTGCCATTCATCCTTGATCTGGGCCACTTGTTGATCGGTTGGAGCCTCTAGGCTAGCAACCTCGGCCTCCCAGCTACCGCCAAGAATAATATCGGTACCACGACCAGCCATGTTAGTGGCGATCGTAACGGCGCCGGGGCGCCCGGCTTGCGCGATAATTTCGGCTTCTTTTTCGTGGTATTTAGCGTTCAACACCTTGTGCGGAATCTCTTCGCGGACCAGTAGCTGAGCGACCATTTCTGACGATTCGATGGAAGCAGTACCCACCAGCGCAGGGCGACCACTTGCCATGCACTGCTTTATATCTGCAACGATTGCCGCGAATTTCTCGTCAATGCTGAGATAGACCAGATCGTTGTGATCCTTACGGACCATCGGCTTGTTGGTAGGGATAACCAACACATCCAGGCCGTAAATCTGCCGAAACTCGAACGCTTCAGTATCAGCGGTACCTGTCATACCGGACAGCTTTGGATAAAGACGGAAATAATTCTGGAAGGTGGTTGAGGCCAGCGTCTGACTTTCGGCCTGGATCTTCAGGTCTTCCTTCGCTTCGATGGCTTGATGCAAGCCTTCTGAAAGGCGGCGACCAGGCATGGTTCGACCAGTATGCTCATCAACCAGCAGAACCTGATTATTCTGCACTATGTATTCCACGTTACGATGAAACAGCGTGTGCGCACGCAGCCCCGAATGCACGTGGTGTAACAGATTAAGGTTCTGCGCGGCGTAAAGGCTGTCGCCCTCCTCCAGCAAGCCTTCCTTTACCAGCAGCTCTTCAACAAACTGATGGCCAGCTTCGTTTAGTTCAACCTGGCGGGTCTTTTCGTCGATGCTGTAATGACCATCAACCTCTTCTTCCGCTTCTTCTGCGGGATAACCACGTTTGAGAAGCGGAATCAAAGTATTAATCGCCGTATAGAGGCGAGAACTGTCTTCAGCAGGACCAGAGATGATCAGCGGCGTGCGCGCCTCATCGATCAAAATGGAGTCAACTTCATCGACTACCGCAAAATTCGGTTCACGCTGAAACTTGTCTTCCATGCGGAAGGCCATGTTGTCGCGCAGGTAGTCGAAGCCAAGCTCGTTGTTGGTGCCATAGGTGATATCACACCGATAAGACTGGCGCTTATCCTGCGGATCCTGAAATGGCACTACTACACCAACCGTCATTCCGAGGAATTCATACAGCGGGCGCATGGTGTTGGCGTCACGTGCGGCCAGGTAATCGTTCACGGTGACCACATGCACGCCCTTGCCAGACAGCGCGTTAAGGTAGACCGGCAGGGTCGCAACCAGCGTTTTACCTTCGCCGGTCTTCATCTCGGCGATTTTGCCTTCGTGCAGCGTCATGCCACCCATCATCTGCACGTCGAAGTGACGCATGCCCATGACTCGCTTACTGGCCTCGCGCACCAATGCAAAAGCTTCAGGCAGGATGGCATCAAGGGATTCGCCACCTGCTACGCGCTGCCTGAGTTCCTCCGTCTTCGCCTTAAGCTGTTCGTCGCTAAGTGCGTTGAAGCTTTCTTCCAGAGCGCTGATCGCACTGACGACCTTGCTCATCCGCTTCAACTCACGATCGTTCTTGCTTCCCAACAGCTTTCTCATTAAAGGCGCAAACATAGTCGACTTCGATATCCATTTGGTGATCGGCGTGCCCGAGAATTGCAGCGGGAGGTCGCCCTGAAAAAGGCATTCTACTCTGATTAGTGCCCGACAATAAACCGCACGCCCAGACGCCGTGTTAGCAGCATCCGAGCTTCAGTAATGGGGATCAATGCAGGTTATTTCAATGCTACGAAGCGGGCAGGATTGACAGCCATGCCATTGCGGTAGACTTCGAGATGCAAATGCGAGCCGGTAGAACGGCCAGTACTGCCAACCGCGGCTATTTCTTGGCCCTTTTGAACCAGATCACCTTTGCTGACATTCATTGCGGAAGTGTGCGCATAGCGGGTCTTAAACCCACCGCCGTGATCGATTTCCACCATATTGCCGTAGGCACCGTTACGCCCAGCGAATACCACCACGCCACTGCCTACAGCGTAGATTGGCGTACCGCGAGGTGCGGCGAAATCCAGACCGGTGTGCATGGAAATGCGACCGGTGATCGGATCGGTACGACGACCAAAGCCGGAAGAAAGATGACCCAAGCGCACAGGCTTGAAGTCGAGCGCAGAATCCACATCGGACTGCCGGCTGACCATCAACTCTTCAAGCAACTGGAGTTGTTGCGTACGGTCATCGATGCGCTCAGACAACTGCTCAATCACGTTTTGCAGATCAGGTGAGTGGTAACTCAGATCATCCGCGCGCAGTTCTGGCCCGCCCATACCTGGATCAATATCGTCACCAAAGTTGAACTCACCGTCAGAGAAGTCGGCCAACTCCGTAAGGCGCTCCCCCAGAGCATCCAAACGCGTCAAACGCATCTGTAAGCGAGCAAGCTGCTGGCTCATACGCTCAATTTGCGCTTGGGCACCGTCATCCTCAGCAACATCGTTGATGTCATAGTCGTGTAGGACCTGCTGCCACTGCGGCGCTTTCGCTTCGGCCAGCTCGGTAATATTCGTGCCTCCGCTGAGCAGCTGCCAAGTCAACAGCGCAGCAGCGACCGGCAGGGCGGTGAGCACGGCTATACCGGCAGCGACCCACGGGGCACTTAAGGTCAGCGTTCGGGACGCGCCATGGCGTCCAGTGAGAATAATAATGTTCAAATAACGACCTCAAACAATCATGACAGCGGTTCTGCTAGGATGACCGCTATATCACTCCAAAACCGGTTTATACCTGCATGGCTTTCTACCCGCTGGATGCACGCAGACCCAACGATCTGCTGCGCACCAACACCACCCTCAAAAGACTTTATGCACAGGCAAAAGCCGTTGAGCGCTTACAGTCTCTGGTGGAGACTCAACTGGAGCCTGCAGCACGAGAGCATTGCAAAGTAGCCTCTCTTGCAGACGGGGTATTACGCTTTGTGGTCAGCAGCAGCCATTGGGCTACGCGACTCAGATATCAGCAAAAGCGCCTCGTTCGCCAGCTACAGGCTTACAAAGAGTTCGCAACCTTAACGAAAATCCACTGCAAGGTACAACCTCCACTGGTCAAAAAAGCACCACCAGTTCGCACAATCCGTCGTTCGCAGGTAGCTGCGGAGCACTTGCAGGAAACCGCCGAACATGTAACAGACGCTACTTTACGTGCCGCACTGCAGAAACTGGCTCGGCATCACGCTGGCGACGAAGGTCAGCACGAGGGCACATAAAGTCATATAGATAATTGAACCCGAGCAAGTCAAAAACTGTCAGGCCGTAAGAATTTGAGAACGTTTAAAGTAAAGAAAACGGCCACCGAAGTGGCCGCTAAATAAACAACGAAACGAGAAAGGTGTCAGACGACTGGTTTCAGTAGGCTGGCATCAGACTGCAGCAGCAGGGCGCATAAATGAAATCGGCGCCGTACCCGCATCGTCAAATGTAACCACTTCCCAGGCATCTTTGGTCGCCAGCAAAGCACGCAGCAGCTTGTTGTTCAGCGAATGACCTGATTTATAGCCTTGAAACTCACCCACCAAGCTCTTGCCCAGTAGATAAAGGTCGCCAATGGCATCCAGAATCTTGTGCTTCACAAACTCGTCTTCATAACGCAAACCGTCTTCGTTGAGCACTCGGTACTCATCAACGACAATCGCATTGTCGACGCTACCGCCAAGTGCCAGATTCTGCGAACGCAGATACTCGATATCACGCATAAACCCAAAGGTTCGTGCCCGACTCACTTCCTTAACAAAGGAAGTGCTGGAGAAATCCACGCAAGCGGTCTGACTGCGACCCCGGAAAACCGGGTGGTCAAAATCAATACTAAATGAAACCTTAAAGCCTTCAAAAGGCACGAAAGTGGCGGTTTTACCGTCTTCCTCAACAGTCACTGCGCGTTTAATGCGAATGAACTGCTTTGGCGCGTCCTGCTCCTCGATGCCAGCGGACTGGATAAGGAACACAAAAGGACCGGCACTACCGTCCATGATCGGCACCTCAGGGGCGCTCAGTTCTACATAGGCGTTATCGATACCTAGACCGGCCATGGCAGACAACAAATGTTCTACCGTATCAACCTTGGCGCCATCCTTGATCAGGGTGGTGGACATAGTCGTCTCGCCCACAAACTCGGCACGCGCCGGGATCTCGACCACAGGGTCGAGATCTGTACGACGGAACACGATACCCATATCTACCGGTGCAGGTTTCAGTGTGAGGTATACCTTCTCACCCGAATGCAAACCAACACCAGTGGCCCGGATGATGTTCTTCAGTGTGCGTTGTCTGATCATGCTTGACTGGTCCGCTCTAGTTGCGAATAATTTTCAACAAATTGGCGTGCATAATATCAAAGTACGCCTTTGATGAATACCAATAAGCCCTATGCCACCGATTGATCAAATCAATCGGCTTGGCGACGCAGGAAGGCCGGGATATCCAGATAATCCAGGTCTTCTGCCGGCTGGCTCAAACGCGCGGCTGCACTGCCCTGCGGATGCTGGTTGCGCATCACGGTAGGACGATCCAGGTCGCGGTAGTTCGGCGCAGAGCCTTCGCTGTGACGAGCAGCTGGTGCTTGAGCCTGTGCAGCGGTGTTGTCCACTACTTTAACTGGCTTGTCGCTCTTGGAGCCTAGACCCGTCGCGACCACGGTAACCCGCAGTTCATCACGCATTTCTGGATCGATAACCGTACCGACCACAACAGTAGCGCTTTCAGAAGCAAACTCTTCAACCGTGCTGCCGACTTCAGAGAACTCGCCCAGCGACAGATCCGGACCCGCGGTGATGTTGACCAAAATACCGCGTGCGCCCATCAGGTTTACATCTTCCAGCAGCGGGCTGCGGATAGCCGCTTCAGCTGCTTCACGAGCACGGTTTGGACCACTGGCGTGACCAGTACCCATCATCGCCATGCCCATCTCGCTCATGACGGTTTTCACGTCGGCGAAGTCGACGTTAATCATACCCGGACGCATGATCAGATCAGCAATACCCTGCACTGCGCCGAGCAGTACGTCGTTTGCCTTGCTGAAAGCAGCCAGCAGGCTTGCGTCTTTACCCAGCACGGTCAGCAGCTTTTCGTTCGGGATAGTGATCAGCGAGTCTACATGCATGCTCAACTCACGAATGCCTTCTTCCGCGATTTGCAGGCGCTTACGGCCTTCGAACGGGAACGGCTTAGTGACCACGGCAACCGTCAGAATGCCCATTTCGCGAGCAACTTCAGCGACCACAGGAGCTGCGCCGGTACCGGTGCCACCACCCATGCCAGCAGTGATGAACACCATGTCAGCGCCCTGCAGCACTTCAGCGATCCGCTCACGGTCTTCGATTGCAGCTTCACGACCGATCAGAGGGTTAGCGCCGGCGCCCAGGCCCTTGGTAACTGCGGAGCCTAGTTGCAATACGGTGCGAGCACTGACGTTTTTCAGTGCTTGGGCGTCCGTGTTAGCGCAGATGAAATCCACGCCTTCAACGTTATTGACGACCATGTGCTGTAGTGCGTTACCGCCACCACCACCAACACCGATGACTTTAATTACTGCGTTTTGTGGGACGTTATCGATCAGTTCGAACATGACCTTTCTCCTGGAGTACAAACTCGTTTCGTTTTATGTCGTTTCGTTTACTGCGTTTAGCCCGCTTGGGCGGATCTGCTACGCGATTTACAAATGCTTAAAAATTACCTTGGAACCACTTCTTCACTCGCTCGACCACCGGCACTTTATTACCGCTGTCGCTCGGGCTGTTGCTCTGTTCGCCGTGATGCTTCATGCCGTAATGCAGCAAGCCAACACTGGTGGCATAAATCGGGTTACGTACCACATCGGTAAGCCCCTTGAATTCTTGCGGCATACCGAGGCGCACTGGCATGTGGAAGATTTCTTCCGCCAATTCAATAGCGCCTTCCATTTTTGCGGTACCACCGGTCATCACGATCCCAGCAGGGATCATGTCTTCAAAACCTGAGCGACGGAGTTCAGCCTGAATCAACGTGAACAGCTCGTCATAGCGCGGCTCGACTACCTCAGCCAACGCCTGACGTGACAGATCACGTGGTGGACGCTCGCCGACACTAGGCACCTTGATGGTTTCTTCGGGGCCGGCCAGCTTGGCTAGCGCACAGGCGTAGCGAATCTTTATTTCTTCGGCGTACTGGGTCGGCGTGCGCAGCGCCATAGCGATGTCGTTAGTCACCTGATCGCCGGCAATCGGAATCACCGCGGTGTGGCGAATAGCGCCCTCAGTGAAGATCGCGATATCGGTAGTGCCGCCGCCGATATCGACCAGGCAAACACCAAGCTCTTTCTCGTCTTCAGTGAGCACGGCGTAACTGGAAGCAAGCTGTTCGAGAATCACATCCTCAACTTCCAGCCCGCACCGGCGAATGCACTTCTCGATGTTCTGCACTGCATTGAGCGCGCAGGTCACCAAATGCACCTTGGCCTCAAGCCGTACGCCGGACATACCCAGGGGCTCACGCACACCTTCCTGGTTATCGATAACGTATTCCTGCGGCAAGATGTGCAGCACTTTCTGATCCGCCGGGATGGCGACCGCCTGACCTGCATCCAGTACGCGCTCGATATCTGCTTGCACTACTTCACGGTCACGGATGGCGACTATGCCGTTGGAGTTCAGACTCCGGATGTGATTACCGGCAATACCGGCAAACACCGAATGAATCTGGCAACCGGCCATTAATTCGGCTTCTTCGACGGCCCGCTGAATGGACTGCACGGTGGACTCAATATTGACCACCACGCCTTTCTTCAGCCCGCGTGAGGGGTGTGAGCCAATACCCACAATCTCCAGTTGGCCGTCCGCGCCGATCTCGCCGACCAGTGCCACGACCTTGGAGGTGCCGATATCCAGCCCCACTATCATCCTGCTACCCTGCTTGCTTGCCATAATCTTTCCGTTACTCCCCCGATTCGGTCGTTTCAACTGGCTCACGCCAGGCCACGGCCATGCCATTGCTGTAGCGCAGATCTACCCGCGCGATCAGTTCCCGCCGATCCTGTAGCAGCATCTGCTCGATCGTCATGAACCGCTGCATTTTCTCTACTAAATTGTCGCGTCCGAGCAGCACTTCCATGCCGTCTTCGGTAGTCAAAAACCAGCTACCACGATCACGTAATTCCAACTTACTGACGACCATGCCTTGCGGCCGCAGTAGGCTGCTGAACTGCTGGTAATGGCGCATCACACGGCGCTTGGCACGTTCAGGGCCATCTAGTTGCGGCAACTGCGCAAACCGGCTGATATCCTGCGGCGCAAACGCCTTGCCTTCATTGTTCAATAAAGCCTGATCACCCCAGCGGGCAATCGGTAGCTGTTCGTCCAAGTCGATTACCAGTTTGTCTGGCCATACGCGCCTTACCGAGGCATCGGCCACCCAGGGCATGGCCAGGAGGTCCGCGTGCAAGCCGTCGAGATCGATACCCAGGAAGCTCTCATGCAGATAAGGCTTAATCACCAGCTGCACGGCGTCGTGATCGATGTACTCCAGCTCACCTTCGACAGTGATCAAGGCTACCGGGCGGTCGGCCAGTGGCATCAGGCGAGTACCGAGCTCGTATAAGCCCATGCCCAACGCGACCAGCAATAGCGGCCAAAGCAAGGACTGCAGGCGACCACCCAACCCATCTAAGGAAGGCTTGCCCAAACGGCTACGAATGCTGGCACGCGGTGCAGGCGGCGCGATACGCACAGCGCCACGGCTCGACGCTTTGCGTCGTGCTGCAGGTGCGGTGCCTGAGTCGCGGATCATCTGCCCCAACATACTTGCCTCGGCCTCAGCAGCGGGCACTGGCGAGAATCGCCAGCACCAAATCAGTGAATGACATGCCGGTGGCCTTTGCCGCCATCGGTACCAAACTGTGATCGGTCATACCCGGTACGGTATTAACCTCCAACAGATAAAAGCGGCCCGCTTCGTCCTGCATCACGTCAACCCGGCCCCAGCCGCGGCAACCCACAGCGTTAAATGCGCGCAGGCACAGCTCAGCCAACTCGGCCTCTTTCTCTGCCGGCAGCTCGCACGGGCACAGGTACTGGGTATCGTTCGCTAGGTACTTAGCGTCGTAATCATAGAAATTGTGCGGAGTGCGCAGGCGGATTGCCGGTAATGCCTTGCCGTCCAAAATCGCCACGGTGAATTCAGCGCCCTGCACCCATTGCTCGACCAGTGCCTGGTCGTCATAAGCCTGCGCGCCTTTCCATGCCTGCTGCAGATCAGCCAAGCTGTCGGCCTTGGCCATGCCAATCGAGGAGCCTTCGTGCACTGGCTTGATGATTAGCGGCACGCCCAGCTTATCGACTATGCCTGCGCACTCATCCATCGCGCCAAGCATGGCGTAGGCCGGAGTAGACAGCCCCAAGCTCTGCCATATTTGCTTGGTGATCAATTTGTCCATGCCAACCGCTGAGGCCATAACGCCGCTGCCGGTATAGGGAATCCGCAATGATTCCAACAGACCCTGCAAGCTACCGTCTTCACCGCCACGGCCGTGCAGTGCGATGAACACACGATCCGGCCGCTCACCAACTAGTTGTTCAGCAAGGCGCTCATCAGCATCAATACCGTAAGCATTCACGCCTGCGCCCAGCAGAGCCTCCAGCACCGCAGCGCCGGATTTCAGTGATACATCGCGCTCGGCGGAGGTCCCGCCGAAGAGTACGGCCACGCGGCCAAAAGCTGCTACATCGACCATTAAGCATTACCTCCGGCGCTTCTAGCGGCCAAAGCATCAGCCAATTGGTGGGCCAGACCGCCGATATCCCCGGCGCCTTGAGTAAGCAGGATGTCGCCCGGCTGCAAAACAGCCTCGAGTAACGGCATCACATCGGCATCGCGTTCTACATAAATAGGGTCTATCTGGCCGCGCTGACGAATACTCCGACATAAGTTCTTACTGTCGGCCCCCTGCACCGGCTCTTCACCTGCGGGATAGACCTCCATCAGTAACAACACGCTGGTTTCACCCAACACCTGGACAAAGTCTTCGTATAGATCGCGGGTACGGGTGTAGCGATGGGGTTGATACAGCATGACTAGGCGGCGCTCCGGCCAGCCCGCGCGCACGGCCTTAATGACCGCCGCCACTTCACGTGGATGGTGGCCGTAGTCGTCCACCAACATGATCTGGCCATCAGCCCAGTTGTAATCGCCATACACCTGAAAGCGACGGCCAACGCCTTGAAACTCGGTCAAGCCCTTAATGATGGCCCGATCTGACACGCCTTCATCCGTTGCCACCGCAATGGTCGCCAGCGAATTAAGCACGTTATGTACACCCGGCATGTTGACGGACACTTTCAGCGGCTCGTGACCGTCACGCAGCACGGTAAAGTGGGTCTGCATGCCGTTCTGGTGAATATCCACGGCGCGAAAATCGGCGTCATCAGACTGGCCGTAAGTAATCACCTGACGGTTCACCTGCGGCAAGATTTCACGCACCACCGGGTCATCAATACACAACACAGCCACGCCGTAGAACGGCAAGTTGTGCAGAAACTCGACAAAGGTGCGCTTCAACCGATTGAAGTCGCCTTCATAGGTTTCCATGTGGTCAGCATCGATATTGGTAACGATGGCAACCATCGGCTGCAAGTGCAGGAAAGAAGCATCACTTTCGTCTGCCTCGGCAACCAAATACCGGCTTTCACCCAGTTGTGCATTAGTGCCAGCGGCGGTTAAACGGCCGCCAATAACGAAGGTGGGGCTCAGGCCATCCGCAGCCAGCACCGAAGCAATCAGACTGGTAGTGGTGGTCTTACCGTGGGTGCCGGCGACAGCGATACCGTGGCGATAGCGCATCAGCTCAGCCAACATCTCCGCACGCGGCACGACCGGAATACGCATATCAATTGCCGCTGCGACTTCCGGGTTCTGTGGATTAATCGCGCTGGACACTACCAGCACGTCAGCAGACTGCAGGTTCTCTGCGCGATGGCCGATATCAATCCGCGCACCAAACTCTTCGAGACGCTCAGTCACTGCCGATCGCTTGAGATCAGAGCCCGACACCTCGTAACCCAGGTTCAACAATACTTCGGCAATACCACACATACCCACGCCGCCAATACCGACGAAGTGGATACGGCGGATGCGGCGCATTTCCGGCAGGGTGAACGTTGCCTGAGCGCGTTTATTACTGATCACGTGCAACCTCCATACAGGCTTGCACCACATCCGTGGTGGCATTGGGCGTTGCTTGTTCGCGGGCGCGTTGAGCCATCTCTCGCAGTAACTCCGGTTGATTCATGTAAGTCATCAATTTTTCTGCCAGCAGCGCACCAGTAAGCTCGGCTTGCGGTAGCAACTCAGCAGCGCCACGCTCAGCCAGATAACGTGCGTTAGCGCTCTGGTGGTCGTCGATAGCGTGCGGCAGTGGTATTAAAAATGACGGGCGGCCGGCAGCAGCGAGCTCACAAACGGTGAGCGCGCCGGCACGGCAGACCACCAGATCAGCCCATTCGTAAGCGCCACTCATGTCAGCAATAAAGGCTTCAACATCGGCGCGCACGCCAGCGGTCTCATAAGCTTCTCGAGCAACTAGCGAGTGCTGCTTGCCACACTGATGAACCACTTGCGGACGCTGCTCCTGCGGCAAACGGCTGAGCGCATCGGGCAATAACGTGTTCAATGGCATCGCACCCAAGCTGCCCCCCAATACCAGCAAACGCATCGGGCGTTCGCCGTTCCAGGTAAGTGCAGGCACTCGGAAAATCTCTTCGCGCACGGGGTTGCCAGTGCTGCGACGACGCTCATCTGCCGGAAAGCTACCTGCAAAACCCTCGCAGCAACGACGAGCGAAACGCGACAGCAGACGGTTAGCGGTACCTACTACGGCGTTCTGCTCGTGAATCACGACGGGAATGCGGCGCAACCAAGCAGCCAAGCCACCGGGACCCGTTACGTAACCGCCAGCGCCCAGCACAAACACTGGCCGTAGTTCGGCCAGCAGCTTCAACGATTGCCCCAGCGCACGAACGATACGGAACGGCGCTTTGAGCAGATCCAGCGTGCCTTTGCCGCGCAACCCTTGAATGTCGATGTAATGAATTGGGAAGCCGGCTTGCGGTACCAGGTCTACTTCAATGCCGCGGTTGGTGCCCAACCAGTGCACGTCATAACCTTGGTCGCGCAGCAAACGGGCGCAGGCCAATGCTGGGAATACATGTCCACCGGTACCACCCGCCATTACCAATACAGTCTTAGTCATTGCCGGCCTCCCGCAGTGCCTGTCTACGCTCCCAATCGATCCGCAGCAGCAGACCCAAAGAAACGCAGCACACCACCAAAGAACTGCCGCCATAACTTAGGAAGGGTAAAGTCAGACCTTTAGTCGGTAGCAAGCCAATGTTTACGCCAACGTTAATCAGCACCTGCCCGCACCACATGATCGCCAGGCCGTACGCCAGATACGCGGAGAACATCATGCCCGCGCGCTCGGCCCACAAGCCAACGTATAACGCCCGCACTGCGACGAAGATCAGCAAAGCAAAGGCGGCTAATGCGCCGACCATGCCAAGCTCTTCAGCAAGCACGGAAAATACGAAATCGGTATGCGCTTCAGGCAGGTAAAACTGCTTTTGAATGCTGTTACCCAGCCCAACGCCCAGCCACTCACCACGACCAAAAGCGATCAGCGCCTGAGTGAGCTGATAACCCGTGCCGTAGGGGTCTTCCCAAGGATTGAGGAAGCCGGTCAGACGCTGCAAGCGGTAGGGTTCGAACGCGACCAGCAAACCGGCCAGCCCGCCAAGGGAACCGAACAGCAGTAGAAAGCGAAACAAACCAACACCACCGAGGAACAGCATGCCGGTGGCAGCGCCCATCAACACGACGGTGGCGCCGAAATCGGGTTCAATGATCAACAGCCAAGCCATGGGACCGAGCACCATGAAAGGCTTGATAAAGCCGAACCATTGCTCCTTCACTTCTTCCTGGCGGTGCACTAGATAACCGGATAGAAAAACCACGGCGAAGAGTTTGGCCAGCTCCGATGGCTGCACGTTGATCGGGCCTACTGCAATCCAGCGCCAGCTACCGTTAACCTCACGACCGATGCCCGGAATCAACACTGCCAGCAGCAAGGCAAAACCTAAAAACAGCAGCGGAAAGCGGAACTGTTCCCACAACCGCACCGGTACTGCGAGAGTTGCAGCCATCGCGATTAGACCGATCAACAGATAGACGATCTGCCGATTCATGTAATACAGCGGATCACCCAGGCGCCCGGCAGCTACTTCCATGGAGGCTGAGGAGACCATAACCAATCCAAGCGCCAGCAAACACAGCGAGCCAACCAGCAGCGGCAAGTCCATATCGAAACGACGTTCGCCAATCAGCGGCGCGCTGGCATCACGGGCAGTGGCTAGCCAATTCATGCGCTAAGCCTCCCTACCGCTTCGGCGAACAGCTGGCCGCGCTCTTCAAAATTTTTGAACATATCCAGGCTGGCGCACGCTGGCGACAGCAGCACCGCATCACCGGGCTGCGCCTTGTTGGCCGCAGTAAGCACCGCCGCGTCGAGGGTTTCGACTCGCGTTACATCCAGCGACTCGGGCAGTACGGCTGCCAACTTATCGGCATCTCGACCCAGCAGCACGACTGCACGGCAATACTTAACTGACGGCGCACTCAGCGGCTTAAAATCAGCGCCCTTGCCGTCGCCGCCAGCGATCAGCACCAGCTTGCCGTCAATATCCGCACCCAAGCCGTTGATAGCAGCCAACGCAGCGCCTACGTTGGTGGCTTTAGAGTCATCGAAGTAGCTGACCGCTGCGTGCTCACCCACCCACTGGCAACGATGCGGTAAGCCGGCAAAATGACGCAGGGTTTCCAGCATCGGCTCCATGGGCAAGCCGACTGCGTGTCCGAGTGCCAGGGCAGCCAGCGCATTGGACTGATTGTGTGCACCGCGCATTTTTAACTCGCGAGTCGGCATCAGCGGTTCAAATTGGAATGCCAGCCAGCTTTCGCCTTCGTGCTCCAACAAGCCGAAGCCTTTGAAATCAGGACGCGACAAGCCAAAACTGAAGCAGGGCAACTGATCCGCTACCAGAGGGCGCGACAAAGCATCATCCCGGTTGATCAGAATTTGCTCTGCACCACGGAATACCCGGTGTTTGGCTAAGTGATAGGCAGCCAGACCGCTGTAGCGGTCCATGTGATCTTCGCTTACGTTCAATACAGTGGCCACGCGCGCGTTCAAGCGATCAGTCGTTTCCAGCTGGAAGCTGGAAAGTTCGAGCACATAAAGGGAGGCGTTCTGATCCAGCAAGTCCAGCGCCGGAGTACCCAAGTTGCCGCCCACAGCCACATCGATGCCCGCGGCTGAAGCCATCTCGCCAACCAGCGTAGTGACCGTACTTTTGGCATTGGAACCGGTGATCGCAACAATCGGTGCTTTGGCCTCGCGAGCAAACAGCTCTATATCGCCGACGATGGATACGCCTGCTTTCGCAGCGACCTGCAGCGCTGGCGTGCTCAAGGCAACGCCAGGACTGACAATGAGTTCGCCAGCGGAGCACAACAGCTGCTCATCCAGCTCACCGAGATACAGATCAGCCATGGGCGCGAAGCGTTTCAGCTTATCCAGCCCTGGCGGATTCTGACGGGTATCAACCACGGCAAACGACAGGCCTCGGCCCGCCAAATAACGGGCAACCGAGAGCCCGCTACTGCCGAGCCCGACGATGATCCGTTGTTTGTCCGTGGTAATCAGTGACACCTTAATTTCCTCAGCGCAGCTTAAGAGTGGCTAAACCGATCAGCACCAGTACCACGGTGATGATCCAGAACCGTACGATCACGCGCGGCTCAGGCCAGCCTTTCAATTCAAAATGGTGGTGAATCGGCGCCATACGAAATACCCGGCGCCCGGTCAGCTTGAACGACGCTACCTGCACAATGACCGACAGCGTCTCCACTACAAAAATACCGCCCATGATGAACAACACAATTTCTTGGCGCACGATGACCGCGATCACACCCAACGCGGCGCCCAGCGCCAGAGCGCCGACATCGCCCATAAAGACTTGCGCGGGATAAGTGTTGAACCAGAGAAAACCCAAACCGGCACCCAGTAAGGCGCCACAGAAAATAATCAGCTCGCCCGCGCCTGGCACATAGGGGATCAGCAAGTATTCAGCAAACTTGGCGTTACCCGACAGGTAAGCAAAAATACCCAGCGCACCACCCACCATAACGGTGGGCATGATGGCTAAACCGTCCAGCCCATCGGTCAAGTTAACCGCGTTACTGGAGCCAACGATGACGAAGTAGGTCAGCACCACAAAGAAAGCGCCTAACTGGAACTCAATGTGCTTGAAGAAAGGAACAATCAGCGTGGTTTCGACGGGCGTTTGCGCGTGCATGTAAAGAATCACCGCAGCAGCCAAACCAAAAACTGATTGCCAAAAATACTTCCAGCGCGAAGGCAGACCGCGAGAATTTTTTTCCACCACTTTGCGATAGTCGTCCACCCAGCCCACTGCGCCGAAGCTAAAGGTGACGCCGAGCACTACCCACACGTAGATATTGCTCAAGTCAGCCCACAGCAGAGTGCTGACACCAATGGCGACGAGAATCAGCGCGCCACCCATGGTTGGCGTACCGGCCTTAGATAAATGCGATTGCGGACCGTCATTGCGTACAGATTGTCCGATCTGGCGAAAGCTGAGCGTGCGAATCATCCAGGGACCGAGAAACAGCGCCATTGCCAGTGCGGTCAGCACGCCCAAGATACCGCGCAGGGTCAAATACTGAAAAACCGAGAACCCGGAGTAGAACTGCTGTAGAAATTCGGCAAGTAAAAGCAACATATCAGCTGACCCTGTTTTTGTTATTTTGCGTGTCAGCCGAGGCCGTGAGACCGGCTACAACCTCGTCCATGCCCGCACTGCGCGAGCCTTTCACCAACACTTGCGTGCTGATATCCAGACGCCCTTTGAGCGCCTCGATCAAATCTTGCTTACTGGCAAACAATTGACCGCGCTCGCCAAATGCCTGAACCGCCAGGGCCGACAGCTTACCGACAGCGTATAACCCATCCAGCCCTTGAGCGCGGGCATATTCGCCGATTTCGGTATGACTGGATTCAGCCCAATCGCCAAGTTCACCCATGTCGCCTAGCACCAGAATGCGGGTGCCTTGCAAGCTGGCCAACAGCTCAACTGCGGCTTTAACCGAATCGGGATTGGCGTTGTAGCTGTCATCAATGATTTGCGCCCCGGCAACCCCCGCAGCAGAGTTGCCGCGACCCGGCACCGGCGCCAGCTCTGCAAGCCCCGCGCTAATGCACTCGAGCGATACGCCGGCAGCCAAGGCCGCGCCAGCAGCAGCCAGTGCATTGGCAACATTGTGCTTGCCGCGCAACTGCAGCTGCACTTTCACTGCGCCAACCGGGGTTTCCAGCTGGAATGCCGGGCAGCCCATACCATTAAGCTCAATCATTTCAGCGCGCAGCTGCGCGGTTGGATTTTTCAAGCTGAAGGAGCAGCAGCTACGTTTGCTGCCAAGTAATTGATACCACTGCTCGAACCAGGCGCTGTCCAGATTGAGGATCGCCTCTCCGCCATCTGGCAGTTCACTGACAATTTCGCCCTTGGTCTTGGCAATGCTTTCGAGACTGCCGAAGCGACCTACGTGGGCCATTTCAGCATTGGTCAGCACACTAATCTGTGGTTTGGCCAAACTCATGGTGTAAGCAATGTCACCCGCAGCGGCAGCGCCCATTTCAATGACGGCGTAGTCATGCGTTGGCAACAGGCGCAGCAGCGTCAGCGGCACACCCAGTTCGTTGTTCAGGTTACCTTCGGTTGCTAACACGCTACCCGCGTGACGCAGAATGCAGGCCAGCATCTCCTTGACGGTGGTTTTACCACTGGAACCGGTAATCGCGATTACCCGCCCCGCAAAGCCATCACGTGCCAACGCCGCCAACTGACCCAGCGCCAGCTGACAGTCGTGGACCAACAGTTGCGGCAACTCATCGTCGACCAGATACTCGACCATGGCCGCCGCCGCGCCTTGCTCACGGGCCTGAGCAACATAATCGTGCCCATTTACCCGGCTACCGGACAAAGCGACAAACAAGCCACCCGCCTGTACGTTGCGCGCATCAATACTGACGCTATCGAAATGGGTATCTACGCCGTTCATGGTGGCGGCCAGAGGCTTCAGCAGTTCAGAGAGGCGGATTGCTTCAAGCATGTGTCGCCTCCCACTGCAGCAGCGCTTGGCGCGCGTGTTCAATATCGCTGAAGGGATGACGCACGCCTTCAATCTCCTGATAGGTTTCATGCCCTTTGCCGGCAAGTAAAATCACATCGCCGACGCCTGCTGCGCTAATCGTCTCGGCGATCGCGGCAGCACGGTTGGGTATGACGGTAGCGAGGCCGCTACGTTCCATCCCTTGGCAAATTTGCTCAATAATCTGTTGTGGTGGCTCGCTGCGTGGGTTGTCGCTGGTGACGACAATGGCGTCGGCACACTGCTCGGCAACTTGCGCCATCAACGCACGCTTGCCCTTGTCACGGTCACCACCGCAGCCAAATACACAGACGACCCGGCCGCTAGCGTGCTCATGTAATGCGGCGAGCGCTTTGTCCAGTGCGTCAGGGGTATGCGCATAATCGATCACTACAAGCGGCGCGGCACCGCCACCCAGACGCTGCATGCGGCCCGCTGGGGGCTGTAATTCGGCCGCCAGCTCTACTGCTTGTGACAAGGGAACCTTTAGCGCACTCAGACTCGCGATGACCGCCAGCAGGTTGCTAAGGTTAAAGCTGCCGAGCAGCGCACTGCGTAACTGGAACGTTTCGCCCTGACCGTGCAACGTGGAGCGCACGCCCTTGCTGTCGTATGCCGTGTCGCTGCAATAAAGCGAGGCCCGCGCATCCTCGAGGCTATAGCTGATGACGGGGGCTACACTCTCTGCGGCTAATTGGCGGCCAAACTCATCATCTATATTAATGACTGCGGCTAGCAGCGGCCGCTTGAACAGCAATGCCTTGGCAGCGCCGTATGCCGACATGTCGCCGTGATAATC
>DRHT01000015.1 GCA_011053055.1 Halopseudomonas sabulinigri | reverse complement strand
GGCCGACGACGGCTTTGACCCTCGCCAACGCCCTTGGTACGTTGAAGCCACCCGCGTAAATGAGCAAATTGTCACCCTACCCTACGTATTTTTCTCTACCCACGAATTCGGTAGCACGTTAGCCAAGCGAGCAATCAACGGCGCAGTTCTCGGTGCCGACCTGACGCTTGGCAAACTATCGGAAACCTTACATCAACAGAAGATCACGGATTCCTCACAACTGTTAATTTACACTGGAGACGGCACCGTACTTGCCTACCAGGATGTGCAGCGACTACTGCATACCGCCCAAGGTAGCAGTCTCAGTTTAAAACGCTTCAACCAGTTAGGCAGCACCCTGCTAGCCACCCTGGCAATCGATGGCTACCACCAAGAGCGGCGCATAACCCGCGAGATGGAAGGCCGTCGCTGGATTATCCAGCAGCGCCGAATAAGCTTGCGCGGTGCGCCTGAAACCTACCTGGCTGTGCTGGTACCAGAAGATGAGCTGCTAGCCGATGCCTACCGGATTCGCAGCGAAAGCATCTGGATATCCCTGACGATCTGTCTGGTATTGCTGCCTATTTTATGGTTCTCTGGGCGTATTCGTCGCAAGACGAGATCAGAATAAAACCAATATAACAATTTACTTTAAGTACTTGGCGTAAGCTGTTATTTGAGTAATTATGCGCCGTCAAGGGAATGAACGGAAACGCCACAGCTTTCTGCCACCTCGATCCCTACGGAGCTGGTCTTCATGTCTACCCGATTCAAACGCACCCTGCTCTGCCTCGTACCCGTATTGGGTTTACTTGCCAATCCTGTTGCATTCGCTGCTGACAGTGGCCCCTTACCAGCCAAGGTAAGCTCTGCGCTGGCCGCTGCGAAGATACCTAATGGCGCACTGTCGCTAGCGGTTATTCCGTTGGAAGGCCAAGGTTTGCCGCAGTTCGTCAACGCTGACGTACCGGTCAACCCCGCATCCACCATGAAACTGATCACTACCTACGCGGCGCTTGAGATACTGGGGCCGACCTACAAGTGGCGCAGCGATCTATTTGTCGATGGCCCCGTTGTGAACGGCACCTTGCAAGGGGATTTAATCTTCCGCAGTGGCGGCGATCCCAAGCTGACCATCGAGCGCATGTGGCTGATGATGCGTGACCTCAAGGCGGCGGGTGTAAGAGACATTACCGGCGAGCTGGTGCTGCAGCCCGCCGACATGCGTTTCCCCAGCGACATACCGCCTTTTATGGATGATGGTGGCGATCCCAATAAACCGTTTTTAGTTGAGCCAGACCCGCTGCTGACCAACCTTAAACTGTTCGTGCTCAGCAGCTATGGTGAGCAGAACGGCGTGCGTATCAATCTTGAACCCAAACTGCCGGAAGTCACCATCGACAACCAGCTAACCGTGCTGCCGCCTACCCGCTCCTGCCCCCGTCCGAATGTGGCCTATAACATCCAGGACAGCGGCTACCAAGCGACCATCACCTTGACTGGCAGTTTGCATGAAGGATGTATTGCTCAACGTTACCTCTCTGCGCTTACCGCCACGACATACACCGCAAGCACTTTGCGTACACTGTGGAAAGACATGGGCGGTACCATCGCTGGCGGTACGCGTATTGGTCGTGCGCCAGCCAGCTCCAGACTGGTTTCGCAAAGTGCCTCCCCAGACTTGGTGGAAGTAGTACGCGACATCAACAAATACAGTAACAACACCATGGCCCGTCAGTTATTCCTGACCATAGGACGTGACCAACGCACGCCCGCAGACCGCGACGACCATAAATCCGCCGTACGGGTGATCAACCAATGGTTGTCTGAAAAAGGCATCTACCCTACCGGCCTAGTGCTGGAAAATGGCGCCGGGCTGTCACGTATGGAGCGCCTCACCGCGCGAGATATGGCCAAGCTGCTGCAGGCCGCGTGGGCTAGCCCATATCGCGCCGAGTTCATTGCCTCTATGCCATTGGCCGCGATGGATGGCACCATGCGGCGGCGTTTGCGCAACACACCTGTTGCCGGGCAAGCGCACGTAAAAACCGGCTCCCTGCGCAACGTCAAAGCGATTGCCGGGATCACTCGCGACAACAATGGTCAAAGCTGGGCGGTCACCGCTATCGTCAACCACACCTCTGCCGGGATCAGTGGTCAGGCACTGGATTTAGTGCTGCAAGACGTTTACCGCCGCGGCCCAACCGATATCGCAAGCCACGCGCAGTAAGGGGCTTGGCACAAACAATAAGGGCGCCTAATCGGCGCCTTTATTGTTTGTGTATCTCTCACCTAATCAGCCGAGGCGACTAATCCGCCAGGTCTTATGAATCCGCGTATTACGTTGAAAATCCTTGTCCAGCGTCTGCGCTGAAATATCCTCAACCTGATACGTCTCTTCGACCGTTTTATCCATACGGAAGCGGCGGAAGTTGTTTGAAAAGTAAATCACCCCGCCCGGAGCCAGCCGCGCCATTGCCAGCTCTATTAAGCGCGGGTGATCACGTTGCACGTCAAAAATATCGTCCAACCGCTTTGAATTCGAGAAGGTCGGTGGGTCAATAAAGATCAAGTCGTAGCTCTGCTGATCTTCCACCAGCCACTCCATCACGTCGGCGCGTTCCAGCTTGTGCAGATCCGACAGGCCATTCAGTGACAGGTTGCGCCGCGCCCAGTCCAAATAGGTTTTGGATAGATCTACGCTGGTGGTCGTGCGAGCGCCCCCCGCGGCTGCATGCACACTAGCCGTTGCGGTATAACAGAACAGATTAAGAAAACGCTTACCGCGCGACTCCTGCGCGATACGCAGTCGGATTGGCCGGTGATCAAGAAATAGCCCAGTGTCGAGATAATCAGTCAAATTGACCAACATACGCACCTGACCTTCATGCACGGTAAGGAACTCACCACGCTGTGCCATCCGCTGATACTGCTGCTTGCCGGCTTGGCGTAGACGTTGTTTAAACACCACCTTGCTCTCTGGAATACCCAGTACCTGCGGAATCGCAGATAACACATCCTGCAACCTGGCTTGAGCTTTATCTTCACTGATGGTTGCGGGCGCCGCATATTCCTGCACATGCACCCAGTCGGCATAAATATCGACAGCTACAGCAAACTCGGGCATATCAGCGTCGTACACGCGATAGCACTCGATTTCCTGCTGACGAGCCCACTTGCCAAGCAGCTTGAGATTCTTTTTCAATCGGTTGGCAAACATCTGTGCTGACTCACTCAACCGAGCTGTAGCCACAGGCGCGGCGGCGTTGTCCTGCTGGCCGATTTTGTTCGCCTGCGGTGCAGGTACAGGTGCCTGAGTAATAAACCGCTCTGGCGCCAAATCCATCAGCAAGAGTTTGCAAGGCAAAGCGCCGTTGAACAGGTTGTACTGCTTGTGGCTACGGATGCCCATGCGTTTGCCGAGGTCTTGGTTACCGGTAAAGATAGCCGCCTGCCAGCCCATACATTGCTCACGTAGCACTTCACCCAACTTCTGATACAGATAGACCAGACTCGCCGTATCGCCCAGCCGCTCGCCGTAGGGAGGGTTACAGACGATAAGGCCCTGTTGCCCCCTATCCGGGCTCGGAGCAAAGGTCGCCAGCTCCCCTTGATACACCTTGACCCACTCGGTCACCCCTGCACGCTGAATGTTATTGCGCACCGGCTGCAGCAGCCGCGGATCTGCTTCATAGCCGCGAATCCACACAGGCGGCTTAGCCAACCCCTTTTCGGCGCGGTACTGCGCTTCGCTCATCAGCCGCTCCCAGATGGCCGGCACATGCTTCAGCCAACGGCTGAAACCCCAACGCTCGCGCTGCAGGTTGGGCGCAACGTCCGCTGCCATCAGCGCGGCTTCAACCAGAAAGGTGCCTGAACCACACATAGGATCAGCCAGCGCCGCGCCTTCTTCAGCCAGCTTTGGCCAACCGCTGCGAATAAGAATAGCGGCAGCCAGGTTCTCTTTAAGTGGCGCCGCACCCTGCTGCAGACGGTAGCCACGTTGATGCAGGCTGACGCCGGATAAATCCAGTGCAACCTGCACTTCACTGCGACGACAATGCACGTTGATGCGCAGATCAGGTTGCACCTTCTCCACGCTAGGGCGGGTGCCATCAGCCTGTCGAAGCTGATCGACAATCGCATCCTTGACCTTGAGCGCACCAAAGTGCGTGTTGTCGATTCCCGGTAAGCTGCCAGTAAAGTCGATGGACAGGCTACCGTCAGCGCGCAGGTGCTGCGCCCATACAGTTTCTTGGATACCGTCATACATATCCTGTGCACTTTCCGCCGGAAAACGGTTCAGCACCATGAGCACGCGGTTGGCCAGACGCGACCAAAGGCAGATGCGGTAGCCTAGCTCCATGTCGCCCTGCACCTCGATGCCAGTGACGGTTTCGCGGGCAGAATCAGCCCCCAGCGCGAGCACTTCGTCACGCAACAAGCCCTCCACGCCTTTCGGACAGGTAACAAAAAATTCAAGGGTCTCGCGCATGTCTTTGATTTCCGAAAAAAGGTGACGGTTATATTTCAACCAAGGCTAAATAATTGCCTTGGTATGCCAATTTGTTCTTTGGAGGAGGCACCTCCAATAAGGTACAACAGGGTATGACTTGATCAGCTATACGGATTCGGAAGCTAGCACTCTACTACATGTTAGCTGGCTTCCCTTCGGTGCAACCAGTCACTGGTTCGCACAACTTTCCTGAACGGCATTTGCCGTCTGGTATGTCATACCCAACGAGGACTCAACCCTATGAGAAGACTCAAGCGTGATCCGATGGAACGAGCATTTTTGCGCGGTTACCAGAATGGAGTACATGGCAAATCTCAAGACAGTTGCCCTTTCAATAGTACCAGTGCCAGCGTTAGACAGAATTGGATCAATGGTTGGCGTGAAGGTCGTGCAGACCATTGGGCTGGTTACACCGGTATCTCCGGTGTACACCGATTAAACGAGATGCATGCAGTAGGTTAAACACTAGCTTTACTATTTTTCCAAAGGCGCTCACCCAGAGCGTCGGGCCTCGCGAAGGCCCACCCGGCCCCCGCTTGCGGGGGCCGCCTATTTCCCCTTTGCATTTTTACCTAAGCACACATATCACGCTTCGCGCGGCAGGGTCGCTATCGCTTCTGCGCACTCACGTACCAGTGCCGGCCCACGATAAATAAATCCACTATACAACTGCACCAGGCTCGCGCCCGCGTCAATTTTGGCTGCCGCATCGGCACCACTGAAAATGCCGCCCACGCCAATAATCGGCATACGACCTTTCAGCTCTTCTGCCAGCAGGCGCACGATCTCAGTTGAAGCATCGGTCAATGGTGCACCGGAAAGGCCGCCCGCTTCATCGGCATAGGGTGAGTCCGCAACCGCACTACGATCCAGCGTAGTGTTAGTCGCAATCACTGCATCCATGCCTTCCTCCAATAGCGTCCCCGCTACCAGCTGTACTTCTTCAGGCGTCATATCTGGCGCGATCTTGATAGCCAACGGCACGTAACGGCCTTGTTGCTGACTGAGCTCCAACTGGCAAGCTTTGATCTGCGCCAGCAGCTGTTTCAATGCATCCCCGTACTGCAAAGTACGCAGGCCAGGTGTATTCGGTGACGACAGGTTTACAGTGACATAGCTGGCCCTGCTGTAGACCTTGCGCAGGCAATAGAGGTAGTCGTCCACTGCGCTTTCTACTGGAGTGATCGCATTCTTACCAATGTTGATACCCAGAATACCTTGGTACTTAACCGCAGCCAGGCGCTCAAGCATGGCGTCCACACCGGCATTATTGAAACCAAAACGGTTGATGATCGCCTCGTGTTCCGGCAACCGAAACAGCCTAGGCTTGGGATTGCCGGGCTGCGGCCGAGGTGTAACCGTGCCTACTTCAATAGAGCCAAAGCCCAAAGCGGCCAAGCCGTCGACAGCGACTGCGTTCTTATCCAGACCCGCAGCCAAGCCAACCGGATTATCAAAGGTCAGCCCCATCACTTCAACAGGCTGAGCCGGCACCGGCCGCACCAGCTTGTCGGTCAGGCGCAGACGACCAGCAGCGCCAATTAGGTCCAACGCCAGATCGTGAGACGTCTCGGCGGGCAGTTTGAACATCAAAGAGCGGAGCAGGTCGTACATGAGAGAAGGGCCTGGGCTGTGAAATCAGGCTGCAGAGTATAAAGGGTTATGCCGCCGGATTCAGCAGCGCCGGCACCCTATCCGTGCGTTCCGCCAGTCAAGCGTTCCAACTTGAGTAACTTACCCTCATCCGTGAAGCTCAATAGAAAACTGCCGTGCACACCGCCATGGGTCAAAAACGGGCGTAAATGGTGCGCAGGGAGACTCACCCTGCGCCCATCACGGCTATACATCGAAACCCGCTCCGCGCGGCCCTGATACCAGGCCAAATAACGCTCTGCGGGTAATGCCAAATCGATGATCAGCTGCTGCATGGCTCTCCTTGTGCATTCAACCGCGCTGACTGAGCCATATCCAGCAATTCGCGCATAGCTACCGCTACCATTGGATAATCTCCTGCACCGGCGTTTTTCAATTCGGTCAACATTGCCTGCCAACGCTGCACCATCTGCTGATTCTGCGCCATCCAACTGTCGACTAACTCATCTACCGGCATCGATTCATCGGCACTCTGCAGCGCCGAGATAGTCATGGTGCGCGCCTGCCAATCGAGATCATCACGATAGCTTTCGCGGGCCAGCGCTTGCCAGTGGTTATCTACCACCAAGTTGGATACTTGCTGATTAAACCAAGGCAGCTGCAACTGACTACCCATCGCGAAGAACACCTGAGCTACTCGCTCTGGACTCTGGCCCGTGGCGTCTGCTGCTTCGACGATACCCAGTAGCGTATAGGCATGACCAGTACCTGCAACCACGCGCGCTATGCCTTCAGGCACGGCGTTGTCGGCATAGTGCTGATAACGCTCATCCCAAAGGCGCCTGATCTCGCCCCCCAAAAGCTGATCGAAGCGCTCAGACAGCGCCTGCACGCAAGGTGCAAAATGCGCCACTTCGCGCTCTGGGACCAACTCAGTACGACGATTGCGGATAAACCAGCGCGTGGCGCGACGGCCCAGCCGCATCAACTCCTCCATCAGCTCGAGCTGCACGTCAGCGGGGATCTGATAATCGAGCTTCTCTATGCCAGCAAAGTGCTCCTGCAGATGGAATACATCGCGGGCAACCACGTAGGCGCGGGCGATATCGCTTGGCGCGGCGCCAGTAGACTGCTCCAGACGACGTAAGAACGTGATGCCCATGTGGTTGACCAGGTTATTAGCCAACTGAGTGGAGACAATTTCACGACGCAAACGGTGATCGGACAGCGCCTGTTGATACTTCTTCAGCAGCACCGCAGGAAAGGCCGTTTCCAATTCAGCGGCAAGGTAGCTGTCCTCGGGTACATCCGAGGCGACCAAGGCTTCTTTCAAGTCTGCCTTGGAGTAGGAAATCAACACCGACAGCTCCGCCCGCGTCAGTCCCTTACCTCGCGCCTTGCGCTCGGCCATCTGCTCATCATCCGGGATAAATTCCAGCGCTCTATTGAGCTTGCCACTGTTTTCCATCGCGCTGATAAAACGCTGGTATTCACCCATGGTCTGACTGGCAAGGCGCTGGGCCAAGCTGATCGCCTGCGTCTGCTTGTAGTTATTACCCAGCACCAACTCGGAGACCGAATCGGTCATGCTCGCCAGCAGCTTATTGCGCTGTTTGGCGGTCATGTCTTGGCTGGCAACCACCTCGTTGAGCAGGATCTTGATGTTGACCTCGTGGTCGGAACAATCCACACCACCGGCGTTATCAATAAAATCAGTGTTAACCGCACCACCATTCAGGCAGAACTCGATCCGTCCGAGCTGCGTCATGCCGAGGTTACCGCCCTCACCCACTACTCGGCAGCGTAAATCACGACCATTAACGCGCAACGTATCGTTAGCCTTGTCGCCGACATCAGCATGGGTCTCGACGCTGCCCTTCACATAAGTACCAATGCCGCCGTTCCAGATCAGATCAACCGGGGCTTTTAGCAACTGATGAATCAGTTCGGTTGGCGTAAGCTTCTCCTCTTTGATATCAAAGAGTTCCCGCATCTGCGGCGTAAGTGATACTTGCTTCAAACTGCGGGCAAACAGGCCGCCCCCTTCAGAGATCAGACTGGCGTCATAATCTGCCCAGCTGGAACGGGGCAGATCAAATAGGCGCTGACGCTCGACGAAGCTGCTTTCGGTGTCCGGATTAGGGTCGATAAAAATGTGCTGATGGTTAAATGCGGCCACCAGTTTGAGCTGACGCGATAACAACATGCCGTTGCCGAATACGTCGCCAGCCATATCTCCCACACCAATCACTGTGATCGGATCGGTCTGCACATTCAGCCCCAGCTCGCGGAAATGCCGCTGTACCGAAACCCATGCACCCTTGGCGGTAATGCCCATTTTCTTGTGGTCGTAACCAGCTGAGCCGCCTGAAGCGAAAGCATCACCCAGCCAGAAGCCGTAACCTGCAGCAATACCATTGGCGATATCTGAAAAGGTCGCGGTGCCCTTGTCGGCGGCGACTACCAGATAGGTATCATCGGCATCATGGCGCACCACATTGACTGGCGGCACCACCTGCCCATCAACCAAGTTGTCGGTTAGATCAAGCAAGCCCTGGATGAACATTTTGTAGCAGGCAATTGCCTCCTGCTGCACTTCATCCCGCGTGCCGCCAACGGGTAGCCGGCGCGGCACGAAGCCACCCTTGGCACCCACTGGCACAATGACCGCGTTCTTCACTTGTTGGGCTTTTACCAAGCCCAGCACTTCAGTGCGGTAATCTTCCTCACGATCAGACCAGCGCAAGCCCCCGCGAGCGACTTTACCGCCGCGCAGGTGCACACCCTCGACCCGAGGTGAATAGACAAATATCTCGAACATCGGCCGTGGCAACGGCAGCTCTGGAATGAGCGAAGGATCAAACTTAAGGCTCAGATAATCCTTGGTCTGACCATCGGCATCTGGTTGATAGTAATTGGTGCGCAGAGTTGCCTTGATGAGATCCAGGTAGCGGCGCAGGATGCGATCTTCATTGAGTACCGCTACGTTATCCAGCGCATTCAGAATCGCCTGTTCCAGCTTTTGTTGCATGTCTTCCAGGTCAGCGGGTGAGAGCTTGCGTGCCAGATAAAAACGGGTCCGGAACA
Organism: Halopseudomonas sabulinigri; assembly: GCA_011053055.1. Taxonomy (GTDB): domain Bacteria; phylum Pseudomonadota; class Gammaproteobacteria; order Pseudomonadales; family Pseudomonadaceae; genus Halopseudomonas; species Halopseudomonas sabulinigri_A. Next base: position 118,470 of record DRHT01000015.1, on the reverse strand, counting down.
GTCGGACCAATTCGCGCGCGATGTCGGCATGCGCGACCAGAGTGTTGGCTATATAAGGCAGCTCGAAGCCAAGGCGAATCTGCTTGAGATAGCGCGCATAAGCGCGCAGTAGCGACACATCACGCCACGGCAGGCTGGCCAGTAGCACTAAACGATTGAAGGCATCATTTTCCGCATGCCCGGCCCAGATCGCGGTGAAGGCTTCGCGGAACAGATCATTGGCTTCTTGAATGTCCAGTCCGGCGTTAGCTGCAAAGGTAAACTCGAAGTCGTGAATCCAGAAGCTGGGGCCATTTTCCTGGGCAATATGGAAGGGAAACTCACCGAGCACACGCAACCCCAAATTCTCCAGAATCGGAATAACATCCGACAACGGCAACGGGTCACTTAGGTGATAGAGCTTACAGTGCAATATGCCTGGTTTTTGTTCGAGCGGTTGATAGAAGCTCATCGCCAAGGGCTGCTCCGCGCTCAAGCCCAGCATGGTCTGCAGGTCCACTACACCGGTGGCCGGTGGGAAACGATCGCTGTAACCCGCCGGGAAGCCTTCGCCCAAGTGCGCTAATACATCGGTCGCACGAGCCTCGCCCATACTTTCCAGCAAACGATCGCGAAATTCATCTTTCCAATTGCGGCAAGCGCGTACTACTTCCTGTTCTATTTTCACGGGGTCGATGTCCAGCGTTTTGGTGGGGTCAACCCGCATAATGAACTGGGTACGGGCCAGAATGGACTCAGAGAAATAAGTCCAGAATTCACTTTCACTCGCCTGCAAGCGCTCCATTAATACGGATTGAATGGTTAGCCGGATATCGGTGGAGTAAACGTCGCGTGGCACGAAAGCCAGGCAGTAATAGAAACGACCGTAGTTGCCGGAACGCAGGAATACCCTGATCTGATTTCGTTCCTGCATTTGCACAATACTGAGCGCGGTATCCGCCAGTTGCTCGACCGAGGTCTGGAACAAATCATCGCGCGGCAGCACCTGCAGCACTTGCTCTAGTTCCTTGGCCAAATGGCTGCGCGGAATAAAGCCGGAGACCTCACGCACATGCGCCACCTTGCGACGCACATGCGGAATATTGTCGACCAAGTCCGAATAAACCCGCGAGGTATACAGCCCCATGAAACGGTGCTCAAGTAGCACCTTACCTTCGGCATCTACCTCGCGCAGGGAGACGTAATCTGGATAAGCCGGACGGTGTACCCGGCTCAACTGCGAGGCCTTGGCAAAAGAAAGTAACAAGGGCGCCTGCAGATATTCGATTACTTCGCCAGGCAAACCGGCCAGGCTCTCATCCCGCGGCTCCATCGACAGAGCGCCTAAGCTTTTGCCTTCGATCAAACCAAGACGCTGCTTCGGCAAGCCCTCGTTAACTGCAAAGCACTCGTAACCCAGAAAAGTGAAATGGTCTTCGAGCAACCACTCTAAAAAAGCGACGGTTTCAGCCCGTTCATCACTGGAGAAAAACTGCTTGCTGCGCTTCTTTAGATCACCGATCAGGGTGTCGACCTGAGCCTGCATTGCCGGAAAATCACGCACGGTCACGCGCACGTTGCTCAAAGCATCCTTCAAGCCGTCTTGCAGGGTGCGCAGATCCGCAGTGGTGGTGCAACGGTCAACCTCAATATACATAAGGGATTCGGCGCGCACTTCGGCACTTTGGCTGCCGGTTTCCAGCAACGCCTGCAGATTGCCCTGCTGATCGCGTTGAGTGGTCATAATGCTGTTTTGCAGCGTATGGATAGCATAACCCTGGCGAGTGAGCTCCATGCGCACCGAATCAACCAGAAACGGCAGATCCCGGTGCAACACTTCGACTACCGTGTGCGTGCTCTGCCAGCCATGCTGCTGGGTATCTGGGTTGAACACCCGCAGCTTTACCTCGCCACCCTCGAACTGCTGCAAAAAGCGCCAGCTTGATAACGTACAACCCAACAAATCATTATCTTGGCGGGCACTGAGCTCGTCCAGCGAGGCAATACCATAGAAGTAGCGACAGAATAAGCGGATAGCTTGTTGATCTTTTGTCTGCACAAGGGGCTGAAGCCTCTCCTGCAGTGTCTCAATAAAGCCCTGCTTGGTGCTGGCCATGATCAATGCCATGCTGCCTACCTCCTGATGTTGCGTCGTGGGTGTGGACTGCGAACCTACATTCGGTCGTTCCGCTCGCCCTTGTGGGGCATGAGTCGGCAGGCCTGAATTATTATTCTCTCAGACCCCGAACTTTTCTTCTCTCAGACATAGTCTAGACCAAAGGCATTTCGGTAAAGTGACGTACACTGACGCCGGCCCCAATCAACAGGACACTAAAAACGCCAATGACTCACCGGGACTCACTGCTGCAGCTCAAGGCCTTCCTCGGCCAACACATCTTCGGACAGGAACATTTGATCGATCGCATGCTGATCAGCCTGCTGGCTGGCGGCCATGTGCTCGTCGAAGGTGCACCGGGGCTAGCCAAGACTAAGGCGATCAAAGCGCTGTCTGAGGGCATTGAAGCAGACTTTCATCGCATTCAGTTCACCCCTGATCTGTTGCCCGCCGACATCACCGGCACCGAGGTCTACCGACCGGAAACTGCCACCTTTAGTTTTCAGCAAGGCCCCATCTTCCATCATCTGGTGCTGGCAGACGAAATCAACCGTGCGCCTGCTAAAGTGCAATCGGCGCTCTTGGAGGCCATGGCAGAGCGGCAAGTCAGTGTTGGCCGTGAGACTTATCCACTGCCCGAGCTGTTCATGGTGATGGCAACGCAAAACCCGATTGAGCAGGAAGGCACTTATCCCCTGCCTGAGGCGCAACTTGATCGCTTTCTGATGCACGTGCGCATCGGCTTTCCCGATGCTGCTCTGGAGCGCCAGATACTTCAACTGGCGCGCGGTGAAGCACGCGGCGAAGAGCCCACTGACTCGCGCAAGATCAGTCAAGCCAGCATACTCGGCGCGCGACAGGAAGTGCTGGAGATGTTCATGGCCGACGCCGTAGAGGAGTACCTGATTCAACTGATCATGGCGACTCGTCGGCCCGAGCAGTACAACGCGCAGCTGGCCGAATGGTTAACCATGGGTGCCAGTCCACGCGGCACCATCGCTATGGACCGTTGCGCCCGCGCGCACGCATGGTTGGCCGGGCGTGATTTCGTCAGCCCCGAGGACGTGCAGGCAATAGTCCATGACGTGTTGCGTCACCGCATCATGCTCAGTTTTGAGGCAGAAGCCGCTGGCATTGATACCGATCAGGCCATCAACCTGTTGATCGACTCAGTTCCGGTGGTCTAAGCCATGGCCGCCGGTCTGGATCCTGCTATCTACACCAGCCTGGAAGCGCTGCTCGCAACCCGCCGCCATTGTCACGAGCTGCCGTTATTCAGTCGTCCGGTGCGCAGTGGTAGCCAAAGCGGCCAGCAGAGTTCGCGTCTGCGTGGGCGCGGTGTTGACTTTGATCAGGTACGCGCCTATCAGCCCGGTGATGATATCCGCAATATCGACTGGCGAGTCACCGCGCGTACCCAGAAGGTGCACACCAAAGTATTCAATGAAGAGCGCGAGCGGCCGGTTTTTGTGGTCGGCGAGCAGAGCCCGCGCTTATTTTTTGGCAGCCAGCGCTTCAAGTCAGTGTTGGCCGCAGAAACCAGCGCGCTGATTGCCTGGACCGCGCTATCGCATCACGACCGTGTGGGCGGCATGGTGTATAGCCCCGGTGTTTGCCATGAAGTCAGACCTAGACGCGACCGCAAAGCGCTGTTGCAGCTACTGCAGTTGCTGCTCAAAGCCAACCACGAACTGCAACCCGGCCAACAAGCGGCGCCGGAAGACGAGAGCGAGCCGCTGAACCTGGCGTTGCGCCATAGCCGCGAGATCATCCGTCCCGGTAGCATTCTCTATATCATCTGTGATCACAGCGCCATCGATGGGCTGAACCAGAGTTTGCTGGTGCCGCTGGCAGGGCACAACGATTTGGTGTTGCTCCCCATATTCGACCCGCTGGATAGCAGCCTGCCCCTTTTCGGCCCGCTGGACTTTGTTCAAGGCGATCAGCGGATAACCCTTAACACCCTGCAACCAGGCGTGCGTGAGGCTTACGCGGCGCAATTCCAGCAACAGCAACAGAACTGGCTACGCTTGGCCCGCCGCTTGCGCTGTAGCTTGATTCCGCTAGATACGCGTTTCACCGCCCATGAACAACTACGCGACAACCTGACTGGCCACCCTAAAGGAGGCTCACGGTGAGCAGTCCTCTGCTGGATGCCCTTATTCAACCGGCACCGCCGCCACCGATTGCTTGGTGGCCGCCGGCGCCTGGTTGGATCGCGTTGGCGGTACTACTTATGCTGTTGTTGATCGCCCTACCCTTGCTTTGGCTGTCATTGCGCCGTCGCCATCGGCGCCGCCTGAGAGCACAACGCATCATTTGGGAGGTGCCGGACCATCTGCCAGATCAGGCGTGGCTAGCAGCACTGAATACCCAGCTCAAGCGGCAGCTAAAAAGCCGTGGCGAACACGACGCGATCCGACTGTTCGGCCCGGCCTGGGTCAGCTACCTTTGTCAGGGCTATCCGCAGTCACGGCCCGATATTCTGCACCCATTGGGAGGTGGGCTGTATCAGCCGGGTAGCGACATGAGTTCTATCGAGCGCCTGGCACTGCAACGAGAGCTATTGCGTTGGGTTAGGCACAACCATGTTTGAACTGTATTGGCCTGCCGCCTTTTTACTGTTGCCGCTGCCTTGGCTGTTGCGCTGGCTGCTTCCTTCCGCTGCGCGGCCCGCCAGCGCTCTGCAGGTTAGTTTTTTACGCCGGCTAAGCCAGCTGGACGCCAGCACTTCCAGCCCTACAAGCGCAGGCGCACGCTGGCCGGTACTGCTGATCTGGCTCCTGTTGATCTGCGCCGTGGCCCGACCGCAGTTAATTGGTGCGCCGTTGGCACCCAGTGTCAGTGGGCGCGACATGATTGTCGCCGTCGATCTGTCTGCCAGTATGGAAATACGCGACATGCAGCTTGAAGAGCACACCGTCGATCGGCTGACATTGGTAAAGCATTGGCTTGGTGCTTTTATTGAGCGCCGCCACGGCGATCGCCTGGGGCTTATTCTGTTCGGCAGCAAAGCGTATGTGCAGGCACCGCTAACCTACGATTTAGATAGCGTTGCGCAATGGTTGAATGAATCCTTCATAGGTCTTACAGGGCGAGACACCGCGATTGGCGATGCCATTGGCTTGGGCATTAAACGCCTGATTCAGCAACCCGACTCCAGCCGCGTCATGCTACTGATCACCGACGGCGCCAATACCGCCGGTGAGATCGCACCTATCCAGGCCGCGCAACTTGCCGCCGAACAGGGAATCCGTATTTTCACCATAGGCGTTGGCGCCGACAGCATGCAGCAGAGCGGATTGCAGGGCTTATTAAATGGCGACGTCGATCCCTCCATAGACCTCGACGAAACCACCCTACGCGAAGTGGCCGACATAACCGGGGGTAGCTATTTTCGTGCCCACGACAGTGCCAGCCTTGAGGCCATTTACGCGCAGCTAGATGAACTGGAGCCCAGTTTACGCGCAGGTCGTCCAAGCCATGAGAACATCCCCCTGTACCCGTGGCCACTCGCTGCCGTTTGGTTAATCAGCATCGGCATGGCGCTGCAACAGGTAAGGAGGCAGCGCAATGTTAACTGAGCTGCCTGAGCTACTGCCTTTTAGCTTCATACGCCCCTGGTGGCTGCTGGCGTTGTTGCCCAATCTACTGCTGTGCTGGTATCTGTACCGCCACATGAAGAAGTATTCCGGCTGGGAAGCATTGTTGCCGGCCAACCTGCGTAAGGTGGCGTTGCAACAACGGACGGGGCGGCGTTATTCCGGTCGCTACCTGCTGTTAGCGCTATGTTGGACCTTGGCTTTGCTGGCGCTGTCCGGGCCTGCATGGGAATCCGATGACGGCATCGAGCGCAGTGATCAAGCGGCTTTGGTGGTGGTATTACAAGTGTCGCGCAGTATGCTTTCAACGGACTTGGCACCTAACCGACTGGAGCAGGCTCGCCGCAAGGTACAAGACCTCATGCGCGCCTTTCCAGAGCGGCGGGTTGCGCTGATTGCCTACGCTGGCAGTGCGCACGTAGTAGCCCCCCTCACCCGCGATCACAGTACCCTGCTCAACCTGCTAGGCGCTCTGCATCCGGATATCATGCCGGTACGCGGCCAACAGGCTGATCAGGCACTCGCGTTGGCCCACCAGATGCTGAGTGATCTACCGCCAGACAGCGCCCAGGTGCTGCTGTTAACCAACGGCCTGGATGAAAGCGAAGAAAAAATCGCAGACGCCACTACAAAACAGATCGGCGAGCGGTTGCGTGTGCTCGGCATTGGCACCGCCGACGGCGCTCCGGTGCCGCTCGCCGAAGGCGGTTTCATGCGCGACGCACAGGGTCGTATTTTGCTACCACAGCTGGATGAAAGCGCCCTCAGCCACTTTGCTCGTCGCCACGGCGGCGAGTACGCCCATCTGACAATCGACGACAATGACATCCAATACCTTCTGGCCGATGCGCCGGCGGCGGGCCAGGTCGCGTTAACGCAGCAGCGCCAGTGGCTCGACCAGGGACATTGGCTGCTGTTGCTGCTGGTACCCATTGCCGCATTTGGCGCGCGCCGCGGATGGCTCGCCTTGCTACTCGTCGCACTTTGGTTGCCACCGCCGGCCTCTGCAATGAGCTGGCAAGATCTCTGGCAGCGACCCGACCAGCAGGCTGCTAAACTCATCACCGACGGCAAACCTGCCGCCGCCGCTGAGCGCTTTAAAAACCCAGAGTGGCGTGCCTGGTCACTGTTGCAAGCCGGAGACTACAGCGCAGCCAGCAGCGCCTACGGCGTACTGGCTACCGCAGAGCCGGAGAACGCGGAGTATCACTTCGCCCAAGGCACTGCGCTGGCGCTGGATGGTGACTATCCGAATGCACTGGATGCTTTTGAGCAGACGTTAATCCGTGCCCCAGAACACACCGCCGCACGACACAACCGGCAACGCGTAGAAGCCTATTTAGCCGAACTGGAGCAGCAAGCTGACCCAGATACACAGGGGCAGGCAGGCGAAGGCCCCGGCAGCAACGGTACTGACCAGCAGAGCGCTGAGGACAGCGCGCAAAACGATGAACAAAGCACCATGACAGACAGCGAGGCGGCCCAACCTGCGGGCGAGCAACCCGTGAGTCTCAGCCCTGGCGCCAACGGCAATCAAGACAGCAGCGCAGCTACCGACGGTGCCGAGGACGTCACGCTCGACGGCAACCTGATTGAGCAAATACCCAGCGCTGCCGAAGAGGAAGAAAACCTGCTAGACAGCACACCTGGCGATGGCAGCGGTAGCGCATCTTCGCTCACCAAAGGCTACAATGCCGAGCAACAACAAGCCCTGCAGCAATGGCTGCGCGACATACCCGATAACCCGTCAGAACTGCTGCGCCGCAAGTTCCTCTATCAACACCTGCAACAACCCGATGGAAGACCCAGATGATGCGATTGCTGTTGACACTTTGCCTGCTGATGCTAACCGGCCTTTGCCAGGCGGCGATGCAGGCCAGTGTTGACCGCACCCAGTTGGTAGAAGGCGATCTCCTTGAACTAACGATAGAGAGCAACGCCGGGAGCAAGTATGGTCCGCCCGATCTCACACCTTTGCATGAACACTTTAACGTCACCCAGAGCCATCAGCTTAGCCTGCTGAGCGAATTGGAAGGTCGCAAGCAATGGGTCAACCGATGGGTGATCGGGTTGCAGCCAAAACGCACAGGTTTCGTCGTCATACCGCCACTTTTTCTTGGCCCTGACAGCAGCGATCCAATTACGCTGCGGGTGCTCACCGAGGCACAAGCAGACGATGACGAAGCCGGCAAACTAGCCCCCATTTTCATCGACAGCGAAGTGGATACCGAGACACCTTACGTGCAGGCTCAGGTGTTACTGACCCTGCGTGTTTATCACTCCGTTTCCCTGTATGACGACTCCGATCTCAGCGGGCTAGACATACCCAATGCCAAAATTGAACGGCTAGGCGCCCCCCGCAACTATGAGCGCACGATCAACGGCGTGCTGCACGGGGTGATTGAGGTGCGTTATGCCATCTTCCCGCAAAAGAGCGGAACCCTGGATATCCCCTCACAGCTGTTCAGCGCCACGGTACAGTTGCCGCGCAACCCAACAGATCCAAATAGCCCACACACCGCACGCATGGTTCAACTGCGCTCACCCAGCATGCAACTTGATGTTAAGCCTATCCCTGAAAGCTACCCCGCAAATGCGCTCTGGTTACCCGCTAAACAGGTGCGGCTGAGTCAGAACTGGCAACCAGACCCCGACCAGGACCTATTGCGCGGTGAGCCCTTGACCCGCACGCTATCCATTCAAGCTGACGGCCTAACCGCGAGCCAACTGCCCGAACTGGGCCGGCTTTCCGATGAGCAGTCCGAAGACCTCCGTCAGTACAACGACCAGCCACAGCTGGAAAACCAACTATCGGCCAACGGTATTCTTGGCTTGCGTCAGGAAAGCGCTGCGCTGGTAGCGCGCAGCACTGGCCAGCTTGCGGTGCCAGAAGTCAGCGTGCCCTGGTGGAATATAAGTACCGACAAGCTCGAGAAAGCCAGCTTGCCGGCCGTCAGTCTGAACATACTCAACAATCAGAACGTCGGCCCCAGCACGCCGGCCAGCGAGCGTAACCGCAACGTAGAGCCCGTGGCGCTGCTGTGGCCCTGGCAGCTGGCCTGCGCCCTGCTGCTGGCCGCGCTAGCTGCTTGTATCTATCGCCTACGCCAACTACGCAGGCAATTGCGTAGCCTGGATGAGCTGCACGAAGACACCGAACACCTGGATGCCGATGTCGCCGGCAACCCCTTAGCCGACCTCCAAGTAGCCTGCCGCCAGAACCAGCCAGCTGATGCGCGCAAAGCACTAGAGCATTGGGCCAAGCAGCAAGAAAGTGACCTCATCGCACTCAGCCAGCAATACCCTGTGCTAGCCGATGCCCTTGATGATTTGAATACCTGCCTGTTCGGCCAGAACGACAGCGCCTGGCGCGGTAAGCCCCTGTGGCGTGCGGTGCGGCAAGTCACCCAGTCGCGTCAGCGGGAAGCGGCTGAGGCGACTGATGGAGGGATGCAGCCGTTGTATCCGGATGTTTGAGCGCGCGGCTGATGGAATATTTTCCTTTGCCGGAACTGGTTTACATAAATGTCGCAAGTGGATGCATCTGACCAGTTATATCGCCAGATTATCTGTTTAGCTGATTTTTGCTTTTCGCCTTTAGGCGAGCCAAGAGGGGCCGCTTGCCCGGCCCCCTTAGCGATCCCCCGGGGCACCCAGCTGCGCGGCCCTGCGGGTTCGCTGCGTTGCTCGATCTGCCGGGGATGCTCGCAAACTCGCTTCGCTCAGACACCGCGAGCACCTTTTTCCCGACAGCCCTGCGCTACTCGCCCGCTCAGATGGGATTTGATGGTCCGTGCAGCGGCATATTAAGCAGCCTGCATAAGCAATCCACCAAAAAGGCGCCCGGAGGCGCCTTTTTGGTGTTCAGTTGCAGCCTTATTACTTACGCAACTTATCCGGACGAATCAGGAAGCGAGCCAGTGCTGGCAGTAACCAGAGTGCGCCGAACATATTCCAGAGGAACATGAAGGTCAGCAAGATACCCATGTCGGCCTGGAACTTGATGGCCGAGAAGATCCAGGTGGCCACACCAATGGCCAGAGTGAAACCGGTGAAGGTCACCGCCTTACCCGTGGTCTTCAGCGTTTCGTAGTAGGCCTCCTGCAGCGGCAAACCCTGACGCAGATAGCTTTCCAGTCGGCTATAGATATAGATACCGTAATCCACCCCGATACCTACACCCAAAGCGATCACCGGCAGAGTTGCCACCTTCACGCCAATACCCAGGAACGCCATCAACGCGTTGGCCAGTACCGAAGTCAGAGCCAGCGGAATGATGATACACAGCACCGCGCGGATCGATCGGAAGGTCACCAGACACATGAAGATCACTACCGCGTACACGGTGAGCAGCATCTTGGTTTGCGAAGCCTCGATCACCACGTTGGTAGCAGCTTCGATACCAGCGTTACCTGCTGCCAGCTTGAACTCCATCGTATCGGTGTTGTACTCAGCAGCAAACTCCTCCACCGCAGAGGTAGCGCGGGTGAGCGTGGCTGCCTTGTGGTCGTCGAGGAAGATCATCACCGGAGCCAACGAGCAGGCGGCGTTGAACATACCTGAAGGTGCGCGGCTGATGGCGTTGTTCAGATTGTCCTGGTTACGCGACAGACCCTGCCATTTCAGGTTGCCCTCGTTGTTACCCATGATCACCTGCTTGGCTACCGTCACCAGCGATACCGCTGACTGCACGCCATCCAGGTTGTTCATCTTCCATTCCAGGTCGTCAATGGCTTCCATCGTCGAATGCGCAGAACACATTTCATCCGGCGTTTTGACCATGACCACCAAAATGTCCGAACTGGTCGAGTAGTTGTCGATAATGAACTTGTTGTCCAAGTTATAGCGCGAGTCAGCACGCAACTCCGGCGCACCTGGATCAAGGTCACCGATGGCCACGTTTTTGCCGTGGTAGATACCGAAAGCGAACGCCAGTATGGCCAGTAAAACCGAAATGGGAGCAACTGACGGATGCGCAAACTTCGCGACTGCCAACCAGAGTTTCTGTGGCCGTGAAGCACGATCGCGATTGCGCTCAACCGCGCTTTTGCTAAGACCGATGTAGGACATCAGAATTGGCAGCAACATCAGGTTGGTGAGAATAATCACACCTACACCGATGGAAGCAGCGATACCCAGTTCGCGAATCACCTCAATTTCAATCAGCAGCAGCGTTACAAAGCCCACCGCGTCCGAAATCAGCGCAACTATGCCTGGAATGTACAAAGACCGGAACGCGCGGCGCGCCGCATCGTAACTGCCCTGCGAGGTCGGATACTCAATAGCCATGCCATTGATGATTTGCACACCGTGGGAAATACCGATGGCGAACACCAGAAACGGCACCAGAATTGAGTAAGGATCAAGCCCAAAACCCAAGGTGCGCAACAAACCCAACTGCCAAACCACCGCGATAACCGAGCAGGCCAACGTGGTCAGCGAGCTCTTGATACAACGGGTGAACATCATCAACAGCACAAAGGTGATCAACAGCGCAGCGCCGAAGAACATAACAACTTTGATGATGCCTTCAATCAAGTCGCCGACCTTTTTGGCGAAACCAACGATATGCACCTTGATGTTGGGATTTTCTGCCTCGAAGTGCTGACGTATCTTCTCTTCCAACTGCCGCGAGAAGTCACCGTAGTCGAGCTGAATCAGCTCGCTTTGGTTATCCGGGTTGGGATAAGCCTCCTGCAGCGGCACATCAATGATGGTTGACTTGAAGTTATTGCCTACCAAGCGACCAATTTCACCGGATTTAAGTACGTTGGCACGCAGCTCGTCCAAATCCTCTTCGCTGGAATAGGACGGCCGATTGGCTACCGGGCCACCGTCGAAACCGTACTCGGTCACTTCGGTCCAGCGCACATTAGGGGTCCACAGCGAGCGCAGATTGGAACGGTCTACGCCCGGCAGGAAAAACACTTCATCATTAATGCGCTTGAGCATATCCATATACTCGGCAGAAAAGATGTCACCATCTTCGATCTCAACCGCAATACGGATAGAGTTGCCGAGGTTTGGCAGGTCGTTCTCATGCTCGATCATGTTAACGACATAGGGATGCTTGAGAGGAATCATCTTCTCGAAGCTGGTATCGGGCTTGACCTGCGCTGCCTGATATCCGAAAAACGCGGTGAGTAACGCAAAGATCAGCAGTACTGCAATCCGATTATTGAAAATCAGCCGCTCCACGAAGGGTGCGGTCTCCTGATGGTGCTTTGACATCCAGATTCTCCGGCGAAAATTTATTGTTGTTCGTCTTTAAGGCCATTGGCCGAGGCCCTGACTACACCGTGCTGTCCAACCAGCAACAGCTGGCCATCGGGTAGACGTTTGGCGGTTGCTAGTGCTACCCGATCTGCACGGGTATGTGCCTCGAAGGTCTTGCCGTGATCATCGCTGGTGAGCACCACGCCGCCAGCGCCTACCACTGCTAGCTTGCCATCGGCAGAGAGGTTACCGCCCAACAAGGTGGCTCTCGGGGCGCGATTGCTGAACTCCACTGGCTGCCAGGTATAGCCAAAGTTTTCTGAGCGAAAGAGATTGCCGCGCAAGCCCCAAACCAACAGTTGACCCGTCTGCCCCGTGCCTGAAATACCGAACCAGGTTCCGTCATAGGGGGAATTGTCGAGGGTTTCCCAGGTGTCACCGTAATCGGAAGAGCGATACATACTGCCCATCTCACCGACCATAAACAGGCCAGCATTGTGGATCGGGGCAATAGCGTTGTAGTGCATACCGTACTCGTTATCGACGCTGTCGCTGCGATCCTCCCAGTTGGCCCCGCCATCATCTGTGCGCAGGAAAATACCGTATGCGCCCACGGCAAAGCCGGTCTGCGCATCGCGGAACCAAACATCCATCAACGGACGCTCCAACAGGCCTGGCCCTTCGGGATCAACCGGCTTATCAAGTGCCGGATCGCGGTATTGCAGCTCCCAACTCTGACCTGCATCGCTGCTGTGCAGAATCATCGAATCGTGACCTACTGCCCAGCCGTTCTCAGCATCCACGAAGTACACCGCCGTAAGCACCTGCCGCACCGGCACCTCTGCCTGAGTCCAGTTCTCGCCCTGGTCATCCGAATACACGATATGCCCATGGCTGCCTACGGCTACCAGACGCTCACCTGCAGTGACCACATCAAGCAGCAATACCTGGCTGGCGAGGTCAGACATGATTGCGGGCTTGGGTGCCTCAGCGATTGGTTGTGCGTCCTGAGCCATAACGGCGCCTGCCGGTGCCAATAGCACAGCAGCCAAGCCAAAAGCACGCAGCGCTGGCCGGCCAATAAAATGCTTGCGGAGTTTCAGATCTGAAATCGGGCAAACTGCCTGGACTGTAGATTGAGTGCGCCCCTCGATGCGCTCACGCATACGCCATTCCCCTTATTATTGTCAGAAGCCGCCAACTAGACGGAATCAACCATACTAACGAGGACAGACCCCGCTCGCCAACGGGTCGCGGTTATCTTTTGTTAATCAGCAAACTGATAACAGTTCGACGAATTTACCCGCAATATCAAGTAACAGTTCATTTCACAGCGAGTTCTACGCGCATAAAAAACCCGCCAATCGCGGCGGGTTTTTTTACTGCAAGCAGACTATCAGTGACTCATCTTGCTGCCTTTAGACTTGCGAACCTTTTCAGGATTGATCAGGAAGCGCGCCAGAGCCGGCAGCAACAGCATGGCACCCAACATGTTGACCAGGAACATGAAGGTCAACATCAGACCCATATCCGCCTGGAACTTGATGGCGGAGAATATCCAGGTTGCCACACCGATGGCCAAACACAGACCAGTGAAGAGTACTGCCTTACCGGTAGAGCGCAGGGTTTCATAGTAGGCTTCCTGCAGCGGCATACCCGCGCGCAAGAAACTCTCAAGGCGACTGTAGATATAAATACCGTAGTCGACACCCACACCTACACCAAGGGCAATTACCGGCAGCGTTGCCACCTTCATACCAATCCCCAGGAAGGCCATCAGCGCGTTACCCATCACCGAGGTCAGAACCAGCGGCAGTAAGATACAGATGGTCGCCGGGAATGAGCGGAAGGTCATCATGCACATGATGCCAACCCAGATGTACACCAATGAGAGAATCAGCAGCTCGGAGCTGGAGATAACATCGTTAGTCGCCGCTTCGATACCGGCATTACCTGCAGCCAGCTTGAATTCGAGCTCATCTGTGTTGTACTCGGCAGCGAATTCCTTAACCGCATCGGTAGCGCGGGTCAGGGTGTCAGCCTTGTGGTCATCCAGGAAGATCATCACCGGCGCCAGTGAGCAAGCAGCGTTGAACATACCGGACGGTGCACGGCTGATCGCGTTGTTCAGGTTATCCTGGTTACGCGATAAGCCTTGCCATTTCAGGTTGCCCTCGTTGTTACCCATCAGCACTTGTTTGGCCACGGTTACCAGCGAGACGGCAGACTGCACACCTTCAAGGTTGTTCATCTTCCACTGCAACTGGTCGATGGCTTCCATGGTTTCGTAAGCAGAGCACTTCTCTGCTGGCGTGCTGACCATAACAACCAGAATGTCCGAGCTGGTCGAATAGTTCTGAATGATGAAGTCATTGTCCAGGTTATAGCGTGAATCAGGCCGCAACTCGGGGGCGCCGGCATCCAGGTCACCGACCTTGATGTTGTGCTCCTGATAGAAGAAGCAAGCCACACCACCAACCAGAGCAACAATCACAATCCACGGCGCGAAACTTGGATGCGCCACGTTGGAGAGGGCGCGCCAGAATGTGTGCTCGCGCACCGCATCACGCTTGCTGCGCTCAATTGCCTTCTTGCTGATACCCAGATAGGAGATGGTTACCGGCAGCATGATCAAGTTGGTGAACACGATAACCGCCACACCGATGGAAGCACCAATGGCCAGCTCATGAATCACGCCGATATCCATAACCAGCAGCGTGATGAAGCCCACCGCATCCGCCAGAATCGCGATCATACCGGGCAGGAATAGCTGCCTGAATGTGCGACGTGCTGCCGTCAGGGCGTTATCAGCTTCGCCTGACTGCAAGGCAATACCGTTGATCTTTTGCACCCCGTGGGAAATACCGATGGCAAAGATCAAGAACGGCACCAGCATCGAATACGGATCCAGACCGAAGCCGACCAGATTGATCAGACCCAACTGCCAGATCACCGCGATAACTGTGGTGACCAGTACCGATACCGTACTGCGGATACACCAGGTAAACAGGTACAGCAATACGAAGGTGATAAGGAACGCAATACCGAAGAAGGCCACTACCCCCATCAGACCATCGATCAGATCACCGACTTTCTTGGCGAAACCAACGATGTGAATCTTGATATTGGGATTGTCAGCCTGAAAGCGATCACGAATTTTCTCTTCCAGCTGATGCGAAAACTCCTTGTAGTCCAGCCGCAGCAGCTCGCTCTGATTCTCGGGGTTCGGGTAGAACTCCTGCAACGGCACTTCGATGATGCTGGACTTGAAGTTGTTGCCAACCAAACGACCAATTTCGCCGGACTTGAGCACGTTGCCGCGCAATTCGTCCAGATCTTCTTCATTGGTGTAAGACGGGTGATTGGTTACCGGACCACCGTCAAAACCGTACTCGGTCACCTCGGTCCAGCGGACGTTTGGCGTCCACAGGGAGCGAAGATTGGAGCGGTCTACACCCGGCAGGAAGAACACCTCATCGTTAATCTGCTTGAGGGTTTCCATGTACTCGGTAGAGAAAATGTCGCCATCTTCAATCGCCACCGCAATACGGATGGAGTTGCCGAGGTTGGCCAGATCATCCTGGTGCTCGAGCATGTTGACGATATAAGGGTGTTCCAGCGGAATCATCTTGCCGAAACTGGTATCAGGGCGAACCTGCAGCGCCTGATAGCCGAGAAATACAGTAATAATAGAGAACAACAATACAACTATCAGGCGGTTGTTAAAGACCAACCGTTCCATGAAAGTTGCGTTTTCCTGGTCGCTGGACATCCAGACTCTCCTCGCTTGTAATTATTATCAGTTAACTTTGAGGCCGCTGGCGGCAGCAATAGAAACGCCGTTCTGGCCTACAAGCAAGATCTGACCGTTTTTCAGCACCTTGGCAGACGCGAGGGCAACACGATCAGGACGAGTGGAGACGTTGAAGGTTTTGCCACCATCATGGCTAATGACCACCACGCCGCCGGCCCCCACTACAGCCAACTCGCCAGCCTCGGAGACGCTGCCACCCAGCAGTGTTGCGCCGAGTTTGTTGTTGCTCTGGGTTTTCAGGGCTACCTGCTGCCAGCTGTCACCAAAATCGGTTGAACGATACATGTTGCCACGCAGGCCCCAGACCAGAACAAGATTCTCCTGATTGGTGCCAGAGACACCGAACCAAGAGCCGTCATAGGGCATGTCGGTCAGAGTCTCCCAAGTGTCGCCATAGTCAACAGAGCGGTACATCGTGCCCATCTCGCCAACTAGAAACAGACCAGCGCCCTTGATCTCTGCGATCGAGTTGTAGTGAAAACCATCCGGGTTATCAACCACATCACTGACGTCTTGCCAGTTCTCGCCACCATCATCGGTACGCAAGAAAATGCCATAGGCTCCGACGGCAAAACCGGTTTTGGCGTCACGGAACCAGACATCCATCAGCGGCCGCTCAAGCAAGCTGGGGCCTTCTGGGTCCAAGGCTTCGTCCAATTCTGGATCACGATACTGCATCGCCCAGTTGGCGCCGCCATCGGTGGTGTGCAGGATTAGTGAATCGTGTCCTACCGCCCAGCCGTTTTTGTCGTCCGCAAAGTAAACGGCGGTCAGCAGCTGACGTACCGGCACAGCAGCTTGTTTCCAGCTGCTGCCTTGGTCGTCGGAATACACAATATGACCGCGACTACCCACAGCGACCAAGCGCTCGCCGACCAGGGCCGCATCGAGCAGCAGGTCGGAAGCGGAAAGCTCAGATTCAACTGCGGGTTTAATATCCTCAGCCGCCTCGGCCAGGCTGACGCCAGGCATAGCAAAGCCCGCAACGGCAGCAGAGAGCGCTAACGTCGAGAGTACTGAACGAATAGGAAAATTTTGCTTGCTGGTCGTTTGAAACGCGTTCGCACGAACCATGAATGGAGCGCGCCAATTAATAGGCTTACGCATACACCACCCCTCTTTGTTTTTATAAGGTGCCCTGCTCCGCAAGGGAACGATGAACAGATGTCGCCATGCTTGGAGAACTGAAAGACAAGCGTCAAATCAGCTATCGCTCCAGCGGACAAGGCATATTAGAGGCCTACTACACACTGCACAAATACCTCTTGGTAATTTTTTATTAAAATATCGGCCTTGCGCATACGAAGTAACTCATTTATTAGGTCTTAACTCAAGCCCTCCGGGCCTATCCGGAGAGCATGTTGCCAGCATTATCGATCAAACCATCGACTTACTCACCACTTCGTAAACGTCCGGAGACAGTTTTTCGGTTGCCATTATGCGGGCCAGCTCTTGTTGCATCAGCTGCTGACGATCCTCGGCGAACTTGCGCCAGCGGCTGAGTGGGGTAACCAGCCGAGCGGCGATTTGCGGGTTTAGGCTATTCAGTTCGATGATGCGATCGGCAAGAAAACGATAACCCGCGCCGTCAGCACGGTGGAAGTTGACCAGGTTCTGGTTAGCGAAGGCGCCAATCAGGGCACGCACCTTGTTCGGATTACGCAGGGTGAATAACGAGTGTTGCATCAGCGCTTCTACGCGCTCCAGCCCGCCGGGCAAGGTGCTGCCGGCCTGAATGCTAAACCACTGATCCATCACCAACGGGTAAGCTGCCCAACGCTCGGCGAAACGCTCCAACGCCGCTTCGCGCTGTTGCGCGAAAGGCGAGTTAACCAAGGCGACCAAGGCGGCCTGCCGGTCAGTCATGTTATTGGCCTCAACAAACTGCCGTACGCATAGATGCATGACAGCTTGGTCTTCAGTCAACATCAGGTAACTCAGCAGCGTATTCTTCAGGCTGCGCGTCGCCATAGACGCAGCATCCGCGCTGTAGTGCTCAGCCGCCGGCAAACTATCAAAGCGTTGCTGCAGTTCGCTTTTGAGCGTGCGTGCCAACTCGCCGCGCAACCACTCGCGGGCGAAGTGAATCGCCTCCACATGGGCGGTATCGGCCAACTCAACCAAATAGGCCTCGGACGGCAAGCGGATTAGCTCTGCGACCATGGCTGCGTCCAGCGCAGTATCCGCCAGCACAGTCCGATAAACCTCGGCCAAACGCTGATCCAAATGCAGCGGTCGACCCGCGCGATGAATTTCTACCAAGCCGTGCAGTACATCCACCGCCAGCCCCTGCGCCGCTTCCCAACGATTGAAGCCGTCTGGGTCGTGCTTGGCCAAAAACACTCGATCATCCCGGCTATAGGGGTAATTGAGTTTGACCGGTGCTGAGAAGCCGCGCAGCAACGACGGCATGGGTTGCTGTTCGATATTGCTAAAGACGAACTCCTGCTCAGCTTCAGTTATCGACAGCACAGTCTCATTACCCAAGCTCTCGGACTCACCTTTCAGCTGTAGCGCCAACTCTTTGCCCGCTCCATCTAGCAACGCCATACGTACCGGAATCACCTGAGGCAGCTTTTCGCTCTGCCCCGGTGTTGCGGGGCAATGCTGTCGGAAGCCAAGGTGATATTCGCGCTTGGCCGCATCGTAGTGACTAGCCACGTCCAACCGTGGCGTGCCGGCTTGGCTATACCAGCGTTTGAACTGGCTGAAGTCTGCGCCGTTGGCATCTTCCAGCGCTTGTATAAAGTCATCGCAGGTCACTGCCTGACCATCATGACGCTCAAAATACAGGTCGGTCCCCTTACGGAAGCCGTCCTCACCCAGCAAGGTATGCAGCATGCGCACTACTTCTGAGCCCTTTTCATACACTGTCAGTGTGTAGAAGTTAGCGATTTCAATAAAGGAATCAGGGCGTACCGGATGTGCCATCGGGCCAGCGTCTTCGGCAAACTGGTTAGCCCGCAAAAAGGTCACGTCTTCGATGCGTTTGACCGTACGTGAGTTCATGTCTGACGAAAATTCGGAGTCACGGAACACGGTAAATCCTTCCTTCAGCGATAGCTGAAACCAGTCACGGCACGTCACCCGATTGCCTGACCAGTTGTGGAAGTATTCGTGCGCCACTACCGCCTCAACCCGCTGGAAAGCCAGGTCAGTCGCCGTATCCTGCTGCGCCAACACACAGCTGGAGTTGAAGATGTTCAGGCCTTTGTTTTCCATCGCGCCCATGTTGAAGTCGTTCACAGCGACGATCATAAAGATATCCAGGTCGTATTCACGACCGTAGGTTTCCTCATCCCAGCGCATAGAGCGTTTCAGGCTGTCCATGGCGTGATCACACTGTTCACGGTTTTCCGCCTCGACGTAAATACGCAGATCGATCTCGCGGCCACTCATGGTCACGAAACTGTCCTGCAGCAGGCACAAATCACCGGCGACCAAAGCAAACAGGTAGGCCGGCTTACGGAAAGGGTCTTCCCAGCTGATCCAGTGGCGACCGCCCTCGTGCTCACCCGAGGCAATCGGGTTGCCGTTGGACAGCAACACAGGGTAGTTGCCACGATCAGCGACCACTGTAGTGGTAAACCGGCTCATGACGTCCGGGCGGTCGAGGTAGTAAGTGATTTTGCGGAAGCCTTCGGCTTCGCACTGGGTACAGAACATGCCCCCGGATTTGTAGAGCCCCTCTAGCGCAGTATTGTTTTGCGGCTCGATGCGAGTGGTGATAGAGAGTTCAAAACTGGCGGCCTGCGGATGCAGCGTCAGGCTATCGTCATCGACCTGATAGTCCGCCGCGGCAAGCGGCTGATCGTCGAGTTCGACTTTTACCAGCTCAAGCAACTGGCCATCCAGCACCAAGGGTGGCTGGCTGCTAGCTGCTGGCTTGTCGGCATTCAGGCGCATACTCAGACGGCTATGCACCAATGCGTGATCTTCGAACAGTTCAAAGGTCAGCTGGGTCTCGTCAATCCAGTAGTCAGGCTGCTGGTAATCCTTCAGATAAATCGTTTTGGGTTGTTCGGTACGCATGAAGTGCCCCATTCCGGCGCTGGCCGGCAAGTGAGAGTCCCGCCCACCGCGTGATACGCGGTGACCTTGAAGTAGCGCTTTCAGCTAGCGCTGAATGCCAGCTGATAAGCAGTGTATTTGCGAATATTGATAACCGCCGTGTCGAGCAAAAGATATTGACCTTTAATGCCCATAAGCGTGCCTTCGAGCAGCGGCACCTTATCCAGATTGGCAGACTGCGGTTTAGCCACATATTGTTCAACCGGATAACGAATCTGCAGCGGCTCAACGCCCGTTATCGGTTGAATCGCTTGGAGGCCGAATTGCTTCTGCAGTGCTTCGATGCCATCGCGGGCCAGATCCAACAACCGTTCGCGCTCCGCGAGCATATCCAAGGGTTCCGGCTCGCCGCGCAGCAAAGCGCGCCAGTTAGTTTTGTCCGCCACATGCTGACGCAGCAAATCTTCAACCAACCCCGATTGCTGTCGGGTCGCCACACGTAAAATCGGCAGCGCTTGGCTTGCACCCTGATCAATCCAGCGAGTGGGGATTTGACTGGCACGGGTGATGCCAACTTTAAGACCTGATGAATTCGCCAGGTAGACCACATGATCGGTCATGCAGAACTGCTCGCCCCAGGCCGGATCTCGACACGTACCCAAATGATAATGGCAACGCTCCGGACTCATGATGCAGAGATCGCACTGGGGCAACTTGGTGAAGCAAGGATAACAATAACCTTGACTGAAGCTTTTTTTGGTCTTGCGACCGCAGTGTACGCAGTTGATCAAACCCATCGCTTGCAAGCGTATCTGTTTGCCGATGAGCGTATTTAAATCGATACGCTGATCGCCCAGCGGTAACTGATAAGCAACCGTGGCGGCCGCGCCCGAGATATCAGCCAGCATTTTGCGCGCACTGCCCTGCGTTTCTACCAATGACATCAGTGTAAGGTTTCCGAGCCGGTGGAAAACAGGATATTGGGGACGTCCTTCTCTGCCGATTTACAGGCCTGCGGCCCCATGTAGCCCGTACGCTGCTCTTCCGGCAGATTGTCCCGCTCCCAGGCAATCATGGCTTGCAGGCAAAGCTCTTTCTGCTCTTGGGTCAATTTGCGACCATCGGACCATTTACCGATCTCGACGGCGAGCTTGAGAGCCGCGTACACATCCGGGGTGATATTACGCAGCATGTCGATGAAAGAGGTCATCAGGACTCCGGCTTAGAGTAGAGTGAGGAAATGGGCGTCATTGTAACCCGTCACAGACGCCGCTGCAGCGCTCCGGCGATACTACCGAACAGACACCCGACCAGCAGACCGCTCACATGTGCAGCGTTGGCGATGGCACCAAAGCCCAACATGCTGACCAGGCCAGACATACACAACGCTAGCCACACCAGCATCATGATGACGACCCCCTTGGGCAGCGCGAAATGCACATTCGGTGCAATCAGCTGATACAGCCAGCAGTAGCCCAACAAGCCATACAGCACACCAGATAAGCCACCGAACAGGCCATTCGTCCCGGTCCACCACCACTGTGCGGTATTGGAGATCACCCCAATTAGTAACGTTAACCCCAACAACCAAAGGCCGCCGGAACGCATCTCAATGCGCCTCCCCAACTCCCAATACCAAAGGGCGTTAAACGCCAGGTGCATCAGGCCAAAATGGATGAAAATAGGCGTAATCAACCGCCACCACTGACTCATGTCCGGCTGCGCCGCGAGATAACCACTGGCCTCAAGCGGCGTGTAGGTAAGCAACACCACGTTCTGCAGATTGCTGCCCAGCCCGGTTATCGCTGCCACCAATAAGGTCAGGAGCAAGACCGCCAAGGTAACGGGTATCAACCGATAAGACTGGCGCCAATAAGCGCTTGCGGGAGTTTCTGCAATGCTGCTAGCAGGCGCCGCCGGTAACTCACTCAAATCTCTCTGGTGCAAGGCTCGCACAATTTCAGCGGTCGCCTCATCCACCACCCAGACGACCTGCATGCCATTCTCTTCGGCTACACGGTGTACCACGCCTCGGCTGCGTAAAAAACGCACAAGAGGACGTAGATCTTCTTCCAGCGGACAGCTCAATGCTCGTTGCATGTATTCCTCAGGCGTACCGGGGTACATCTACCCAGACGAAATTATCTGAATTCAGGCGCCGTTCGCCGTCCCAGCGATAAGCTACCAGCTTGCCGTACTTGACCGCGCTGTAATCCAGACACGCTAGGTTTGGACGAATCGGCTGTGGCTGGCCCTGTTGCCAGTAGTGACCGACAAACAAAATAGGATCTTCCGGCTGGTAGATCTGTAACGCCGCTTTTTGTTCATTCGACAGTTCAAGCGCTGCCACCGCATCAGGCAATGCATCGGGTTGAAACACCACATCGCCATAGCGCTGCGGCGCCTCTTCCCAGAATTTGGTGCGGAACGAAGCGCGGGTGAAGCCATCCGTGCCGGTCATGGTAGCGCCATTGGGCAAGCGCAAGTCAGTACCGCGCAACAACCGATCTAATGTGCGCGACTCAACACTACCCCAGTTGCCCGCCGCCAGCAGGTAATCGCGATCTATGCAGCCGTCCGGGTGTTGCGCACGGAAAGGCTGAATTAAACGGTCATCCCAGCAAGCATGCACTAATCGAATTTCATCGCAGTCAAGAAACAGCGGCAGCTCATAGAACCAATCGAGAAAACCTTGCCACTCATCCGGCCAGGCAGCGAATTGATCCAGCGTATCGCCTATCAGCCGATGGTGGCGCTCATTGTGCTCGCGCATGAAGGCTCTGCCGCTATCCGGTGGCGCCGGCGTAGCCCAGCACAGGGCGTTGAACTCATGGTTACCCATGATGCAGCGCGCACTGCCCGCCTCTACCATATCGCGCACCAAATGCAGCGATTCGCGAATACGCGGTCCGCGATCAATAATATCGCCGAGAAACAGTGCCTGGCGCTCAGCGTGTCGCCAAACGCCGGCCTTTTTCTGGTAACCCATTTGCTCAAGCAAGCGCTCGACCGTTAAGGCGCAGCCGTGCACGTCACCGATAATGTCGTAGCCACGTTGGCTTTCCAGCACGCTCACCTTACTGATCCGTGAGACGGCTAGACCATCCCAGCTTGCTGCGACAAATAGCGTAAAAGTTATGATCCAGCGGATGCAGCAGACGGAGCTTCTGCGGCTTCTTGCGAATGGTGATGCTGTCACCCGGCGCACAGGAAATATGCACCTGACCATCGCAGCTGACCTGCGGATAGATACCATTTTGCTTGGAAATAATGATCTTTAGCTCACTATTGCCATCCACTACGATCGGCCGGCTGGATAACGTATGCGGGAACATCGGCACCAACACCACCGCATCCAGTTTGGGATGCATGATCGGGCCGCCAGCTGACAGAGAGTAAGCGGTAGAGCCAGTGGGTGTGGCTACGATCAGGCCATCGGATTTTTGGCTATAAACGAACTGGCCGTCGACGTAGAGCTCAAACTCAATCATTCGGGCCGACTTGCCCGGATGCAGCACTACATCGTTCAGCGCCTCACTGGTACCGAGTTGCTCCTCGCCGCGGCGCACGAAAGCGTCCAATAGGAAGCGATTTTCAACCAGGTACTGGCCAGCCAGCACATCGCCGACCCGCTGCTCCAGCTCATCCGGCGGGATGTCAGTCAAAAATCCCAGCCCGCCCCTGTTCACGCCCAGCACAGGTATGTTGTAGCGACAGAGGGCACGGGCTGCTCCAAGTAAGCTGCCGTCGCCGCCCACGACTATGACCAGATCGCAGATCTCGCCCATCATTTTGCGCGAGCAAACCTGTTGCTGATGGCCTGGAAATAGGTCGGCTACCGCATCTTCAAGAATCACTGTATGCCCGTTATCGAGCAGAAAACGTTTCAAGCGTTTGAGAGTATCTACTACCCGCCCGCTGCCGAGTCGGCCGATTAGTCCGATATTGCGGAACTGGTCCATACTACCTCTTTGTGCAGGCTGTTAAAAAAAACGTAGGCGAGGCAGCCAACGCAAGGCAAAAACAGTCGAACAACGACCGGAGTCGCGCTCTACTTTATACATGTAAATGAGCATTTTGATCGGACTCGCGCACGAGCCTGATTTTAACGCCGCGATGGCAACGCAGGTAGTTCTTCAACAGCCTGCTAGGTTCGCTTGAGTCATGCCCGGACATAACGGAGACTGACCGGACAACAACGCTCTGGGTTAACGATTATTCCGCAGCCAACCCCGCGCTGGCAAATCAGGACCTTATTGATGCTACCGGATTTTACCCACCACATAGTGCGCGACCT
Organism: Halopseudomonas sabulinigri; assembly: GCA_011053055.1. Classification (GTDB taxonomy): domain Bacteria; phylum Pseudomonadota; class Gammaproteobacteria; order Pseudomonadales; family Pseudomonadaceae; genus Halopseudomonas; species Halopseudomonas sabulinigri_A. The sequence continues at coordinate 94,435 of DRHT01000015.1, read as the reverse complement.
CGCCTGGGTCGCTTTTGCCCCGCCACTACTGGATGGCAGCACGCTGCCTTCACGCGACCCATTAAAGGATTCCATCTGGCGTACGGAGCCTGAACAACTGCTGCACAGGTTACAGCAGTTAGACGCCAAGCCAGAGCAATTACAGGAACTCTTCCCCAACTCACGCGACCGTCGTCTGGGTAACTACTATGAGCGCCTCTGGCATGCGCTACTGAAGCTCTCGCCCGACGTTGCCATTGTGGCTCACAATATCGCACTGCGCGAAGCAGGCCGTACGCTAGGCGAGCTTGACTTGGTCATTCGCGCGGCCAATGGGGAAATAACGCATCTTGAGCTGGCCATTAAATTTTATATGGGCCGTCCAGAGCTGCAGCAGCCTGGCTGTAGCGGAGAATGCAGCAAGGCTTCACTGTGGTGGGGGCCAGACCCAAGCGATCAGTTGTCATTGAAGGTACAGCGGCTAATTCAGCATCAACTGCCACTGGTTAAACAACTGGAGGCGTTACAGCCTGCGCAGTACCCACAAGAACTGCCGAAACCCACTTGCTCCGCCACCTGGCTGCAAGGCTTTCTGTTTCAATCCGCAGCGCAAAACATGCCACCCGCGTGCGGGCAAACTACAAGGCGCGGAGCGCAGTTATGGTGTCATCGCAAAGAAGTCGTGGCATTGCTGCCCAGTAATAGCCGTTGGATCGCTATACCGCATAAGGAATGGTTGATGCCGCCTAAATTGCCTGCGGCCAGCGAGCTCCTGAAGCCGGAGCAAATGGAGCAGGTGTTCGCCAACGCCAGAGCTCAGCAAGCGGTTATGTTCGCCCGTGTGGCGGCGCCGGATAACTACCAACCATTGCACGCCGACCGGTTAATCTGTGTGGCGGATGACTGGCCGGCGTAGTCAGTCAATATCGGTAGAGGTGCGGTTCTGCAGTTTTACCAGATCACGCTTCAAAGCGACGTTGATTTTCTGCTGCTGTGCGAGCTCTTGCTTAATATCCAGCAGCTCGCCCTGCACGATTTCCAGATGATCGGCGTGGGTGCCCTTGAGTTCGGCTAACGCCTGATCTTTCTCCAACGTCAGCGCTTTCAAACGGTTATTCAATAACTCGGTTTGACGCTGGTACTCACGCACTTCGAGCGCGTGCTGCTCAAGCACTTCGTCAAGGTCATCGCTGTGTGGCGCACTGGATTCTATGGGTAAGAGTGTGGTGTTGTCAGGGTCGATGATCACGCCGCTGCCGTACCAGGTATCTTCGGCAGCAACCTGCAAGCGTTCGGGCGAAAGGATGCCGATAGCCTCTTCGTCGTCACCCAGTATGCCGAGCGTATTGCGCTTTACCGCATCTTTCACTAGCGCCAGATCATTCGAGCCTGCACGCTGACCAGGTTTCCACAAGAGTGGCCGATAATTGGGAAGTTTGTTGTAACCGAGACAGACCAGTCGGATTGGGCCGCCGCCCATGTCTGGGCCGCGTTCTGCCTTTTCTGCCAGTTGGCGCAAGGGCATATTCCACAACCGGTTAACGTAGCCATCGAGATCGAAATCGAGGGTAAAAAACACCCCTGCCCGCACTTGCAGCCGCGAGTTGATTTGTACGAATACGGCCTCGACCGTTTCGTCAGCGAATTCGGGTGACGCCACGAGGCCATCCAATAATGCTTCAAATTCGGGAAACAACATCTCTTTACAGATGCCGCGCTCCGAGAAAAACATCACCGCCTCTGTGAGCATTGGCCTTGCTGTGCCCATCTTATCTCTCCTTGCCCTGCTCAATACATTGCGCTTTTTTTACGGCAATTGCATCCCGCCTGCCGAGTAAGGCAGCAAGTGTAGGGAAAAGGTTCAAACGCGTATGTGACCGAATTGGCAAGCAGCCAAACATCTTGAGCAGTATAGACGGGAATAGCTGAGCAGCGCTCGCCATGGGGCCTGGCAGCGTTTTTACACCCGCAGTCAGTTTTTATCCAGACTACGGGTTAATACCAAGACTCAGAACAGAAACGCGACTGGTGCTATAGCGCAGCAGCCAAACGCGAACCCTGATCGATAGCCCGCTTGGCATCCAGCTCAGAAGCCACATCGGCGCCGCCGATCAAATGCACTGGCTTACCTTGCGCCTGCAGACCGGCCTCCAGCTCGCGCAATGGATCCTGGCCGGCACAGATGATGATGGTGTCAACAGGCAGTAGCTTCGGCTCACCCGCTTCACCAATCTGAATATGCAAACCTGCATCATCTACCTTCAGATACTGCACCGAGTTAAGCATCTGCACCTGCTTAGTTTTCAGCCCCGCGCGGTGAATCCAGCCCGTGGTTTTGCCCAAGCCATCGCCAACTTTGCTGGCTTTGCGCTGCAGCAGAAAGACTTCACGCGCTGGTGCGTGTGGCTGCGCTTGCACACCGGCAATGCCGCCGCGTGCCTGCAACAAAGGATCGATACCCCACTCTTTCCAGAACACATCAACATCCTGGCTTGGGCTAACACCCTGGTGGGTAATAAACTCGGAGACATCAAAACCGATGCCGCCGGCGCCAATAACGGCCACTTTTTGCCCGACCGGCTTACGCTGCTGAATCGCATCCAGATAGCTGATCACCTTGGGGTTGTCGATGCCCGGAATATCTGGGGTACGTGGCTTGATACCGGTGGCCAAAATCACTTCATCAAACTCGGTCAGATCTGCCGCTGCAACACGGCGCCCGAGCTGTAGTTTGACGCCGAACTTGTCGATCATTTTGCCGTAGTAACGCAGGGTCTCGTAAAACTCTTCTTTACCCGGAATCAGCTTGGCAATATTGAACTGGCCGCCAATCTGCTCGGCAGAATCAAATAACGTCACTTGATGGCCCCGCTCAGCAGCTACGGTAGCCGCGGCCAAACCAGCAGGACCGGCGCCGACCACAGCGATATTTTTTACTGTGCTGGTGGCAATGTAATTCAGTTCGGTCTCATGGCAGGCGCGTGGATTGACCAAGCAACTGGTCAACTTACCGCCAAAAGTATGATCCAGGCAGGCCTGATTACAGCCGATACAGGTATTGATTTCATCCGCCAGACCCGCAGCCGCCTTGTTGACGAATTCCGGATCAGCCAGGAACGGACGCGCCATGGAGACCATGTCAGCGTCGCCTTCAGCCAAGACCTGCTCAGCGACTTCCGGCGTGTTAATTCGGTTGGTGGTCACCAATGGAATGCTTACTTCGCCCTTGAGTTTGGCCGTAACTTTGGCAAACGCAGCTCTCGGCACCTTGGTAGCGATGGTCGGAATGCGCGCTTCGTGCCAGCCGATGCCGGTATTGATGATGGTCGCACCGGCTTTCTCAATGGCTTTGGCTAGCATCACCACCTCATCCCAGGTGCTGCCGCCTTCGACCAGATCAAGCATCGACAGACGATAGATGATGATGAAATCATCGCCCGTGGCCTCGCGCACTCGCTTCACGATTTCGACCGGCAGGCGCATACGATTCTCGTAGTTGCCGCCCCAGCGATCGGTGCGCTTGTTAACATGAGTAACCAAAAACTGGTTAATGAAATATCCTTCCGACCCCATCACTTCAACGCCGTCATAACCCGCTTGCTTGGCTAGCGCCGCGCAGCTAGCAAAATCGGCAATCTGCTTCTCGATGCCCGCCTCGTCCAACTCTTTCGGAGTGAACGGGTTGATGGGCGCCTTTACTGCACTGGCAGATACCTGCTTGGGATTATAGGCATAACGGCCCGCGTGCAAGATTTGCATACAGATTTTGCCACCCGCCTCATGCACTGCGGCGGTGACCACCTTATGGTGCTCGGCTTCTTCAGGAGTGGTCATTTTGGCGGCGCCTTGCGCCACACAACCCTCTTCGTTCGGGCCAATGCCACCCGTAACGATCAAACCAACCCCACCCCTGGCCCGCTCGGCGAAGTACTCAGCCATGCGATTAAAACCATTAGGGCGTTCTTCCAGCCCGGTATGCATGGAGCCCATAAGAGTGCGGTTGCGCAGCGTGGTGAAGCCTAGATCAAGCGGGGCCAACAAATTCGGGTAGAGCGTGTGGGTAGTCATAGGTTATTCCAGTGCCTCATCAACATCTCATCAGGATCGACTCTCAAGTGCATGCTCGGAGCCTGTTATGGGCAAAACAATAGGCTCAGACCCGACACCGCTCAATCACCCAAAGTGACACATTTATAACCTTGAATTACACTCACTTTATGAACAGAGACAATGCACCCCCACGCTAACAGGGCTGCCACGCATGAAATTAGGCGACATTTCCGTCAGCTACCTGCTTAGTTTGCGCGCCGCGCTCATTCAGCAACAGCTTGACCCAGCACCGCTACTGGAACGCTTTGGCATAACCGATGCCCTGCTCGCGGAACCCCACGCACGCATTAGCATTCCACGCTTTATGCGCTTGGGTAACGCGGCGATACGCTACACCCAGGATCCAGCGATTGGCTTATTGATGGGCACCCACAGCCAGCTCAGCCATTTAGGCTTGGCAGGGATGACCGCCCAGTGCGCACCCAATTTGGCTGACGCCTTTAGCGTTATGGTTAAGTATGAGCGGCTGACCAGCCAGAATTATCGCGGCCATTCCGAGTTTTCATCGCCTGCACTGCGCTTCTATTCAATAGCGCCCTACAACATGTTCAACTTGTTCGTAGTCGATTCCGCTTTGGCCGCGCGCGCGCAGGCAGGACGCCAAATTACCAACGGGCAGGCGCAGCTGCGTGAGGTACATATCGAGTTCCCGGCGCCCACCTACGCCGCACGCTACGAACAGATATTTCAGTGCCCAGTTTTGTTTTCACAAGCACACAACCAACTGGTTTGGGAGCCACGCAGTTTGCAACTGCCATTAGTGCAAAGCGCGCCCGGCCATTATCAACACTTACTAAAGCTGTGCGAGCAGCGACTGCATGAACTCACTCGCCACCGAGGCCTGCGCGAAAAGGTTGAAAGTATAGTGGCGCCACAACTGCATCAACGCCTGCCCAGTCTGATGGAAGTGGCCAGAGAACTAGACTTACCTTCTTGGACGCTGCGTCGTCGATTACAACATGAAGATCACACGCGCTTTCAGGACATAGTCGATGACATGCGCCGCGAGCTTGCGGTGAGTTATATAAGGGACACGGAGCTGGCATTGGGCGAGATTACCTTTCTGCTGGGCTTCTCTTCACCGGAGGCATTTCAACGGGCGTTCAAACGCTGGACAGGTTCAGCGCCCGGAAGCTATCGGCGCATGTTGCTCGGGACGGGGGTTACTTCAAGGAATATTTCGGAGGAAAGTACAATATAATTAATGGCATAAATCGCTTTTAGAGAAAACGCATGAAGAGAATCACATCTCTTCAGCGTCTTCTACTGCATCTTCGCGTTGCTGAGATTGCAGCTCAATCAGCTCTTCAAGATAGTCGCTCATCTGATAACTCCCTTTTCTTCTTTATGTTGATGACGTACTGCTACCGCAATATTCACGTTAGCCACGCCACATGACATTCTGATGAAATTGGTTCGATAAAGTTCCAGACGTCATACATCAAAGAGGACTAAAGCAACAGCACGGCAGCAATCACCAGCACCGCGCACTCTGCCATTTCAAGCAAAGCACCCGCAGTATCGCCGGTGGTACCGCCAAGGCGTTTAATCAACAGCCGACGCCAATACCAGGTCAATATAGCTGCAACTAACAAAGTCAATAGACCTGCCATACCAAAGCACAAAAGCAAGGCTGCGTTCAGCAATAACACCAGCTGCAGTCGCAACCTTGGTATGTCATTAGTCAGACTCTCACCTAGACCGCCAGCGCGAACATAAGGCGTGATCAGTAGCAGTAGCGGTAATAAGCACCGCCCGAGCCACGGCGTAATCAACAATAGGCTCCAGAAATGCTGTTGCAACAGCAGAACCAGTGCGCAGTATTTCAGCAGCAGGCAGAACAGGAGCGCAAGTACGCCCATGGGGCCGCAGGCCGGATCCTTCATTATTGCTAAGGTGCGTTCGCGATCGCCGTAACCACCGACCCATGCGTCTACGGTATCTGCCAATCCATCCAAGTGCAGCCCCCCGCTCAGCCAAACCCAGAGTGCGAGCAACAACGCGGCCCGCAGCGAGGCATCAACACCGGCTAGCAGCTCGTTTACCAATAGCAGCAGTGCGCCCAGCACTACGCCAACCAAGGGATACCAAAGCAGTGATTCAGCGCTCTCTTGCGGGCTAGGAGCACGCCGCAACCGCACCGGCAAACGGGTGAGAAACTGCAGAGCCAGCGCGAACGGCATCATCCCATGACCTCGCTTAACCCTTGCTGCGGATCGTATTTTAGCCGCGCCAGCTCCGCATAGCCGACCACCACCTGCAGCAAGGTTGCAGGCTTCATCCCGCGTGCACGTGCCAACAGCAGCCGCATAACCCCAGCATGCGACACCACCAACAGACGTTGGCCAGCGTGCGCTTCATGCAAGACCCGCAGCCCTGCGTCTATGCGCGCGGCAAAGTCCCGCATCGGCTCAGCACCGGGTGGTGTGTAGCCATAAGGGTCAGCCCAGAACCGCCCTAATTCATCAGCCTGGGTAAGCATCAAATCGCGCGGGTGCTTGCCCTCCCACTCGCCAAAGTGCAGCTCACGAAGATCGGCGTTGTACTCAATAGGCAAGCCGCGCTGCTCTGCTAAGTGCTCGGCAAAACGCGCACAGCGCTGCAATGGCGAACTGACAATACCTTGCCACCCTGATGCGACCGCCACTGCTTGGTCCATTTGCTGCCAGCCCGACGCGGTGAGCGGATCATCTAGACTGCCGCGTAAACCGCCGCCCAGTTCGGTTTCACCGTGGCGCAAAAAATCCAGCTGTACCGTCATTGTAAGCTGCCTGAAACTGCTGCTTCCTGAAAGGTCGCCATTTCGTTATGCAGGCGGCAAGCTGCTTGTAACAAGGGCACCGCAACGGCCGCACCGCTGGCCTCGCCCAAGCGCATCTCCAAGGCCACCAAAGGTTCGGCGTCCAGCGCATCCAACAATTGCTGGTGGCAGGGTTCGGCGCTGCGGTGGCTGTACATTAACCAAGGAGCCACACCGGGGTTCATGCGCGTCGCGCACAGTGCGGCAGCACAGCAAATATAGCCATCCACTAATACGGGCACACCCTCCTGCGCTGCCGCTACATAGGCTCCAGCCAGCGCGGCTATCTCCAACCCGCCGACTCGCGTCAAGGCATCCAGTGGCGATTTGATGTGTGGGCGATGCAGTTTCAACGCATCCTCGATCACCCGAATTTTGTGCTGTAATCCACCACTTTTCATGCCCGTGCCGGCACCAACCAAGCGCTCCACCGGTTGATTGAGCAGCAAACTGGCGAGCGCGCAGGCGCTGCTGGTATTACCAATGCCCATGTCGCCACCGACAAACAAATCCATGCGGTTCTCGACACTGCGCAACACTGCATCACGACCGGCCAACAGCGCATGCGCACACTGCACGTTAGTCATAGCAGATTGATGTCGAAAGTTGGCGGTGCCTGCAGCTATCTTCAGGTGGCGCACGCCGGGTAATGCAGCCACTTCGTGCGCCAAGCCCAGGTCCAACAGTTCGAGTTCAGCCCCTAGATGCCGCGCCAATACGCTGATGGCGGCGCCTCCCTGGACAAAGTTTGCCAGCATCTGGCCGGTCACTTCCTGCGGATAGGCCGAAACGCCCTCCTGCGCGATGCCGTGATCAGCCGCGAAGATGGATATCCAGATACGCTCAACTGAGGGCTGGCTACGCCCCTGCAAACCTGCCAGATTGACGGCTAGCTGCTCTAGCCTGCCAAGCGCCCCTTGCGGTTTGGTGAGTTGCGTCTGTCGCGTCAGCGCTTGTGCTCGCTGGCCTCCATCAGAAACACGTGCTGCTGCTTGCCACCAGGCTTCACTCACACCTTCTCTCCTTTTAAGGTCTGCGGTAAGCCCGCAATACAGACCACTACCCGGTCACAGTGCGCGGCCAACTGCTGGTGTAACCAACCCGACTCATCCACGAAGCGGCGACTCAGCTCTCCCATGGGAACCACGCCCAAGCCCGTCTCATTACTGACCATAATCAACCGCCCAGGTAAAGACGGCAGGCAATCGAATAGCTGCTGTCGCTCGCGTAGCCAATGTTCGCTGTCTGCGCTGAGCAGCAAATTGCTTAGCCATAACGTCAGGCAATCCACCAGTAAACAACGCCCTGGTGCAGCCTGTTCACGTAGTACTTGGGCCAACGCCAACGGCTCTTCCACCAGCCCCCACTCTGCCGGGCGCCGCTCACTGTGGCGCGCTACCCGCTCGGCCATTTCCTGATCGCGTGGCTGGCACGTGGCGATATAGGTCACCGGGAGGCCAGACTCAACCGCTAGCCGCTCAGCCAACCGGCTCTTACCCGAGCGGGCGCCACCCAGAATCAATTCATGCATAGCTTAAACCACAGAGTAGACGCAGTTTTTCGGTATCCATGTGGGCTTCGACCAGATCAGCCAGACGCTCAAGATCGCGTTCACGCAGCGCCGCATAGTCCAGCCCCTCTGCTTCAACCAGACCAGCCCAGCGCAATATCGCCTGTTGCGCCGCGGGTTGCTCAAAGAAGCCATGCAGATAGGTGCCAGCCACTTGGCCGTCCTCGCTGATAGCGCCGTCGCAGGTGCTGCCGTCCAGCCCATTATGCAAATAAACCAGCGGCCGTCTGAGCGCAGGGCCCTGACTGACCCCAGCATGAATCTCATAGCCGCTCACGCTGGCCTGATCGAAAGCCAGTATGCCGGTCACATTGCTCAGCTGTTTTGCTGCGCGCAGTTCGGTCTGCATATCTAGCAACCCAAGCCCTGGCACACTGCCGGCCGGCCCTTCAAGACCCAGCGGATCGGCCAGTCGCTCGCCGAGCATCTGGAAACCACCACAGATACCCAGCACCTTGCCGCCGTAACGCAGGTGCCTGATCAGAGCTGTATCCCAACCCTGCTCACGCAGAAAAGCCAGATCCGCTGCGACGCTTTTGGAGCCCGGCAAGATGATTAAATCCGCCATAGGTATCGGCTTGCCGGGCCCGACAAACTCGAGTTCTACTTGGGGGTGCAGCCGCAACGGATCAAAGTCGGTGTGGTTACTGATGCGCGGCAACACCGGCACCACTACTTTGATGCGTTCTTCCCGTTTGGCCACTTGTCGGGTATCGACCGCATCTTCAGCCTCCAAATGCAGGTCATGCAGATAGGGCAACACGCCCAGCACTGGCTTGCCGGTGCGTGCCTCCAGCCAGCGCAAACCCGGCTCCAATAGCGCGATATCGCCGCGAAAGCGGTTGATTACGAAACCTTGCACTCGCGCTTGCTCGCTGTCTGATAACAGCTCAAGTGTGCCAACCAGGTGAGCAAATACGCCGCCTTTATCAATATCGGCGATTATAATCACCGGGCAGTCCACCGCCTCGGCAAAACCCATATTGGCGATATCGCCCTCGCGTAGATTGATTTCTGCGGGGGAGCCTGCACCCTCCACCACAATCACCGGGTAACGCTCACTCAAGCGACGATGCGCTGCCAGCACTGCCTGCATGGCCGTGGGTTTGTAAGCGTGATAAGCCACTGCGTCCATATTGCCGATTGGCTGCCCGTTAATGATCACTTGAGCCCCCACATCACTGTTGGGCTTGAGCAGAATGGGGTTCATATCGGTATGTGGGCTGATGCGTGCGGCGTGTGCCTGCACCGCCTGAGCACGGCCGATCTCGCCGCCGCTCTCGGTCACCGCCGCATTCAGCGCCATATTTTGCGGTTTGAATGGTGCGACCCTCACGCCCTCGCGTACCAACCAACGGCACAGCGCGCTGACCAGCGTACTTTTACCCGCATCCGAGGTGGTGCCTTGCACCATCAAACTGCTCATGCCAACTCCTTCAGACTTTCCAGCAAGCTATGTTCCAATCGCTGCCACTCACCTTCCGAGCGAGGCAAACCAAAGCGTAACCCTGCAATATCCTTAAACAGGCGAACCAATACGCCACGCTGGGCTAGAGCGACGTAAAGCCTCTTTGCCTGTGCTTGCTCCAGTTCACGCCACTGAAACAATCCGCAACCCCCGCCGCTTTGCAGACCGGCGTCATTCAACAACTGATCCAGGCGCGCGGTGTCCATCATTAAACGTCTACGCCAGAGCTCCTGAGTGCGGCTGTCCGCTAACACTAATTTGCCGACTGCCCTGGCCGGACCACTTACAGCCCAAGGCCCCAGATGCTCTTCCAGCGCCAGCAGCAACTCTGGCGCCGCCAAAACAAAACCCAACCGGACACCCGCGAGCCCAAAAAACTTGCCGAGCGAGCGCAGGACTATCAACCCCGGCAGCTGGCTGGACGGTGCCAAACTGAGGTTGGGTGTCGGGTCCATAAAAGCTTCGTCCACCACCAACCAGCCGCCCTGCTCCGCCAACCGCTGGTGCCAACTCAGGAGCAACTCACTACTGAGCGATTGCGCGGTCGGGTTATTGGGATTAACCACAACCAGCACGTCCAGCTGATCCAGAGCATCTGACAGTGATGCAACGCTCACACTGCGCACCTCGTGTCCGGCACGCTGCCAAGCCAGACGATGCTCTGCGTACGTCGGCTCAAGAATCCCCACGCGGCTTGGTTTACGCAGCAGGGGCAATGCCTGAATGGCTGCCTGTGAACCGGCGACCGGCAAAGCGCGCGGCGCGCGGTAATAGTGTTCAGCCAGTTCACTGAGACCGTCGTCCGTTTCCGGCAAACGGCTCCAAACCGACTGCGCGAGCGGCGGTATCGGCCAGTGATAGGGAGCCAGCCCAGTCGATAAATCCAGCCACTGTTCCAGCGGTAGGCCAAACTCTCTGGCTGCGCTGCGTAGCCGTCCGCCATGCTCAAGCATCAGTCGGTTCACACATAAGTGAGCGCCCACAGGAGGACCAGGATCAGCATCCAGAGCAGCAGACTGCGTTGTACCAGTTGCAGTGCACGCGAAATATCCTGCGCTTTTGGTGGTACGCCGCAGCCCAGCGCAGGTCGCTCCTCAAGCTTGCCGTGATACACAGCGGCACCGCCCAACTGCAACTCAAGCGCACCGGCGCCAGCAGCCATCACCGGCCCGGCATTGGGACTATCCCAGCTCGGGGCCTGAGTGCGCCAGCTATGCCAGCCTGAGATTGCGTTTCCACAGAGGCTATAACTAAGCGCGACCAAGCGCGCGGGAAGGTAGTTAAGCGCATCATCAATTTTCGCAGCGGCCCGACCGAACAATAGAAAGCGCGGTGTGCGATAACCCCACATGGCGTCAAGCGTATTACTCAAGCGGTACAGCACAACGCCCGGCGCACCCAGTAGCAGGAACCAAAACAGCGCTGCAAAAATCGCATCACTACCGTTTTCAAGAACTGACTCGACGGTGGCACGCGCGACACCTTCCTCGTCTAACTGCCCGGTATCACGGCTAACAATCCGCCCGACCCGCTCTCGCGCCAACGGCAAGTCAGCGCTGAGCAGCGCATCTGCAATCGGTTTAGCGTGCGCCACCAGGCTCTGCCCACCCAGACAGAGATACAAACAAAGCACGGAGAACGCCCAACCAAACCAGGGCAATGTTGCCAGCCAGTAGGTCATGAGCGTCAACGGCATTACGGCTAATAGCCACGCCAGAGTCCCCTTACTAATACTGGGCTGCTGGTTGAGCCGTCGCTCAAGGTAGTGCGCCAGCCGACCGAAACCTACCAGCGGATGCCAGCGCGCCGGTTCACCTAGCAGCCGATCCAGCAGCACTGCCAACAAGGCCGCTGGCAGCAAACCGCTCATTCAGCACGCCAATCGGAGATGATGCGCGACAGGTGCTGCAGGCCATCGGTTAGCGCACCTACGCCCGGCTGCAAAATATCTGCGGACTTGATTTCATGCAGCTGCCCGGATTTGACGGCCGGTATCCTCTGCCAACCGGCACGCTCACGCACCTGCTCAGGTCGAAAACGCTTGCCGCACCATGAGCCAATGATGATGTCCGGTGCGCGGCGCACGACTTCCTGCGGATCAGCGATGATGCGCTGCTTGGCACCGGGCATAGCAGCCAGCTCAGCGAAGCAGTCTTTACCGCCAGCCAGTTCGATCAACTCGCTGACCCAGCCAATGCCGGATATCAGCGGCTCATTCCATTCTTCAAAATAGATGAGTGGGCGTTGTTTGATGCCGCTAGCCGCATTGCGCACTTGCAACATGCCATCTTCCAACTCGGCCACCAGTTCTGCTGCGCGCTCGGGAGCGCCCACCAATGCGCCCAGCGTCGAGATCATGCGCAGAATGCCGGCAATGCTGCGCTGATTGAACAGGTGCACTTCCAGCCCAGCACGTGCCAGATCAGCCACAATGCCGGCTTGCAGGTCGCAATAGCCAAGCACCAGATCCGGTTTAAGATCGAGGATCTCGTCTATTTTTGCGCTGGTGAAAGCCGCAATCTTGGGCTTTTCTTTGCGCGCCTGTGGCGGCCTGACGGTAAAACCGGATATACCGACAATCCGCTCTTGCTCGCCAAGCAGATAGAGCACTTCGCAGGTTTCAGTAGACAGGCAGGCAATGCGCTGCGGGCCATTCAAAACAGTGTCCTGACTCATTCTTGCGCTCCCCAGTGATCGACATACAGCAGGTCGGATAAGGGCCGCTCTTTGGCCCACTGCTCTTGCACCAGCATCGGCTGCGAATAGAACTCCGCCACCGGACCGAGGCAAAGCACCGCTACCGGCTTAGCGCCTTCGGGTAATTTCAAAAGGGCAGCCAACGCCTGTGGGTCAAACAAGGAAACCCAGCCCATCCCCAGCCCCTCGGCCCTGGCAGCCAGCCAGAGATTCTGAATAGCGCAGGCAAGCGAGGCCAGATCCATCTCGGGCAGCGTGCGTCGGCCAAACACGTGCGCTTCGCGGCCATCCGGCAACGCAGCAACCAACAGCTCGGCGCACTCCAACACGCCCTGCACTTTTAAACGCATAAACTCGTCTGCCCGCTCACCCAATGCCGCTGCCGTGACCTGGCGCTCTTCTTCTACCAATTGATGAATCTGCTCGCGCAATTGCGGTTTGCGTATCCGAATAAACCGCCAAGGCTGCATCAAGCCGACACTGGGACCGTCGTGCGCGGCGTGCAGCAAGCGCTGCAGCAACTCTTCCGGCACCTCACCCGCAACAAAGTGACGCATATCCCGCCGCTCGCGAATAACGCGATACACAGCATCACGCTCGGCGATGGAATAAGCGTGGCTGGCGGTCATGGGCGAAACAACGCCGCCGCAGCCTGTGGATTACCCGGCAGATAAAAATGCACATAGGACGCGGTTAAACGTTCGACGCGATAGACCGCCTCAGCCGTGCGGTGATAATTGGGGCAATCACCGCGCACTAATGGCTGCATGTCACTCGTCAACTGCGAGTGGTGAAAGGTGTGCCCATGCAGTGTCCCTTCAGGCAGCTCGACCGCCTGTAAGGCCAACGCGCTCAGACGCTTCTGCATGACCGCGTCGCCACTGAGCAGCCCGGCCATCTCAAAGCGCTCGCCCTGTAGATCAGTCAGGCTGTCGAGCAAATACAGCATGCCGCCGCACTCAGCCACCATGGGTTTGCCCATCAGATGGTGCTCGGCGATCTCTGCCTGCATCGCCTTATTGCCAGAGAGCTGCGCGGCATGTAATTCCGGGTAGCCGCCGGGGAGATATAAGCTGTCTACTTCTGGCAACTTGCTGTCATTCAACGGCGAGAAATACACCAGTTCCGCACCCATTGCCTGCAGCAACTGCAGGTTGGCCTGATAGACAAAAGCAAAGGCGCCATCGCGCGCCACACCAATACTAACGCCCGCCAGCAAAGGCTTAATTTGTCGCGGCTGCGGTGCCGCAAAACTCACCGGCTCAGGCAGCGCGTTCTCAACACTTTGCGCCAGCGCTGCTGCGGCAGCATCCAGCCTGGCATCGAGATCCGCCAACTCGGCGGCCTGCACCAGTCCCAGATGCCGGCTGGGTAAGGCGATATCGGCTGAACGCGGCAACGCGCCAAACCAACGAATGTCTGCCGGCAGACTGTCACGCAAAATCTCGCCGTGGCGAGCGCTGCCCAATTTGTTCGCTAACACGCCAGCAAAGGCCAGGTCAGGCTGAAACTTGGCCAAGCCAAATGCCATGGCGGCAAATGTTTGCGCCATGCCAGAACCATCGATCACGCCCAATACCGGGACACCGAACTGGCGCGCTAAGTCAGCCGCTGAAGGCGTGCCATCAAACAACCCCATGACCCCTTCAATCAGGATCAGATCTGCCTCACCTGCTGCTTCCCAGAGCAAGCGCTGCGACTGCTCCAGTCCGACCATCCACAAATCCAGCTGATGTACCGGCGCGCCACTGGCGACTTCAAGCACCATGGGATCAAGAAAATCCGGACCACACTTGAACACCCGTACCTTGCGGCCTAGCTGACGATGCATGCGCGCCAATGCGGCCGTCACTGTGGTCTTGCCCTGGCCTGAGGCAGGCGCTGCTATTAATACCGCCGGACACTGTCGCATACTCAAAACTCAACTCCCTTTTGTGCCTTGATACCTGCTTTGAAGGCATGTTTAACCACACCCATTTCGGTCACGGTATCGGCGGCGTCCACCAGTGCCGGCGGTGCACCGCGCCCGGTGACCACCACATGTTGATGAGCTGGCCGCGCCTGGATATCGGCAATCACCTGATCCAGTTGCAGGTAACCGTACTTGAGCGCGATATTCAGCTCATCGAGCAACACCAGCGTCACATCGGGGTCGCGCATCAGCTCAACGGCTACTGCCCAGGCGGCTGCGGCTTTGGCGATGTCGTCCTGACGATCCTGGGTTTCCCAGGTAAAGCCTGCGCCCATCACGTGATAACGCACCTCTTCAGGAAAACGCCGAAAGAAGTTTTCCTCGCCGGTGCTCTTCGCGCCCTTGATGAATTGCACGATGCCAATGCGCATACCGTGGCCCAGCGCGCGCGCCGCCATGCCAAAACCAGAGCTGCTCTTGCCCTTACCGTTACCGGTCAGTACCAGCAGCACGCCGCGCTCTTGCTGTGCCACGGCAATCTTGTCATCGACCACCGCTTTCTTACGCCGCATGCGCAGACGGTGGCGCTCATCGCGTGTGTGGTCCTGCTCACTCATGCCTGACGGCTCTGCTTATTGAGCAGCACCTGGGCGCTGCGGGCGCCGATATAAAGCACTACCGCAATGCCCACATAAAGCGCCAGCGTGCTTAGGTACTGGGGGTAGTAATGGCCAATCCGCTCAAACATGCCTAGCAGCGTAGGTGACTCGTAACGGCCGGAGAAAAAGTAGAAGCCGCCGCTGGAAAACAGCTGACAAACCAGCGCACTGATGGCCATAACCGGCACAAGAATCGCAAGTGAACCTGCCTGTTCACGATGCCAACCTGCATACAAACGCCCGCCAAACCAAAGAGCGCCATACGCCGGCACCAACATCCAGTAAGCAACGGTCATGCAATGGTGCCCCGCATTAATCCAGCCAACGGTAGCCACGTCGATCAACGTTGCTTCAGCAAACAACAACGGAAAAACCCACTTGGGTCGCAGCAGCACACCTGCAAGAAAGAATACCGCCCACGAGGCGCTGGGTAGGTTTTGCAGCGGGAAGTGGCTGCCGCGCGTCATGGCCATCAAGGCCATCAGCGCAATACCGATGTAAAGCTGGGTCGTTCTGGACAGGTTCAGCACATTCATTCTCCTCATTGAAACAGCGAAACGCCTGTAATCAAATTGACTACAGACGCCTCAGGCTGCCGACTCCCCTGAACCGGCACGCGTGATAGTCCAGCAGAACCTACATAGCCTGATAACGCAGGGTCAGATACCCCGCACGACCCGGCTGCTGGTAAGTTGCTGCGGTTTCATATTCAGTATCAAACAGATTGGTTACCTGCGCCTGCACGCGCCAAGCATGGCTCAGCCAGTAAGTCGCGCGCAGGTCGAGGGTGTTGTAACCGTGCAAGTCGGTGGTATTTGATGCGTTGTCCCAGCGACGGCCCTCGGCGTGCAGGCTGGCGCCCAGCCCGATGCGCCCAAAGCGGCGATCAACATCCAAATTGAATATCTGCTCCGCGCGACGCGGTAATAGATCACCCTGACCGGATCGGCTGGATTTGTTCTGCGGGTCTTGTAGGGTTAGGTTGCCCTGCCAGCTCCAACCCAACAGCTGAGTCGCAGCCTCGAGCTCAAGGCCTTTGATCGAAGCCTCATCAATATTCTGCGCCTGTAGGCCCGCACCACTGTTGAAGTACGCGATCAGGTCTTCAATCTCGTTCTTGAATACCGTTGCTGACCAGTTGCCCCATTCATGCGAGCCCTGCAGGCCTGCTTCAAGACTCTTGGAGCTTTCAGGCTCCAGGTTCTCGTTACCAAAGCCGGGGTAATACAGCTGGTTGAAAGTAGGCGCTTTGAAGGCGGTGCCATAACTGGTGGTAAAGCGCAGCTGGTCATTTAACTGTAGGCCGTAACCAAGGCTACCGGTGTTATGTGCACCGAACTGCTCGTTATCGTCATGGCGCACACTTAACTGCACCTCATGACGTCCGAACTGCCCGAGGTACTGTCCGTAAACGCCTTGATTCTCACGGCTGTCTTCGGCAAAGCTGCCAGTGCCGTTCACCTCGTCGTACAACCAGTCGTAGCCCAGCGTCAGCAACTGTCCTTCAGCGACATGCAGATCATTCTGCCAACCGAAGCTATCGCGGCGGGTATCGATGCGGGTATTGAAGACGTTGCCGTTGAAGGTATCGGTCTTATCTTCACTGCGACCAGCCTGCAGAGTCACATCCCAGGCGGTCAATGGCGCAAAGCGGGCACGCGCGCCGTAAACTTTGGTCACGTTGTCGGCATTGGCATCAAGACCGGAGTCATAATCGTTGTGGGAGTCGACCTGCAGCAGATTACCGTCGAGCGTCAGGCCGTTAGCAAAGCGATAGCCACCACTCAGGTTGGCTGACATTTCACGATAGCCATCGTGATCTACTTCACGCGAGGGCCGCGCATCAATGCCCTCGTCTTTCAGACTGCTAACGCCCAGGTTGTACCAGGCTTTGTCGTCACCACCCGACACGCCGGCACTGCCAGCCAGGTGCTGAGCACTGCCAACCGTAGTAGAGAAATAGGGTTGCGCCCCGCCGTCACCGCCACGGCGAGTGAAAATCTGGATCACCCCGCCAATCGCCTCGGACCCATAAAGGCTGGAACGCGCTCCACGCACCACTTCAATACGTTCGATCTGCTCTACCGGCAAATTCTGCAACGCCGCGTCACCGGTGGTTGCCGAACCAATACGGACGCCATCAATCAGTACCAATACCTGATTGGTGCTAGCCCCGCGAATGCTGATGGTGGTGTTCTTACCGGGCCCGCCGGTATTGACCACATTAACGCCTGGCACCCGACGTAGCAGTTGATCCACGCTGGTGACCTGCAGACGTTCGATGTCGTTGCGATCAAATACGCTGGTCGCAGCAATGCTCTGAGCACCGCTCTGCGCGGTACGAGTAGCAGTGACAACCTGATCTTCCAGGTTAAGGGTATGCGCAAAAGAAAGAGAAGACAGGCCAACAAGGCCGAATGCCACAGGGGCACGGAAAAAGGTTTTCATACTGCTTAATTGCTCCGTCGTACCCACCCGCACGACACTGACTGAGAATAACAGTGACGGAGGCAGGAGAACGGCAACAAGCATAGGAGGGCCGCGCACCTACAGCGCCCACCGCACCGTTGTGATTCGCAACAGGCCGGTCTCCGGGCTTGCGACTGGATCATTTGATCCTGCGTCCTGAACCTTCCCATGCTGAGCACAGTGGTTATGTCAGGCGCATCGCCGTGTGGCGAACGTCGCTTACCGTTGCGGGGGCAGCGCCGGAATTGTCTGCAGAACAGACGCACCGGCTTCCCAGTTTCACCCTCTTTAAATAGAGGGAACCTGAAGCAGGCGTGAAGAGTAGAGACTTTGCTGCAGAGCGTCAACCAGCAGGCTTTGGGGCCCACAAACGGGCAAATTTAGGGCGTGCGCGCCAGCACTGTGCAAAAGATCAGCGTTGCGGCTTGCGTACCGGGGTCTGCAGCAATTCGTTGTAATTGAGGATTGTCTGGGCAATATCGCCGATCTTTTGGCTGCGCTCCATCGCGGCGCCTTGCAAGGCGCGAAAAGCCTCTTCTTCACTCAGACCCTGCTGGGTCATTAACACACCTTTCGCGCGCTCAATCACCTTTCGCTCGCTGAGGCTGCGGCGGGCGCTTTCCAATTCATCATGTAGTTGCTGCAAGCGCACGGTCTGCTCGTGCAGCACCTCCAAAACCGAGCGTTGCATGTGGCTACCAAGGCGCTCACCCGGCAGGGGTTCAAGTTCAGTGGCCTGCACGTTATACAAGCGGGTTGACGGCGTATTGATCTCGTCATCAAGACTGTTCAACCGTTTGAGCAAACGGCGCTGACTGTCCAAGTCAGCCTTGGCCTGCTGCGTCTTGTGCTCACACATCGCCTGCAGCTTATCAGCCAAATCATCCTCGACGCGCTTCATGCTATCGATGTGCTGTGAGGTGAGCTCAAACCACAGCTCACCCATGGCGGCATGCACCCTACTGCGCTCAGTAGTGCGCGCGGCCACCAGCCGCAAACGTGCAATCTCGCCCACTAAGTCCTCGCTGCACAGCGTCAGCCAAGTGCTTTTGCTGTCGTGATCAGCAAACTCCAGAAAGGTCTCAAAACAACGCCGTTGCGCGTCTTCAAGAAAGCTTAGCTTGCCGCACTGCTCCTGATCGAAGTAACCGGCTACGAAGCCGGACACACCAATGGCCCGCTCCTGACCGGCCAACTCCTTGCCTTGCATGAAATTAAACATAGCGACCAACGTGCGGGTGATATGCGGGTCGACTGCCGTATCCGCAGCCTCGAATACCACTGCCAGCAGGCCCGCAACCAAACGAGTAAAACTGCGCGTAGCCTCCTGAGCACCTACTTGCTGCGCACGCACGCGGCTGCGCAATGCCGTCAAGCCGTCAAAGCTGTGCAACACAAAAGCAACCCGGGTAAGCAGGCGCGCCTTGTCGGCGCCGCAACTGCGTTCCAGATCCATACCATCAAAAGCGCTGCGTACCGCGTTCTCATGGCGAATCGCTGTCTCGGAGAGCTCGTCCAACGATTGCAAATAACGCTCGGACTGCCCACCCAGATACATATTTGAGAAACCGCGCTCACGTTGTAGCGCATGCACCAAGCGACTGATTTTACCGACTAGCTGACAGGTAAGCGCCAACGCTTGCAGCCCCTGCATTTCACTGCGCCGGGCCGCCAACATGAAATCCAATGCTGTCGACATAGTTCCCCCCTCACCGATCTCGATCGCCGGCTCAAGGTAGTAAAAGCAATACTTGTGCCAGCCACTGCATGCGCGCCAATGCACCTAAACTCCAGGCCTACAATACAGACTGCGTTTGCGCATCAAACATCTGCCCGCGGTGAAATCAAACGAACTAAATGGTCCCTAGCCATTCTAATTCCGTGAAGAAGCTCGACAAAGTTGACGTTGCTGACGACGAGCCAACGGCATTCGGATCGAGCGTAACCAGGGAAAGCACCTAAGCCATATTCGGCGATGTTTCTTCTGAGCTGCAGAAGCTGCAGCAAAGGCTCGACTGTCGCGCACGCGGCGGCGACACAAAACTCGCTAAACCAACAATAAGGAGATTGCCGTGACAGCCACCGTCGACCGGCCATATCAATTGACACTGCATCCAATACACGCCGTTTTTCTCGCTGGAACCATCCCTCTGTTTCTGGGCGCCGCACTAAGCGATATCGCCTATGCATACAGTTACCAAATACAGTGGAGCAATTTTTCTTCCTGGCTGATCGCCGGTGGATTGGTCTTTGCTGGGCTGGCAATAGTGGCCGCGCTCTTTGGCCTCACGCACGCTGAAGGCCGTGGCCGACGTGGCGGCATTTATCTAGCCCTATTGCTGGCAACCTGGGTTCTGGGCTTCATCAATGCATTGGTTCACGCCAAGGATGCATGGGCCATCATGCCCATGGGGCTTATTCTTTCTGTCATCGTTACTGTGATTGCCTGCGCAGCAACAGGCGTTCGTTTTTCCGGCCGTCGCGTGGGAGGTGCACAATGAATAGTCCAAGCCTGGTGTCCATTCTTGCCGTATCAGTCATGCTGAGCGCGTGTGGTGACAATGATCAAGCTTCCGTGAAATATGGCCCTGAGCCTACTCTCCCGGAGCAACAACGCGGCTTGCTGCCGAACATGACCATCGCCGAACCCGCACTCTGGGGCGATCAACTACCAACAGTACCGCAGAACTACCGCATCACTGCTATTGCCACCGACTTGAAAATTCCGCGCCAGACACTGCTGCTGCCCAATGGCGACATCTTGGTTGCCGAGGGCCGTGGCGGCAACGCGTCGAAGCTGAAACCCAAAGATGTGATTGCTGGTTACATAAAGGCTCAGGGTAATACGTCCGTCAAGGGAGGCAACCGGCTGACACTGCTGCGTGACAGTGACAATGACGGCACCTATGAAGAACAAGTCGTTTTCGCCGAAGACCTGAATGCACCTTATGGGCTCGCATTGGTGGGTAATAAACTGTACGTAGCCAACCAAGATGCTTTGGTGCGCTTTGATTATCAAGAAGGCCAAACTCAAGCCAGCGGTCCACCGGTCAAGGTCACTGACCTACCTTCAGAGATTAACCACCACTGGACCAAACCGCTCGCTGCCAGTACGGACGGCCGTTATCTATACGTTGGTATCGGCTCCAACAGCAATATCACCGAACGCGGTATGGAAGCCGAAGTCGATCGCGCCATGATTTGGCAGATAGATGCCGAGACAGGAGCACACAAGCCTTACGCCACCGGCGTGCGCAACCCAACTGCATTGACCATTCAGCCGGGCACAAATCGCTTATGGGCTGTCGCCAACGAACGCGATGAACTCGGCCAGGACCTGGTTCCGGATTACTTGACCTCAGTACGCGAAGGCGGCTTCTACGGCTGGCCCTACAGTTACTGGGGCCAGAATGTTGACCCACGTGTGCGGCCGCAAAACCCTGCAAAGGTGGCCGAAGCTATAGCTCCTGACTATGCACTGGGGGCTCACGTTGCCGCGCTCGGGGTCGATTTTTCTAGCGAGAGTATGGGCGTAGACTTTGCTGACGGCGTATTCGTCGGCGAGCACGGCAGCTGGAACCGCAAGGACCCCGTTGGCTACAAAGTGGTTTTCGTACCCTTCAGTAATGGTCGCCCCAGCGGCGAGCCAGTGGACTTTGTTTCTGGCTTTCGGGGTGAAGACGGAAAAACCCGTGGTCGCCCTGTCGGCGTAACGGTCGATCCACGCGGCGCACTGATTATCGCGGATGACCTTTCCAATACCGTATGGCGGGTAACGCCCACTCAGTAAACGCGACCAGCAATAACGGAAATCAGGTGTTGGCAGGCAACAAAAAACCCCAGTCGCGTAAGCAACTGGGGTTTTATTTGTAATGGCGCAGCGGACGGGACTCGAACCCGCGACCCCCGGCGTGACAGGCCGGTATTCTAACCAACTGAACTACCGCTGCGCATCAGCCCAAAAGCGCCTCAAACCGGAGTTTGCAGTGCGTCTGAACTGGCGCGCATTGTAAACATTCTGCCAAGGGAGTCAAGCACTTGCGAGAGATTTATTAAAACAAAGGCAGCTGACTGCAACGCTCTCAGTCCGAGGTTAGAACCTGATCAAAAAACAACCGACTGAGCGAATTTTTGACCTTATTAATCGTACTTGCCGTACCCCGTCATTCAATCCGCCTCCAGACGCTCCAAGGTGCGCTTGGCGATACCCTCCTGCTCCGCAAGCATGGCTTGAGTCAAACCCGCATCGAGTCGTTGCCGAGCCACGCGTTGTTCTAGCTCAGATAGAACGCGTTCATCAGTTAGCTTTTTGCCTAATTCCATATTCGCCTTTTTGTCGATTTATAGCGCTTAAATTAGTTTATTCGTCACAAATAACGATTTATTCAAAATAACCAGAATCTTCTCGTTTGCCATGCGCCCACATAACGACCATGATGAATAAAAATCCACATAAGGAAAAAAGCCATGCCTTGGTATGGATGGTTGTTCATGGTGTTGGCGCTCGGCAGCATTGTTGGTAGTTTGCTGATGCTGCGCGATAACGCTGGCAGCAATAAGGTCAGCAAGGAAACCATTGACCACGTGAAAGCACGTGAAGCTGAGTTCGCAGCAGAGGAAGCCCGCGAAGAAAAGCGGTAGACTAGCGGCGCAAACGCAGCCTCTTCGGCATGGATTCATTTGCGTGCAGGTGCCCAATGCGCCTGCCGCCGACAAGATAGTTACAGATCATGGTCAACTCATTACAAGCGCAACTCCTCAAGACCGGCCTGGTCGACGAGAAAAAACTCAAGCAAGCCCAGCGCGCGAAGAAAAAAGCCGCCAAAACCGAACCCGCACAAGACACTGGCAAAGCCATAGCGCAAGCACGCCTGGAAAAGACTGAGCGTGATCGCCAGCTGAACCAGCAACGTCAGGAAGAGTCTGCGCGCAAGGAACGTGAGGCGCAGGTCAAACAGATGGTGGAAAACAGCAAACTGGACCGCAGCGGTGGTGAAACGCCCTATCAGTTTGTCAGCAAGAACAAGATCAAGAAAATCCACGTCAACAAGGAGCAGTTCGACCTGCTCAGCCGTGGCCGATTAGGGATTACCCGTCTATCCGGTAACTTTGTATTGATCCCTGTCGAAATCGCGGAGAAAGTGCGCGAACGAGCACCCCACTGGCCTGTCTATGTTGCTGAAAACAAGGCTGAAGCGGTGGTTGAGGATGACCCTTATGCTGCCTTCCAGGTGCCTGACGACCTGATGTGGTAAGCCTGACTGCCCGGTAGCCACCACTAGGCTACCGGGCGGCGTCAGCCGCTCGTATTACTCTTCTGCCTCAAGCTCTTCTTCCGTTTCTTCCGGTTGATCAACTTTGCTGTCATCAACCAGATTCTCGTCGTCCTTCATGCGCTGCTGCTTATCACGTTCATCTTCATGCTCCTGCTGCGAGCAGCTTGGTTTGAGCAGAAAGGTTTCGGACACATCGATCAGCCCAATGTGCTCAATGGTGCGACGCCCAATCAGCACCGGATACGTCATATCGCCTCGATCACGCAGGGAAAACTGCTCCTCATAGACCTGATCACCCATACAGATCGACATTTTCACTACCGGTCGACGGTCGGAGCCGCCCGCACCGCGGACCAGAATCCGGCGAAAAACCGGGCGCTCAAATTGCATTTTCACCAGTTCATCGGTGTCTGCGTCCTTGACCGGAACTTCATAGCGCACCCAAGGCTTACCCTTGTGGGTGAAAGTCTCGAGGTTGACCGCGTGCATCGACGACGTAAGAGCACCTGAATCGACCTTAATTTTGACAGCCGTGTGCTCGGGCATGATCAAACCCTTTTCAATCCAGCCCACCACCTGCTTTTCGTGGTGCTCTCCCGCCTCATCAACCGAATCATCACTACCGGCCAGGGCATAGCCACTGACCGACGCCAACAACACACAAGCAGATAACGACATAACCTTGAAAACTGACTGCATGAGAAATCCTTATTGCAAACTACCAAGATAGACTGGCCTGCGCCTGGAAAGTGCCCAACTGCAAAGCGGCAAGACGAACGAGTTTGGCGCCTTTATACCAGTTAAGAACAGAAAACACCTTCCAATCTTATATGCCCCAATCACAGAAACCGATTGGCACTTGAAAGCGTGTGCAACATGACGTCAAATTGACATCATGCATGCCAAGAAAATATCGCTCAGGTTATGCATATTTCTGCCGATATGCTCGGTACTAGCACTTGGCGAGCCAAGACTAATGCCGATGACAAAAATAAAACGAAGCTGTATGCCATTCAGTGCGTGGAGGTTGTAGATGAAGCTGTTGCGCCGTATTCGAATCAGTCAGCGAATTTGGTTGATCCTGATAATTGCACTGGCCAGTACTTTGATCATGGAGGGCGTATCCCTCTCCCATCTACATAAGGAAATCCGCGAAGGCGAGATCACCAAAGCGACTCACCTGGTGGAAGTGGCTCATGATCTGATGAGTTTCTACCACCAGAAAGAGCTGAACGGCGAACTCACTGGTGAGCAGGCCCGCAAAGAAGCCATGAGCGCACTGGGTAGCCTGCGTTATGACGGCAACGAGTATTACTGGGTCAATGACATGAACAACATCATGGTCATGCACCCACTAGCGCCGCAGACTGTAGGCGTCGACCTAACCAGCATGCAAAACGCAGAAGGCATCAACGTCATCAGCGAGATGGTCGCTCTTGCTCGCAAGGAAGGCACCGCCAGCTTTGAGTACAGCTGGCCTAAGCCAGGCGAAGAAGACGGCACCCCCAAAATTGCTGCCTTCAAGCATTTTGCACCTTGGGATTACATGGTCGGTACCGGCATATACGTAGACGACATGCAGGCCAAGTTCCATAGCGCCGTGGCCAGCTCTGTGGTGATCATGACCCTGGTTACCCTGATCATGATTGTGCTGCTTTACGTGATCGGCCGCAGCATCACCCAACCGCTCAATAATGTCGTAGCTGCCATGCGCGACGTCGCCAGTGGCGAAGCTGACCTCACCCGCCGCCTGGACGACAACGCCCACGATGAGGTGTCGCAGATTGCGCATTATTTCAATCAGTTCAATCGTAATCTGGCCGAAATCATTCAACAACTGGGTGACAGTGCACGGCAGTTAATCAGCTCCAGCCATCAACTGGACCAGATCAGTGGCAACAGCCTGCGTGACATGAACACCCAATCCGAACGCATGGAGCTGATGGCGACTGCCATCAACGAAATAACCTACGGCGTGCAAGACGTTGCGCAAAACGCCAATGCTGCTGCGCAAGAAGTTGAGAACGCCAACGAGGGCGCCAACAACGGCCGCTATCAGGTCGACAAAACCATTCAGGAAATCAACCTGCTCTCGGCCAGCGTGCAGACGGCTGTGGAGCACATGCAGACTCTGTCCAGCGATGCGCAGGAAATCACCTCAGTACTCGATGTGATCCGCAACATTGCCGAACAAACCAACCTATTGGCGCTAAATGCCGCGATTGAAGCGGCACGCGCCGGCGAGATGGGCCGGGGCTTTGCAGTGGTAGCGGACGAAGTACGCAATCTGGCGCAGCGTACGCAAAAGTCCACTGAAGAAATCCACAACATGATCAGCAAGCTACAGACCAATACGCAGGTAGTTGTTGGCGTGATCAACGATAGCAGCAGGCACTCACAGCAAAGCGTCGAACAGGTCAACGAGGCCGGTAAAGCGCTGGAACTGATCGCTCATTCAATGGAGCAACTCGTCGCCTTGAACGCCTCGATTGCCAGCGCTACAACGCAGCAGTCCACGGTGGTGGAAGACGTCAACCGCAACGTAACCGAAGCGGCCGAGCTAGCGCGTGAAACCACCGATGGCGCACGTGAGACAGCACAAGCTGGGCAGCATCTGGCAAGTCTGGGCAGGCAGATAGACGAGCTGTTAAAACGCTTCCGCGTCTGATTGCAAAAAACCCAAAAGCGCGCAGCCGGGATCACCCACTGCGCGCTTTTTTTTGATCAAAATTCGGCCCAATACTCAGACGTGCGCGTCATCCCAGGAGAGACAAAGCCTGACATGAGCTGATTTTTAGCGAGGCAAATAGACCGATGCGCACTCGGCACGCAGAGCAGATACCACATGACTGGCATACGACAGTTCATGCGGGAATAGGAGACACAAAAAAGCCGGCATAAATGCCGGCTTTTTTGTGAAATGGTGGAGCTAAGCGGGATCGAACCGCTGACCTCCTGCATGCCATGCAGGCGCTCTCCCAGCTGAGCTATAGCCCCAGGTCTTGCGACCCTGACACGGAAGACCGTGTCGGTAAAGATGGCGTCCCCTAGGGGACTCGAACCCCTGTTACCGCCGTGAAAGGGCGGTGTCCTAGGCCACTAGACGAAGGGGACGCAAACCCTTCTCCAAACAAGCTGGAACTTGTTTAGCAGTGATAAAACAGGCCGACGCGAACGTCGACCAAAAAACTTGGTGGAGCTAAGCGGGATCGAACCGCTGACCCCCTGCATGCCATGCAGGTGCTCTCCCAGCTGAGCTATAGCCCCGTCGCTATGACGGGGCGCATATTATGATTGCCGCCCCGCCCTGTCAACAGAATTTTACATAAAACAGAGACTTAAGAGCCGCTCCAAGCATCAAGCAAGGCCCAGCCGTTGCGGAGCCTTGCTGTCGTCTAACTAGAACTAGCCGCTGGCAGCTAAGCGCTAAGCGCTAGATGTCCTCCAATAGCTTCTGCCACGCTTTATTCTCTTTCTTGGAGGTGCCACCCAGCAGCTCCAGTGCCTGACGCAAGCGGAAGCGTGTTAGGTCCGGGCCAAGGTGCGCCATGGCGTCCAATACGGAAACCGAACTGGCCTGTCCGGTAATCGCCGGAAACAACAACGGCATCAGGTCACGCATCTTGAGCTCAAGGCTTGCGGCTACTGCATTGATCGTTGCGGTGATGTTGTCTTTGCTCCACTCGCGCAGCGACTCGAGCTTCCACAGCAGCAATTGCATGGCTTTGCGCACTTCATCAGCGGAGAGCTTTTTATGCTCAAACAACTCAGGCGCGGGATTAACCTTGCCGGCCATAAAGAAGCCGAGCAGATTGGGCAGATCACTGAAGGTTTCAACTCGGCTTTGCGCCAAACCTATCATCGGCTTGAGGTAATCTGAGTTCAGCGCCCAAGTTTGTACTGATGCTGCGAAATCATCCTCTGACAGGTCACGAATCCATTGACCGTTCAACCAAGAGAGTTTCTCCACATCAAAGATCGGGCCGCCCAATGACACGCGCTGAATATCAAAATGCTCGACCATTTCCGCAAGGGTGAATTTCTCACGCTCATCCGGCATCGACCAACCCATGCGGCCAAGGTAATTCATCAGCGCTTCTGGTAAGTAACCCATGCGCTCATAGAAGGTAATGCTGGTCGGATTCTTGCGCTTAGATAGCTTGCTCTTGTCCGGGTTACGCAGCAGCGGCATATGGCACAACTGCGGTATATCCCAACCGAAATATTGGTAAAGCAAAATGTGCTTGGGCGCTGAGTTGATCCACTCTTCACCGCGCAACACGTGAGTAATACCCATCAGGTGATCGTCTACCACATTGGCGAGATGGTAAGTCGGCAGGCCATCGGCCTTCATCAGCACCTGCATATCCACCTGTTCCCAGGGAATATCGATCTCACCGCGCAACATGTCTTGCACCTGACAAATGCCCTGCTCAGGCACCTTCATGCGCACCACATGGGACTCACCGTCAGCGACTCGCTTGGCTACCTCATCAGCGGCAAGGTGCAGACAGTGACCATCGTAACCAGGCGTCTGCTTATTGGCCATTTGCTCGGCACGCAACACGTCCAGGCGCTCGCTGCTACAAAAGCAGCGAAAAGCGTGGCCGCTACCAATCAGTTGTTCGCTGTGTTCATGATAGATGGCACTGCGCTCACTCTGGCGGTAAGGGCCATGGGGGCCGCCAACATCTGGACCCTCATCCCAGTTCAGTCCGAGCCAGCGCAGCGAGTCGAGTATCTGTTGCTCTGATTCCGCGCTAGAGCGCACCTGATCCGTGTCTTCAATTCGCAGGATGAACTGACCACCATGCTGGCGAGCAAAGCACTGGTTAAACAGAGCAATGTAGGCGGTGCCGACATGCGGATCACCGGTCGGCGATGGCGCGATACGAGTACGAACAGTCATGAAATCTCTCAGTCAGGCTGCCGAACTGAAGTTCGGCGTGGTAATCGTTGAAAAGGGGGTGATTTTATCAGGCCTCCATCTCTACTTGTACATCTTCGCGCTTTTCCAGATTCTCAATAATAAAATCGATAAAGGCTTTTACCTTCATCGCTTGAAAACGTCGCGAAGGATACAGCGCGTACAGCTCGCTGGATGGCAGCGTAACGTCTTCAAGCACCCGCACCAATGTACCTTCGGCTACATGAGGTTCGGCGATAAACGCCGGTACGTTGATGATGCCTGCGCTGGATAACGCCGCTTCGCGAGCGAAAGTGATGTTGTTGACCACCAGTACCGGATTGATCGGCACACTCATGTGCGGCTGCAGAAAGTGCCACTTGCGGGCGCCATCTACCAATGCATGAATGCAGCGGTGTTGACTCAACTCTTCCGCCAGTTTCGGCATGCCGTACTTGGCTATATAACCGGGGCTGGCATACAGCTGCCTTGGGCTCGACATAAGTGGCCGGGCAACCAGACTGGAATCTTGCGGGCGGCCCAGATGCACAACAACGTCCATGCCCTCCTCTACCGGATCAACAACCCGGGTAGTCAATTCCACTTCCACCTGGATTGCCGGGTAACGACGCATGAACTCGCCTACCACGCCTCCCAAAAACAACTGACCAAATTCAATTGGCGAGCTAACTCGCAATAGACCTGTGGGCTCTGTTTGCAGCTGCATAATGGCCTGCTCGGCTTCCGCAAACTCCTGCATGATCTGCCGGCAGCGCTCGTAGTACGCCTGCCCGACCTCAGTCAAACGCAACTTTCGCGTGGTGCGGTTGAGCAGGCGCACGCCGAGACGCTCCTCCAATTGAGCGATGCGCCGGCTCACGGTGGATTTTTGCATATTCAAGGTTGCTGCCGCGCTGGTGAAGCTATGACACTCCACCACGCGGGTAAAAATCAGCGCATCGTCCAATCCCATCAGTTACTGTTCCCGTATTGCAACAAAGTTTCCAGATTCTAGCGCCTCTGGCGTCATGCGGAACAGTGTAGAGTGCGGTGGATAATAAAAATTGGGGAATTTCATGTCTGCCCGCGTTCGCGTCCGCCTGTTCGGCTTTCTATTGATTTGCGCTTTGGTCGGCACCGCTGCCTTTGCCCAATGGTGGTTTGTCGGTCGTTATTATGAAGAGACCGACAACGCCTATGTGCAGGGAGACATCACTCTGATTTCCAGCCAACTGGCCGCGCAAGTGACCGAAGTACTGGTCGATGACAATCAATTGGTTGAAGCCGGCGATCCGCTGGTGCGACTTGACTCGCGAGACTTCGACGTCGCCCTTGCCCATGCACGCGCCAATCTCGCTACCCGTCGCGCGGAGCAACAACAAGCACGTTCCATGTTGATTCAACAGGACAGTCTGATTCTGGCCGCCCAAGCCGGCATGCTCGCCACCCAAGCAGAGCAGCGTCGCATTGAGCTGGATATCAAACGTATCACTCCCCTGCAGCAATCCGGTTACGCCTCGGAAGAACAGCTGAGCAACTTTCGCACCCAACTGGAAGTCGCCAAGGCGCAGGTGAAAAAAGCCGATGCGGACGTGCAGACGCAAAAACTGACCAAAGATACTCAGTACGCCGATATCGAACGTCTTGCCGCGCAAATCCAGGCCGCCGAAGCGGATATCAGTCAAGCTGAACTCGCTCTGGGCCGCGCTGAAATCCGTGCCCCCGTCGCTGGGCGCATCGGCCAGCGCACCGCGCGCGTCGGCCAGAACGTGCAACCAGGCAGCCACTTACTGGCGGTCGTCCCCGCTAGCGAGCTGTGGATCAAAGCTAACTTCAAGGAAACCCAGATTCAGGCCATGCACGAAGGTCAGAGCGCTGAATTGGTGTTTGATGCCTTCCCTGATCACATCGTGACGGCGCGGATCCAGAGTCTGTTCCCGGCCTCTGGTGCGCAGTTCAGTTTGCTGCCGCCAGACAATGCCACCGGTAACTTCACCAAAGTGGTCCAGCGCTTCCCGGTCAAGCTGGTAATCGACAGCGACCAACCACTGATGGATAGCATCCGGCCCGGCATGTCAGTACATGTGAAGGTTGATCTGCGTGGCTGAGGCAGGCATACCCGAGCAGGAAATACCGCCACCCAGCAGGCGCGATTGGATCGCGCTGCTGAGCGCCATTCTCGGCGCCTTTATGGCGATCCTGGATATCCAGATAATCAACTCGTCTTTGAAAGATATTCAAGGCGCGCTGTCGGCAACGATTGAAGAAGGTTCATGGATTTCGACCTCCTATCTGGTCGCCGAGATCATCATTATTCCGCTTGCGGCCTGGCTAACCACCATCATGTCGCCACGCCGGTTTGCCGTCACCATATCGGTCCTGTTCGTGATTGCTTCATTGCTTTGCTCTATGGCGTGGAACCTGCAAAGCATGATTATCTTCCGTGCCATGCAAGGCTTGGCTGGCGGCGCATTGATCCCCTTCGCCTTTACGCTGATTCTCACCAAGCTGCCGCCAGCCTCGCGTCCCAAGGGCATGGCGATGTTTGCCATCACTGCAACATTTGCTCCGTCCATTGGCCCTACTATCGGCGGCTGGCTGACCGAGAACTATGGCTGGGAATACATTTTTTACATCAACATTGTGCCCGGCATCCTGATGGCCAGCGGCTTGATGTATGGTCTAGATAAGGCAGCCCCGCGCTGGGACCTGTTACGCAAGGGCGATTATTGGGGCATCGCCACCATGGCTGCCGGTCTGGGTTGCTTACAGGTATTCCTTGAAGAAGGTCATCGCGAAGATTGGTTTGAATCGAGTTCGATGCTGACCTTGGCGGTCATTTCATTTATCAGCCTGGTCTGCTTCGTTATCTTGCAGCTGTCAAAACCCGACCCGCTGGTGAACTTACGACTACTCAAAGAGCGGAATTTCTTGTTCGGCAGTCTGGCCAACATTGGCCTGGGCGTGGGCTTGTACGGCACGGTTTTCGTACTACCCGTTTATCTGGCGCAAATACAGGATTACAACGCCCTGCAGATTGGCCAGGTGATCATGTGGATGGGCTTTCCACAGCTGCTGATCATCCCGATGGTGCCGATCCTGATGAAGTTCGTCGATGCGCGCCTGATCTGCGCTACCGGCTTCTTTTTGTTCGCTTTCGCCAGTTTCTTCAGTGGCAGCCTGAATCTGGATTTTGCAGGTGACCAGTTCATCGCAATCCAGATTTTCCGCGCTTTCGGCCAGCCCATGGTCCTAGTACCGATGTCAATTCTTGCTACCGCGATGATTCCCCCCTCCCAGGCAGGTTCAGCCTCCAGCCTGTACAACATCCTGCGCAATCTGGGCGGCGCTATCGGTATCGCCGCGCTGGCGACCATCCTCGACAGCAGGGCCAAACATTATTACGAGATTTTGCGCGAGAACATCACACCCGGTAACGCCGCGTTTACTGAACGCATGGACCTTCTCACGGCCCAACTGGGCAATGAGCATAGCGCCTTCCAGATGCTCAGTAATCAGGTGCACCAACAGGCCAGCATCATGGCCTTCAACGATGCCTTCCACCTGATAGCTATCATGTTGGGCTTCTCTATGGTCTTTGTACTGTTAACCAAAGCCATCCCAAAACCCGTCGCGGCCAAACCTGCTACCGCAGACGAAACCAGCGCTGAGCCTGCGCACCCCTAGCTGTCATTTTTTTTGATCACCCTCTGGCGCTACGCTCAGCCAGGGGGTAGCATCGGCTGAAAGTGTAAAATATTTTCAACAACCTACTTTCAGCAGGTTCATCATGGCCGAAACCCAGCATACCTCCTCCTATTACGCCGCCTCAGCAAATCCGACGCCATCCCGGCCACCTTTGCAGGGCCGACATGAAACCGATGTATGTGTTATCGGCGCAGGGTATACCGGCATTTCCACCGCCCTGTTTCTGCTTGAACAAGGTTTCAAGGTCACGGTACTGGAAGCGGTCAAAGTGGGCTTTGGCGCCTCGGGTCGCAACGGCGGCCAAATCGTCAATAGCTACAGCCGTGACATAGATGTGATCGAGCGCAGCGCCGGTGCTCAGCAGGCCCGCTTGATGGGCGAAATGGCCTTTGAAGGCGCCCGTATCATTCGCGAACGTGTGACCAAGTACAACATTCAATGTGACCTTAAAGACGGCGGCGTATTTGCCGCCTTCAACGAGAAGCAGATGGGCCACCTGGAGACGCAAAAAAAGCTCTGGGAGCGTTACGGTCACACTCAGCTGGAGATGCTGGATCAAACTCGTATCAACGAGGTGGTTAATACCGATCGTTATGTTGGCGGCATGCTCGACATGAGCGGCGGGCATATTCATCCGCTCAACCTGGTACTAGGTGAGGCGGCGGCGGTTGAATCCCTTGGTGGTGTGATTCACGAGCACTCCACCGTGACCCGAATCGAGCAAGGTGCCAAACCCGTGGTGCACACCGAGCAAGGCCAGGTCGTAGCCAATTTTGTGGTGGTGGCTGGCAATGCCTATCTTGGTAACCTGGTGCCCCAGCTAGCCGCAAAATCGATGCCCTGTGGCACACAGGTGATTACCACTGAACCGCTGAGCGATGAATTGGCACAGTCGCTGTTACCCCAGGATTACTGCGTTGAAGACTGCGCCTACCTGCTCGACTATTACCGTCTTTCCGGTGACAAGCGGATGATTTTTGGCGGCGGCGTGGTGTACGGCGCACGCGACCCTGCCGACGTGGAAGCATTGGTACGCCCGAATCTGATCAAAACCTTTCCGCAGCTTAAGGACGTGAAGATCGATTACGCCTGGACTGGCAACTTTCTGCTTACCCTGTCTCGCCTGCCGCAGGTTGGGCGCATTGGCGACAACATCTACTATTCGCAAGGTTGCAGCGGCCACGGCGTGACCTATACGCATCTAGCCGGCAAGATCCTGGCCGAGGCCATACGCGGTCAAGCCGAGCGTTTTGATGCCTTCGCCAGCCTGCCACACTACCCCTTCCCCGGCGGACGCCTGTTCAAAGTCCCCTTCACGGCAATGGGTGCGTGGTACTACCAGATGCGCGACAAGCTGGGGTTCTGATCCCATAGACAGGTTCAGCGCTCTCGTGCCGAGAACGCTGAACCTGCACTCATTAAAGTGAACCAGATCACAAGCGTAATGGCATTTCGGAACTGGGCCGCATTTATCAAGTCAGATTTCGCAGTGCCCATGCCGCGTCAAGGCGCACCAACAGGCTTGCTACCTGTAACCGAAGGCTTCCAAGCAAGGAAGCCAAGATCAAAATAATGAGGAGTAACCCCAATGACTTTCATGCAATCAAGCAGACGTTATCTATCCATCGTATTCGCCGCTCTGTTTATGCTCACCTCATTGGTCAGCATCCAGGCGCAAGCCGCCATGGTCGGCACCGATGAAGTGATCGCGCAGCAGCAGTTGAGCGTCGACCGGGCCGAACTGAAAGGCATGCTGGAAGACCAAGCCGTACAGGACAAACTTGCCAGCATGGGCGTTTCTCCTGATCAGGTAGATCAGCGCATCGACAGTCTGACTGCAGACGAGCTGGCCTACTTCAACACGCAACTGGACGAAGCTCCCGCCGGTGCTGGCGGCGTTGTTGGCATCATTGTGCTGTTTCTGGTCATTTTCATCGTGACTGACATGCTTTGTGCTACTGATATTTTCAGCTTCATTCACTGTATTAATCGCTAAACGGATGCGGATTTCTTTTCGCCTCCTGGCCACGCTCGGGCTGGCAGCATTGCTGTCCGCCTGCGCTGGCACACCCACCGCTCCTACTCGAGCACAACTTCCAGAAGACCTGAGCACCCGCCACCTGTTGGCTGACGTGCCCTTTTATGCTCAGGACGAATATCAGTGCGGCCCCGCGGCTTTGGCCATGATGCTCAACCAACGCGGCATAGAAGCTACGCCCGAAGCGCTGAAAGAGCGCGTTTACATTCCCGAGCGCAAAGGCAGCCTGCAGGTTGAGATGGTCGCCGCCGCCCGCGATAAGGGCATGCTCGTGTACCCGCTAGAGCCTGAACTACAAGCCGTTCTGCGCGAAATAGACGCAGGTAACCCTGTGTTGGTCATGCAGAATCTTGCATTTAATTGGTACCCAAAATGGCACTACGCAGTGGCTATCGGCTACGACTTAGCCGAGCAGGAGCTGATTCTGCACAGCGGCTTGCAGCAGGAGCAACGCGAGCCATTTAAACTCTTTTTGCGCACTTGGCAGCGCGCCGACCACTGGGCCAGAGTCATCTTGCCCGCCGACCAGCTGCCTGCCACCGCCGAGCCACTACCCTACCTGCGCGCTGCCAGTGACCTTGAGCAGACCGGTCAGCTGGACAGTGCAAAAAACGCATACCAAACGGCCCTGATCCGCTGGCCAGAGCAAGCGGCTGCACGCCTGGGTTTAGGGAACGTAGCGTGGCAGCAAGGCGATAGAAGCATCGCTGTCGCGCATTTCAGCGAGCTGACGAGGCAGTTCCCGGCACTGGACGCCGGCTGGAATAACCTGATCACCGGCCTCACCGAAATGGGCTGCCAGCAAGCCGCCGAGGTTGCGCAGCATTGCTCCGACCAGCGCAGCGACATCAGCGCCAAGAATGACCAGAATGCCGCTTGTCCGCTACCGGCCTGCCCCTGATGATGGTGGCTTAACCATCATCAAAGGTAGCCAGCCATGCTCAGCGCGCAACAAGTCCAAGAGATTATCCGTCAGGGCGTGCCGCAGGCCGCAGGCCGAAGACCTCGACCTGCGTATCGAAGAGGTCAGTGATCAGCACAGCCTTGCACGGATCCCCTTCCACAGTCGCTTAATTCGCCCAGGCGGCACCCTGTCCGGACCAACACTGATGGCCTTGGGCGACGCCGCCATGTATGCGCTGGTTCTCGGCAAGCTAGGCCCGACCGATCGCGGCCCGACCGATCGCGGCCCGACCGAAATGGCTGTCACTTCCAACCTTAACATCAACTTTCTATCCAAGCCCCAACCCGTTGATTTAATGGCAAAAGCCAAGCTACTAAGAATGACCCGCAGACAAGCTGTGTGCGAGGTCGCGCTTTACAGCGCCGGCAACGAGCATGAACTGGTAGCCCATGTCACCGGCACTTACGCCCTGCCACTTTAATTGGCCACTCGATAAGGCCAGTCACAAAGAGTTATTGCCAAACCACCTAAAAGTGCGCTCCGATAGACAAACTATCGCCAATCAATAAGGACTCTCCCCTTTGTCGCTGCGCGCTACCGTCCTCACCTTGCTCGCCATGTTGGCGTTTGCCGGCAATTCCATTTTGTGTCGCCTGGCTTTGAAAGAGACTGCTATCGACCCCGCCAGCTTTACTGGCTTGCGATTGCTATCGGGCGCCCTGACCTTGTGGTTTATCGTGCGATTAGCCAAAGGCGATAGCGTGGGCAAAGGCAACTGGATCTCGGCGTTCGCACTTTTTGCATACGCCGCTGCCTTTTCTTTGGCCTATGTGCAGCTGTCCGCTGCCACGGGTGCTCTGCTGTTATTCGGCGCAGTACAGACCAGCATGATTGGTTACAGCGTGGCACGCGGCGAACGGCTCAGCACGATGCAATGGCTCGGGCTCGCACTGGCTATAGGTGGGCTGATAATTCTGTTACTGCCGGGCTTGTCTGCGCCACCCTTGGATGCTGCCCTAGCCATGTTGGGTGCCGGCGTTGCTTGGGGGGTGTATTCCTTGCGTGGTCGCGGCACTGGTGACGCGACACGTGTGACCGCTGGCAATTTTATTCGCGCCCTGCCCTTTGCGCTGCTGCTCAGCCTGTTCAGTTGGCAGAGTGCCACACTGGACAGCATGGGTATCATCTATGCGCTAGCCTCAGGTGCGCTGGCGTCAGGAGTCGGCTACGCGCTCTGGTATGCCGCATTGCCGCTACTGGCAACCAGCGCAGCAGCTAGTGTGCAATTGACGGTTCCTGTGATTACCGCCATTGGTGGTATTGTGCTGATCAATGAGCCTTTGACCACTGCCTTGGTCGTAGCCTCTGTCACCATCCTGTGCGGTATTGCATTGGTGGTACTGAACAACAAGAAAACACCCTGAGAGCACGACCATCAAATACCTACATCTACGTTATCTACTGATTCTGACGCTGCTGTTCTGTCTGTTGTTTGCTGGCTTGGCAATCAACCCACACGACCGCAGCGATTGGGCGTTAGAAAACTTGCTGGTACTGGCCTTTGCGGTAACGCTAGGGCTGAGTTACCGTGCGTTCCCGCTGTCGCGGCTGTCTTACACCTTGATCTTTCTGTTTCTCTGCCTGCACGAAGTGGGCGCGCACTACACCTATTCTGAAGTCCCTTACGACGCGTGGATGGCACAAGCGTTTGGCGTCAGCCTGAATGAGTTGCTGGGCTGGGAACGCAACAACTTTGATCGCGTGGTGCATTTTCTGTTTGGCGCCTTTTTGGTCTACCCCATCCGCGAACTCTACTGCCGGGTAGCCAACGCCAAAGGATTTTGGGGTTATTTCTTCCCGTTAGAACTGGCGATGGCCGCCTCCATGCTTTATGAACTGTTTGAGTGGGGCGCCGCCACAACCTTTGGCGGCGACCTGGGTGTAGCCTACCTGGGCACCCAAGGTGACATCTGGGATGCACACAAAGACATGGCTTTGGCCAGTCTCGGCGCACTGGTCACCCTACTGCTAGTGCTGTTATTCAACCTCTGGTTGAACCCCGATTTCCGTCAAGAGTGGCGCAACAGCCTAAGCGTCAAACGCCAGCGGCCGCTGGGGGAAGATGAGGTCGAGCGATTGCTGCAAGAGCGAGAACAGACCACGGCGCAGCAAGACCATCGATAAATACCCAGCTGCTGTTTCGCGCGTGAAATGTTAAAGTCCGGCGCAGCAGCAGCGCCGACCATCCGCGCTCCCAATCAGCAATGCCGCGGCGTCTTGAGCGCAGCAGCACATAGAAAAGACAGCCCGAAGGAATCTACATGGCGCGCGTTTCAGGCATGACTCGACTGAAGTTGACAGCATTGGTGCTGCTCATAGCCGGCTTGTTTCTTGCCTGCACTCAAATCCCGCAATACCCCATGGAAGAGCCCATAGCGGCGCGTGTTCAAACCTACGATTATCAGCGCGACATCCGCCCTATCTTTGAACACAAGTGTATGGCTTGCCACGGCTGTTATGACGCGCCTTGCCAGCTCAAACTGACCAGTGCTGAAGGCTTGGAACGAGGTGCGTCCACCCTGCCTGTGTACGACGGCGGCCGACTCGAAGATATGGTGCCTACGCGGCTGGGCGTCGATGCCAGCTCAACCGCCGAGTGGCGTGAAAAAGGTTTTTTCTCTGTTTTACACGGCGCTGAAGACGGCCAGTTGAGCGGCCTGGATGCCTCCGTGCTCTACAAGATGCTGGAGCTGGGTCGAACCAATCCTGTGGCAACCAACAGCCGCTTGCCCGAGGATATCACCTTAAGTACCGCACGCAGTAACAGCTGCCCGAGCGTTGGGCAGTTTGCCGACTACGCCGATAAATTCCCCCATGGCGGTATGCCTTACGGTGCTACTGGGCTTACCGACGATGAATTCACACAGCTCACGCAATGGATCAGCGAGGGCGCAGTGGTAACGCCAGCAGCCTACAATCCCAGCGATACCGAACAAGCCATGACCCAGCGGTGGGAAAGCTTCTTCAACCAGACTGGCATGCGCGAGCAACTGGTCGCTCGTTACCTGTTCGAGCATCTATTCGCGGCACACCTCTATTTTCCTGACATTGAAGGCAGCGCGTTCTACTCATTGGTGCGCTCCAGCACGCCCCCAGGCCAGCCGGTACGCCCGTTGCGTACCGTGCGCCCTAACGATGATCCAGAGCAGGCCTTCTTCTACCGTCTGCAACCCTTACGCCAGACCATCGTAGAGAAGACACACATCACCTACGCGCTGGGTGAAACTCGCCTTAAACGCTATCAATCGCTGTTTTTCGAACCGCAATGGGAGATGGTCACGCTACCCGGTTACAGCTATGCCGAGCGTGCCAATCCATTCATCACCTTCTCAGCCATCCCAGCCAAGGCGCGCTATCAGTTCCTGCTGGATAACGCCGAGTATTTCGTACGCAACTTCATACGCG
The DNA here is from genome assembly GCA_011053055.1 of Halopseudomonas sabulinigri. GTDB lineage: Bacteria > Pseudomonadota > Gammaproteobacteria > Pseudomonadales > Pseudomonadaceae > Halopseudomonas > Halopseudomonas sabulinigri_A. The sequence goes on along the minus strand of DRHT01000015.1, from coordinate 56,474 downwards.
GCCCGGTCTGCCGCGGTCAGATCGCTACTGACGTCATCCGTGATCAGTTCTGGACGGTGTTTGAAGACCCCGATCAGGAAGCTTTCGTCAACGATGCTAATTACCGCCTGAAAGCCAGCCCCCTACTTGGGCTACCCGGCCAAAAGAGCGACATACTCGACTTCGGTTCAGAGTGGCTTGATTACAATGAAAAACGTAACAAGTACCTTGATCTGCGCCGCAACTACTATGCAAAGCGCAAACCCGATGGCGCCACGCTAGACGAGCTGTGGGATGGCGATAACTGGAACCAGGATGCACTGCTAACCATCTTCCGCCACCACGACAGCGCCTCGGTCCGCAAGGGCCTGCACGGCCGCGTCCCCCGCACTATCTGGGTTATGGATTATCCGTTACTGGAACGCACTTATTACGAATTGGTTGCCAACTTCAACGTATTCGGCAGCGTCTCTCATCAGGGCCAAACGCGTCTGTACTTTGACCTGATTCGCAACGGTGCCGAGCACAACATGCTGCGCTTCGTACCTCGGGAAAAACGCGAAGCGCTCTACGCCAGCTGGTATCAAGGCAACGCCAAGATCAAGCACGCGCTTACCTACACCGGCTTGGACACCACGACACCCGTCGTAATGGATTACAAAGACGCGGGCACCAATAAAGCCGTCATGCAGCGTTTCAGTCAGCTCCTGATGGAGCGCACGGCGCAGGTCAGCGGGCCACCGGACACCTTGAATCGCTGCCCCGAAAATAACTGCAAGCGCGCCGCTATCAGCAGCGCACAGCAGCAATTGGAATCTACTCTGCAGCCGCTCGCGCGAGCAGATGGCGCCAGCCTGCCGGTGATCAGCCTATTGCCAGAAGTCACCTTTCTACGCGTTAAGCAAGGCGATCAGCGTTGGGTATACACACTGGTTCACAACCGTGCGCACTCCAGCGTCGCGTTCATGTTTGGCGAGGAATCACGCTTTCTACCCAAGGAAGACACGCTAACGCTGATCGAAGGCACAATAGGCAGCTATCCCAACTTTAGCTTTGACGTAACTCTGGATGAGTTGCCTGAATTCATCGACACGCTGTCGGCGGTCCGGAATCAGGACGGCCTGCACACGTTGGCTGATCGCTGGGGTGTGCGGCGCACCCATCCCGAGTTCTGGGACATCATGGCCGACTTCCAGCGCAGCACCGAGGAAACCACACCCGATCAAGCAGGTGTGCTCGACGTCAACCGCTACCAAAATCTATAAATCTTTGAGCACTGACAAGTGTGTCACCTTCGCGGTGACACACTTGTCGCAAGCGCACCGTCAAACGAAAACGTGGGGCGAGTCTTAGCCAACCACTACTTCACTGATCAACAACTCCGGCGCAAGGTCGGTGTAATTGCTGATATCACCTTGAATAACCTTGGCGTGCGGGCCGAAGGCCGCTTGAAAGCTCTCCACCGACTCGCAAAACAGATGCCCCATAGCAACGTAGGCTGCTGGCGCATCCGGCGTGCCGCCGGCCAAGCCACGATCCACGCCAAACGACAGGCAGGCATCACCCATCAGACGCTTGACCATAGGCATGTGCTGATCACGGTAATAATCGTGATCGAAACGGCTGCCGGGGGTATTGGGGTACATCACACTGATCTTTATCATTACGGGCTCCAGTGATTTAAGGCGGGAATGGCCCGGAGCATCAACTCCGAGTTAAGCCAGTTTGCCTCAGCGCAGACTCCAACGGCAGGGCCATCAACGCTGCGAATGCCGTATCAGTGACATTGCAGAGCTCCAACCTGTCGATCTGCGGAAAAGCCACGGTCTCTATGCTTTACTGAGAGAGTTGAGGCCGGACATTCGGCCTTCCATCGTCGGGGAGCTGGAATGCGGTTAGCGTTATTAGGTCGATATCTTTGTTGCCTTGGATTTTTGCAGGCCCAGCCAGCGCTGGCATCGCTGTATCACGATTACAACAGCGAGCCTGAAGACGGCGCGCTCGATCCGGGAAGTTATCTTGACCGCTGGAATCTCCCCTTCATTCCCGTTCCCAAAATCATCACCGAGCCTGCCGTCGGCACTGGGTTGGGACTGGCCATGGTGTTCTTCCATGAGTCCGATGAGCAGAAGGCAGAAAAAAATGATGACAAGCTGGTACCCGAGAACATCAGTCTGGCTGGCCTAGCCTTCACCTCAAATGGCAGCCGCGGCTACGGGTTGGCGCATTTGGGCTTCTGGCGCGACGACAGCATTCGCTATCGGGGCTTTCTTGCCTATTCCGACTTCAATATCGACTTCTACTCCTTTGCCGGTTTGCCGCTGAGCAATGGCGTGGGATTGAATATAAGAGGTCCCGTTGTGCTGCAGGATTTAAAGCTGCGCGTACCCGGTACGCCCTGGTTTCTAGGCGTAAAACAGCTCTATCGCAAGGTCAGCCTTTCATTGGAAGATGAAATACCGCTGCCCAACCCAGCACTGCAGCAGAAGGTTAACGATTATCTCAACCGCCATCTTGGGGAGAAAGGCACTACCTCAGGGCTTGGGCTGGTCGCCGAGTTCGACTCTCGTGACAGCCCCATTGATCCGCAGCGCGGTTTTAATTATGGCGCTCAGTACATGCGTTTCGACGATGCGCTGGGCAGCGATTACGACTACGCCAGCTACCGAATCAAAGGGCTGAATTACTGGGTGCTATCCCCTGCCTTAGACCTCGGTGTGCGCCTGCAATACGACGGCATCTCAGTCAACGACGATGTGCTGCTACCACCCTACATACCGCCGTCGATCAACCTGCGCGGCATACCCGCTTCCCGCTACCAGGGTAATGCCGTGGCGGTTACCGAGGCCGAACTTACCTGGAAGGTCAAACCGCGCTGGCGACTCAAAGGCTTTGTCGGCACCGGGCGCGCCGCCGATAAATTCAATGAACTTGGCGAGGCAGATGCTGCCAACAGTATTGGCGGCGGTTTTCGTTACATGGTTGCCGAACGTTATGGCTTTGCCATGGGCGTTGATGTAGCCCGTGGTCCAGAAGAATCCGCCGTCTATATTCAGGCGGGATCCACCTGGTAAGCCGGCTGGCAACCTGAGGTCTGCTTTCAGTTACACTCTTGTTACGAATGGATATCGCTGGCGCTCGCCGCCGTATACGAGGAGTTTTGCATGCACATCACCCCTGCGCACCTATTGTTGATTGGTCTTACTTCCGTGTTCGCTGCTGGTTGCAGCAACTTGGCCAGTCAGGCAACCACTGACGATGGCGATAACCAGGAGCTGCCAGCGCCAGCCACCGAGCAGGTAATCGGCAGCATCAGCTATCGCGAGCGCATCGCCCTTCCAGACGGCAGCGTTGCGCACATCAAGTTGAGCGACGTTTCACGTGCCGACGCACCAGCCACCCTACTGGCAGAACAGAACACGACGTTGTTTGGCAAGCAGGTACCGGTGCCCTTTTCGCTCAAAGTTGAACCCGCCATGTTTGATGCGCGCATGCGCTACTCAGTGTCAGCGCAGATTCGCAGCGTCGAGGGCCAGTTGCTCTGGACGACCGACAGCGCCAACCTGATTGATGTCACCCAACCGGTAGTAGATCTCGGCACACTGATGATGATCAAGATCAATGGCGCCGTGGCGGACGATGCCGAAATCGTCGATGTGGACGCCTTTTTACCCTTTACAGCCAACGGCAATGAGCCGGGATGGACCCTTAAGGTCGACAGCGAACGCATGAGCCTTAGCCGTCAGAACGACCCCATCACTATTCTGACCCCCACTCCAACCACCACCCGCGAAGACGATAGCTATCGTTTTAACGCCAGCACTGAAGCGAACTCGGTGATTGTCGATGTAACACCTGAGCTGTGCCGCGATAGCATGACGGGCATGCCTTACCCCTATGAGGCCAGCGTCAAGGTCAACGGTGAAACGCTCAAAGGCTGCGGTGGTGCGCCGGACTCATTGCTGACGGGGCGTGAATGGATCGTTGAGGACGTCGATAGCAAAGGCGTGATCGACAACACCCAGATGAGCTTGAATTTCACCCTCGATGGTCTGCTGGGTGGCCGCGCAGCCTGTAATCACTACACCACTAGTTACCAACTCACCGGTGAAGGGCTATCTACCCAGGCGATCGCCTCTACGCAAAAAGCCTGTGCGCCAGCGTTAATGAATCAGGATGAGCATTTCCTTGAGGTGCTAGGCGACATACAGCGTTTTGAACTCGATGAAACCGGCGCCCTGCTGCTGTATACCACCGACAACCGCAGCATCAAGGCCCGCGCCTTGCCATCCACTGAGCAAGAAGCCGAATGATCACCGGGAGCTGCCTGTGTGGCGGCGTTGCCTACCGAATTACCGGCGCGCTGCAACCGATCCAGTTGTGTCATTGTCAACAATGCCGCAAGGCGCAGGGCACCCCTTTTGTAAGCAACATCCCCGTCCTGCGCAGTCAGTTTGAGTTACTGCGCGGCACAGACCTGCTCAAGGAGTACTCCGCCTCCGAAGGCAAGGGGCGCGTGTTCTGCAGTCATTGTGGCTCTCCGCTGTACAGCCACAGATTCAATGACCCTACGGTTATTCGTCTGCGCGCAGGCACACTGGACCAGAACGTGGCCTCGCGGCCGGCGTTTCATGCCTATACCGACTCGGCCGCCAACTGGTGGCTGATTAACGACGACTTGCCGCAGTATGCGCAAGCCGCACCCACCACGTCGGAGAAATAACGACCCCCAATCTTGAGCTCGCTGCGAGGTAACGCATGACCGAAAGATCAGAGCAAAGCCAGGAAAACCCTCTCACCCTGCCACTGGGCAACGAGAAACTGGTGATTCGCCGCCGTTACGAAGTGCTCAGCATCATCAACGACTTTTTCATCGCCATCTGGTTTCTCTTGGGCAGCGTATTGTTTCTGTTTCCTCAATACGAAAAGCTCGCCGTTGTGTTCTTTATCATTGGCAGTGCGCAGTTTTTGATTCGCCCCAGTATTCGCCTAATAGGCCACATCCATCTACGCCGCTGTAACGCCAGCAACTGGGAGAATTAAATCACGAGCAAGAAGTGAACACTTGTATACAAAACCGAATTAAATAATACTGAACCCACTATCTGCACAAAAAAAACAACAAAAACAGGTGAGTTATATGCCGCTGAGTCGCAAAACGAAGTTCGCCTACGGCGTGGGCCAGATTGCTGAAACCGTCAAAAGCACTGGCTTCAACATTTTTCTGTTTTTCTTCTTTACCCAAGTGCTTGGCCTGTCTGGCTCGCTGGCTGGATTGGCGGTCATGATTGCGCTCGTTTTCGACGCCGTCACCGATCCACTGGCTGGCTATATCTCCGACCATAGCCGCTCACGCTTTGGGCGCAGGCACCCGTTTATGCTGGCTGCGGCGTTGCCATTAGGGATAGCTTGGTATTTCCTGTTTACCCCGCCCGATGGTCTTGGACAAACCGGCCTGTTTCTTTGGCTAACTGGCTTTGCAGTGCTGGTACGCGGTGCTATCACACTTTATTACGTGCCCTATCTAGGCCTGGGTGCAGAGTTAACCCTGGATTATCACGAGCGTACCTCGGTTGCCGCCTGGCGCGGATTCTGCGGCGTCAGCGGCGCTGCGGTGGTAGTGCTTTTGGGAGTGCCCCTATTCTTCCCAGAAACAGCTACCTTTGAAAACGGTTTGCTGAATCCCGCCGGCTATCCGCTGGTAGCACTCTTCGGTGCGCTGCTGATGGCAGCAAGCATTCTGCTTTCTGCCTGGGGCACCCGGGGCCAGATTAGCGCTCTCCCCACCAATAACAGCACGCAGAACCCATTATCTCTGCGTGAAAACCTATTCAGTATCTGGCGTAACTCTTCGTTTCGCGCGCTCTTTCTCGGCACCTTACTGGTAGCCATCTCCATAGGTATTACCCAGACCCTGAACATGCACCTGAACGTGTACTTCTGGGGGTTGACCAGTAACAACATTGCGCTGCTGGGCGCCGGCGTGTTGCTCGGCTGGCCGGTCGGTATTTTATTGACCAAACCCTTACACCAGCGCTTTGACAAGAAGCCCACCATCATTGGTGCCGCGCTGGTTGCCGCCTTGGCTAGTAACATTGCCGTCGTGCTTGCGCTGCTGGGCATGTTTCCCAGTCAGAGTAGCGCGCTGTTCGTGCCACTGATTTTGCTGCTGTTGTTTGTGGGCGGAGCGGCATCCGGCCTGGCGATGATTTCCGGCGCATCGATGATGGCAGATGTAGCGCAGCAGCACGCCGACCATAGCGGTCAGCAGCAAGAAGGTTTTTTCTTCAGCGCTATTTCTTTCACTGGCAAGATGGCAGCAGCGGCCGGCTACCTGGTTGCCGGTATCGGTTTGGATTTGATCGGTTTCCCGTTGCAGGCCAGTCCCAGTGAAGTGAGCATTACTCAGGTAAACCATCTGGCTATGCTCAGCCTATCTGCCGGTATTTTCGCCTTCGCCTCGGCCTGCACCTATACCCGCTACCAATTGCGGCAGCCTGCAACAGAGGCCGTACTCTGCTGACAACATGGACAGCTGCGACGGGTTGCGGCATCATGCCGGCCCTAAAAACCTTGTACTCCACAGGGTTATGGACCGCTGAAAAGGTTAACCGATGAGCGATTTTCCCCATTGCCCCAGCTGCGACTCAGCCTTCACCTACGAAGACGGCATGATGTTCGTCTGCCCGGAATGTGCCCACGAATGGCCACAGCAAGCTGACGATAAAGAAGACGCGGGCAGTGGCATAAAAGACGCCAACGGCAACCCGCTACAAGACGGCGACTCCGTTACCGTGATCAAAGACCTCAAGGTTAAAGGATCGTCATTGGTGGTGAAGGTCGGGACTAAAGTAAAAAACATTCGATTGGTTGATGGCGACCATGATATCGATTGCAAAATCGACGGCATTGGCGCGATGAAGCTAAAGTCAGAGTTCGTTAAGAAGTCCTGATCCCCGGCCGGGCGGCCCCATTGCATCCCTCCCATTTGGCCGCCCGACCCGCCCTACACTCCCTTCAACGCTTGAAAGCAATGTACTGACGGTGCGGATTCGGCCCCCGCCAGATGAAGCCCTCGTAGTAATAATGCAGAAATGACAGCGTCAGAATCACGATATTGACCCAAGGATGATTCTGGTGGCTGGTTAGCGCGTAGGCAATTAGCAATGAGCTCAGCGGCAATACAATGAATGGCGACCAGCTGCTGGTATGCGTCAGCCGATAGCTAAGGCTGCTAGAACCCGAACGGTTGCGATTGCGGTCGTGGGTGATATACACGCTGTAAGCCGTCAGATCATGGATGATCCGCGGAATCAGAATCACAAACAAGGTGTAGCCCAGCTCGTTGATCAACAGGGCAGAAACCAGCATGGCCGCGTTAGCCCACAAATACCAACGACCGATACCCGGTTTGGCCCTGCGCGTCAGCCGCCAGGAAAGCACCACCACAGCGGCGCACAACCCCGACCCTATCGCCGTCATCAACTCATAGCCGTTAACACCAGCCAGCTCCCAGTGGCCGAGAAAGCGCATTCCGTAAACGTTGATATAAATCGCGAAGCCAGCCAGTATCGCCAGCCATTTCCAGCAAGTGAACAGTCGATCCGGGCGAGTGCCCAGCATCATCAGCGTCAGCCCAAGCTGCTGGGCCAGCACATGATAAATAGTGTAGAAAGCGAGGAAAACAAACAGCAGGTTGTAGCTCACCGGCTGAGGGCCAAAATGCCCAGCGATGGCGATTAGCAAGAACACACAGAACGGCGGTAGCAACGTACGACGGTAGTGCGAGATATATTCGCCGTTGGCCATGGTCAGCAGACTGGCAATAATATGCGGTAATCCAAAGAGTACCGCCCAGAGCGGCCAGTCGTTGGGATCGCCCGGCAACACCTCGTTCGCCAGCCAGCCATTCCACAGCAGCAGATCCAGCGCAACCAACAGGACCGATAGCGGGATTACCGCATACAGCGCCAACAGCCAGCGGCAATCAATACTGTGTAGGGGGTGTTCCATATAAGGGGCCAGAAACTCTTATTGTTGTGCCCCCTACTTGAGCACATGCGATTGTGCCCGCCCATCACCCGAATCAGTGAAGGCTAACTGATACGTCCCACCGCCAGCCATGCCACCAACAGACTTAAAGCCACCACAATACTCAGCGGTTTGCGCAATGCTGGATACCACATTGGAGCCAAACCATGTCTGACCGCCCAGACATCGGCAAAATACAAGGTGGCAAAGGCGAAGAAGAACACCGGTAGCGCCAGATTGATGGGCAGGCTCAGACCTACCCACCCCAATAGCGGAGGCACCACCGACAGCGCCAACTGAATGGGCGCTTTGCTGCTTTCTTCCTCCGCACGCATCGCCAAGCCCCAGTGAATCGCGCCCATGAACGCCAGGATGATAGCGGCATAAGCGAGTAACTCTTCCAACATCCGCTCACGCCAAGCTTCAGGTGTTACCCACAAGCCCAACGCGCCGCTGACGAAGGGGATTAGCCCCACTAGACCCAACCCCAAGGCCAGCTTTGGGGGACGTGTAGCGCTGAATGGATGCATGCCTACTCCAGAGATTCAGGTTTGTCGCCACGCTTGGCGCACACGGCAATTATAAGGACTTATCGCGGCTGGACAACGGACCATCCTGCAGCAAATAGCTGGCGGATGCCGGACGCTTGCGCGGTATAACCTTGAACAAAGCGCGCAATGCCTGCTGCAACTGTTGCTGGTCTGCCTTGGACGCGGAATCTGTGGCCGCGTAGGATTGCCGCACAAACTCATCAAAGAAACTGTCTATCACGCTGCGCTGCGCTGGCAGTGCGACCTGCAGCCGCTGTTGCCAGGCACGTGGCCCCTCGCCCGGTAACGCCTGCAAGCGCAGCCGCGCTAGGCGTTGATCCAAGCGTTTCCAGACACGCTGTTGAGCGCTACCGTTCATGCGCTGCGGGCGCAGCCACCACATCGCCTGCAGCAGCATGATGCCGCCAGCCAGACCCAGTACCACCATACCAACTCGCTGCCAGTCCGCGGTGCCGAGCCAGCGCCGGAACAAGCCCATCTGCTCCTCACCCTTAAAATTCAGCACCCGTAATTGCCATTGATAATTGACGTTGTCCCAAGCCAGCCGCGCGTCATTCAGCCAGGTCACACCGCGATAGCGCGAGCCAGACAAGTAGGAGTCTTCAAGAAAACTGCCCTCGCCGCGTACCGCTTCCTCCAGACCCTGTTCAATTCGCTCGGGGGCAACCTGAAAGGTCGGGTCTACCGAGACCCAGCCCCGTCCCGCCAACCACACCTCGACCCACACGTGGGCGTCGAATTGATGAACCAGCACATACCCCCCCTGCTCGTTCACCTCACCACCCTGATAACCCGCCACTATCCGAGAAGGAATGCCGGCCGCCCGCAGGACGAAGGTCATGGCCCCGGCGTAGTGCTCACAGAACCCGCGACGGGTGTCGAACAGAAATTCGTCGTTGCTGTGCTCACCCAAGGGCGTGGGCTTGAGCGTGTAAAAAAACGGCTGCTGATTAAAGTAGCCCAGTACAGCCTGCACCAGATCGCCATCATCCGGATGTTGCTCGCGCAATGCTTGTGCCCACTCACGCGCACGTGGATCACCCTGTTGTGGGAGTTCCAGTTGCCGAGCACGCTCAAGCTTGCTCAAGGGCTCCGCCTGCATCTGTACATTTACATAAGAACGCGCACGGTAACCAAAAGTACTGTTGAGCGGGGCAATGGATTGCAGGTTGAAATCGTGCATACGCCGCAGGGCTGGATTATCGGTAGTGGCACCGCGCAAGCTGTAAACCCAGTGCTGGCCACTGGCACCAGCTACCACCCGGTACTCAACTGACTCGCCGGAGGTATCCAGCGGCAATGCTGGCAGGTTATTCAGCAAGCGGTCTTGCGACCAGCTGCGGCCGTCGAAACGGCTCAGGGTCAATGCCCGCCAATAGAGCGTCGAAAGCGGCGGTATCTCACCGTCAAAACTGGCGCGAAACGCCAATTCAGGTGAACGCGCCAAATTGGCGATATCGGCTGGCGACATGGTGTCCGACAGTCCGGTTTTGGAGCTGCCGCCCGGCATATTCACAGACCACAGTGGCTCCAGCCGAGGAAAGAAAATGAACAACACCAATAACAGCGGTATCGCCTGTAGCAGCATCACCCCACCGATGCGCAGCGCACGCGCAGGATCATTGCGCCCAGCACTTTGCTGCAAACCCACCAAGGCCGCCACCAACACCAGTAAAGACCCACACTGATAGAGCGTCAGCGGAATGCCCTGATCAAACAGAAAGGCTGTAGCCAGAATAAAAAAGCCGAGATACACCACCACCAGGGCATCGCGCGGGTTGTGCATTTCCAACAGTTTGAGCATGAACAGCAGCAGCAAAAACATCACGGTGGCATCCAGCCCAAGCAGGGTGCCCTGCGTGAGAAACACCCCCAACAAGATCGCCACCAGTGCTGCGCTCTTCAGCAATATTCCCGGGGAGTGCCAGCGCATACGTTGAATTTGTACCCGCCATAACGCACAGCCGACCCATAGCAACGCAACCCACCAGGGCAAGCGCGGCAGATGCGGTAACAGCACCACCACTTGGGCTGTCAGTAACCAGGCCAGGCTGTTGCGCGGGATCAAACCGGCGGCGCTCATCCGCTGCCCTCCAGCACATACAGCGCCAGCGCACGCAAACAGGCATCACGGTGCGCCTCGCCCAACGCAGGCTGCAGTCGCGAGCCACCCAGCGCCAAACCATAGGGACGGCCCGCGGCTTCCAGCGCCAAGATCCAGCCGGTCAACATACCCAGTCGTTGCTCCAGATCAGCGCCCTGTGTTTGCTCCAGATCGAGCCATTGGCTTTGCTGTTGTGGCTCGGCAAATATTTTGCTGTGTAATCCCTGACCACGTGAATAAGCACGCCAGTCAAGTCGCCGGCGGGAGTCACCGGGACGATAGTGGCGCAACCCTTGAAAATCATCCACACCTTCCACCAGCTGTATCTGCTGAGCCTCGTCCTGGCCTTCGCCACTGCGATGGACGGGCAGTGGCGCCTTGACGGGTCGCGGGTAGACGAGCACCCGCCAGTTCAGGTCCAGCAGACTCCAGGCAACAAACCATCCCAAGGGGAAGCGGGTCTCGATACGCAATCGTTCCGGCTGCAACCAGCCGCGTCGCGTCGTTGGGTAATAGAGTGTGCTAGCCACCTCACCATCACCGGGTACATCCAGTTGTTGCGGCACCGACTGGGGCCAGCTCAGCTTAAGCGCTTGGCGCTCACGCGTGGGGCTGAGCAATACCAGCCCCAGCGGCACCTGCTCGCCAGCAAACACCGGCCGGCCGCCGGTAGCGCGCAGGCTGATGCCCGCCAGATTTCGATAACTGTGATGCAAGGTCACCCAGAACAGACTGAGTAACAGGAAGGTCAGCCCGTAAACCAGACTGTTCTCGTAGTTAATGGCGCCGATCAGCAGAATCGCCAACAAAAACAAAAAGCCCAGGCCCGCCCGGCTGGGCAGAATAAAAATGCGCCTATGATCAAGGCTGATTTGCTGCGCCGGAGGTATACGCCGCTTCAACCAGCGTTGGTGCAACGCTCGACCGCGCGCGCGCAAGCCGTTGCTCACACCGCTGGCACTTCGTTGAGCAGCCAGAGCGCGAGACTGTCGCCGCCGTGGCCTGCGGGGTCATTTGCGGCGCGCAAGCGGTGGCTAACCACTGAAGGCAATACCGCCTGTACGTCTTCAGGAATCACGTAACTACGCTGTTCCAGCAAGGCCCAGGCACGGGCGGCGGCCAGCAACCCCAGACTGGCGCGGGGCGACAGCCCCCAGGCACAAACGTCGCTGTTGCGAGTGTGATTCACCAATCGCAAAATGTAATCCACCAAGGCTTCGCTGGCGTTGACCTGCGGCACCAGCGCTTGAAGGCGACGCAATTCATCATGACCGAGTATGGCTTCTACGCGGTCCAGCCGCGCACGACGGTCGTCGCCCAGCAGCAAGCTTTTTTCTGCCTTCTCACTCGGGTAACCCAACGACAAACGCATAAGAAAACGATCCAACTGCGATTCCGGCAAAGCAAAGGTGCCACCCTGTGATACCGGGTTCTGGGTGGCGATCACAAAAAAGGGATCAGGCAACGGGCGTGTCGCGCCATCAACCGTCACCTGCCCCTCCTCCATCGCTTCCAGCAAGGCGCTTTGGCTCTTGGGTGTGGCCCGATTAATTTCATCAGCGAGCACTAACTCGGCGAAGATAGGCCCCGGATGGAAGACAAATTGACCGCTGTTGCGATCAAAAACCGACGTACCGAGAATATCCCCAGGCAGCAAATCGCTGGTAAATTGAATGCGCTGATAACTCATGCCCAAAACCGAGGCCAGCGCTTGTGACAGGGTGGTCTTACCCATGCCGGGCAAGTCTTCAATCAGCAGATGCCCTTTTGCCAGGATGCAGGTCAAGGCCAGTTTGACCGCGTGGGACTTGCCCAACACGACCTGATCTATCGCATCCTGCGCCGCTTTCAACGCGTCCTTCATGCTCACCTCATCTCCGGGTTACCATGCCATGGTAGGTGCAAGCGCTGCGGCGTGAAAGACAAATGCAATGGCTTGTAACAGCTTGCGCACCGATAACTCAATCAGCGTCGAGGATCTGCCCATGCTGCTGCGTAAGCTTTCTGTGTTATTAACCACCCTGCTAGCCGGCTGTTCGGCGTTATCTCCGGTCAACTGGCTGGCATCCCACGATGGTTACCAGAAGCTGAGCAATCAGTCTTACGGCGAGTTACCACGGCAGCAACTGGACGTTTATCTACCCGAAAAACTGGAGCCCGGCGCACCGGTGGTGGTGTTTTATTACGGCGGCAGCTGGAGCAGCGGTGAGCGAGCCCAGTATCGGTTTGTTGGCCAGGCGTTGGCCAGCCGCGGCATCATCACGGTGATCCCCGATTACCGCCTATATCCTGAAGTACGCTATCCAGACTTCCTGCGCGACAGCGCCAAAGCATTGGCCTGGACCAAAGCGCATCAGAGCGACTGGCAACAAGAGCCAGGGCCTTTGTTTGTGATGGGGCACAGTGCCGGCGCTTATAACGCCGCCATGCTAGCTCTTGATCCACGCTGGCTGGCAGAGGAGCAACTCAGCCCAGAGATGCTTAGCGGTTGGATTGGCTTGGCGGGGCCGTATGACTTTTTGCCGATCCGCAATCCCGATGTGCAGCCGGTGTTCTATCACCCTGACACGCCAGTTGACTCACAACCCTTGGTACACGCGAGCGCAAAGAGCCCACCAGCGCTGTTGCTAGCCGGCAGTGAAGATGATTTAGTTGACCCAGAACGCAATACCCGGCAGTTGGCCCAAGCCCTGCGTGAACAGGGCGTCGCCGTAGAGAGTGACGTGCTGGACGACCTGGGCCATATCAAGATTCTGCTGACACTCGCATCACCCTTCCAGCACTGGGCGCCGGTGATTGAACAGGTCAGCTGTTTCATCAGTGCTCAGGCCGGCCCAGAGGCCTCCTCACCCTCTTCCTCCGACTGCATGGTTCCCAGTCGGTAGATCATATAGCGCACGTGCAAATGCAGGCTGTATAGCTCGTGCGCGTAGGAGAGCGGCACATCAACATGGTTGAGTTCGCCCTCCAGATCCTTTAACCCTTGAATCTCTTCCGCGTAGCGCTCGCGGATTTTGCCGCTATGGATCAACTTGTCGATCCGTCGCAGATGTTCATACCAGCGATAAACGCGTGCGCGCACACGCCAGCGATAAAGCGGGCCCATGCTCTTCAATAATGGAAACATGATGGCAATGAAGGGGATGATCAGTACCACGTAACGGTCTACCGCCGAGGCGACCTGGAAGGGTAAATATCGCTGCAGGAATGGGACGCCCTGACGATGGTAATAATCAGCCTCAGCGCTGAGCTCCAGCCCCATAGGCTCACCTGCAGGGAAGCGTCCTGGCTGATCCAGCAGATTGCCTTCGCGCAGTACCTTGCGCGCGGCTTCCAGCACTACTGCAGTGAGCGCCGGGTGAAAGTCCTGATTACCCACCAGCATCGCTACCGGCGATAACACCTTGGTGTCCTGCTCAGGCACATGCTGTGCGATATTCAGCAAACCTTTGGGGACGTCCAACGCTTCCAGAAAATGCAGCCTTGCCGCGAAGGCATCAGCCTGCGAGAGGTTAATCAAGGTAATGTCCGGATTGGCCGCCAAACGCGTTACCAGTCGATTACCCGCTGGCAATACCAAAAAAGCCGCATCTAACTCATCAGCAATCAACGCGTTCGCCGCAGCGGTACTGCCCATTTTGCGCCACAAACCGTCATTCAGCAGCTCTAGCCGCGTCAGGTCTTGGTGTTCCCGATACAGCCCTTTGAGTACCGCCCAGGTTCCACTGCCGTCACTGCCCACCGCCACTCGTTTGTCTTCCAAATCAGACAATTGAGTGATGTTCGCGCCCTTGCGTTGAAACAGCCACAAAGGTTCATGGTAGAGCGCAGCCAGACCAATCAGACGCTTGCGCTGTTCAGGCTGCAGCAATGATTCGGTACCGCTCTGAATCAAACCGATTTGTACTTCGCCAGTGCCAGCAGTGAGACGTTTAAGGTTATCCAACGAGCCGCGACTGGGCCTTAGTTGCAGGTCAATTTTCTGCTTGGCCAGTTCCTCTTTCAACGCCATACCAAACTGGTGATAGGCGCCGGTTTCGCTACCTGTGGTCATCACCAACACCTTGGGTGGTGCAGGATCGAGAAAACGGAAGAGTAACCACACCAACAATAACGTCAGCGGGATGATCCATAGGTTAGTACGAATAAACAGCCATATATGTTTCAGACTTTGCATCCTGCCACTCCGAAGACGAATCTCCCTTCAGTCTAATCGGCCTACGGCGGCAGCGCGAAAGATAGGTAAAAAAATGTTCAAGTGCGCGGCAAGCCTTGATCAACTCAATCTGAACGGGCATGCAGAATAGGAGACGCCCCTGCGAACCTCCGCCGAGGGGCGAAGGCTCGCAGGTAAATAGGCTGCGACCGCGCTGTTTCTTTAACGCTTGGCGCTTAAAGAATGGCTCAACATCACAGCACCATCACGGCCAGCCAACCGAAGGCAATAAGCGGCAGGTTGTAATGCAGAAAGGTCGGCACTACCGTGTCCCAGATGTGATTGTGCTGGCCGTCCACATTTAGGCCGGCTGTCGGTCCTAAAGTTGAGTCAGAGGCGGGTGAGCCCGCATCACCCAGCGCGGCAGCGGTGCCCACCAGTGCAACTATTGCCAAGGGGCTAAACCCTAACTGAGCCGCTAGCGGCACATAAATAGCCGCAATAATCGGAATGGTGGAGAATGAAGAGCCAATCCCCATGGTGATCAGTAAACCAACCAGCAGCATCAGCAACGCAGCCAACGCGCGATTACCGCCAATGAGGTCAGCGGAGCTTTCTACTAACGTCTGAATCGCTCCAGTTGCACGCATTACCTCGGCAAACCCGGCAGCGGCGATCATGATAAAACCGATCATCGCCATCATTTTCATGCCTTCGGTAAACACCCCGTCAGCGTCTTTCCAGCGCACCACACCAGAAACGGAGAAAATCACAAAGCCAGCCAGGGCCCCCACAATCATGGAGTCCAGCCAAAGCTGGATGATGAAGGCAACCACCACCGCGACCAGTGCTACCAGCAAAGACATCGGGCTATAGCCACCTTCCAAGCGTTCAACCTGACGAATGCGTGCCACATCGTATTCTCGCGGTTTGCGATAGCTGATAAAAATCGCCACCAGCAAACCGAGCAGCATTCCCAGCGCAGGCAGTGCCATGGCGTGCATCACATTGATGCCCTCCACTTCAGCGCCGCTCTCGGCGACATTCGCCAGCAGAATATCGTTAAGGAAGATGCCGCCAAAGCCTACCGGCAGAAACATGTAAGGGGTTATCAAACCAAACGTCAGCACGCAGGCTACCGCGCGGCGATCCAAGTTCAATCGCGCCATGACATACAACAACGGCGGAACCAACAGCGGAATGAAGGCGATGTGAATCGGCAGTATGTTTTGTGACGCGATGGCAACACCGCCCAGCATCAGGATCAGCACCAGCTTCAATAGCCCCGCTCCACCCTGCTGCTGACGGTCGACTACCTGCAACGCACGATCGGCCAGCGCGTGCGCCAAGCCCGACTTGGCAATGGCAACCGCAAAGGCACCCAGTAGCGCATAACTCAACGCAATATTGGCGCCCTTACCCAACCCATTCTGGAAGGTTTCCAGCGTAGTTTGCAGCCCCAATCCACCGAGCAAACCACCGGTAATTGCACCCAGAATGAGGGCGACCACAACGTGTACCCGACACAGGCTCAATACCAACATGACGGCAACTGCCGCAACCACCGCATTCATTTGCGCACTCCAGCAAAGTAAGGCTTAGCCATCTTCGGCACACGGCCAGACAACCCTAAAGGTCGCGTACTCTGCCGAAGGCTGCCCCCGCTGTCAAAAACGCACGACCGAAGGCACAGACCGATGATCGATAAGCCAAGTAGAGAACCCCGTCAACGCGAGACGAAAGCTCGATCTTTAACCGCTTCTGCGAAGGCTCGGGATAGTGCTGCAGTAGACACGCCAATCATCAAGGCACCATTGAGCGCCTCAAGCGGCCCCAACAGCCGGTACTTGGCCGACATAACGATGTCGCCATAGCCCAAGGTAGAGAAGTTGACTGCCGAGTGATATATAGCCAGCTGCATAGTGTCGAACTCGCCCAACGCATAAAACAACACTGCCCAAGCCACCAGCTGAGCTACGTTGCCGACGATCAGAATGAACATTAAACCGACCGTGACCCGCATAGCAGCCAAAAAGGCCGAGCGTACCTGCGCCTGCCGCCTGGCAAAATAACGCAGCGCGGCGATAACCAAAAAACCTTGCAGCAACAAACACAGCGCCATCATCGACAAGCCCAACACGAAGTTCATCAACATTAACTCTTTCCCTACGGATCGTTATTCAAGCGTTTTAGCAAAGCCGCCGATGGCAAGCTCAGGCTACCGCACTATCTTACTTTCACGGTAGCGGTGCCACATCGCGCTTCTAACGCGCCCTACCAATGCCAACTCGTTGCCCGCACTAGACTAAAGTACAAGCCGTATAAGTCCCTACCAATAAACCTCAGAAAAACGTCAGCACCCTGTCAACAACGAGCCTTTCAGATGACTACCCAAGATTGTCGGTGGGTGACACTTTGATGACGTTAATACTATCGTCGTAAGGCCCACTCCAGTCTCCCGTGCTTTAGTTAATTCGCGCCATAGCAGCGCACCGACTCACATCAGGAGAACAACAATGAAGCATGTGAAAACCCACACCCTCGCGGGCGCTATCGCCGTTGCTCTGGGAACATCCCTGGCAGGCAATGCTCAGGCGGCCGGATTCGTCGATGACGCCAACGCCAACCTTCAGTTACGCAATTTCTATTTCAACCGCGATTTTCGTGATCCCGGCGCCCAGTCCAAAGCAGAAGAATGGGCTCAGGGCTTTATTTTCAAAGCAGAGTCGGGCTTCACCGAGGGCTTTATCGGTTTCGGCGTCGATGTTTATGCGGGCGTGGGTTTAAAACTGGACTCTGCCGACGACCGCGCAGGCACCGGCCTACTGCCCAACAGCTATGGCAACGAAGGCCCCGGCAGCTACAGCGAAGCAACTGCTGCCGGCAAAGTACGTCTATCTAAAAGTGTATTGAAAGTCGGTGGTTTGATGCCCAAGCTGCCGATCGCCTCATCCGGCGATTTGCGCTTGTTACCACAAGAGTTCACCGGTGCCAGCTTGGCAGTAAATGAAATAGAGAATCTAGACCTGCAGGGCGGACAATTGCGCGAAGTGAACTACCGCAACAGCACCAACTCCGAAGATATACGTGCCACTTTGGGTGGTAGTTCGGACAGGTTCAACTACTTGGGCGGTAACTACGCGTTTAACAGCGACAACACCAAAATTGGGATTTGGGGTGCGGAACTGGAAGATGTATACGAACAGACCCTGTTCAATCTGGTGCATGCTCAACCGGTAGGTGATTGGACGCTCGGCGCCAACCTTGCTTACTTTGATACCGGTGACAGTGGCAACCAGCCATTGGACATTGATCACCAGATGAAGTCGCTGATGCTGTCTGCCGCTACCGGGGCACACAAGCTGTGGCTTGGCTACCAACACAGTGACGGCGACACAGCCTTTCCGTTCCTCGCCGAAACCGACCCGTACGTAGCCAACTATGTGCAAATTTTAGACTTTACTCGCGCCGACGAGAAATCCTGGCAAGCTCGCTACGACATTAACTTCGCCACTCTAGGCGTACCTGGCCTCAGCGCTTTTACCCGTTACGTCACAGGCGACGATTTTGCTGTTGGAAACCGCGAAGGCAGCGAATGGGAACGCGATGTTGATGTCAGCTACACCTTACAAAGCGGCCCCTTGAAAAACTTGTCTGTACGCTGGCGCAACGCGATGGTCCGCTCCAATGCCACCCGCGACATTGATGAAAACCGTTTAATACTGAATTACACGTTTGCGTTGAAATAGGCTGCTCCGAACGGCTTCAAGCCCCCCAATACGAAGCCGGTCGTTTTCTGCGGTGACAACTGTCACCGCATTTTTTTGCCTCCAATATTCCTGCTCCTCGCTTTCCACTTACAAAAAACAAAAACAAAAAAGGCGCCTAAGCGCCTTTTCTGCAATGCCAGTACTTTCGGCCGATCAGAAACGTTCGATCTCAGCGTCAGCTCGCAGCTGTTCTTGCGCAGCGCTAAAGTCCTGTTGGCCCGATTGCCCCGCAATGAACTGTTGATACTGCGAAGCAGCACCCTCCTCAACCTGCACATCTCCGGCGGTTGCCACACCGCGCAACGCCACCAACCAGAAGCCGCCCGCAGGCTGCTTGATACGCCCGTAGACTGCTTTTTCGGCAGTAGGCTTAGGTAGGCCGAACACGCTACGCAGCAACGGCGTGGGGATGTCGCTGGAAGAGCGACCCACTGCCTCATACTGTTGCCACTCGACGCCCTGTTGCTGCGCCAAAGCGTCCATGGTCAGCTCACCTGATTGCAAACCGGCAATGTAGCCATCAGCCTGTTCAGCTGACGCCTTTTCAGCCTTTTCGTAGGCCATCAGCTCACTGATCTCCTGCTGCACTTCCTCCAGTGGACGCTGCTCTGGCTTGAGATGCTGTTTAACGCGCACGACCACTACGGTGTCGGCATCCAGCTCGAGCAGATCACTGTTGTAACCGTTTTTCAGCACGTCATCGGTAAAAGCGGCATTCATAACCTTCGGATTGCTCGCCAAACCTTCGCCACCCAGACGCTCAACTGGCCCCAGGGACTCAACTTTCAGGTTCAATGCGGCTGCCGGCTCGGCTAGGTCAGACGCTTCGTGCGCCAGATTGGCCAGTTCCTGCGAAGCATCAACAAATGCGCGCTCCACCTGTTCAGACTTCAACTCCTGAACCAGCTGCTCACGCATGGACTCAAGTGTCGGCACTTCGGGTGCCTTCAAATCAGTCAGTTTGATGAGGTGATAGCCATAGCTGGTAAGCACTGGCGCCGAGACTTCATCCGTTTTTAGAGCAAACAACGCATCATCGAAAGACGGATCAAAGCTACCCTTGATGACATAACCCAGATCGCCACCATTGCGCGCGCTGCCGCCATCTTCTGACACATCGGCCGCCACTTTCGCGAAATCTTCGCCGGCATTGATACGTGCCGCCGCAGCTTCAATACGCGCCTTGGCATCCGCCTCGTCATCAGCCACTTCCACCAGGATGTGTGAAGCGCGACGCTGTTCAGCCAAATTGCCGATCTCGCGCTGATAAAGCTCGTTAACCGCGTCTTCGCTTACGTCAACCTGATCAAAGAAACTGGAGCGTGAAAGCGTCAACGTTTCCAGAACTACCTGCTCGGGCGTCATAAATTGCTGAGCACTCGCGGCGTAATACTGCGCGATCTCCTCATCGGTAACCTGAACAGCGGAGGCATCAGCTACCGGCACTTCAATGACCAAAAAGTCACGAGTCTGGTTTTCCAAATCGGCCAACTGCTTACGCTCGACCGGCGTCGCAAATGCAGTCGCTTCGTAGCCATTACGGTACTGGGTAATCAGCAGCTGCTGACGCACCAGGCCACGGAAAGCCATGCGCGAAGGCATACCCATGTTGCGGATCACGATATCGAAGCGGTCACTATCGAATTTGCCGTTTACCTGGAAATCCGGTGTAGTCAGGATTAACTGGTCGATCATTTGATCAGACACGTCGAAGCCAGCCTCTTCAGCACCTTGAATCAGTACCGACCGTTCAATCAAACCATCCAGCACGCTGGTGCGTAAAAAGCTTTCATCAATCATGCTTGGATCAAAGCTGTTGTTGCCCATTTGCTGCAACTGCTGAATCAATTGGCGGCGCTGCAATGCCACAGCCTGCTCCAGTTCCAGCTTGGATATCACCTCACCGTTTACCTCAGCCGCCTCATCTGCGGTATTGGAAAAACGACTGATGGACTCCCAGCCAGTCAAAGCGAATATCAGCACAATGACGCCAACGATCACCTTGGCGACCCAGCTTTGCGCATTGTCCCTCATGTTTTGCAGCATCATGCCCCCGAATTCTGTTTAACCTGAACGCCCAGCGCTAGGTTCATGCCACTCAAGCCTTGAATGGTCTTTCTCTACTTCCAACAAAAAAGGCGCATCCTGTCGATGCGCCTTTCTGGTAACTGACGGAGCCATCTGTGCGACGTAATAGGCCTGGGCCTGTAGCGTCCTGGATGGCTCCGTAGCATGCCTTGGCCTGAGCCGTCGGCATGTCACATCAGATCAGGGACGCAATTAGTTCACAGCGTCCTTGAGTGCCTTACCTGCTTTGAAGCCAGGAATTTTGGCAGCGCTGATTTCGATCGGCTGACCAGTCTGCGGGTTACGGCCAGTGCGCGCAGCGCGCTCCTTAACAGCGAATGTACCAAACCCTACTAATACAACCGAATCACCATCCTTCAGTGCACCAGTGACGGACTCGATGACGGCGTCTAGAGCGCGACCGGCAGCAGCTTTAGGAATATCGGCAGATGCGGCGATGGCATCAATCAGTTCAGACTTGTTCACTCTAAGTCCCCTTATTAAATTCAAATGAGTTGTTAGTCATTATGTAAGCTTGTGGTCTTAGCAAAGCTGTGGCCAGTCAGCATACCTGCTTAGGTCGAAGCACGCTTTATAGCAAGCGGTCAAAAACCGTGTCAAGGAATGCCTGAAGTAATCCCGGACCGGTTAGCAAAACACTCCCACACTGGACGCGCTTCACTCACCGGACCCAAATCGCCTCAGTGAGTACTGATGCGTCCTTTCTCATCAGTCTCGCGATTGTCATCCTTTGCAACCATCTCTTCAACCCCTTCTTTCAAGGGCTCCGGCATGTATTGCAGCGCAATCTGCAACACCTCGTCAATCCATTTCACAGGTTTGACGTCAATATCTTGTTTGATACGGTCAGGAATTTCCTTCAAATCGCGGACATTTTCGTGCGGGATGATCACCGTTTTAATGCCCCCACGATGTGCCGCCAACAGCTTTTCTTTCAAGCCGCCAATCGGCAATACCTGGCCGCGCAACGTGATCTCACCGGTCATTGCAACGTCCGCCCGTACCGGGATTTTAGTCAGCGCAGAAACCAGCGCAGTACACATGCCGACGCCCGCACTGGGGCCATCTTTAGGCGTTGCTCCTTCCGGAACATGAATGTGTATGTCGTTGTTTTCATGGAAGTCTGCCTTGATTCCCAGGCTCGCTGCACGGCTGCGAACCACGGTCAAAGCAGCGCTGATGGACTCTTGCATAACGTCGCCCAACGAGCCGGTTTTGATCTGCCGCCCCTTCCCAGGAACCACGACAGCTTCCAGACTCAGCAACTCGCCACCTACCTGAGTCCAGGCCAAACCGGTCACCTGACCAACCTGATCTGCCTCCTCAGCAAGGCCGTAATTAAATTTGCGTACCCCCAGGTAATGCTCGAGTAAATTCTCATCAAGCGCGACCGGTTTGGGCTTGCGTTCCGCAACCTGTTCTTTCACCACTTTGCGGCAAACCTTGGCGATTTGGCGCTCCAAACCACGTACACCTGCCTCGCGAGTGTAATAGCGGACCAGGTCACGCAGCGATTCTTGGCTGAAAGTGAGCTCGTCTTTCTTCAGTCCGTTGTTCTTAACCTGCTTGGGCACCAGGTAGCGATCGGCGATATTGATCTTCTCGTCTTCGGTATAACCCGGAATCCGGATGACCTCCATGCGGTCGAGCAGCGGCGCCGGGATATTCATCGAGTTTGCAGTACAAATAAACATCACGTCCGACAGGTCGTAATCCACTTCAAGGTAATGGTCATTGAAGGCGTGATTCTGCTCTGGATCCAGCACCTCTAGCAGCGCTGAGGAAGGATCGCCGCGCATATCCTGACCCATCTTGTCGATCTCATCGAACAAGAACAGCGGGTTTTTTACGCCCGACTTGGTTATCTTTTGAATCAATTTACCTGGCAGCGAGCCTATATAGGTCCGACGATGACCGCGGATTTCCGCCTCATCGCGCACCCCACCGAGTGCCATGCGCACAAATTCACGATTGGTTGCCCGTGCCAAAGATTCGCCCAGCGAAGTTTTACCTACGCCAGGAGGCCCCACCAGGCAGAGCACAGGCCCTTTAAGCTTACGCACCCGCTTCTGCACTGCCAGATACTCAAGGATACGCTCCTTGACCTCTTCCAGGCCGTAGTGATCCTCCTCCAGCACCTTCTCGGCACGCTGGATGTCATGTCGCACCTTGCTGGCCTTTTTCCACGGCACTGCCGTAAGCCAATCGATATAAGAGCGCACCACGGTCGCTTCGGCCGACATAGGCGACATCATCTTCAGCTTGTTGAATTCAGCATTAACCTTGGTCAACGCTTCTTCCGACATACCGGCGTCATCAATTTTCTTGCGCAGCTCATCGAACTCACTGTGCCCTTCATCCAGATTACCCATCTCCTTCTGGATGGCCTTCATCTGCTCGTTCAGGTAGTACTCGCGCTGGCTGCGCTCCATCTGTTTCTTAACCCGGCCGCGGATACGCTTTTCGACTTGCAGCAAGTCAATCTCGCCATCCAGCACGCCCAGCACATGCTCTACCCGCTCGTTCAGAGGGAGTATTTCCAGAATCGCCTGCTTTTCTTCCAGCTTCAGCGATAAGTGAGCGGCCATGGTGTCGACCAAGCGGCCGGGCTGATTAATACTCGAAAGAGACGAAACCACCTCGGAAGGGACTTTCTTACCTAACTGTACAAACTGCTCGAAATGACTCATCAGACTGCGCGTGAGCACCTCGGCTTCACGCTCATCCAGTGTCACCTCAGTCAGCAACTCAACCGTTGCCGACTGATAGCCTTCAACTTCTTCAATCGAATCGATGCGCGCGCGCTGCTCACCTTCGACCAGCACCTTAACGGTACCGTCTGGCAATTTGAGCAACTGCAAAATGGTGGCGACAGTACCCATGTCGTACATGCCATCGCGCGCGGGATCGTCTTCGCCCGGATCGCGTTGGGCAATCAACAACACCTGCTTACCACCAGACATCGCCTGTTCAAGCGCTTGGATGGATTTGTCACGCCCCACAAAAAGGGGAATGACCATATGGGGATACACCACCACATCGCGTAATGGCAGGAGCGGGAATTCGCTAAGAGTCGTCATGGCTGAGGCTCACTCGCTGAGGGGCGCGCAGATACAGCGGCGCCGAAATATGAAAAGTCCATGAATTCAAGATGGGGGCTAGGAAAGGAAAAAACAAGCAGGGAGAGCGTAATAATATTGCCGCATTTTGCGTATAGCAAAAACGATTGCGCCGCCAAAGTGGCGGCGCAATCAACGACTTGCAGATCAATCCTCAGGCATAGCCTTTGGTGGCTGCTCGACCGTTTCGTAAATCAGCAAAGGCTTAGCATCACCTTTGATGACGTTCTCATCGATCACTACCTTACTGACGTTTTCGGCTGATGGAATCTCAAACATGGTTTCCAGCAACACACTTTCCAGAATGGAACGCAGGCCTCGAGCACCGGATTTACGCTCCAGAGCGCGTGAAGAAATAGCCTTCAACGCATCAGTACGGAACTCCAGCTCTACCCCTTCCATGTCGAATAGACGCGCATATTGCTTAGTTAACGCGTTCTTCGGCTCAGTCAGAATCTGGATCAGCGCATCCTCATCCAGCTCATTCAAGGTTGCGATAACCGGTAGACGACCAACGAACTCAGGGATCAGGCCAAAACGCAC
Organism: Halopseudomonas sabulinigri; assembly: GCA_011053055.1. Taxonomy (GTDB): domain Bacteria; phylum Pseudomonadota; class Gammaproteobacteria; order Pseudomonadales; family Pseudomonadaceae; genus Halopseudomonas; species Halopseudomonas sabulinigri_A. The sequence goes on along the minus strand of DRHT01000015.1, from coordinate 32,133 downwards.
CAGATCATCCGGTTCAACTTCTTTCAGCGCGTCACCGACCTTCTTACCGCCATCTTTACTGCGCACAGTGGCGTTGAAACCAATACCGCTCTTCTCGGAACGATCACGAATGACCTTTTCCAGACCGGCAAAAGCACCACCACAGATGAACAGGATATTACGGGTATCTACCTGCAAAAATTCCTGCTGCGGATGCTTGCGTCCACCCTGGGGCGGTACGGAGGCAACCGTGCCTTCGATCAACTTCAACAGTGCTTGCTGTACACCTTCGCCCGATACGTCACGGGTAATAGAAGGGTTATCAGACTTGCGCGAAATCTTGTCGATTTCATCAATGTAGACAATACCCATTTGGGCTTTCTCTACGTCGTAGTCGCACTTCTGCAGTAGCTTCTGAATGATGTTTTCTACATCTTCACCAACGTAACCGGCTTCGGTCAGCGTGGTGGCGTCGGCAATGGTAAAGGGTACGTTCAACAGACGCGCCAGAGTTTCGGCCAACAGCGTTTTACCCGAACCGGTAGGACCGATAAGCAGGATGTTGCTCTTGCCCAACTCGACTTCATCTTTACCCTGGCGCTGATTCAACCGCTTGTAGTGGTTGTATACGGCAACAGAGAGTACTTTTTTAGCGCGTTCCTGACCAATGACGTACTGATCAAGAATGGTGCAAATCTCAACTGGCGTAGGCAATTTTTGATTATTGCTCTCAGCCTGACTTTCCTGCACTTCCTCGCGAATGATGTCGTTACACAGATCAACGCACTCATCGCAGATAAACACGGAGGGGCCGGCAATCAGCTTGCGCACTTCATGCTGGCTCTTGCCGCAGAAGGAGCAATACAACAGCTTGCCGTTGTCGTCACTCTTCCCAGTAATATCGGTCATCGAAAACCCCTACTCTTAAGTCGCTCTTGAATATAAAGATGGGGGCATTGTGCCCACTTTGCAAGTGCGACCCGATCAACATGCACCTGTCAGCCCCGTTATTCAGGCACTGCAATGAAGCAGCACCCCACACTAACGGCAGTCAGTGCGGGGTTCACCGGCATGAAACAAATGGTTACTCAGCGCTTGGACGCGAATCCAGCATCTTATCGATCAGACCGTAATCAACTGCCTCAGAACCACTCATAAAGCGGTCACGGTCGGTATCACGCTCGATCACTTCCAGCGGCTGCCCGGTATGATCTGCCAACACCTTGTTCAGGCGCTCACGGATGAACAGGATTTCGCGGGCATGAATCTCAATATCCGAGGCTTGGCCTTGGAAACCGCCCAGCGGCTGGTGGATCATCATGCGCGCATGCGGCAAGCAATAGCGTTTGCCTGGAGCACCGCCCGCCAACAACAGAGCACCCATGCTGCAAGCCTGACCAATACACAGCGTGCTGACATTCGGCTTGATGAACTGCATGGTGTCATAAATCGCCATGCCAGCAGTGACCGAGCCACCTGGAGAGTTGATGTACAGGTGAATATCCTTGTCGGGGTTTTCCGACTCAAGGAACAACAACTGCGCAACGACCAGATTGGCCATGTAATCTTCGACCTGACCCACGAGGAAGATTACCCGCTCTTTCAGCAGGCGAGAGTAGATGTCGTAGGAGCGCTCACCACGGGCGGATTGTTCAACAACCATTGGTACCAGACCGCCGGCGGCCTGCACGTCCGGTGGAAACTGCGAAAAGCTGTTATAGGTCATGGATTCCTGTCACTCCAATAAGCATGTCACGAAAACACGAGAGCCAGCCCGAAGGCTGGCTCTCGTTAGCGAAAAACGGCAACGAGATTACTCGTCTGCGCTGTTCTCTTCCGCTTCGCCAGCTTCAACCTGTGCAGGCTGCGCGGGCTTAACGGCTTCTTCGTAGGCTACCTTTTTATCGGTTACCTGCGCCTTCTGTAACACAGTATCCACCACTTGTTCTTCCAGCACAACCGACTGAATCTCGCCCAGCTGCTGCTCATTCTGGTAGTACCAGTTGATGACCTGCTCAGGTTCCTGGTAAGCAGCGGCCAGCTCTTCGATCATGGTGCGCACGCGATCGTTGTCGGGCTTGATGTCATTCTTCTTGACCACTTCAGCCACAACCAGACCCAAGCTAACGCGACGCTTGGCCTGCTCTTCAAACAGCTCAGCAGGCAGTTGGCTGGCCTGAATATTGGAGCCACCAAACTGCTGCACAGCTTGCTCGCGCAGACGGTCGATTTCGTTGGCAACCAGCGCCTTAGGTACATCAACGGTGTTGGTTTCCAGCAGACCGTCCATTACCTGGGCTTTAACCTTGGTTTTGATCGCCTGATTCAGCTCACGCTCCATGTTCTTACGAACTTCAGCGCGGAAGCCTTCGATACCGCCTTCGCTAACACCAAACTGAGCAAAGAATTCTTCGTTCAGCTCAGGCAACGCAGGCTCTGCAACTGCCTTGACGGTAACGTCGAACTCGGCAGCTTTACCGGCCAGATCCAGATTCTGGTAATCCTCTGGGAAGGTCACGTTCAGTGTCAGACTGTCGCCAGCCTTAGCACCCACCAAACCTTCTTCGAAACCAGGAATCATACGACCGGAACCCAGTACGATATTGCTATCGTCGGCAGTGCCGCCCTGGAAAGCTTCGCCGTCAACCTTGCCAACAAAATCGATAGTCAGCTGGTCATCGTTCTGCGCAGCACGCTCAACGGTTTCAAAACGGGTGTTCTGCTTGCGCAGGGTTTCCAGCATGGTATCCAGATCAGCGTCGGTCACTTCAGACTCAAGACGCTCAACTTTAATGCCGTCAAACTCGGCCAAAGTGATTTCAGGATAAACTTCGAAGGTTGCGGTGTACTCGAAATCCTTACCCTCTTCCATGCTCTTGGGCTCAACATTCGGCGCACCGGCCGGAGTCAGCTTTTCCTGCATGATGGCTTCATAGAAGGTGGACTGAATAACTTCGCCGATCACTTCCTGATGAGCAGAAGCGCCATAGCGCTTGCGGATAACGCTCATCGGCACCTTGCCTGGACGGAAACCATCGACCTTCGCACGCTGTGCAGTCTGCTGCAGGCGCTTATTGACCTCGCTTTCAATACGATCGGCAGGAACGCCAATGGTCATGCGGCGCTCGAGGCCGGAGGTGGTTTCAACCGAAACTTGCATGGAAATTCCTCGTTCAACAGACAATGAATTATGTATTTGGTGAATCGCAAAGGGACGACATTCTATGCGCTTGAAGCGTAGAAGTCATCACCGCCAGCGCAAACAGGCGGCACCACTGCACAGATATCGCCTCAGAGCGGGCAGATAGCGACACAGTCGTCTCTTTTTCTCGATTAAACCAAGACGCGATTGTAATGATATGAATGCGGAGGCAACCAAATTCAAGGGTGAGCACTTGAATTGGTAGAGAGCTCATGACCATTCAACTGACTCGTAAACCTGCAACCAGCCGACAACACCCTCTCAGTGTTGGCTCACCGCGCAGGCGTCAACACCGAAAACACATAAAACCCAAACACCAGAAACGCAAAAAGCCGCGCTTAGCAGCCAGTGAACGGCTGTTTGGGAGCGGCTTCTTACGATATTTAGCACTGAGTTGAACGGAATACAGCTCAAACAGGCCTTTCTACACATCATCAACCGTCTTGAAAAAGACAATAGCTGATTAAATGGTGCGGACGGAGAGACTCGAATCCACCAACGCATGCGCTGGCCCGTCAGAGGCCGCATTCTACATGGATAGCGCGAGAGTAAAAGCGGTATCTGTGTTCCCAGAGTGTTCCCAGTCAGATCTGAGCAAGGAATGTAAACGGCCAGGGCATGGAGGAAGCTGAGATTTTAGGTTTTTAAGTCAATAAAAGGTAATTAATGTAATCACTTATATATAAACCATATTTACCTATTAAAATCATTACCTTATATAAAAATCTTAATCGTAATTTTAATGCAATTTGAGGTAACCATATTACGTTTTGCCACTGCAATTTTCGTGAAAAAACAGCCTCTTTTAAATCAATCACTTACACAAAAATTACATTTTCAGTTACGCCAAATCACCTTTGCTTGTAACACCTACACCCCAGCAATAACGGGGATTTCACGCCGCCATTACCCGCTGATTGCAAAGATTACGTTTTTTGACATGCGAACCTGAGCAAAGCCCTGGCAACAAGGGTCACAAAACACCCATGAGCGCGGAATTACGCGGAACTGGTGCGCCTTTAGCTTCACCCAAGGCCCCTGGAATCAAAGGGGCTAGAGCTGACTGCAGGGCTGCAGAAAAAGCGACACGTTAAGCCGGCAGGTGAGGTGGGGAGAAGACTGCGCGCGCCGGGTGCTGAATGGGCCTCCTGGGGCGGCCTGGGCGCTGCTGGCAGACCGGGGCTTCAGCGCCCGCTATTGCTGGTCTGTAGGTCGTTTTTGATGGTGCTAGAGGCCTACAAATGCTATGATTTGATGGGGTTTTTCGTGCCTTGGCTCACATATTTTCTAGGGGGCACAGGCACAAAAAAACCGCCTGGACGGCGGCTTGTTTTGATGCTCGTTGATTCAGCTCAGTCGTGTGCTCGGCGGCTGCAAGTCGTTGTTGAAACTGATCACCTCTTCACCGATCCAATCATTCAGCGCGGTGAACCGAGCCTGCAGTGGTCGCAACTCGTTGTCGGTCCAGGTCTGGGTTGCTTCGCGGGAAGAGCCAAACCCGCCCGCATTGGCCGGCACAATCCCCAGCAACTGGGGCGGCACCCGGAGCGCGGCCAACTGATCGTCACGGCTGACATTCTTGATTGCCCCGAAATCATCCTTTGCAGCCACTTCACTGATCGGTATCACCTGCAGGCCATCTTTTTTGCCACCTGGTGCGTACACCAGCAGGTTGCGGAAGTTACCAGGGCCTTTGCTTTGCTTCATTGCGTCGCTGATGGCGCTGATGTCTTGTTCATCGTGCACGGTGTCGTTGATGTAAAGCACAAACCCCGCGTGTGATCCGTTCTGGTAATACTTGCGCCGGAATAGCGTGGCCGACTCATTCAGCAGAGCGCTATGCAACGCGGCGTACCACTCAGGCACACCGTAGATATCCTGATTTATGTCCGCTTCGCGCAGGTGGAACACCGACCCCTTTTTGAATTCGTGTTCATCCTTCCAGCCGCGCACCTGGTAGTAGGTATCTAGATCCGCACCACGGCGGGTGTACTTCGACAGCGTAGGGAGTAAACGCATTGGCTCGCGCAAACGGTTTTCTTGAAGCTCAAGATATGAATTACCACTCCATAGGAAGTCGAGCGCGAACTGCTCGAAGTGCGGCCGGCTCAGCAGCCGATTCGGTACAAACGAACTACTCAACATGTTGCGCTTGAACATCAGCCCCGATTGCAGGAATACCGATGCCCTGGTCGCCTTGGCTAGGCCATTCAAAGAAAGGGGCGGCTCATACCACTTGCCGTTCATCCAGCATTCAAGGTGGTCGAGTATTTCGCGGCTATCGAGCACCGGCATAGGGTCGCCGAAAGTGAACGCCTGAATGCCGTTTTGCGGGCTGGCTGCGGGTGTCTCGTTGCTCATCCAATAATCTCCATTCTTGCCGTATTGGCGCCGTTTCGGCCTTCAAGCGGCTCGTTGTGTAGTGCATGAAAAAGTGACCACGCCAAATCTGCGTGGCCGGTATCGTCTGTGCGGCCAGCCACAAAGGTCATCTGTCTACCGCTGGGGGTCATGGTTTTGCGAATAGCCATCAAGCTGGCGGCCAGGTCGGTCCAGCCGGCATCAAACTGCAGGCGGGCGTTGCGAATCACGTCCATGGCTTTCATCACCAACCGCACCTTGACCTCTGGCGAGTAGCTGAATGTGGTTAAGCCTGGGAAGAACTGCCGCACTAGCTGCGCCACGCCTGAGCCCATGCCGGTGGTATCAAGCCCGATATAGGTAACCCGGTAACGCTGCGTGACCTTGCGGATAAACTCAGCCTGGGCCTGAAAGTCCATGCCCCGGAACTGATGGCGCTCTATTACCCGGAATGGCCCACCAGCCACTAACGGTGGAGCAACTACCACCAAGCCGGCGCTGTCGCCATTTTCAGCAGGGTCATAACCCACCCACACCGGACGGTCAGCCAGTGGCCTGGCGGCAAACGGCTTGTAGTCATCCCACGCCTCCCAGGTATCCACCATGCAGGGCTGCAATAGCTTGAGCGGGAAGATCGAATCACCGTCATCAATAAACAGGCACATCAGCAGGTTGTTGAACTCTTCCGGGCTGTACTCTTCGCGCAGCTCTTCCAAATCAAACAGGTCACATCCCCGCCCGGCCGCATCCAAAATTGTGACGATCTGCCGCCATATACGGTCTTCACTCAGCCGGCCAGGCTGCAAGGTGTCATGGCCAACATCAATCTTGACGCGCTTATCAGCGGGCAAACGCTTGTTTCGCCGCTCGCCAGTCCAAAGGGTGTAGGCCTCATGCGCCATGGTGGATGGCGTACTGAAATAGGTTTTGCGCCACTTCTTGTGCAGGGCCATGCCGCTGGCCACTTTGTTGATCTGGTCGAAGCCCTGGACCCAAAAAAACTCATCAAAGTAAAAGTTTCCGCTGCGGCCTTGCGCCGTTCGGTAGTTGGTACCCAGAAAATGCAGCTCTGCCCCGTTCCATAAGACAATGGGATCGCCGGTCAGCTTCACGCCGACTACTTCCATCAAGAACGTCTGCATGTAGGTTTTAAACTGGTGCGCTTGCGCCTTACTGGCGGATAGAAAAATCTGGTTGCGCCCGGTGGTGATCGCATCGATCAGCGCCTCGCGGGCGAAGTACCAGGTAGCGCCAATCTGCCGAGACTTTAGGATCATGCGCGTGCGCATGTTGCCGGCGCGGTACCAGTCCAGCTGGTAATCGAAACAACCCTCACGGAAAGCATCAACCAGCTTCTCGATTTGCTCTTCGCTCAGCTCGTTGCGCGTCGGCGGCTTTTTCGGGCCATCGTTGCGAGCAGCGATGTTGGGGTTGAGATCAGTTTCAGTGCCACCGCCCTGATAGCGCTGGATCCGCGCTTGGCGTTCTAGCTGCCGGTGCAGCAAATCGATCTCTTTGAAGTCCCCCCCGGTTTTCTGATCCTTGACGATCAGCTGCACCAAGCGGGCTTCCAATGCACCGCCCACTCGCTCTACAGTATCGGCGCGATCCCAGCCGTCTCGGTCCTTCCAGCTGTGAACTGTCTTTGCTTTCTCGCCCAGGTAATCAGCGATATCGCAGACGCGCCAACCCGTCCAGAACAAGAGTTTGGCGTGGCGTCGGCTGTCGGTTGGAGCTTGAGCAATAGCATTCATGGGGCTGATGCTGACTCCCTCCCGCGCGCGGAGCCTCCCCGCTAACGTGTAGCGCCCCCCGCCCCACTTGCTGCGCGTTGCTGGCAGCTCTCCCACTGCCGACCATGCCCTCAACACCTATCAGGTTTCAGGATTGAGGACGCAAGGCATGCCAACCAAATTTCGCTCCAAGTTCTTCCGCGTCGCCGTAGAAGGCGCCACCACCGACGGCCGCAAGATCGAACGCCAGTGGATCGAAGACGCCGCCGCCAGCTACAACACCAACACCTACGGCGCACGGGTGTGGCTGGAGCATTTGCGTAGTCTCACCGCCGATGGTCCCTTCCGCGCTTATGGCGACGTTGTAGCGCTCAAGTCAGAAGAAGTGGAAGTCGCAGGGGTCAAGCGCCTAGCACTGTTCGCTCAGATTGAGCCCACCGATGAACTGATCGCGCTGAACAAAAAGCGCCAAAAGATCTACACCAGCATCGAGCTCAACCCGCGCTTTTCGGATACCGGCAAGGCCTACATGGAAGGGCTTGCAGTCACCGACAGCCCCGCCAGCCTCGGTACTGAAATGCTAGCTTTCTCAGCGCAGCACCCAGACGCCAACCCATTGTCAGGCCGCAAGCTGCACCCGGAAAATCTGTTTTCAGAATTGGTAGAGATCGATCTCGACTTCGAGACCGTTACCCCTGCCGAGCCAAGCAAAGCCGATGGTCTCTTCGCCCGCGTGCGCGAGATCATGGGTAAGCAAAAGGACAAAGAAGGCAAGGACGCCACCCTCTTCAATGAGCTGGGTGAAAGCGTCGAAGCCATTGCCCAGCACCTGGCAGACCAGGACAAAAACCACACCCAGATCAAGGCTGATCTGGACACTTTGCGCAACGACTACAAGAGCACTTCACAGCAGCTCGACGAACTGTTGAAGAAGCTCGAAGGCGAGCCAGAACGTGACTACACCCAGCGCCCACCGCTACCAGGCGGGAGCGGCCAAACGCTGGCCACGTACTGACCTCAAATCAACCTGACAACGCTGATCAAACCCTGACGCACGGAGCACCTCATGCGCAAAGATACCCGAATTGCTTTTAACGCTTACCTAGGCCAAATGGCCAAAATTAACGGCGTAGCCGAAGCTGTACACAAGTTCAGCGTCGAACCCTCGGTTCAACAGTCGCTTGAAACAGCCATTCAAGAATCAACCGACCTGCTCACCAAGATCAACATCATGGGTGTAACCGAGCAGTCCGGACAGGCGCTGCTGCTGGGCGTTAATGGCCCCATTGCCAGCCGCACCAACACCGCCGTCGGGAACCGCCGTAACCCTGGCGACCGTAGCTCGCTGAGTAAAGATGAATACACCTGTAAGAAGACCGACTTCGACAGCGCCTTCCCTTATCAGCTCCTGGATCAGTGGGCCAAGTTCCCCGACTTTCAGCCACGCTTGAGCGGCGCTATCGCTAAACGCCAAGGGCTTGACCGCATCATGATCGGCTTTAACGGCGTGAGCGCTGCGGCCGAGACTGATATCGACGCGAACCCACTGGGCGAAGACGTCAACATTGGCTGGCTGCAGAAGGTCCGCGTCGGCGCACCTGATCGTGTAATGGACGAGGTTGTGGTCGATTCCGAAGAGGTCACCATCGGCGCCACCGGCGATTACAAGTCGCTCGATGCTTTGGTGTACGACGCCGTGCAAATGCTCGACCCATGGCACCGCAACCATCCTGACCTGATCGTAATGGTTTCGCGCAATTTGCTGCACGGCAAACTACTGAAAGCCGTTGAGCGTGGCGCGGCATCCAACCAGGAAGAATTGGCAGCGGATGAAATCATCAGCAACGCCCGCCTTGGTGGCCTTCGCCCTTACGACGCGCCCTACTTCCCCGACAACACCGTGCTGGTGACCACGCTGAGCAACCTGTCGATCTACTGGCAGGAAGGCGCCCGCCGCCGTCACATTAAGGAAGAGCCCGAATACGACCGCATTGCTGATTACCAGTCTTCCAACGATGCCTACGTCATCGAAGACTTCGGCCTGATCGCCCTGATCGAGAACATCGCAGAGGTATAACCGTGCCACTATCACCCGCACAGCAGTCACAACAACGCAAGCGCGCCGCCAAGGCGGCCGCTTCCGTTGGGCCGGCGTTGACCATGCAAGGCGCTACCGCCTACGAGATGCAGCTCGCCCAGCTGCATCAGCACCGCCTGCAGCTAAAACAGGTGCAAAGCCAAGAGGCCAAAGCCGAGCTCAAGCGCCGGATCCTGCCTGATTACGGCCCTTACATCGACGGCGCACTCAGCGCCGGCAAAGGTGCTCAAGATGAGGTGCTCACAACCCTCATGCTTTGGCACCTCGACGCTGGTGAGATCGACGTCGGCCTGCGCATCGGCGAATACGTGCTGCAGCACAAAATGATCATGCCGGATCGCTTTAACCGCTCCGCCGCTTGCCTGATCGCCGAAGAGCCTGCCGAGCTGGCCCTGCGCGCCATGAAGGCCGGCAACAGCTTTCCGGTAGCGTCTCTGCTCGAAGCGCAGCGCATCACTGCCGATCACGACATGCCCGATCAGGCCCGCGCCAAAATTCACTTGGCCATCGGTCGCGCCTATGCCTTTGGCATCGACAAAGACCAGGTGACCGAAGATCAAGCCGAGCTGCTCGAAAACGCCCGTGAGCACATCACCCGCGCCATCGAGCTCGACGACAAGTGCGGCGGCAAAAAAGATCTCGAAGGCGTTGCCCGCCTTCTCAAGAAACACGCCGGCACTCCCGGCTAACCGAGCGTTCCCCACGCACCGGCGGCTCGGGGCTGATCAGCGGTTTAATCCTTTCCAGCTGTGACGCCCCGACCACCGCCGACTATTTGAGGTATTCATGAGCGGATTCGTCGGCCAGGCTCAAACCGAGCCATTCATCCTCAGCAACGACGGCTTTTTTCCCGCCATTGACGCCACCGCCTTGCGCGCCGGCATTCGCCTATCGGGCGACGTCTCAGACGCCCGCCTCGAAGGCAGCATCATCAGCGCCATGATCACTACCAACCGCGAACTCAAAGTGCGCAAAGCCATGTGGCAAGCAGCAGGCCACAGCACCCTGGCAGCCGTTGACGACATGACCATCGGCGGCAAAAACGCACTTGAAGTGACCTATACGCGCGCCGTACAAGCACTGGTCGGCGCCGAACATGCAGAGCGCTATCGCGGTTACGACCCCACCAACAGCGGGGCCAGCAAAGGTGACGAGATCCTGCCCACCGCAGACGACTACCGCCGCGACCACCGCCACGCACTGCGTGACCTGCTCGGCACCGGTCACGCCACGGTAGAGCTCATCTGATGGAACAGGCCCGCTCGATCCAGGGCGACACGGTGGATGCCATCGCCTGGCGTTACTACGGTCGCACCGCTGGCGTGGTCGAGCAGATCCTGCAAGCGAACCCCGGCTTGGCAGATCAAGGGCCGGTAATAGCCAACGGCACGTTGGTCGCCTTGCCCACAGCACCCGCAACAACCGAAACCGCCAAAGCGGTCAACCTCTGGGATTAACAAGGAAGTCACATGGCCGACCCCACCACTAGCACCGTCATTGTTACTGCCGCCGCCGGCGTTGGCCTCTCAGCCATGGCACCGCAGTTGGATGGCAACGCCCTGTTTGGCGCCATCATCGGCGCCGCCTTGATTGCCGTGAATCAGCACGACCTCAAAGCCTGGCAGCGCCTGCTCGGTTTGCTGGTATCCATCGGCGCCGGCTATGTGTGCGCCGCCGAGATCGTCACCCAAACACCCCTCACCCGCACTGCACCCGCAGCCTTTATCGGCGCTGTGCTGGTGGTGCCTGTCGTACTGAAAACGCTGGACGTCATCGACAAAACCGACTTCGCCAGCTTCGTTCCCAGTTGGTTCAAACGGGACAAGGGAGAATGACCATGCTCAGCACCCTGTTCGCCACCTTCGTTGCCACAGCGCACATCATCACCGCGCTGCGGCTGGTCTGCTTTCGCCGCCGTGGCTCACGCATCCGACGGGGTATTGCCTTGCTGGCTGCGCTGCTCATCGGCACCCTGCTGTGCAACGCCGTAGACATCATGGTGTTTCAGCAGCCCGTCACCATCTGGCAAGGCTCACTCGCCATTCTGCTGCTGATCCTCGTGTACCGCTCACGCGGCAATCTTGCCGCCCTGATGAGGCCCACACCATGACCACCACCCTGCGCCACGGCGCCACCGGCCAAGCCGTTAGCCGCTTGCAAAAGCAGCTCAACCAGCAAGGCGCAAACCTGCTGACCGATGGGGATTATGGCGACGCCACCGAGCGCGCCGTGCGTAGCTACCAACTGCGTCTGGGTTTGGTGGCTGATGGCATCGCCGGCCCCAAGACGCAACATGCTTTGGCCGGTGGCGACTGCGCCCTGCTGTTGCGCAACAGCACCCTACAGGCCGCAGCGCAGCGCCTTGGTTTGGAGCTGGCCGTGGTTTATGCCGTGAACGAGGTAGAGAGCAGCGGCGAAGGATTTTTGCTTAACGGCAAGCCCAAGATCCTGTACGAGCGCCACATCATGCATCAGCGCCTCAGCCTCATGCGCACCGATGACGACGACGCCACCTTGCTCAAGGCCCACGCCGATCAGCTCGCCGAGTGTTACCCCAACCTGGTCAACACCAAGCCCGGCGGCTATGCTGGCGGTACCGCCGAGCACCAGCGCCTAGCGCAAGCCAAAATGATCGATGCTGTTGCCGCGTTGGAATCCACCAGCTGGGGCGCGTTCCAGATCATGGGCTACCACGGCGAGCGGCTCGGATATGCCAGCGTGAGCGACTTTGCGCAGCGCATGGCACAGGATGAAAACCAGCAATTTGAAGCATTCATCCGCTTCATCGAGGCAGACCCCGCCCTGCACAAAGCACTCAAAGCCAAGCGCTGGACCGAGTTCGCCCGCCGCTACAACGGCCCCGCCTACGCCCGCAACCTGTACGACATAAAACTGCAGCGCGCCTATCAGCGCCATACTGACTGTGAGTGCGGAGCAAAAGCCGCATGACCACCCTACGCCAAAGCCTCTACGGCCTCGCCCTCCTCGCCGCCCTCGCTGGGCTGGTCTGGATCCAACATCAGCGGGCAGAAATTGCGCAGGGCGAAACCAAACTAGCCACCAACCGCGCCCAACAGGCCGAGCAGCAAAGCGTCTCACGCCAGCAAACCATCGGCGAGCTCACCACCGCGCTGGCCACCGAGCGCACCAGCCAACAGCACCTGCAGGCCCAGCAATCAGACATCCGCCAGCAGCTGCGCACCAGCCAACAGAGAATCGAGGCGCTAACCCGTGAAAATGAAGAACTACGCCAATGGGCTGATGTTGAGCTGCCTGCTATTGCTCGCAGCCTGCGGGACCGTCCCGCCATCACCGGCGCCGCAGACTATCAGGCTTGGTTGTCCCGCCGTAACGCCCTGCACGCTGAGCGCAACCCAACCCCAGCGCAACGGCAACCTGCTGACTGACACTGACGTCATCGAGGCCGACTGGGCCGAATGCGCCGCCAAGGTCGATATGCTTTACCAGTACCAGGAGCAACACCATGTACAAACCCAGCAGCCTCAAACAACACCTGATCACTAGCGTCGCCGAGCTGCGTCCATCGCCTGATCGCGTGCTGGTGTTCATGGATGATGGCAACGTGGTTTGCTCCAGCGCCGCCGGCCTGTCGTTTGAATACCGCTACACCCTCAAACTGATCATCACCGACTTCGCCGGCGATCCCGATGCCGTGTTCATTCCCCTGCTCGCCTGGATCGGTGAACACCAACGCGAGCTGCTCGACAACCACGACCAACGCCAGACCGCCATCGGCTTTGATGCCGAAGTGCTCGCCAACGACCTGGTAGACATCGAGATCAGCCTGCCGCTCACCGAGCGCGTGATCGTCAAGCGGCAAGAAAACGGCACACTCACCATCACCCACCCAGCAGAGCCTCAGTTAGACGCGCCCCTGCCCGCCGGCAACTACCAGCTAATGACCGCAAACGGCGATATCGCCGCCGAGTGGCAAAGCGGCGAGCCTCTTGAGGCCTACGGAACACCCGCCAGTGAGTGACGATCTGCAAGCGCTGGAAGACTGGGCCGGCGCCCTGCTCAACCGTCTCGACCCAAAAGAACGGCGGCAAATAAGCCAGAGTCTTGCCCGCGATCTACGCCGCAGCCAACAGCAGCGCATCAAGGCCCAGCAAAACCCCGATGGCACCGCCTACGCACCCCGCAAAAAGCAGCTGCGCAGTAAGGCTGGCCGCATTCGCCAGCGCAAGATGTTCACCGGCCTGAGCAAGGCCAAGTTCCTCAAGGCCAGCAGCAACGCCAATGGCTTTAGCGTTGGCTTTGTGGGCCGCACTGCCTGGATTGCCCGCGTGCACCAACGCGGCCTGCGCGACAGCGCCGCCAAAGGTGGCCCCAAGATCGACTACACCCAACGCCGCTTGCTAGGCCTCACCAAAGCCGAGCTCAACATGATCCGCGACGGCCTGCTCAATCACCTCGGCGGCGTGTAACGCCCCCCGCCTAACCGCCAATCTGCTGCACCTCACCCGCGCGTGAGCAACCATCAGCGGCATGAACCCAATCGCCGAACTCCGCCGCCGCTTAGATAACATGATCCGCCCCGGTACCGTTTACGCCGTGGATGCAGATCGCGGTTTTGTGCGCGTCAAAAGCGGCCAGCTGCTCACTGATTGGCTGCGTTACTTCGTTGGCAGCGCCGGCAGCGTCCGGCATCACGCCACGCCCACCTTGAACGAACAATGCGTGGTATTCAGCCCCAGCGGTGAGATGGGCGCAGGCTTTGTGCTGGTCGGCCTCAACAGCGATGAATTCCCCGCCCCCAGCCAGAATCCCGAGCTGGATAGCACCACCTACGCAGATGGCACTTGGTTCGGTTATGACCAAGGTACAGGCGACATGACAGTGGTCATGACAGCCGATGGCCAAATCCATATCAGCGCACCGGGGGGTATCAACATCACCGGCCCTCTAAACATCAGCGGCCTGGTCACTGTCAGCGAAGACGTGATCGCCGCAGGCATCAGCCTGGTCAACCATCAAACAACCGGTGTTACCAGCGGCAACGACCTGTCAGGGCCTCCGCAATGAACGGCATGAGCACATCAGGCAAAGCCATCAGCGGGCTGGATCACCTGCGCCAGTCGATTGCCGATATCCTCACCACGCCCATTGGTTCGCGCGTGATGCGGCGCGACTACGGCAGCTTGCTGCCCAGCCTGATCGATCAGCCGCAAAACGACGCCACCACCGTGCGCCTATACAGCGCCATCACCTCCGCACTGATGCGCTGGGAGCCACGCATCAGGCTCAGCCGTGTCAGCATCGAGCACACCGCCGCTGGCAAAAGCGCGCTCACGCTTGAGGGTGAAAACATCGAGTCTGGTGAGCAAACAGTGCTGCAGGTACCGCTGCAACTGGGTGCTGCCACATGACCGAATTCACCGGCGTAGACCTCTCACAACTGCCACCGCCCAACGTCATCGAGCCGCTCGACTACGAGACCATTCTCGCCAGCAAGCTGGCCCGGCTCATCGAGCTGGATCCCACATTCGACGCCCTGGTCGAATCAGATCCCGCCTACAAGATCCTGCAAGCCTCGGCCTACGATGAGCTGCTGCTGCGCCAGCGCGTAAACGAAGCCGCCAAGGCCGTGATGCTCGCCTATGCACGAGATGCAGACCTCGAACAGATCGCCGCCAACTTCAACGTGCAGCGTCTGCTCATCACACCCGGCAACCCACAAGCTGTGCCACCGGTGCCGGATGTGTACGAATCAGATGAAGCCCTGCGCCGGCGCGTGCAACTCAGCTTTGAAGCCTTCACCACCGCAGGCAGCCAGGGCAGTTACATATTTGCAGCGCTCGGCGCCAGTGGCCTGGTGCGTGACGCCAACGCCATCAGCCCCGGCCCTGCGCTGGTCTCGGTCTACGTGCTATCGCAAGAGGGCAACGGCACCGCCTCCGAGCAGCTGCTCGAAACAGTCACGGCGGCTGTTAACGCCGAAAGCGTGCGCCCCATGACCGATCAAGTGAGCGTGCTGTCAGCCGCCGTGACCGAATACCAGATCGAAGCCGTGCTCACCGTCTACCCCGGCCCAGATGCCGAGGTAGTGCGCCAAGCCGCCCTGCAAAGCGCTCAAGCTTATGCAGATTCAATGCACCGCATGGCGTACGACGTGACCATTTCCGGGCTCTATGCCGCACTGCATCAGGCCGGCGTGCAATCTGTCGCCTTGGTAGCGCCCGTGGCCAGCATCGTCAACGGCGATGGCGAAGCGTCGTACTGCAGCAGCATCGCCCTGACCGTCGCAGATCAGCCCGATGTCTAGTTTCGTGCCGCTACCCCCCAACGCCACCCACGCGGAGCGCAGCCTCGCCGAAGCCGCTGGGCACTTCAACAACGTGCCCGTCATCGTGCGTGAAGTCTGGAATGCAGATACCTGCCCCGCCGAGCTGCTGCCCTGGCTAGCTCGCGTGGTATCCGTCGACGTGTGGGATCCCAACTGGACCGCAGAGCAGAAGCGCGCAGCGATCAAAGTCTCGCTCGCCGTGCACAGAAAGAAAGGCACCATCGGGGCCGTGGTCGATGCCCTGGGCGCACTAGGTTTTCGCGCAAAAGTGCAGGAATGGTTCAACCAGATCCCCCAGGCCGCGCCCTACACCTACCGCTTGATCATCGAAGTCGACCAGGTCGGCTTCGACCTTGAAGACGTCGCCCTGCTGCTCGATGTCGTCGACAGCGCAAAGAACCTGCGCTCACACCTGACCGAGATCGTGCCGATTGTTCGCACCCAGGTCGGCCCCGTTCTGGCTTCGGCAGTTCTCATCGGCACCGAGCTCCATCTCAAGGCTGGAGCGGCCCAAGAGGAAGTGGTTTTCCCCACCTTCGTGGCCGAGGAAGCTCTGCTGAACACAATCACAAACGTCAGGTTGCCTGATTCGTTGGGAGTTTGAATATGTCCGATTACCTGCCTTTCACAGAAGCAGTTGAGCGTTTCGGTGGAAACGAGGAACGCATCCACCAGTTCGTCAATGATCCTGCGAACACCGGCGCCTATACCGATAGCGAAGGGCGGCAGGTTGAAACACTGCCTGTGTTGGCAGCAAGGTCTGCAGACCTTGAAAACAGGATGGGCGACGCCACCGACCCGACCGACCCCACAAAGGCGGCGGCCATTTTGGCCTTTAAGCAAGATAGCCCTAGCGCGGTTCCGACTAATGCCTATAACAAGCTAAGTTATTTTGTGGAGGCGGAAGACTACGGCGCAAAGGGCAATGGCATAGACGACGACACCCTGGCTATCCGGAAAGCGCTTGATGAGAAAAAATACGTGCTGCTGCGCCCAGGCCGCACTTATGTGGTTCATGGACTTGATTCAGTTGAACGTGGCGCACTTATGTGCATCGTGGGTCGAGCAAAAATCAGGGTGCCCGATGGTATAGCCAGTTACGGATTCCGGATCATACATTCCAACTTCGATTTCTGCGGCGTGGATATCGACGGTGGAGACATGGGGCCGTATAACACGCCGCTAGCGCCACCACCTCCGGGCGAGCGCGTTGGGCTGCACATCGGAAACTCTTTCGGAACAGGAGCGCAACTACAAAATATATCTGTTCAAAACTCTGAGATATATGGGTTTGACTACGCGGGGATGTATGGTGCGGAGGTGCAGATCGGGTTTGTTTTCGGTCACCGAGTTTCATTCCACAACGTGAACTGCCACCACAACTATGTTAACTGGTGGCTGTCGCCGCGCTTTGAATACATACAAGGTACGCTTTGTTATGGGTACGAGGGGTATGTAGGGATACTTGTTCAAGCTGGCAACATTAAGTTCACCGGCGGGGCTTTTGAAAACAACGCGGAGAATTGCCAGCTTGCCACGGGCGAGAATGATGCCCACGGAGGCTTTGTAAATACCTCGTTTAACCATGCTATAGGTTGGGGTTTACGTGCAGCCAACATTCAGAACGGCATGGCGTTTACGGGCTGTTTCTTCTGGTATGGGCCTATTGAATTAAACAACTGTACCGGGATTCAGATTCGGAACGGCGAGATTGTTAATTCGCCCATAACAATTGCCGGGGGTGGAGTTAACTCGATTGACGATAATTATACCCGTGACCCCATAACTCCGACTCTAATAGGCTACACGTTCACTACGTTCCGCAGAAACCGGACAAGCAGCACAGACACTTCTTTTGTGCCCGTTTACGGCGATGTATATGCGCAGGCTCAGGCAACAGGTTACGGCGCGCTGCCTACTGCAATATCTACAGCTGGTGCAAAGGTTTCGCTGAATTGCGTGTACGGCACTTTGAAATGGCAGGGGGCGGACGCTCCATGGCTGCAACTAGGAAGCAAGCTAGCCGTTGGCCGCACAGGGATGTACCAAGTAGATGCAAGCCTGACGCTAACAATCGGGGATAGTGATGAAATAATAGGTCTCTCGGCAGCGCGGTATAACTCTGCATCAGAACTTATGGAGGAGTTCCCGGTGTCCAGTCCTTATGGAGCAGGTGAAGTCGAGTGTTCGGTATCCCTATCCAACCGCATGCTGTGCCAAACAGGAGACACGATAGATTTTCTCATCAGTACCCGAACGGCCAGCAACTCGACCCTAAACAAAATCAACGTCAAGGTTTCTAGCGTTGACTAGGGCCTGCAGTTTACGGCATCGGTTGAGCATGGCCGGGGCAGGCATCAACCTAACCCAAATGGCTGATGAAAATTTAGGCCAAAAAGTCTGAGGACGAGAAAATGCCAACCTACAAATCCATCCACACTGCCCTCGGCCTACAAGCCATTGCAGCGGCCGAGGCAGCGGGCACGCCGATCAACATCACCCACATGGCCGTGGGTGATGGCAATGGCAACTTCGTGGATCTCGCCGACACCATGACGACCCTGGTGAGCGAACGTTTTCGCGACCCGATTAACAGGGTTTACCAGGATCCCGAGCGAGATAACAAATACACCGCCGAGCTGGTGATCCCTGCCAGCGTGGGTGGCTTTACGATCCGCGAGATGGGGCTGTTTGATGTCGACGGTAACCTGTTCGCGATCGGCAACGTGCCTGCATCGGTCAAGCCGGCCGAGGGCGAGGGCG
Source organism: Halopseudomonas sabulinigri (assembly GCA_011053055.1). GTDB lineage: Bacteria > Pseudomonadota > Gammaproteobacteria > Pseudomonadales > Pseudomonadaceae > Halopseudomonas > Halopseudomonas sabulinigri_A. Next base: position 13,690 of record DRHT01000015.1, on the reverse strand, counting down.
CCTTTGCCGATACCATCGTGCGCTTCGAGTTCCTGGTCACCAACGCCACCGTGGTCACGCTGCAGATCGACCCCAACGTCGCGGTGGCCACGCAGTCCTGGATCCTCAACAACATCACCATGGCAGCGCTTTTACCCGGTGGCACCACTGGCCAGGTGGCGCGCAAGCAATCTAACGCGGACGGCGACATCATCTGGGCGGATCCGGACCAGGCCAACATCACCGTTGATACCATTGAAGAGAAACAAGAGCTGGTCGACGGGCAAACCGTGGTCACCCTGGCGATCTGCACCACGCGCGGCCTGGCTGTGTATGTGGACGGTGAGCGGGTACCCAGCGACGAATGGACACCGCACCCCACCGACCCCACCGAGTTCACCTTCAATACCGCGATTGTCGGCACGCATGAGCTGATCTGCGCGCAGAACGAACCCACGGGCAACGCACCAGCACCGCTGGAGCGCAGCAAGAACCTGGCAGACGTCGAGAGCAAAGCCACATCGCGGGACAACCTGGACATATTCAGCCGCGCTGAAAGCCGGCAGATGTCACCAGCCGGCATGCTGGCCCACTTCGCACGCAACAGCGCGCCCAATGGCTGGCTCAAGGCCAATGGCGCAGCAGTGGGTCGGGTAGCCTATGCGGATCTGTTCGCCGCAATCGGCACCACATTCGGCGCCGGCGACGGCTTCAACACCTTCAACCTGCCCGATCTGCGCGGCGAGTTTCTGCGTGGCTGGGATGATGGGCGCGGCGTGGATGCAGGGCGCGTGCTTGGGAGTTGGCAAAACGCAGCAAGCCCACCCATCCCGACCGCTGGCTGGGATAGCGTACCTGGCGGGCTGGGTTTAGCAGAACAGGGCAGGCTCATCATCGGTTCAGGCACGCGAGAGATCAGCGAGACACTGGAAAGCGTGCGGCAAGGCACGGGTTCGCGGTCGATTACCGGCACGAACCATCCCCGCAACCGCGCCATGCTCGCCTGCATCAAATTCTGAGGGCCACACCATGAACGCCTACCAAACAAACAGCGCTGGCCTGCTCACCGGCGCGACCTCAGCAGACGAAAGCCCACTCGAACCCGGTGTATACCTCATGCCCGCCGGCGCCGTATCTGTCGCCCCGCCTATCGAATGGCCGCAAGACAAATGGCCGCGCTGGGATGGTGCCCAGTGGCTGCTGGTGAATAAGCCCACAACGCCGGCGGAGCTCACACCCGAGCAAAAGCTCGCTCAGTTCCTGCAAGCCAATCCAGACGTCGCCGCACTGGTCGAGCCAGCTGAGCCCGTGTAGCATCAAACCGCTGGGTCGAATCAGCCCCCCGTTTCGGCGGGGTGTTTTGCAAATCAGTCACGGTGAGCGCGTCATGATCAAACCCAACAGATCGCACATCGCGGGGCTGAAGCTGATGAGCCACGTATTCGCGTACAACCTGGCACCCGGCGCGGCACCCTCAACAGCGGCAAGCAACTTTTTGGAAAGTGCCGAGCAGTCAACCGAGGGCGGCGACGCAATCGAAGAGCTGCGCGCTATCGCAAACTACATACGGGAAACGGGCGTACTACTGCCCGCCGATGAGAACGCAGACCCTGCCGATCACAGCCTGGCCCTGGTGCTGGACCGTATCGAAAAACGTATCCAAGCATTGAACGCCATCCCCAACACCCCGCTGCGCTAGCTCTGCCCGTGTAACGCCCCCCGCATCACCGTCACCTACTGGCTCCCCTCTCGCACGCGCGTCAACCTCAAGGCTCACAGGTCAACGCACTGCAGGAGCCAACCATGCCAGGCGATTATCATCACGGCGTGCGCGTCGTAGAGATCAACGAGGGCACGCGCCCCATCCGCACTATTAGCACCGCCGTCATCGGTATGGTTTGCACTGCAGAGGATGCAGACGCGGCCGTATTCCCGCTCAACACACCCGTGTTGCTCACTGATGTGCTCACCGCCATCGGCAGTGCCGGTACCGAGGGCACGCTCGCCAAGAGCCTGGACGCCATCGCCGACAACGCCAGCCCCTTTACCGTCGTCGTGCGCGTAGCCGAGGGTGAAGACGAAGCCGCAACTACCACTAACATTATTGGCGGCGTTAACGCTGGCGGTCAGTTCACCGGCCTCAAAGCGTTGCTCGCAGCCAAGGCGCAACTGGGCGTTACACCGCGCATCATCGGCGTGCCTGGGCTTGATTCCCTGCCCGTGGCCACCGAGATGGTCAGCATCGCGCAAAAGCTGCGCGCCATGGCCTACGCCAGCTGCTGGGATTGCGCCACCAAAGAAGAAGCCCTCGCCTACCGCGAAAACTTCAGCGCTCGCGAGCTCATGCTCATCTGGCCAGACTTTCTGAGCTGGGATACCGTCGCCGGCGGAAACGCCGAGGCCTCAGCCGTAGCGCGTGCGCTCGGCCTGCGCGCAAAGATCGATCAACAAACCGGCTGGCACAAAACCCTCTCCAACGTGGGCGTCAACGGCGTAACCGGCATCAGCCGCGATGTGTACTGGGATCTGCAAAACCCCGCTACCGATGCTGGCTACCTCAACGCCGCAGACATCACCACCCTGGTACGCGCTGATGGCTTCCGGTTCTGGGGCTCACGCACCTGCAGCGATGACCCCCTTTTCGCGTTTGAGTCCGCCACCCGCACCGCACAGGTACTCGCCGACACTATCGCCGAGGCGCACATGTGGGCGGTCGATAAGCCCATGCACCCCAGCCTGATCCGCGACATCTTGGAAGGCATCAACGCCAAGTTCCGCGAGATGAAAGCCGGCGGTTACATCATCGACGCCAACGCCTGGTACGACGAAGCCGCCAACAGCGCCAACACGCTCAATAACGGCCAGCTGTTCATCGATTACGACTACACCCCCGTGCCGCCGCTTGAGGATCTCACCCTGCGCCAGCGCATCACCGACCGCTACCTGGCCGACTTCGCCAGCCGCATCAACGCCTGATCACTCGCCCCGGTAGCACCGGGGCCACTGGCTAACACTCACGGAGAGCACCGCCATGGCAATGCCGCGCAAACTCAAAAACATGAACGTCTTCAACGATGGCGGTAGCTACCAGGGCATCGCCAAAGCCATGACCCTGCCGGCACTGAGCCGCAAGATGGAAGGCTACCGGGGCGGCGGAATGAACGGCCCGGTCAAGGTCGATATGGGCCTATCAGACGACGGCATTGCCGTCAGCTGGAAGCTCGGCGGCTGGGATCTGCTCGCCATCCGCCAATGGGGCGCCACCAGTGCCAGCGCCGTTGCCCTGCGCTTTGCTGGGGCCGTACAGCGTGACGACACAGGCGACGTAAGCGCCGTCGAAGTGGTCATGCGTGGCCGCCACGAAGAGATCAACTTTGGTGACAGCGAGCCCGGTGCCGACACTGAGCACGAAATCACCACCACCTGCACCTACTACAAGCTGACCGTAGACGGCGAAGTGCTGGTCGAGATCGACATCCTCAACATGATCGAGATCGTCGACGGGGTAGACATTCTCGCCGCGCAGCGCAAAGCCGTAGGCCTGTAATTGCTCGACAATTTCACACCCCCGGCGCGTATGCCGGGGCCACCAAAAAAGGAACCCACCATGGCAACCCCAGAAACAGAAAAAGCGGCAGAGAAAGCCGCAACGAACACCACCCAGGCTGACGACAACACCAACGTCATCGAGCTGGACGAGCCCATCAAGCGCGGTAATACCGAGATCAGCAGCGTCACCCTGCGCAAGCCCGTTTCCGGCGAGCTGCGCGGCGTAAGCCTGATGGATCTCGCCCAGATGGACGTGCTCGCCCTGCGCAAAGTGCTGCCGCGCATCAGCAACCCCAGCCTCACCGACGCCGAGGTCGGCAACCTGGACCCAGCAGACCTGATGCAATGCGGGGTAGCCGTTGCCAGTTTTTTGTTGACCAAGAAAATGAAACAGAACTCCCTCGAAGCGTAGAGGACGCCATGGGCGATATCGCCCTGGTGTATCACTGGGGGCCGAGCGAGATGGACCGCCTCGGCTTACCAGAGCTGATGGAATGGCGCACCCGCGCGATCAAGCAATGGAACCAGGTGCATGGCGCAAAATCTGAAACTTGAGGTAGTACTAGGGATGCTGGATCGGGCCACAAAGCCCATCCGCGCCATCACCAAGGGCAGCGTAGGCCTGGGGCGCGAACTCAAAGCAACCCGTGATCAACTCAAGCAGCTGGAGCGCCAACAGTCTGATATCAGCGGCTGGCGAACGCTTAACAACGCCACCAAGCAAACCACCCAGGCCATCAGCGCCAATCGTGACCGCGTGCGCGAGCTGTCGCGCCAAATGGCGCAAACCAGCAACCCCACCAAGGCGCTCACCAACGATTTTAGGCGTGCGGTGCGTGAAGCTCACGCACTCAAGCAAAAGCACCAGGAGCAACAACGTGAGCTGCAAGGTTTGCGCGGTAGGCTCAACAACGCCGGCATCAGCACTCGCAACCTTGGCGAGCATGAGCGCACGCTGCGCCAACGCATCAACAGCACCAACAACCAGCTGCAGGAGCAAGAGCGGCGGCTCAGGGCCGTTACTGCGCAGCAAAAACGCTTAGCCGCGGCTAAACGCCAATACCAACGCACACAGCAAATGACCGGCGCCATGGCCGGTACCGGTGCAGCTGGCTTGGCTACCGGCAGCGCCATGCTGTACGCGGGCGCTCGGATCATTACCCCAGGCATCGACTTCGGCGCTCAGATGAGCGAGCTCCAGGCTATTACGCGGCTGGAGCGTGAAAGCCAGGATTTCCAGATGCTGCGCGATCAGGCCCGCCAACTGGGTGGTTCCACCGCGTTCAGCGCCACAGAGGTAGGCGCCGGGCAGACGTTCTTGGCACGGGCAGGCTTTACGCCCGAGGCCATCCGCACTTCTATGAAAGATGTCCTGAGTCTAGCCCTCGCCAACAACGCGGATCTGGCACGCACAGCCGACATCGCCTCAAACATCAGCAGCGCGTTTAAGATTGATCCGTCAGTCGAAGGCAACATCACCCGCGTCGCAGACGTGCTTTCCGGCACCGCAGCAAGGGCGAACGTCGATTTAGAAATGCTAGGCGATACCATGAAGTACCTGGGCGGCAAATCAGACCTTGGCCTCACGCTCGAGCAGGCTGCAACCATGGCCGGACTGCTCGGCAACATTGGTATTCAGGGCAGCCAAGGCGGCACCACAACCCGCGCATTGGTTAACCGTCTTACTGCGCCCGCAAAAGCTGGTCGCGAAGCGATGGAAGAGCTGGAGCTGCAGGTAGCTAACGCACAGGGGGGCATGCGCGATATTCCCGATATCCTCCGCGACATCAACAACGCTACACGCGACATGGGCAACGTAAAGCGCCAAGCCCTTCTTACGGCCATATTCGGTACCGAAGCGGGTTCAGGCAGTGCAGAGCTTGTGAGTCAGATGGCTGGAGGTGCGCTCGATGATTTCCTCAACGAGCTGATGAACCTGCAGGGCGAGAACCAGCGCATGGCTGACATTCTCGCCGACAATCTCGGCGGCGATCTCAAAGGTTTCCGCAGCGCCTGGGAAGATGTCGGTATCACCATCCAGGATCAGAACGATGGTCCGTTGCGTGAGTGGGTTCAGAGCTGGACGGCATTGCTAAGGGGCGTCACCAACTGGATCAAGGAAAACCCCGAGCTAACCGCCACCATCTTTAAAACAGCCGCAGGCTTCGCAATGCTGATCACAGTATTCGGCGTACTTACCGTGACCCTAGCCTCGATCCTCGGCCCCTTCGCCATGATCCGGCTGGGCGTCGCCATGTTTGGCATACGTGCCCTCGCACTACTACCTATCCTCAAAGCGGTCGGCACCGCGTTCATGTGGCTGGGCCGCCTGCTGCTGCTCAACCCTATTGGACTGGCCATCACGCTGCTGATCGCTGCCGGCTGGCTGCTGTACAAAAACTGGGATGGCGTCATCGGCGGAGCCAAAGCTCTCTGGCAGGATCTCGGCGGCAGCATTCCCGCCGTGCTGGCCACCGTTGGAAAGTTCATCCTCAACTGGTCCCCGCTGGGCCTGTTTTACAAAGCCTTCGCCGCTGTTATGAGCTGGTTTGGTGTAGACCTGCCAAGTAAATTCACTGACTTTGGATCCATGCTCATGCAGGGCCTGGTCACCGGCATAAAAAATAGTCTGGGTGCGGTAAAAGGTGCCATTACCGGTGCAGGCAATGCCACGGTTAGCTGGTTCAAAGAAAAGCTCGGCATCCGCTCACCAAGCCGTGTATTCGCCGAGCTGGGCGGCTTCACCATGCAGGGCTTGGCCCAAGGCATCCAACGCCAGCAGGGCGAGCCGCTGGCGGCCGTGGCGGGCGTATCGCAGCGCATGGCCAACGCCACCAGTGGGATCAGCTTTGACAGCCGCCGCCCGTTAGCGGCCCGCAACGCAGCCGCCAGCAACCCCGCCGGCGGACGTTACGAGATCAACATTCACGCCGCACCCGGTATGGATCCGCACGCTATCGCTCGCGCCGTAGCCGCCGAGCTCGACCGGCGCGAGCGTGAGAGCGCCGCCGGCGCACGTGGCGCCCTGTATGACCAGGAGTAACCCAAGATGATGATGGCCCTGGGGCTGTATGTATTCAGCCTGAGCACCGCCGCCTACCAACAGCTGCAGCGCCAAACCAGCTGGCGGCACCCTAGTAGTTCGCGCGTCGGCGCATTGCCCGCACGCCAGTTTGTGGGCAAAGGCGAAGACACCATCACCCTCAGCGGCCTCATCATGCCGGAGCTCACCGGCGAGCGCGTGTCGCTTGAAGCCCTGCGCCTAATGGCAGACACCGGCAAAGCATGGCCCTTGGTAGAGGGCACCGGGCGCATCTACGGGCTGTGGATCATCGAGAGCATCAGCGAAACCGACACGCTGTTTTTTAGAGATGGGGCCCCACGCCGAATTGAGTTCAACCTCACCCTGCAGCGCGTAGACGACAGCCAAATCGAGCTGCTTGGAGACATCCTCAGCACCATCGGCGACATATTGCGATGATCACCCGCCACCCTACCCCCGCGTATCGCCTGGTGGTGAACGGGCAAGACATCACCCCCAAGATCAACAACCGCCTGGTCAGCCTGGCACTTACTGACAACCGGGGTTTAGAGGCCGACCAACTCAGCATCAGCCTCACCGATCACGACGGCCTGCTCAGCATTCCCCCACGCGGCGCCGAGGTGCAGCTCTGGCTCGGCTGGACCGATACCGGCCTGGTATACAAAGGCAGCTATACCGTGGATGAAACCGAGCACAGCGGCGCGCCCGACGTGCTCAGCATCCGCGCTCGCAGTGCCGATCTGCTCGCCGGCCTCACACGCAAGCGCGAGCGCAGCTGGCACAGCATCACCCTGGCAGACATCATCACCACCATCGCCAAAGCCTACAGCCTCAAACCGGTGATTGACCTGGTGCTAGGTGCTATCCCGGTACCGCACCTAGACCAAGCCGACGAATCAGACGCCAACCTGCTCACCCGCCTTGCGCAAGATCATGACGCGATAACGACCGTCAAAGCCGGCCACCTGCTGCTGATGCCCGTGGGGGCCAGCAAAACCGCCAGTGGCGTCAACCTGCCCCACATCCGTTACACCCGCGCAGATGGCGACAGCCATCGCTTTCTGCAGGCAGACCGCGACGCCTACACCGGCGTGCGCGCCCACTACTACGATCCCAACAGCGCAGAGCGTCTAGAAGCCCTCATCGGCACAGACGACAACATCAAAACATTACGCCACGTGTACGCAGACCAAGCCAGCGCCCTGCAAGCCGTGCGCAGCGAATGGCAGCGGCTGCAACGAGGCGTATCCACCCTCAGCTACACCCTCGCCCGTGGCCGCGCCGATCTAATCCCGGAAATGACCTACAGCCTCAGCGGCATCAAACAGCCAATCACAGACGTGGTGTGGCTCTGCAGCCGCGTGATGCACAACCTGAATGACAGCGGCTACACGGTCGCCCTGGAGCTGGAAAACCAGCTCGCTGAGGATGAAGATTTAGCAGCGCTGGTAGAAACCGAATACACCGGCGTAATGGCCTGGTACCGGGATAAAGACGGCACCCAGAAGAAAGTGATCGAAGGGGATCAAACCAGCCCGCTGCGCCTTACTCACTTGTATGTGAGCAAGGCCAATGCGGAGCGGGCAGTGAAGCGGGAATTTGAGCGATTAAAAGACTCAGGGCTCTGAGGGGGTTAAGTTGTGCATTACTAACCACAGGCGGTATCCGATATCGACTAACAGCAATGTGGCGAAAACGAAGAAAAAGAACGCACCGTAGGTGAGTATTGGCGTTGAGTCTCTCAGCACTGCAGACACAAGTGCTGCGACCATTGCAGCCGCAAATGCCGCTGAGTTTATGAAAAATCTACGCAATAGCACCCTGTAGTGCCCTGTTCTCTGCATATTCCTTAACAGTCTGTGGCCCGATATGGATGCCAATATCGAAAGCGCTGCAATCAGAAATCCGAGCATGGTTGCGGATATCTGAGCAAACAGGCTTATAACATTGTGGATATCATCGCCCAGGGTGGGAATGGTGTTGCTCGTGTGCACCAGCCACGCGAGGGCTACGGCCAGCAAACAGCTCAGAAACGTCCAATATTTCATGGTTATTCATCCAAAAATTTGGAAAGCTTTATATCCATTCGCAGCGTGGATCTCCATATTTCGTCGTGTACTACCGCGCTGCTGATTACTCCATTGTCCATCTCTACACTGATTTTGTCTTTAATACGATCAGCGAAAAGGTCTATTGGATCGCTTTGATCTGAGACCTTAATTTTCAGCTTTTTGGTTTGCTTCGATTCAGCCAACAGACGAAGTTTAGGCACAATATCAGTCAACAACCCTTTCTTCGGTGAGTAGGTCACGACTTTTGCCTGAAATCTGGTTGCTCCTGAATTATCCATAAATTCGATAGCTTGCTGGGTCCAGGTATCTTCAGGATCCGGCATGTACTTTTTGGCAGTTGGCTTTGCCACTTTGAATTCAACGTATTGAACCCGCTTTCCCTGCAGCAAAGCGTCTAATGTCTCTTCGGTGACAAGATCAGCAACCATGATAGTCGTTTGTCTATCCGCAATACCGGCTAAATAGCGGCCCAATGCTTGAGCCGAACCACCCTCCATCGTTGACTGATAAGCAAGAACAAACGCCGAGCCTTTCTTGTAAAACGCAAAGTGGTTTTTATCGATTACCTCTTCGCCTTCCGCCAATTCAACAGGCTTTTCTTCATCATGGTTCCTAGACCCCGCTATAGGGCGATCGTCGCGAAATCGAACCAAATGTCCTGAATATTTTCCATCCTTCAAACTGACACCACGTAACTGATAATCAGAGCCTTGATCTAAAAGAGAGAGGGCGCGGGTAATGATGCTTTTTTGCACAATCCCATCAAACAGCAACGAGAGGTCATACTCTTTTCCATCACGGTGTGCCTGAATGCGGTAATACCTAATGGTGTAATGCTTAGTAGTCATGCATTCGCCTAATTCTTAGAGTTGTTCGTTGTTGAAAATAAAGCAGCCTGCCAATGTTCCTCACCCACAATCGAAATCGGCACCCCAGCCTTCCTGGGCTCCACCGCTTTCATGAATTCCAGGCCGTTGCTGCCTGACTGCGGCTTAACCGCCCTCTTCAATACAATGTTCAACCATGTCGTACTCCATGCCCCATTGCCGCTCACACTGATTTCGGAGCGCGCCTGAGTACTGCTCAACACGGCTTTTTGCTGCACGCATCTCTTTCTGGCAGTGATCGCGCATTTCGTAGTCGTCGCGCCATTCATTAGCGCAGTAGCCCGCTATGGCGTCACTTGGCCCTGAAGCCACACGGTTCTGAGCTGCAGTCTGCTCTTTAACGCAATGCAGGGTCATTTCAAAATCGATGCCCCAGTCATCTGCACAGCGCTCCCGGATTGCACCGCTATGCGCCTGTAAAGTCCGCAGGGCGCTGCTCTGCTCACCGACGCAATAATCGTACATCTCTCGATCAGAACCCCACTCCACTGCGCAATGCTCAGTTACGTCTGCATTGGTTTGGGCTGAAATCGTGGTGGCATAGCAGGCAAGAACAAGCACGCTTAAAAAAATGTGGCGCGTCATGGGGCAATCCTTTGCTTAGAGTTGCGCGATTAGCTCGGCGCGCTTGGTGGCGAACTCTTCTTCTGTCAGAAGCCCTGCTTCCTTGAGGCTGGCTAACTTAGTCAGCCTCTCTGCGGGATCTAAAGTTAACGGGAGTGGCACCGCTGAACTGTCCGGCGCTGGGCTCTGAGATTCCCTGCCGGCATTGATAGCAATGGCCAGCGCCGCCTCACCCTGTTTATCAAACGTCTTGAATTCAAGATGATCATGGCTTGTGTGCAACCTGAGTACGCGATGGCCTAATATTGACTTACGCTCTACTGAAGTAATGCTCTTGAGCGGCATTGTTTCTAGTACCTCCCCCAGCATGCCCTTGCGATAAAACACGGCGCGTTGCTGCGTAACAATCATGCAGCCGTTTTGCTGAGCATCTTTACCAGAGCCCATTGCCTTGCCGATGTAACCTTCCGCAGTAGCAACAATCTCTTCGCCTGGCTCAGCGTGCCGCGTTTTAAAGTTAACGACGTGTTTTGATTCCTTAGCCATTTACCACTCCCTTTAAGACATTGGTCAGCTGGGCTTATGCTCAGCCAGATTTCTTACTATCTACCGAATGCCGCGCTGCCGATTCCGCAAGCGCATTGGTCAGGCGCTGCACCGACACCCGATCCTCCTCAGGGAGGGACCGATAGTTATCCAGTACCACTGATTCCCGTTCACTGAGTCCCTCCACTGGTCTCGGCATCCGTTGCCCTGTCAGTACGTACATCACATCAAATCCAAGAGATGCGAGCCCAGCGAGCTTATCGCTTGGAATTGCAATGACCTTCTCCCAGCGCCCCACCGTTTTGAGATTCACGCCCAGGGCGTGAGCGATGTCCTGCTGGTCGAGCCCAAGAGCCTTCCTTTCTTCACGCAAGCGCGAACAGACAGAAAAGTCTTTTTCCTGTTGCGCAATGGTCATATATGTCCTATATTCGTCTTACAGAGTTGCACGGAAGGACATAAATGTCCTTCTCCTGAAGGGAGCCGCCCAAGCTCCAAACATCTTACACATTGCAAGGAATCCTAAGACATGGCCAACCAAAACGCCACCGCTTTGCGCTCTCCCTCCCCACGCGGGTGCAGCAAACCGTTGATGACCCACCTCACCGCCGAAGAGCGCGCACAGCTCACCAGCCTCGCAGACGCAGAAATGCGCTCCCTGGCGGCCATGGCGCGTGTGCTGATCGTGCAAGGCATGGCCAGCCGTGCCAGCGCTTAACACACGTTACTACTGGCTGCCGAAGAGGGATAACAGAAGATGAGCCGCGTAATTCTTGAAACTCGACGCCAAGTAGTAAGCGCCATCATCCGTGCTTACCCCGGCGGCCGTGAGGGCGCTGCGGGTTTGCTGGGGCTCTCGCTCAAGCAGTTTGATAACCACGCCTACGAAAACAACGGGCACCGGCCGCTGGATGATTCACAGGTGGCAGCGATGGAGGCCGTGACCAATACCACCTTTCTGGTGGACTACATCTGCCAGCAATTCAGCGGCTACTTCGTGCACATGCCCGCCGCCGAACTCTTGGACAACATCGACCTACATCAACGCAGCCTGCGCACCTCCAGCCGCAGCGGCAAAGTCGATCAGTACATCGCCAAAGCACTGGAAGACGGCGAGATATCTGAACGCGAAAAGCTAGAAATACTCGCCCTGCACGCCAAGCACCTGTCAGAGCGCCACGGCCAAGTACTGGCCACCATCAACTTGCACACCCGTAAAGAGGATTAACCCGTGAATACAACTACCGCTCTGATTCCTGTTTTCAATGGTGAGCTTGATGGCCGTCAGCAACACCTATGTAACGCTCAGGATCTGCACCAGCACCTTGCCGTTAGCACCCGTTTTAATGACTGGGTCAGCCGCCGAATCGAGCAATATGGATTCATCGAAGACGAGGACTTTTACTCAGTTTTGAGTAAAAGTGAGGGTGGCAGGCCTTCCGTTGAGTACCACTTGACGCTCGATATGGCCAAAGAACTCGCCATGGTCGAAAACAACGAACAGGGCCGTCAGGTTCGCCGTTACTTCATCAGCATGGAGCGCGAAGCACGCGAAAGCCGGGGGGCGTCTTACCTGTCCGTTTCACAACAGCTCACCATTCACAAGCAAGTGCCCCGCCTGCTGGCGTTACTCAAGAGCGAGACCATCCCGGCAGTGCGCCAAACCTTGCACGCTCAGCTGGTGCAGCACTGCCACTTGCTAGCCATACCGGTGCCAGCACTGGAGCAGATCGGGCGCAGCGGCCAAAGCGCCACCGGAGAGTTATTCCCGGAGGTGCCATGACAGCCCCAAACCACGGCGGCTACCGCTGCCTTTGCCCTGCATGCGGTGAGCCTATGTTCATCCGCAAGAGCGAAAAGCAAACCCCGATCTTCCAGACCATGTATGCGCGGTGCAGCAACATGGTCTGCGGAGCGAGCTACGTAGGGGCGCTGGAGTGGCAGTACACGCTTTCGCCGTCGGGGCTTCCGGCGCCAAAGGTAGAGCTGCCGCTCTCGCCCACCAAGCAGCGGTTACAAGCCATGCAGGATATGGCGCCCAGCGCCAACACAGATCAACTCACATTTCTTGAGCAGCTCGACCAGGAGGCCAACGCATGAACGCCATACCGCAGGATTACCAGGACGACATGCAGAGCGCAGCGCTGGCCTACATGCAGCGCCACCAGGCAGAGCACTTGGGGTCGAGTCAGGCACTGATTAACCGCGCTGCTGACCACCTGGAATGCGCGCTCGGCGTTGGCCGCCCACTAGCTGAAAAGCTAGTGCTGCGCGCCTATGGCGAATTGCACAGTGCAGAGCAGCCGTACCGCGTTGATCTCGAAAGCACCAGCCCGCACACAGTTGCGCTGGTAGACACCCGCACGGGTTTAACCCACGCCGTGCCGGCAGAGCTGATTGCCCGTTACCTGATTGCTACACCCCGGCGTAAACGGCTAACCGCCGTCAACTGACCCCCAAACAACCCAGCCCTTGCCCGCTTTACGTGGGTAGGGGGGAGCTGCACCCAGAGCACGGTGAACCACATGCAAAACCAGACGCACCAAGCCACACCCAAACCTCAGCCGCGTTGCTGTGGCATCACCCTCAGCGAGCACCTGAGCACCCTGCCCGCCTTACAGCACGCCGCTGGCAAGCACCCCATGCTGCAGGACTGGCTGCAGCACATGCTGACCGAAGCCGCAAAGCAGGATCGCACCATGCTCTATTGGTATGCCTCGCGCGCCGACGGTTATCTGCTGGGTGTAGGTGCCGGTGGCAACTTGCGCGTAACCAGCGAGATGCTTGAGCTGGGCCAACTGTGCCGCCGCCTGAAAGCGGAGCCAGCACAGTGAGAGAGATGCCTGCAGACCTGCACAAAGAAGTACTCAAAAACCTTGAACGCGATTACAAGCTGGTGCCAGCTAAAGGCACGAACTGGCTGCGCAAGGGTGTATGCCCCAAATGCAACGGCGGTAAATCCCGTGAGGCGTCGCTTTTCGCCCATGCGCAATCGCCCTGGGTGCTCATGTGCGGCCGTGGCAAGTGCAATGAGCAGCTGCACATCAAAG